>DASPIK010000044.1:0-11883 GCA_035629075.1 Terriglobales bacterium | reverse complement strand
CGCAGCGGCTGCGCTGCCTCCGCCGGGAGCGGCCGTCGGTGCAGCCAGTTGCTCGATGAAAGGCTCGACTCCGGCACGCAGTCCGCCCACGGCCATCTTTCCGCCCATCACGGCAGCGAGCCGGTTTTCCAGAATCATCGATGAGTCGAAGTTCTCTACTTGCAAAAACCACTCGGCCGCGTCCTCGAGAGCCTTCTTCGGGATCAGACCGACGATCTCGCTCGACAACGGCATAACCCCGTAACGCGCCGCTTCCCTCTTCACGAACTCGAACACGCGGGCGATCGGCGTCTGGTCGGTGTCGGTCAGGTTCATCGACACTTGTGCCAGTCCGCGTACCGGAATGCCCATGCCCTTGACGTAACGCAGACCGCCGTTGGAGAAGCGCACTGCCTTGCCGATCTTCTTGGCGACCTCGACGTCGCTCGTATTCAGGTAAACGTTGTAGGCGACCAGGAACTTGCGCGCACCAACCACCGTTGCGCCCGCCGTCGGATGCACGCGCGGCTCGCCAAAATCGGGCATGCGGTCAGGGTTGGTCGCGATCTCCGCGCGAATGCCTTCGAACTGCCCGCGCCGGATGTTCTCCAAGTTCTGCCGCTCAGGGCGCTGCGCCGCCGCTTCATACAGATAAACGGGAATTTGATAGCGCTTCCACATCTCCGCACCGACGTGCTTCGCCATCTGCACGCAGTCTTCGAGCGTGACGCCCTCGATCGGGATGAACGGCACCACATCCGTCGCTCCCATGCGCGGGTGTGCTCCCGTGTGGGTGTTGAGGTCAATTGACTCGGCAGCCTTGCCCACGCCGCGCAGCACGGCCTCCATGATCGGCTCACGCTCGCCGACCAGAGTGATTACGCAACGGTTGTGATCGGCATCCATCTCGCGGTCGAGCAGATAGACGCCATCCATCTTCATCGCTTCAACAATGGCATCAACTTTGGCCTTGTCACGGCCTTCGGAAAAGTTCGGAACACATTCCACCAGTGTGCGCACGCGTTCGTCTCCACGGGGATATAAGGACTAAGAAGGATATAAGGGCGCGAAGGCGGGGGCAAGAGCCGTGAGAGATGGCCAAGACAGTGTTTCAGTCTTCTTTTCGCAATTTCGCGCTGTATCGGAACCATTGAACTGCGGAGACGCACATCAAAGTCCATCCGATGGCCTTGAGCAAGACGGCACCGAGCGCGATGGCATGCGAGGTATTCTCGTGAGCGTGCAGGTAATAAGCTCCGGCGCGAAAACCAGCGCTAAGGCCGATCAGTCCAAGTGCGATTCTCAGCAGTGGCTCAGTTGCAGAAATCGCGATCCAGAAAACAAGGACAGCGAGAACAACTGTGTGAACTGAAGCGTCTTTCGTCAACTCTCCCTGAGCAAGCTGTTTGAAACTGTTTACGGACAGAACCGCTGAGGCGACAACGAGGATGGCCATTCCGGTCGTGGTTGTCCAGTCGCTGTCTATGATCACGTAGCGCTTAATCATGCCGCCTCGCTCTTGAGCCTTTTACTTGAACCACGAGTACCCCACCCTGAACAGCAGCGCCGCATTGATGCCCGGATTGTGATCGCCCAGGCTTGCGTTCGAAACATGCGTCACGTGTCCGCTAAATGTGATTGCGTGATTGTTCTTCAGGAATACATGCGCTCCGAACGCCCCGCCCGGCGTGAAGTTGACATTGCTGGTGTCGGGGAACGGAACGTCTTTACGGGTAACGAGTAAGCCACCTTCCGCCGAGAAGAACGGTACGATGCGCTTGCCACGGGTGAAATTCCACGTAAGCACGACGGGATTAAAGCTGTAACCGTAAACGCGCTGTCGCCTGCCGGTCAGGACGTAGGCCACCTTGCTCGGATCTTCTGCCGCGGGGAACGCGATCGCCTCCGGCTGGTAGGTCATGTAGAGAGGGATCACATCGGCGGCAAACTCAAAATTGCCGCGAAAGAAACCGGCACCTTTCTCACCTGTCAGCACTTTGCCTACGCGCACGCCTGCGTTGAAAAATTTCCAGTCGGTACGCTGTCGCAGTCCCAACCCGCCGCCCACCCAAGGCGTGATCTCGAAGGGTCGCCTGCTGAACGTATCGTGAGCAAAGTCTTGTGCGAAAGCAACAGAAGCAAACAGCACGAGGGCAACCATGCCGAACTTGCGCATGACACTCCTTGCAGCTAAGAAGTAGGCAACAACCTAGCAGTTCTGTGTCCTTTGGAACAACAAAAAAGCCGCCTGCTGAGCAAGCGGCTTTCATGAGAGTTGTCTGGCCTTTTGCGCCTGACGCCCTGCGATACACAGGCACATCGGCGCAGGCGGTTACGCCATTGCTTCCATCTGCTCTTCGTCCATGTCGAAATTCGAGTAAACGTGCTGTACGTCGTCCTGATCTTCGAGCGCTTCGAGCAGGCGGATCATGGTGTTCGCGCTCTGCCCTTCCAGCTTGATGTAGTTCTGCGGGACCATGGCCACTTCGGCAACCTCGGGCTTTACGCCGGCGTTCTTCACGGCCTCAAGCACGGCTTCGTACGCCGAGGGGTCTGTCAGGATTTCCCAGTTGTCGCCGTCGTCGCGCAGATCTTCACCGCCGGCTTCAAGGATGATGTTCATCAGGTCATCTTCCTTAGCAGCGGACTTCGGTACCACGATCGAGCCCTTCTTATGGAACATCCACGACACAGACCCCGCTTCGCCCATGTTCCCGCCGTACTTTCCGAAGGCGTGGCGAATCTCGCTGACCGTGCGGTTGCGGTTGTCGGTCGAGAGATCCACCAGCACGGCCACTCCGCCCGGCCCGTAACCTTCCAGCATAAACTCTTCGTAGTTGACGCCCGGCAGTTCGCCGGTGCCGCGCTGGATCGCGCGCTTGATATTATCGGCCGGCATGTTCTCGGCTTTGGCCGCCGCGATCGCCGTGCGCAAACGCGGGTTCTTTTCAGGATCACCACCGCCCTTCGCGGCCATGGTGATTTCCTTTATTAGTCGAGTAAAAATCTTGCCGCGCTTCGCATCGAGCGCGCCCTTCTTGTGCTTAATGGTTGCCCATTTTGAATGGCCAGACATGTCCAGACCTCTCCAATGCCGGAAAATTGTCCTCGGGTCGAGAACTAATTAATGACGTCCTATAATGCACGCGAACGGGAATTATACCATGCTGATTCAGCGGGTTGCGGCTCTCGGCGACAGCGCACTGGTCGCTTTCGGCACCGGATAGCAGGGGTCGAAGCCAACTCCGTACGCCACCCGACCTCTTTCGCGGCGCTGAACAGTGCTACGACTGCCGACTTGCTTTCTGAGTCATCTCCAAAATAATCTGCAAGTTCGTCGAGGCTCCTCGATCTAATGGCAAGGAGTGACAATGAAAGCTCAATTCCTCATGTTGTTCGCCATCGTGATTGCCGCCACTTCCTTCGCGCAGCAACCGCCAACGGTTACTGTCCAGCCCGATACGTTGTACGTCGGAGCCGATGGCCGTTTCGAAGCCGCGCCGGACACAGCGCTCGTCCAGTTCAACATCTCCACCCAGGAATTGTCATCGAAGGCGGCCTACGACCGGGGCGCGCGTGCCGCCGAGCAGATCCGCGAAGTGTTGCGAAAAAACGGCATTGACGTCAAACAGGCGGAGATCGGCTTCTTCTCGCTAACTCCCGTGTATGACTATCGCAATCCGAAGCGAAAGCTCATCGCCTACCGCGTTAACAGCAGCGTAACTCTGAAGCTGAGAGACTTTTCCAAGGTCGGGCCGATAGTCCAGCAACTCGGGGACATCGACGTTACCGAAAATCAGACTGTGAGCTACACACTCGAAAACATTGACGCGGCGAAGGTTCGAGCGGTCGAAGACGCGTTCCAGCGTGCGCGGGCCGAAGCTGCGGCACTTGCCCGAGCTGGAGGCCGAGTGCTGGGCGAGCTCTCCTTTGCTTCCGTCGATACGTTTGAGCCGGTCCGCCCGCTTCCGCAGGCAATGTACAAAGCTTCGAGAACCATGGAAGCCACTGCTGCCGACATGGCTGCGGCGCCTCCAACGTCGGAGTTTACGCCGCAACAGATACAGGTGACCGCACACGTCAATGCGCTATTTACTTTGAGGTAAGGCCGCCGCGTAAGCAGCTACGAGCCTCACGGCTTGCCACTCACGCCATCAGCGACGCACTTGGGCACATGTATCGGCCCGATCAGTGCCCACGTGCAACTCTGGTGACGCTTTCACTGGTACACTGGCCGGTTATGGCGATACGCACGATATTCACCATGGCTGAGGACTGCGCTCATGGCGTGCGCCAGGGCTGGTTCGAGTTTGTCCGCGATTACGGCACCGTAGCTGAAAGGCTCGTTGCGCACTACTTCCCGACGTTAGCTTCCGAAACAGGCATGCGTCGTCGGACGGTGTTTGCCCGCGCTAATGCCGACGACAATGCATGGTTTAGATCGCTCGCTTTTGCCAATGAACGGGAGTTCGCGATGGCTTTTCGCGAACTGGTCCTCGCGTACGGCCGCTCGTCTGTCCGGCTTCCAGTGCTTCAATTTTCAGCAGACGATCTCGCTCGAGCCCCAGACGGTCTTGCGCTCATTCAGCGGCAGCTCTTTTGGGTATTTCTAAAGGGGTGGAGCGTCGACGAGGCTTCTGCCATGATCACGAACGCGGCAGCGACAGCCAAGGAAGCGAGAATCTTGGCTGACGACAGGATCCACGCTCTCGCAGACGGCGATAGTTCTATGGCGCACTGTGCTACCACGCTTCGAGCGATGGAGTTGGCCGAATCGGCGCGCACGCCCGACTGCCTCTCGTGGAAGACCATGGACAACATCATCAACGGCCAAATCTCGTGGCGCGATCGTGACAATGCAGAACGTCACGCGTCCGGCTGCATTCATTGTCTAAACTCGTTCACAGCTTTCCAGGAGATGATCTGGTTGCGCAAGGAAGCACAGCCGTTACCCGAGACCGAAATTGAGCAAGTAGTTCAGGGGCTGCGCCTCCAGGAGCGGAAAGGACTGTTCTCTCGCCTGCTCGCGAAGAATCGTGCGTCCTGAGAAGTCATCGAATCCGCGATTCGTCCACCAGAACGTCTCGCTGCAAGACCATTTCCATCGACGTGCCTGACTCTAGCGTCACGTCTCCGCCTCGCGAAAGAAGCCCTATGGCTAAGCCCGTTGCAGCGCCGATTCCGCCACCGATACCTGCACCTCTGGCACCCCGGGTAGCAATGGCACCGATCGCGGCACCCTGAGCCGCACTCTTGCCAACTTCGGCAGCATCCTTGCCCTTTTCCCCCTCGTGCCGAATCGTACCTTCCGGGTCGCTGACTTGCGACTTTTCCGAATCGGCCCGCTCCACGGAACCGGGCAACGAAACGGTGTAACCGCTGGGGAAAACCATCATGGTGAAATGGAAAAGCACTTCGGCACGGCCCTTCACGCGGCCGGCCCGCTGCAGGCTGCTGATGCGGCCCTGTACGTAAGTGCCGACAGGAATGAGAATTCGGTTGTCGAGCGCGACTGGAAATGTGGTCTCGGCGTAAACCCTGTCCCCCACGCGTGCGCTCTTTGTTGAGACCGCATTCTTTAGTTGCATGGGAATGCGGGTACCTGCCGGAATAACGCGTTTGCCTGGCAGGAGCTTTGAAGACTTACTCGCTGCAGCAGGAGCCGTCTGCTCGGTCGCGTTGCGAACAGTGACTGCCGGCTCTTGTGCCAAGATCAGCAACGAAGTGGTCAGAACAACTGCCAAAGCAGCCCACGCTCGCATTCACCCTCCTTAGGGCCCCTGATTGGCCAGACTAAAGATGCTAGGAACCCGCTTCCCTGCTGAAAGTCGCCTTTTCTATTTCGCCGGTTGAGCTACGCCTTTAGGCGACCAGGTATCGATGATGACTTTAGCCATACGCGCGATCAGCAACTCGGCCTCGTTCTCCATGGTCCAGGACTGATCCTTGTTGTCCCACGTGAAAGCCGAGATGACCAGCGGTCCATTTTTCGTATAGACCAGCGCCACGTCGTTGCGAACGTCGTCGAGCGCGCCAAGCTTATCGGCGATGGCTGATGGGTGTTCCGTCGTGTCCGATGACTCAATGTAGTGCGGAATCATGTTGCGATAATCCTGGCTCTTCATGATGTCGATCATGGTTGTGCACAGATCTTTGTCACCCAGGTCGCATCGGTGGAGGCTGGCGATCGCCTCTCCCATTTCACGAGCCGTCGTCTTTCCCAAACCAAACTTCTTGTAGTCGTCCGGGAGCGGGGCGTCTTTCGGGTCAACTGGCTTGAATACTTTCTTGTACAGGTGCGTATTTTTCAAACCCATGGCCGCGATGCGCTCGTTCACTGCATTCACGCCCAACATGTCGATGGTCATGTTCGTGGCCGTGTTGTCACTAAGGATCATCATGAGTGCAATAGTGTCTTTCAACGTCAGTTCCAGCCCTGGGTCCATGAACTGCAGTACGCCTGATCCCGGAACCTGATTGTCCTTCGTGAGCTTCATCTTTTCGCCGAGGCTGTGCTTGCCCGCTTTCACCTGGTAGATCGCTTCCAGCATGATGGGCAGTTTGATTACCGAAGCGGTCTGCACTGGCTGATCGGCGTTAAGGGCCACGACATCGCCGGTTTGGAGATTCTTCGCCCAGAGCGCCACTTTGCCGCGATGTTGTGCTGCCATCGTCTCCAGCTTCGTCTGCAACTTCGCATCGGCCACCTCAGCCGAAATCAGTGAACCAGAAAGCATGACAACTAAAGCTCCAACGAGCACCACTCGCCTTCTATCCACAATCGCCTCCCACCATCTCGCCGTTCAGAATAGCTGGACCGGGTCATTGTAGTCGCACAAGCAAAATGCCGCAGCACAGTCAGCAATGCTGCGGCATCATCGTCCAGTGGAACTGAGTTGCGCTAATAAATCAGATACTTTTTTCTGATCTGCTGGAATTGCTCCAAGCCCTCCGTCCAGCCATCGACTACCAATCTCGGATCCTGTCCGGACTTGGTAGCGTCGTAGGACGCCCGGTTAACGAGCAGCCAGTTCAGCTTGTCAATTTGATACTGAGTCGGATAGAGCGTCTGCAGCGCCGAGGCCAGTTCGATGCCGAGGGCCGGCGAATCCAGCGCATTTCGGTCCAGCACCACGATGTTCACGCCGCCACACAGCTCGTTCTGGTACTTACTGGAAGTCGGCCTGAACTGAATCGGCACAAAGCGCACGCCGCTGATGCCGCGACCATTGAGATACTTAGTCACTTCCAGCGGCCTGATCCACGGAGCACCTACGACTTCAAACGGTGTATCGGTTCCGCGTCCGACGGAAACGTTCGTACCCTCGATCATGCCGACGCCCGGATACAACGTTGCTTCCGTGAGGCTGCGCATGTTCGGAGACTGGTTGATCCACAGCAGGCCAGTCGAGTCGTACCAGTCGCCACGGATCCAACCTTCCATGGGCACGACAGTCAGCTTGGCATTTATGCCGCGTTCGGTGTTGTACATCTTGGCCAGCTCGCCGATGGTCATTCCATGGCGTAGCGGTATCTGTCCATAGCTGACGAAGCTCTCTTTGCCCGGATCGGCGACGGGACCCTGAACGAAGGCACCGGTGATTGGGTTCGGACGATCGAGCACGATGATATCCTTCCCTGCTTTGGCAGCCGCTTCCAGGAAGTACCCCATCGTCGTCTCGTACGTGTAGAACCGTACACCGATATCCTGAATGTCGTACACGATGTAATCGAGCGTGCTAACCACGTCCATCGGCGGCCGGCGCTTCGCATCCCCTTCGCCGTACACGCTGTATACCGCCACGCCGGTTGCCGCGTCCTTGGTGTTGCCGATGTCAGTCGTGTCGAGAGCGCCCGCAACGCCATGCTCGGGGCTGAAGATCGCGGTGAGTTCGATACCAGGTGCGCCATTCAGCACGTCGATTGTCCTACGCCCCTGCGCATCAACGCCTGTGTGGTTCGTTACCAACCCGACTTTGATCTTGCTGCCGTTCGGCTTGAAGACGTTGAAGTTGCGCTGAGCCAAGACGTCGATACCGTTCTTCACTTCGCCATTACGGAAATTCACGCGCCGTGCTGCCGAGAACGTTTCGTTGTAGCCGGTGATGGTAGCCAGCCTCAGTTTCTCGTTGTCGCTGACTTTCAACCCCAGCGCCTTAGCGGTCGCTGTCGCGATTCGAGCACGCAAGGAGACAACCGACTTCCCAACATGCGGATGAACAGCATTCGTCAATACGACGACGTAGGTGTTCGTGACCGGGTCAATCCAGAGCGAGGTTCCGGTAAATCCGGTGTGGCCAAACGAACCGACGGGAAGCAACTCACCGCGATTGCTTGCAAACGGCGAATCGATGTCCCAGCCGAGCCCACGGACTCCCGTCGCAACTGGCGGCTGCTGCGGGGTGCTCATCTTGAGCACTGAGAGCTGGTTCAGAACTTTGAATCCGGAAAGCAAATCCTGTGCGTATTTCGCAACGTCGTCAGCAGTCGAGAACAATCCGGCATGACCGGCGACTCCACCCATGCGCCGCGCTGTGGGATCGTGCACCACGCCTCGCAGCATCTTGTTGTTCTCGTCGTACTCGGTCGGGGCGATCCGTGAAGCCCATGCCGCTGGTGGGTTGAAGCGGGTGTCCTTCATGCCGAGCGGCTCGTAGATGTATTTCGCCGCGAACTGGTCAAGCGGCATGCCCGACACTTTCTCGACGATGAAGCCGAGCGTTTCGAAATTGATATCGCTATAAAGGAACCGAGCGCCAACCGGAAATACCGGTTTCTCGTCCATCACCATGCGATAGGCGGTTTCTCTGCTTTGCCATGGGAACTTCAGATCAAGATCCTCGCGCAGGCCGGAGTAGTGCGTCAGCAGTTGCCGCACCGTAATATTCTCCTTGCCATTCTTGGCAAACTCCGGAAGATACGTTGCGACCGGATCGCCAAGTCTGACCCTGCCATCTTCGACCAGTTTCATCACCGACGTTGCGGTTGCGACGCACTTGGTGAGCGAAGCCATGTCGAAAATGGTGTCCAGCGTCATGGGTTCTTTCGTAGGCTCGAGCGACCTCTGTCCGTAGGCCTTACGATAGACGACCTTTCCGTTGTGGCCGATCAGCACCACTCCACCCGGAATGGTTCCGGACGCGACCGCCTGGTTCATGATCTCGTCGATCGGAGCAAAGGCGGCCTCTGAAGCGGGAGCCGTGGCCGACGCCTTGGCACCGCGTGTCGGCTGTGCAAAGCCGAAGGTTGCACAAAGAGTGATGAAGAGGAAGAGCGAAACTAGGCGTTGGGCGGACCACTTTCGTGAGTTCAATGTATTTATTCCGCAGTATTTGGGATCAAGCGCGAATGTACACCGGAACAAGAAAGTTGCCAAGCAGGTACACCACTGAGCTCTTTCAATCCGTTGTTTCCGAGTCGGCTCTAAGCTCCGCAGCGGCGCGTCTGCGACGTAAATCTGCTATAAAGGCCGGAACAGCGATGAAACACTCTTCACTGCGCATAAACTATAACGAGCAGGATGCTCTCTTCTCCCGAGCGTTTCGAGTACTGGACTCTGCAATCGCCGAAGGCGCTTTCCCCGGGGCCGCGGTTGCGGTTACCCTTCGCAGCGAGGTAGTTGCATTGCGAGGGTTCGGGCGGTTCACGTACGAAACCTCTTCACCGAAAGTTGCGGAAGACACAGTCTGGGACATTGCGTCCGTATCGAAAGTACTGGCAACTACCGCAATGGCGATGTCGTTGTGGGAACGCGGGAAACTCGACCTTGACGCACCGCTCGCTTCGCTTGTGCCCGAGTTTGCTACCTCTGATCCCCGTAGGCAGAGGGTTACCATGCGCATGCTTCTGACGCACTCGTCCGGTCTGCCGAGTTACTACCGCGTCTACGAGCAGGCCCACACGCCGGAAGAGCTTCTTCAGATGTGCTACACCATTCCGTTGGAGGCTGAGCCTGGAACACGCGCTGAGTATAGCGATATCGGGTTCATCCTCCTTGGTGTCGCGCTGGAGCGGATCGCCGGCGAGCCGCTCGACGCATTCTGTAGCCGAGAAGTCTTCTTACCTCTCGACATGAGCTCAACGCGCTTCAACCCACCTGAGTTCTGGCGCGAACGCATCCCGCCCACTGAGGACGATCAGCGATTTCGCATGCGTGTCATTCAGGGCGAGGTCAACGACGAGAATGCTTTCGTGCTGGGAGGCATCGCCGGTCACGCCGGAGTATTTGCCCCTGCGCTGGATGTTGCACATTTCGCCCAGGCGATGCTCAGCGGCGGTCCTATCGTTGCACACGAAACGATCGCACACTTCACACGCCGCGAGTCGTCGCCACACGGCACCTCGCGCGCGCTGGGTTGGGATACTCCTTCGAGTCCGTCCCAATCGGGGAGATACCTGTCTCCCGGTTCCTTTGGACACCTCGGCTTTACCGGTACTTCGCTCTGGTGCGACCCTGAGCGTGAGCTTTCGGTAACCTTCCTTACAAACCGCACGTGGCCGAACCGCGAATGCCAGCTCATCAAGCGAGTGCGCCCGAGTTTTCACGACGCGGTTGTCGAATCCCTGGGCCTCGTATAAACGAACCGAGCACCCTGTTCTGGTCCGGGCGTGCACACTTGCTATGATGTTCTGTCATTCCTAATCAGCGGTGTCATCCTGGGCGAAGCGAAGGACCTGCTGTTCCTGCGCACGGCTGAAGGTGCGCCCCTAAGATCACAAGGATCCATTCAATGAACGGACTAGCAGTCGAACTGAAGAAGCTTGGAACCGAAAAGCAGAATGCCGCTTCGGCGAATCTCGACACCATGAGTGCGCTCGAGATCGCCACGGTGATGAACCGCGAAGACGCGAAAGTGGCCGCGGGCATTAAGAAAGTCCTGCCGCAGATAGCGCGTGCCATCGACGTTATTGCCGATCGCCTGAGCAAGGGCGGGCGCCTCATCTATGTTGGCGCCGGGACCAGCGGCCGCATCGGCGCGCTCGATAGCTCCGAGTGCCCTCCAACCTTCAACACCGATCCGAAGATGGTGCAGTACGTCATCGCCGGGGGGCCTGGCGCACTTGGCTCTGCCGCGGAATCGAACGAAGATTCGCCCGAACTGGGACGCAAAGACATCGCCGCGAAGAAGCCCGGCAAGAAAGATGTCGTTATCGGGATCGCCGCCAGCGGGCGTACGCCTTACACTATCGCCGCCGTCGAATACGCGAGCAAAAAGGGCGCAGCCACGGTGGCGGTCGTATGCAATAGCGGCTCCGCACTTGCTAAGGCCGCCCAGGTTGCTATCGAAGTCGTTGTCGGTCCCGAGGTCCTGACGGGATCCACCCGCCTGAAGGCCGGCACCGCGCAGAAGTTGGTGTGCAACATGCTTACCACCGGGGCCATGTCGCGCATGGGCTACGTTTACGGCAACCTGATGGTCAACGTTCACCTCAAGAACGAAAAGCTTGTTGAGCGCGGAATCACCATCTTGCAGAAGGCAACCGGCGTGGACCGCGACAGTGCCCTCACAGCGCTGGAGGCGGCAGGCATGAAAGTCCCCGTCGCTTTGGTCATGCTCAACGCAGGCGTCAGCAAGGCTGAGGCACTGAAGCGCCTCAAGAAGGCCAACGGCCGGGTACGCAAGGCCATTGGCGCGAAGTAGGTTCGCCCCTTTCGAGAAAGGGCCTTATCCTAGCGCCGCACATACCTGGCGCTAGGGTGAGTGCCCCGAATCAAATCAATAGATTCTCAGCTTTTTTACTGGCCCCCAAACGCGCCAATTCTGACTAGAATGTACACAGGTCATCCTGATCCGAGGCGCAATCATTCATGGATAAGTTTGTGATTCGCGGCGGTACCCGCCTGCAAGGAACCGTTCAAACCAGCGGTGCAAAGAACGCCGCGTTGCCCGCCATGGCTGCTGC
>DASPIK010000043.1:0-60613 GCA_035629075.1 Terriglobales bacterium | reverse complement strand
CTTTGTCGAGTGCAGTACGCTGGTCTCCATTGACCGTCCCGGTCGAGGCCTCGGTTGCTAGTGTTACAGCGCGGTTCAGCAAGTTCGTGACCTGCGCTAGCGCGCCGTCAGCGACTTGAAGCTTGCCGATGCCGTCCGTTGCGTTTCGTGCCGACTGGCTCAGCGCCGTCACGTTCGCGCGCAGGCCGTCTGCGATCGCCAGACCAGCTGCATCATCCGCACCACTGTTGATGCGGGAACCGGACGACAAGCGGAATAAGGTCTTCTGCAGCGACGATCCCGTAATCGACAACTGATTCTGTGCCGCCATCGACGGGATGTTGTTAAGAATGCTGAGCGCCATAGTTTGCTCCTTTCACGTTCCGTCGCCGTGGCGAACCGAGTTATGCTCCGTTCATCACGAGATCGGATCTCGTACACGCATTACATCGGCACTCTGCATTCGTGCTTTAGTTCGGAAACGCAATTTTCGTTCGGCGATTCCGCCGAACTTTCAAGCAAAGCCGTCCGGAACACATCCGCACCAGGAAACTTGTGATCGCCGCGCTCCAATAGCTCCTTCATCCGTTCGCGTTGGCCGAGCTTCGCTCGAATGCTCGCAGCGCGTAACAGCTTTTTCGGTAGCAGCGAATGTTCGGCAATGTCCTCCGCGATTATGGCTGCTTCTTCCAGTTCGCCTGCCGCCACACATGCCTTCAGCATTCGCTCGCGCAGCTCCAACATCCTTGGAGCGGCAGCTATGGCGCGTCTCAACTTCGAGAACCCCAACTTCTTGCGCCCTATGCGCACCTCGGTCATCCCGAGCTTACTTTCAAGGAACGGGTCGTGCGGAACAAGGTGCAACGCCTTTCGATACTCGTGTCTCGCTTCTTTCAGCAGTCCGAGATTGAAAAGCGCATCCGCGCGCAGGTGGCTTGCGAGCGCCTGCCCCGGACCGTCGCCCTTCGCTAGTTCCAGCGCAATGAGGGCCTCACGATCGTTTCCCAAGTCGAGGTGCACCATGCCAGTGAAGAGCCAGGCCGACTTTGCCGACGGCGCCAGCACAAGAGCACGTTCAAAGCAGCAAAGCGCTTCTTCGTAATTTTGAAAGTGCTCGTATTCTTGCAGTCCGAGCTCGATGTGCGCCGCAGGGTCATCTGGGCGCTCTTTCACTTTCAGACGGCCCAACTCGCGATAGAACTCGTCTTTCTGCCTCAGTCTCTGTTCGCCGGCAAGCATCCCGAAGTGGTGAATGTGAAAGTCGGCCATTCCGAGCTTCCATCCTTGCGCCAGGATCTGATGTTCGACCAGCTCGTGTACTCGCCCTACGAAGTAGATCTCCGGCACGCGCCGGAACAGTCGGCAGTTTGTATGCTCGGTATACGCAGGCGCATGTATCGCACGCCCCGTTGTTTCGTTGTTTGGTTTCGCCACTCGGTCGAAAGTCCGTGCGTAGCGTACGGGCAGGTAGTTGCGAATGGGCACCTCATAGCCGCCAACGCTCTGCTCCAGCAGCCCAGGGATGACCGGTTTCGCGTCTGAATCCAGTTCTTCGTCCGCGTCCAAGACGAGCACCCAGTCAGTCTTCAACGGTTGTAAGGCGGCATTGCGGGCCTGAGCGAAGTCGTTGGCCCAAGGCACCTGGATCACGGTAGCTCCCAACTCTGTTGCAATCTCAACCGTTCCGTCGGTCGATCCCGTATCTGCAACAACTATCTCCGTTACAACTCCCTGAACGCTTTCGAGGCAACCTCGAATATCGGCTGCTCCGTTCTTCACGATCATGGATAGACCAACAGTTGGCATGAGTCACGCCCCTTTTCGCCTGGACACTCACGGTGAATGGACGCAACCAGGTTGCCAAGCAGGATTAGAGCGGTCTTATCTCTCTTTGAGCGGAGAACACGGACAGTGAAGCTCACCCGAAATATGCCGATACAGAAGTGCAGGATCACATCGGCGTACCAGCTATGGTCGATGTGATGTCAGAAAATGATTCGACTCACGCGCCTCAACAATCAGCCGCTCGCGGTGAATGCCGATCTGATCAAGTTCGTTGAGCAGGCTCCAGACACTGTCTTGACCCTCGTTACTGGCGAGAAGCTCGTGGTACGAGAAAGTGCAAAGGAGGTTCTGGAGCGAATACTCCAGTTTCGCCGATCCATTCTGTCGGGATTGGCCTCGTCAGGTAAGGACACCGAGCATTCTTCGGGAAGCAACGAGCACGATTCGATCACGGAGTAGCCAGTGGACAAGGGTACGTTTGGTGGAATTGCCGTCGCCGGTGCCGGCATTTTGGGTGGCTTGATTCTTGAAGGAGGCAAGATCGCCCAGATCTTGCAACCGACGGCAGCGATGATTGTGTTTGGGGGCACAATCGGAGCAGTGATGGTTCAGTTTCCTCTGGCAGTAGTGCTTACCGCCGTAAAGCAACTTGCTAACGTCTTTTTCGAAAAGGGAAGCGACGCAGAGGCGAAGATCGAACAGTTGGTCGGTTTCGCCAACAAGGCACGTCGCGAGGGAATTGTGTCACTGGATTCCGAACTTAATGCAATTGAGGATGCAGTTCTGAAGAAGTCCCTGATGCTGGCGGTTGATGGGACCGAACCTCAAGAATTACGCAAGATAATGGAACTGGAACTCGATACGAAGGCCGAGGACGAGGAGAAAATCCCGCAGGTTTTCGAGTCCGCGGGCGGTTTCGCACCGACTGTCGGCATTATCGGTGCGGTGATGGGCCTCATCCAAGTCATGCAGCACCTTGACAACATCGATGAGGTCGGGCGCGGCATCGCGGTTGCGTTCGTTGCCACCATTTACGGAGTCGGTGCTTCCAACCTTTTCTTCCTGCCGAGTGCTGGAAAGCTGAAAATTCGAATACGCGAGGAGCAGATCATCCGCGAAATGACTTTGGAGGGAGTCGTCTCCATTCTGGAAGGGATGAACCCTCGCATGCTGGAAACGAAGCTGCTCGGCTTCCTAAGAGACTCCAAAGCGTCTGCACGGCAGAGCGCTGCTGCGGAGGCGAGCCAGTGAGCCGGAAAAACAAGCACGCTCAGCACGCTAATCATGAACGTTGGCTTGTGTCTTACGCCGATTTCATCACTCTCTTGTTCGCCTTTTTCGTCGTTCTGTACTCATCCTCCCAGGTTGACAAGGCGAAAATGGGTAAGTTGGCTGCCGCAATCGAAGGGGCTTTTCAGGAACTCGGGGTATTTCAGGGTTCAACAGTCGGCCCGCCGATTCAAGCAGTCGAGGCAGCAAATGCCGGAGCCGGAAACAACCCTGTCGCCCGGGAGACCCGGAGTGAGCAGGACTTTCAAAAAATCGCCCGAATAGCTGCACTCACGGACACCAAGCAAGCACCGTTCACCTCACATGCTGTTCAGAGCCTGAAAGTAGAGTTGGAGCGTGCGCTGGCTGCGGAGATCAGCCGTCGCGAAGTTGCGCTGCGGGTAGGACCGGAAGGACTGATAGTCAGCCTGCGGGAAGTTGGGTTTTTTGACAGTGGCTCAGCGGTCTTGAAACCGGGATCGGAGGCTGCCGTAGGCCGCGTTGCCGGTTTATTGCGGGAACGCGGGGTGGCAGTAAGAGTCGAAGGGCACACGGACAATGTCCCGATACACACTGCTCAGTTCACTTCGAACTGGGAACTGTCAACGGCGCGTGCGACCCAAATGATCAGCTTCCTGATTTCGCGACACCAGTTGTCTCCGACTCGGTTGTCCGCTGCAGGATATGGTGAGTTTCACCCCGTGGCTACGAATGCAACGGCAGACGGTCGCCGCCAGAACCGACGCGTGGACTTGGTCATTCTGGCCGCACAAGGTCCAAACCTGTCGAGCAGCGCACCAGCGCCGGACAGCCGAAACCAGACGCTGTTCCCAGCACCCAACACCGGAAACTGACCCCAATATGAACGCAAGTACGACCGTTGCGATCTCGCTAGAGGCACTGGCCGCTCGCATGGAGCGGCTGGACACGATCCCGAGTGTGCCCGCGATTCTGCTTCCGCTTTTGCGATATCTGGATGTTCCGATCGAGGACGTTGACGTCCCCAAGGTCGTGGACCTGGTTTCGCACGATAAATCGCTGGCCGCACAGTGCTTGCATATGGCGAACTCGCCACTGTTCGGACGCTGGCACAACATTGATACCGTGCGCGGTGCCGTGGTCGCACTTGGCATTAGCCGAGTTCGTGACATCGCGATGTCCTGTTGTGTGCTGAAGCTTCTGCCCAATGACAGGACGTGCGTCGATCCGCGGGTCTTCTGGGAGCACTCGTTAGGGGTAGCACTGGTAAGTCGCCGTCTAGCTCGGCGTGTTGGCTTTCGTGATCCGGAGAAAGCTTACCTCGCTGGCCTGTTGCACGATCTCGGCATTGTGGCGAACCTCCTGCTTTTACCAGACGAGTTTGATGAAGTCGCGCACCACTCATTTGCGCAGCATTTACCGTTCGATGCGGCCGAATCGAAGCTGATTGGGCTCACCCATAGCGTCACCGGAGCCCTCTTGGCAGAACACTGGCAGCTTGCGCCCGACTTGAGTGAGGTCATACGCCGTCACCATGATGTACAGAATGCTTCGCTGTATCGCGGACTTGTGGCCTTGGTTCACATTGGAGACCTGATCTGCCGTCATTGCGGGTTGGGTTACGGTTTTTCTGAGCAGCCAGCACAAGATATTGCCTCGGCGCCAGCGTGGGCGATTCTTGCAGAGGAATGCCCGGCGGTACGAAGGTTCGGAGCGGACCGCTTCATCGGGGAACTCGATATGTACGTCAGCGAGGTTCGGCGACTTGTCGCTGTTCTTTTCCGGCTCGATAACAATTGATGAGTTAGCGAAACGGCTTAACGCAGCCGATTCTTATTGGGTACCCCCGGTGTGGCAGTCGTAGCAGTTGAGTTGGGTGACATCGCCTACGTCAACTGGGTGCGTGAACCCGGTTGTAGCTATCCTGCCCGGGATGGCTTCCGGCCCTTCGTCCTGGCCGAGAATGACATGGCAGATGGTGCAATCTCTGCTGATGACCTTGCCATCCGAGCTGACGTGGTTCCCATCATGGCATCGGAAGCAGCCCGGAAAATAAAAATGTCCGATGTTGTCCGGATGGGTACGCCAGTCAACTTTCATGTAAGGGAAAATGCTGCTGTCGTAAATGCGCTGGACTTCCTTGATGGTCTTGTCGAGAGTGGCTTTATCGACTCCCTTGGGCGAGTAGAAATCGGTCAAGCTTTTGGTTATTCCTTTAGCAGCATCTTCCTCGCTCTTGTAATCGCCGGTAAGTGCGGCCACTGCCTGTTGCTTGATGAAAGGCATGTTCGGGTCGAGGCGCTTTGCGATGAGTGACTGATCGACGGAGCGGTCGGGCGGCACGTAAATATGCGTCGGTCGGTTGTGGCAGTCGATGCAATCCATCACACGCTTGGGTGCCTTCTGGATTTCTTCAGGCGTAACGGTCATGTCTTTCGACTGATAGACCGTGGTCCTCCCGGTTGCCAGATCCTTCTTTTGAACCCACTGGATGTTCTGACGCTTTGGGTCGGTCACGGCATAAGTGACCTCATTCCCGATGTTCATGTGCCAGTGAATCCCACTGGCGACACCCGTAGCGGGATCGCCGCCGCCGGTTTTGATCAGCATTCGGACCTGCCGCGGCGTGTTCTTTTCATCGGCCGCGAAATGTGTGATCACCTTGAACTGCTCGCCATGGAACTTGCGCGGCCAGTGGCACTGTTCGCAAGTACCCTGTGCGGGTCGCAGGTTCTCAACAGGCGTGGGTATCGGCCGCGGATACTTGTTGAAAGCCGCGGCATAGACCTGGTAGGCACCTGAAAGCTTCGACTTCACGTACCATCCGGCTCCGGCACCTACATGGCAATCCACGCAGGCAACCCGAGCGTGCGGCGAAAGCGTGTACGCGACGTACTCAGGCTTCATCACTGTGTGGCAGAGCTGACCGCAGAACTGCACAGAGTCGCTGAATTCGTAGGCGCGGTAGCTCCCGATAGCCGTTAGCATGACGAAGACGACAACAAAGGAAATGAAGAACGCGATCGATCTTCGCTGAGCCGGGTTGTTGAGATCGAGGCGCGGATACGCTGGAATTTCGCCCGGCGCAAGCTTGCGGCGGCGGCGCCTTTCGAGGAGCATGCCGACGGGGATCAGCAACAGACCCAAGATTAAGAACGCCGGCATGATTACGTACGCGAAGATTCCGATGTAGGGACTTGGCCTGGAAGAGGTGAAGTCAATTAGAAAAAGGAAGGCGATGTTGGCCAGACTGATAGCGGCAAGTGCGGTGCCGATCAGGCTGATAGTGTTCCGGAACAATCCACGCATGCGCTCATTCTTCGAATTTTGCTGCGCAGGAGGCTCGTTGCTACTCATCCGCAATCTCCCTAGCGTCCGACCAGGATCTTATCGTAGCGTCACAAGGTGAATGTTGATTCGACAGTCAAGAGGCCCCACCGCCTCGCTGTTTCCGGCCATCGCTTTCGATGTACGGTGCCCGCAATGATAACTCAGTGTGGCAACTGACAAGCAAGCGTAGATTGTCCGAAAGTAGAAAACTCGCCGGGATATGCCCCGGCGAGTCTGAAGTGCCTGAACCTACTGCTTGGAGGGAACGCTGTCCGTCTCCTTGGTCTCTTCAGCCAGGCTGTTCTCGCGCTCGGCACTTTCGCGGCCGGCAGCTTCGACGGCAGCGAGGATGGTTTCATGGTCACCGGCGTGTTCCTCTTCGTATAGCTCGATGTCCATCTTGCCATCCATCCACGCCCAGTTCATCGGGTAGACATCCGGATCGAAGATGATCCAGTAGAAGTGCCACACGAGAATCGCGAGGGTGGCCAGGATCGCTTCATAGAAGTGGATGGCGGTCGCAACGTCAAGGGACCAGCGCGGGAGAATCGAACCAAACCATACCTTGGCCCAGAGTGCCAGACCGGTGCCCGCCATCACGATAGTGCCCCATATGAGGGCCCAGTACTCGGCCTTTTCGGCGTAACCGAAACGTGGGAGGGCTGGCTTGCTCCTCGAGAGGCCAAGGTAATATCCCATCGTGCCGATGACGTCTGCAGCGTCCTTCGGAACCGGGAGCATGTCTTTCAACATCTTTCGGCCAGAGCGGTGGGCGACCAGGTAGTACATGTGGTAGAGGCCCACGGCTATGAGTGCAACGCCGGCTACACGGTGCACGATACCGCGGATGGTTTCCGGCAGGCCGAAGAACGTTGCAAACCAGGAGCCGGGGTACTTCAACGCAAATCCGGTCAACACCAGAGTGATGAAGCTGATCATCAACACTAAATGCTGGTATCGCTGAGCGTTCTCCATTCGAACGATGATGCGGTGCTGTGCCTGTTTCTTGAGCAGAGCCTTCTTGCGCCAGATGATCAGGTTGTGAAGCAGCATGCCGCCGATCACGACCGCGATCATCCCGATATAGAAGCGACGTGTCCATCGAACTGCCGTGCTTCCGATGTCGGCGGAAAGCGGTACATCAATGTGAACTTTGCCCTTGACGAAGTTCGGACCAGCGCCTGGATGGCACTTCCCGCAGGTATCTACCAAGTTGGCTGGCGCAATCATGGACTTGGGATCGGTGGACGGCAGAATGTTATGCACGCCGTGACAACTGGCGCAATTCGCCACCACTGTGGAGCCGCCCTGAGCGGCGAGTCCGTGATAGCTGGACTCGTAAGTCGTGGAGCGGCGGCCTGCCACCCCAAATTCCTGCGTCAGGCGCATGCCTTCGTGGCAACGTGCGCATGTGGACTTGCTCAGCATCTGGGCCGAAACAGGCGAGGCCGGGTCAGCAACGGCCTTGATGGAGTGAGTACCATGGCAATCCGTGCAAACCGGAGACTGCCAGTTTCCCCTCGTGATCGCCTTTCCGTGAATGCTGCCCATGAACTCGTTCTTCACGCCGTCGTGACACTTCGCACAGGTTGTCGGCACGTTGAACTTGAATATGGGAGACTGCGGATCATTTGCTGGCAAGATGTCGTGACTTCCGTGACAGTCGGTGCAAACAGCCGCTTTCTGGTTGCCGGCGCTCGCAGCTTTTCCATGCACACTGTCAGCGTACGACTTCGCTGGAGCGGAACTGTGTCCGCTAGCAGCCATTAAGTTGCCGTTCGCATGGCAGCTTGCGCAAGTGTTCGCGACGTTGGCGTGATTAGTCTTCGACTTGGCGTCGCTGCTGGGCAGGATTTCGTGCGGACCGCCGTGGCAGTCAACGCACTTCGCTGATGGCTTGTCACCGTTGTTCACTGCCTTGGCGTGGAAGCCGTGCTCGTACGCTTTCTGCGAGTCGGCGTGACAGGTTGCGCACTGCGGCTTTGTCGGCGCGGGCTCATGTGGACCGGCACCCTTTATGTCCTGATGACAGTCCGTACAGGAGAACATGCTGCCGTGTATGGAAGTCTTGTAAACGTCTTCCTTCACCGTGTCGTGACACGCGATGCACTCGGAGGGAGTCATTTGCGGCGGAGCGGCTGCAACCGCACTGCCGACGAACAGGATGAGAATGAAAGCTATAAGTACCTTGCCGTATCTAATCAAGGCCATCCACCTGCAAGGGGACGCGTCCCCCTGAATACTTGCAACCGCCCCGGACAGTGTCCCACATTTCTGAGCCGTCCCTGCCGTTGTGCCCGAGATTCCGCACAAGCGGAACTTCTGGGGTAGCAGCAAGAGAACGCTCATCGAGCCGATAGGTCTGACTAAAGTTGTCATTTTCATGCCACGTCCGGCTGTGAGATGGCTCACAACTAAGCGTGATTTTCGGCGGTTTTGAACGAGCGCAAGTGAGCCGGGTCACACGGATAAGAGACAAACAGACCCAGACGCCGGCGCGCGTGTGGAAGCGAGGCAGGCAAGTGCAAAGAACTGGGGCGACCTTTGCGGCCGCCCCTTAGTGTTTCCATAGCTACTGAGGCGATCAGAATGAGTAGCGCATTACAATGGTACCGGTGTTCGCATGGAAGTCGCGCTGTAGAGTCGGGCCAGGCTGTTCGCCCTTCTCGTTATACCCGTAGTAGTTCCAGCCGCCCTTTAGGGCAAGACCGCCGGCTAAACCGATTTCGACTTCGGCCAACGGACGATGAAAATTGAACTGTAATGGTCCTATTGGCTGCAGGGCGTTGATCTCTGTGAAAGAACCATCGTTCAGCACGATGGAGTAGCCGAGAGCCAGCGTGAGGCGCTTGATCGGTTTCACCCGGAGCGTTGCCGACCCGAAGTGGGTCTGGTGGTTGTAATCGCCAGTCACACCCAAGTACGGGGCGGGAGACGTTAAACATGGGCCAGCGGCTAGAACTGTCGGGCTGGGGAACGATCCAGGACTGGTGCCTGCTACAACGCAGATCAGATTGTTCTGCAGGAAGTCCTGGTAGTTGTACGCGAGGTCAAACAAAATGCGTTCATTCGGGAGAATGGTCGCGTTGAAACCATAGTTGCGGTTGTGATTTCGATACAGGATGTCGCGGAGACTGTTCCTCTGTTCGCGAATGTTTAGGTTCGCGGTCAGGGTGACATGGCGCTCCGGAATCACGGTTGCCCGGGCGCGGTACTGTTGCTGGTGACGCGGCCAGACTCGAAGGAAAGTCGTGATTCCTTCGACGTCGAAGTCGGTGGGGGGAGTAGTGCCGGGATCCACGGTGCGGTTTCGGATTCCGGCAGAGGTGAATTCAGCGTCGAGGTTCAAGCGGAACTTTTCGCTCGGCCTGATCCAAATACCCGCAATCCCGGTGTGTTCCGGAATTTTGTAGTTCTGCAACCCAAACTCAGCTTCCGTGTCGAAATCACGTTCATCGGTGAGCGGGTCTATATCAAAGCCCTCGCCCCTCAATTCGATTTCGCGATGCGCGTACCTATACCCGATTACTCCGCCGAAGTAGGCCGTCGCGTCAAATTCAAGATCGACCTCATTCACCTTCGCATTCGTGAATAGGCCACGGTCGAATCCCCTTCCCGCTAGCGTAGGCAGGCCGGGCGGTATCAGGATGCTGTTGCCGGGGAATGTGGTTACCACCTGGCTGGCTACTGCCGGTCGGCGGATGTTCTCAAACCGGAATGAATCGCTGATTCGGAGTGAGTCGGTGAGGTGGAAAGTCAGCCCGAGGTCGGTGGCGGTCGTGACCCGACGAACCTGAGGGTTCTGCTGAGTCGTCTGCCTGCGACCGGTAGCTGTTACGCCGGTCCAGTCCTGGAAAAACACCGAATCCAGATCACTCCACCCATAAACTGCGCGTGCCGAGATATCTAAGCGCTGCCAGTAACGCGACTGTAGCGAGGCCATGACGTCGCGCATGTCGTTGCGGAAGCGGTCCTGACGGAAGAAAGATGTGGCCTGGTTACACAGTGGGTTGACGGTTCCATCGAGGTTAAAAGGCGCGGCACAAGGTTGGCGCGCAAGGGTGTTCCAAGATATTCCCAAGTTCGTAGGGATACCGCCAACTGTAAAAGGGAAGTCCACGAGTTCCCAAAAAGTGTCGTGCTTGAACCAGTTGAGAATCCCATCAAAGCTCAGCGTGGTTCGTGGAAAGAACTTCAAGTCAATGCCTGCCCGAAAGCCGTTATTGGTGACGTTGTAGGGCTGAAGATTTTCGATGTCCGTGCCCCGGGGCATGTGGTCAGTCGTACGACTGTCCCCTTCCATCCGATTGCGGTGGTACCCCAGCCTGACGCTAACAGGCGAAAGCGGCGCTAACGTGAGATTCACGTCCGTCATCCGGCGAACGGTGTCGAACCGGTGCGGTGACGTGAAAACAAATACAGTCGGACTCGAATTCGGTGGATTTAGCGGGTTGGCTAGCAGGTTGTAGTCAAACCGCATGTAGTCACGGCGGAACAAGGTGGTGAAATCATAAAATTTTCGTTTTCCGACACGCAGCCGGGCGACATTCTCCGGGTCACCGCCCCATCCGAAGCTACTGACGAAAAGGTTATCGAATAGAACTCCAGCTTGTCCCACCGAGCGCATGGAAAGGCTCTGCTCGAAAACGCGAGGGCCTTCGCGCTGGTCAACAAAGGTGTTGTAAGGGCCGCTGTAGCTGGTCGTACCGCCGCCCGGAAGCGGTATCTGAGCCGTTGACGTGAGGTCTACGAAGCGGTATCCGGCCTCGATGGAAACGGCAGTGGCGTAGCCGCCAACCTGCCGTTCTTCCGGAGGCGCAGAGGTCGGGATCCCGGTGGCCGACTGGTCAACCTGCGCACCGGCAGGAAGTCCGAGAGACAAACAGAGAGCAAACAGCGCTGAGAAAAAGTAAATTCGTCTCATCTCTTTTACCTCCTGCTAGTACTCGAGCGTCTCGGCACCGTTCGTGCCGTGGATCGCCGGATGGCACAAAGTGCAAGCCTGGTACTTCTGCGCCTGGTTGTGGAACGAGGGAATCGGCTCAGTACCGCTGTTCGTGGTCAGCGTGTGGCACTGCATGCACAAAGTGTTAACTGGCCAGACCCTAAGCAAACGCGGGTTCGTCGAACCGTGTGGTGCGTGGCAACTCCAGCACCCTTCGGTCTTCACCGGAAGGTGTTCGAAGAGGAAGGGGCCTTCTTTGTCGCGGTGGCACTTGAAGCAGACTTGCTCCTGGTTGGCGGTTGTTCGCAACGAGCGGCGGAACGGTTGATATCCGCCATGGACATTGTGGCAATCGTCGCAGGTAATCAACTTCTCGTTTACGCGATGCCGGAAAGGTTTGGCGAAATCAGCTTTCGTGTCGACGTGGCAGGTATAGCAGAGATTCGGCTGGTCTTGAATAAGCAGCGCATTCTTCTCGCGAGCGTAATGAGCCGAGTGGCAGCCAATACAACTGACACCGTTCTTCTGGTGTTGCGAGCGCATGAAGTTGCCGTGCTCTTGCGTAGCCTGATGGCAAGTCAAACAGCGTTCGCTGATTTCGGCGGGGCTTCTTTCTTTGAAGACGAAGATCTTGCTCTTATCGCCTCCGGCTTGGACGTGAGCAGCACCGGGGCCATGGCAGGTTTCGCAGCTATGGACCTCCGTGCCATCCACCTTGAAGGTTGAGTCCCAGTGAGGATTAGCGGCAAAACGATTAACTACGTCCTCATGGCACCCTTTACAGGAATCCGACCCGACATATTGTGATCCTGGAGGCTGTGCCTGAGTCGCACTTAGTGATTGAGTCGGACTAGCATCTGACTTGGCGCCCGCTTGCTGGCTAACACCCACCAGCAGAATTAAGCCACCAATCGCAAGCACCACTGCAAACCGCCTGAGCGTGAGAAGATGCATACGCTTTGCTCCTCGGGCAAGCCGAACTGATGCTGATGACGCCTTGTTAATTTCTGAACTACACCTCTACTACCGGGTTTACCGCACTTTGGTAAGACTCAGGCTATTACTAGTAACTCTTCAGTGAGGGTGGTCACGCCGCACGGTGACAAATAAGTAAACATTCATGACGGCCCGCGAGGCTCCACCATTCACTGCTCACGACGGGATGCGCCGACGACCTGTGCGTATGCACGCGCAGGGCCTTCGACAACGGAAATCAGGGGAACCGAGCTTCGGACGAACCGGGGGTAACAGCCGGCCCGACCAACGTTGCCGGGACTGTGCTCAGTTCGTTGGTAGATGCGACTCTGCAGAAATGGGTAGCCCGCCTGCTGCAACGAACAACACGATGTGTTGAACACTTGCTGCCATGCTAGAGGCAGGTCGAACCGAAATCTTGTGGCACTCGTTCGTGAGGGGAAATGAATCGGGTCTTGGCCGGGCCTTAGGCCTTTCGGCCCGGTTCCTACACCCGCGGACGCGGTGCCCGCGGACGGCGCGTACGGGTCAGCCCGATTGAGCGAACTCGCTCATAAGCAGTGTGAAGATCGCCGCTGAGCAAGTGGACGACCTGCAAACAAGCTTCACGATGATCACGGAGAAAACGCAGTAAATCTTTGCGTTTCACGAACACTACTTGAGAAGCGTCCAAAGCTTCGGCAGTGATTTCGTACGGCTTTCCGGCAAGCGTGGAACTTAAGCCAAGCACCTCACCAGGCCCCGCTATGCGGAGCATGAGGCGCTTGCCATTATCGGAGCAGATGGACAGTTTGGCGCGCCCATCGCAAAGGACGAAAATGCCGCGTGGTTGCCGGCCTTCAGCGAAGAGAGTAGCGCCCCGAGGAAACAGGCTGACGCTCTTGATCGCGTCAAATGCTTGCAGTGCGTCCGCGGGGAGGTCGCAGAAGATCCGGTCCGGCCGCAATTCGCAACTGAAGCAACTCGGATATGTGGCGCTCTCCATACCTCTTGGATACTGCCGAACAAGAGCATGGGGCAGTGACCATAGTCACTTTTAGCCGTGATGCCTGCACAGAAATAATGACCGCAACAGCTTTTCAGCTGCTCGCAAGTTGCTTCAAAGCGGCCTTGTTGCGGATGAGAAGGGTCGAGCCTTTTGCCTGCACTATCTGACGTTTTTTCAAATCGGCGAAAAGTCGAGTAACCGTTTCACGCGATGTTCCAATCATCTGCGCGATTTCTTCGTGCGTCAGGGCCAGCTTCAGGCGAGGTTCCTGTTTTTGGGCTTCGCCGTTTTTCGAACTCCACTCGAGCAGCAGTTTTGCGAGTTTTTCTGCGGCCGAATGCGACAATCCCAAGGAACGAATCTCGTGGCAGGCGGCGTTGTACTTATCGCTGAGCTGCTCGGCAACGCGGAAACAAGCGTCGCTGTGCTCCCGCAAAAAGCGAAGAAAGTCCTCACGTTTGACGAAATTGACCTGACACGGATCAATGGTCTCAGCCGTCAACTCGTAGGGTTTGCCGGAGACGGTAGCGCTTAGGCCTAGAACTTCGCCAGGTTCAGCAATCTTGAGAATGAGGGTCTTGCCGTCACTGGAAGAGATGGACAGTTTCACGCGGCCTTTGCAAAGGACGAAGATGCCGCGCGGTGCCTGACCTTCGACAAATAGAACGGCTCCCTTGGGATAGGCGGTCGCGTACTTTATGGCCTCAAACGACTGCAGGGCAGCGGCCGGAAGATCGCAGAAGATACGATCGGCCCGCAGTTTGCAGGTGAAGCAACTCTCGATAATGTCCAACCCGTACGGTGAGAGCAAGCACAACCCCCTGTGACATTCAATTCTACTACTTGGGGCAACTGATATGGGAGCAGAATCGCACAAACGATCACAAGAGCCACCCGTTCCCGAACAGTCGTTCGGCTATTCGCGAGACGGCGACTCCCGCTGCCACACGATCATCGCTGGAATGGATGCCCGCACATCTTAGCTGAAACGGTGGCGGACGCAACTGAAATTTGGTCTGCCAGCAGCTCGCGGCGTCCCGCGAAGAAGGGTTGTTGCCCCCACCGCAACATCAGCGCACATGCCTCGATAACAGGCGGTCTGGTGACCGTCGTCACCGATGCTGTGGTAGTCGGTAATTAAAGTACATTTGGATGTTTATCGCTGCTACCCCGGCGACGACCTGTGTGACCGGGGCGATTTAATGGTGCACGCTCTGGGAGCGTTTTTCACACCCCGCGAAGCGGAACTAATTCGCGAATGGGGAGGGTTAATGGCAGTTACGAAAGAGGAGTCGCTGGCGTATCACATCGGCGACCGTCCGGGGAAAATCGAAGTCATACCGACAAAGTCTTGCGAGACGCAGCACGACCTTAGCCTGGCTTATACGCCCGGTGTCGCCGATCCGTGTGTTGCCATTCATAGGAACCCGCAGGATGCGTTCAATTACACCGCACGTGGCAATCTCATCGCGGTCATAACCAATGGCACTGCAGTATTAGGACTCGGCAATATAGGCGCGCTTGCTTCCAAGCCGGTTATGGAGGGTAAGGGCGTCCTGTTCAAGCGCTTCGCTGATGTCGACGTATTTGATATCGAGATTGACAGCCAGGACCCGCAAGAAGTGATCCGCGTTTGCCAGTTGCTGGAGCCGACATTTGGAGGTATCAACCTTGAGGACATCAAGGCACCTGAGTGTTTCGAGATAGAAGAGACTCTGAAAGCCACGATGAAGATTCCCGTGTTCCACGACGACCAGCACGGGACGGCCATCATCTCGGCTGCCGCATTGCTGAACGCCTGCGAGTTAGTTGGTAAGGACCTCGGCGACATCCGGGTGGTAGTCAATGGTGCGGGAGCGTCCGGCATTTCGTGCGCAGAGCTCTATATTCGGCTCGGAGTAAAGCGCGAGAACGTGACCATGGTCGACACGAAAGGTGTCATCTACCAGGGCCGCACAGCGGGCATGAACAAGTACAAGGAGCGGTTTGCGAAACCCACGCCTCTCCGCACACTCGAGGATGCGGTGAAGGGTGCGGACGTCCTGCTTGGGCTTTCGGCTAAAGGCGCGTTCACACCGGAAATGATCCGCTCGATGGCTCCCAACCCGATCGTTTTCGCCATGGCGAATCCCGATCCGGAGATCACCTACGAGGAAGCGGTCGCCGCGAGGCGCGATTTGATCATGGCGACTGGACGGTCAGATTACCCGAACCAGGTAAACAATGTTTTGGGATTCCCGTTCATCTTCCGAGGGGCGCTGGACGTACGGGCAACGGCAATCAATGAGGACATGAAAGTGGCTGCCAGCAAAGCGCTAGCGACGTTGGCGCATGAACCAGTTCCGGCGGAAGTCTGCTCCGCTTATGGAATTGACAAAATTGAGTTCGGGCGGGAGTACATCATTCCGAAGCCGTTTGATCCGCGTGTGCTGATCTGGGAGTCGCTGGCGGTAGCGAAAGCTGCCATGGAGACCGGAGTGGCCCAGCAACCGGTTCACTTAGCCGAATATCGTAAGGTCCTGGAGGGCCGACTGGCGCATATCCAAGGTGATGCGCCGAAGAGCGTCGCTGCAAAAGCATCCAATTAGACTTGAAACTCGCCTCACCGGCGGATTTGAACCATAAGGGCGGCTTTTTTGCCGCCCCTTCGTTTTGGGATTAGAGTGGTTGAACGTTTTCCGCTTGCCAGCCCTTGGGGCCTTTTGTTACCTCGAACTGAACGGACTGACCTTCCTGTAGGCTGCGGAAGCCCTTGCCCTGAATGGCTGAGAAATGTACGAAAACATCTTCGCCGTTCTGGCGCGTGATGAATCCATAGCCTTTGGCATCGTTAAACCACTTCACTGTACCCTGTTCCATTGTGGTGCACACGTCCTTCATTTGTTGTGTTGATTGTTGCCGCGACGAACCGGGATGGGAAGGCAGAGGCCGGAGCCAAGCCGAGTGACGGCTGGCAAATGCGGAGTTCTGACTCTCAACCGCTTCAATCTAAAGCACACATCAGAATCTTAGATGCGGCAGCTTGGAAAATGTCGCCCAGCCCCGCCCTGAGTTGTCTTGTCCATCAAACGAGCGATATATCCCAAGATCAGTGCTCCTGACCTGTGATGTTGGACCGGTAAATGGAATATTGATGCGTGCCGCCGGTTTTCCTCAGAAAGGCTCGACTGCTCACGATATGCTCCGACAACGGATTCGCATAGATCAAGACAAGTTCTCGGGGATGCGCCGTAAGCGAACTCTCTAGATTGTCGAGTACATCGGCCAGTACCGGCTCGAAGAACGGGTTGAACAGGTAAATCAACTGCGGGTCTGCGGGGAAGACGAAGTCTCGGGCGTCGCCGCACCAGGATTGCAGGTTCCGGCATTTTTGCGTGTTGCTGGCGTATCTCGCGAAGTTCTCTTGAGCCAACTGATGGAGTTCTGGAATGATTTCGACTCCGATGATCCGACGGAAGGGGTACTCCGAGGCTAGAAGCAGCGCTCGTCCTTTGCCCGACCCCAAATCGATGAATGTGAACTCCTCATGCCGAATGGCCAAAGCGCTGATCATCTCGTGGAACTGATCGGGGTCGATGGGTTGGTATTCCTCCCCGGAAAAAATCTCACGAAGCCGCGTGCGACGCGAAATGTTGGACCACGTGGTATCTACCCCGTGATCGAAATCGAACTGCAGATCGCCGTATCGCAGTTGACGACGGGATGGCGTCAGATCTCGAAGGTAATCGAATATCCGCGACGAAAAGATACCTATGGTCGCAAGAAAGCCCCTGTAGCGGAGGGAATCGCGAACCCAGGTCAGTGCAACCCGAGTGAGCCGGAATCGGGACGTTTGTTGAGTCATGATCGAAACCACTATAGAGGACTCGCCCATGTGGTTTCCCGAAATGGTTCCCGGGGACGAATGGGAGTTCCATTTTGGGTCTGCGCTCGGGAGGTTTAAAAAGCTGACCATCTTGCCGATTGAGAAAAGCAGGTCATCAACCTTTGTTATGTGTGCCTTACGTTTCACCTAGTCGTGTCGGCTCAGGGCGAATATTTGGCGAAAAAGGTGCAATTAGAAAGTGCTAGAACACACCAAATGCGAGAACACCCCAAATAGGAGTCCTGAACCGTGGGCGCGATAGCCATTGACCCAGCACTGATTTACGGAACTCGGAACAGCATGATCCCCCAGCTCATCTCGGACAGTGAGGAGCGCATTGCCGAGCAGGATGGTGTCTCCTGCAAAACCATTCTCCTGGTTGAAGATGAACCTTACGTTCGCGACATTGCGCGTGAGGTGCTTGAAATGTGCGGGTATCTTGTATTGAGCGCGAAGGATGCCGCCGAGGGAATCGCGATCTTCGAGCAACATCGAGGAAATATTCACCTGTTGGTGACGGATGTAGTGATGCCCGGCATGAACGGCCGTGAACTGGCCGAGAGACTCATCGGACGCTGCCCAGGTCTGAGAACGATCTTCATATCCGGATACGCAGACAATTCCGTGGTGCGAAGCGGCCAGGACTCCAAGACGGTGTACCTGCAGAAACCTTTTACGCTTGAGGCTCTGACGCGTAAGGTGCGTGAGGTTATCGATGCTCACCCACAGTCGCTAGCGCGGTCGGTTCAGTAGACATCGGCGCTCAGAGGCAGGCGAAACACATAAAGGCTAGCTTCCGTGCGATTTCCGGCTGAAGGCCCAGGCTGACGACCTGAAGTTGCCGTGACACTTATCACAGCGCGCCAGTACAACTCTCACGGCTTCGGCGGACATTCGGCTCTATCGTGAAAAAAATACAGGGGTGCACGAATCCTCATTCGAAGGAGATCGCGATGAGTACGGGAACCGCCATGGCACCGCAGAATATGACGAGCAAGCCGCGCCTTATATTTTGGGAGCTAACAAAAGGGTGCAATCTGCGCTGCGTGCACTGCCGCGCAACGGCTACGGAACTCAGCTCTCCTCTCGATCTTCCAACGGCGAAGGCCCGGGAGATCATTGAGCAGATCGCTTCGTACGCGAATCCGATCCTGGTGCTGAGCGGCGGAGAGCCCCTGTTTCGTCGTGACGTGTTCGAGCTCGCGCGCCTCGCGACCGATCGCGGTCTGCGCGTGGCACTGGCCACTAACGGGACACTGGTCACTAAAGACGTCGCGACGAAAATAGTGGCGTCTGGCGTGAAGCGCGTTTCCATCAGTCTGGACGGTGCCGACGCCGAAACGCATGACACGTTTCGCGGCATTCCCGGCGCCTTCGAAGCCGCCATTTACGGCCTTCGCAACCTGAAGCAGCTTGGCATGCAGGTGCAGATCAACATGACAATTGCGCGCCACAACGCAGATCAACTTCCGGCTGTGCTCGACTTGGCGAAGAACCTGGGTGCCGATGCGCTGCATACATTCCTGCTGGTCCCGGTTGGCTGTGGTGTGGACATCGCAGCTGAGCAGATGGTCAATCCCGACGAGTACGAGCGAATGCTGCATTGGTTCTATGACCGCTCTCTAGAAGGTGGGATCGAACTCAAGGCAACGTGCGCGCCGCACTATTTCCGGGTGGTCCGTCAGCGTCGCGCAGCAGAACGCAAGGAATCGGGATACGGAGCTCACGCTTCCCAGGCGTCGACGGAATCGATTGGACCGACTGACATGATGATGCCCGGCTCAACAGGAGTGATCATCAACAAAAACCGCGAACTTGGAGGAATCCCCACCCACGGCCACCCCGGTGGACATCCCAGCGGTGGGCACCCCGATGGCATGAACGCCATGACCAAGGGCTGTCTGGCGGGGACGGGAGTATGTTTCGTGTCGCACCAAGGCGAGGTATTCCCGTGTGGATATCTGCCGACCAAAGCTGGCGATCTTCGCTCGCAGTCATTCCGCGACGTGTGGGAGAACTCGATTATCTTTGAGCAGTTGCGAGATACCGGCAATCTGAAGGGAAAATGCGGCTGCTGCGAGTTTCGTAACGTGTGCATGGGATGCCGTGCCCGTGCGTTTGCCGCGACCGGCGACATGATGGCTGAAGAGCCTTTCTGCGTGTACCAACCCCGAATGTCCGAGCCCTCCAGGGCTGGCAAGGCTCGCTAGTCGTTTGACTTAGAAGCCCGCTGTTCCGTGCTTTCTTTCTGAAAGAGACTGTCACGCGGCGGTTGCGTTCGCGAGAGAAAACAGGCTAAGAGAGTGGGCGGGGTGTCGTCGAAATCATGGCTGAAACAACGGAGATCAGCGCACAACGAACTCGAACTCGCCAACTTATTTGGCCTCGTGAACATGGAGCATGGGGAATCTTGTTCGTTCCGCTCCTAACGGGAGCGTGGATAGGTTTAGCCGAAGCCGGTTCTATTGCCCGAGTGCTGCTCCTGGCTGTGGCAGCGTTTTCTTTGTTCTGTCTTCGCACTCCTGTTGAGAGCTTACTCGGCACAGCGCCTGTACGCGTCGCAAATAGGCGTGAGCGAAGTATCGTCCTGCGATTCGCCGTGCTCTTCGCATCTGCGTCGGCTATATCTCTTGCCGGACTCTTCTGGCGCGGCAACAATCTCGGACTCTTGCTGCTGGGAGTTGTGGCGGCCGTGCTGTTTGCGGCCCAGTTGCTAGTGAAACGTCTTGGACGCAAAACCCGAATGGCCTCTCAGGTGATTGGGGCACTGGGACTAACGGCCACTGCTCCCGCCGCATACTACGCAGCTTCTGGAGGCCTTGACGTGGTTGCATACGGCCTATGGTTCGCAAACTGGATCTTCGCTGGGAACCAGATTCACTTCGTACAGCTTCGTCTGCATGCTTCGCGATGCCGAACTTGGCAGGAGAGGTGGAAACAGGGGCGTGGCTTCTTCCTGGGCCAGTTCATCATGATGATGGCGCTGATTGTGGCTTGGGCATTCCGAGTTGTTCCGGGGCTGGTCTTTGTTGCTTTTGTGCCGATCTTTGTGCGGGGAACGATGTGGTTTTTAGCTCCGCCGGGACCTCTCAAGTTACATCGCCTGGGTCTCAGCGAACTTGCGCACTCGATCGCATTCGGCACGCTTCTGGTGATCTGCCTGATTTGAAGGCTCTTCCATGACGCATATTCGGGTCGAGGGCGGCAGAGGCCAATTGTCAACGGCGAGCAGCCAAACGTCCCGTCCGGTACAATGGGCATCATGGCTGACCCGAAAGAGAAACTCAGTCGGGCCGCATTTCTTGCCCAAGCGCCAATTTTCGCCGACCTAAGCGAGAATGAACTGAGTTTTCTTGTTAATCGTGCATTGTCCAAGCGTTATCGTTCCGGAGAACTGGTGTTCGCCGAAGGTGATCCATGCTCGGGAATGTACATCGTCGAATCCGGTTTCGTGAAGATATTCAAGACGTCTGCGAGTGGCCGGGAACAAGTACTGGCCATTGATGGTCCAGGGCATTCCGTTGCGGAGTTGCCGGTGTTCGACGGAGGCAAATACCCCGCGTCTGGAGTAGCCGTGCAGGACACGGTGCTTCTGTTCGTCAGCAAGCAGGACTTCCAAGCGCTTTGTCTTGAGCACCCGCAGGTAGCGTTGAAAGTGCTTCGCGTTGTCGGTCGACGGCTGCGCGGGTTGGTTGCCATCATCGAAGAGCTTTCATTCACCACTGTGCGGCATCGGCTTGCTTCTTTGCTGCTGCGCTTGGCGCGTGCGGGTCGACACTCGCCTGGTGGCGTCGAGTTCGAATTAGCCGCCAGCAATCAGGAAATTGCTTCTCAGATTGGCACTGTTCGGGAACTCGTGTCTCGTAATCTCAGCCGTCTTCAGGCAGCCGGCATTATTCGCATGACTGGCCGAACCATCACTGTGCCAGAAATAGGTGCACTAGAGGCCGAAGTGGAAGCTCAGGAATAGTGCGGTTTTCATATAAGGCCAAGGCTAGCTCACAGGCGAAACCACCGGCATCCCTGCGGGAATAGCTAGTCCACACCCTCTCCTCTATTTACAACGACATACACTGCCTACTGTTCACCTGTCACAAAATCTTTGTGACCCGTGACTAAAGTCATCGGATTCCCAACGTGCCTCGCCTAGTCTTACATCGTCAGGCGAGATATGGGGGTTAGACACCCACCTGTTCTCGCGAATAAGACCTCCTGATGGGTATCACCAGCGGTTCGTTAGGCCAAAGCTGGTTCCGCTGGTGACCCGTTTTCAAGACTACGAATGGAGTTGGTGACAATGACTGCAACTGCGACCAAGACCGTACGCGAATACGCCGTCGAAAATTCGAACGCGACCCGCATTTTTGAATCACTCGGAATCGATTACTGCTGTGGCGGGCACAAACCGCTGGCGGAAGCTTGCGCCGCAGCCAACGTCACGCCAGAAGAGTTTCTGGCTCGGCTTGAAGAGGCTGAATCGCAAGTGTCGAACAATGCCACCCAGAAAGACTGGCAAAAGGAATCCATCACTGCGCTCATCGAACACATCGTTTCGACCCACCACGTTTACGTGAAGACCGAAATTCCGCGCATCCGGGAACTCCTTGCGAAGGTAGTCTCCGTTCACGGCCAGAACCATGCTGAACTCCTTCGGGTGCAAGAGATCTTCTCGGTTCTTGCACAGGAACTCACCTCCCACCTTACGAAGGAAGAGCAGATTCTGTTTCCGTACCTGGTGCAAATGGACGCTGCCACATCGGGAACAACTGTTCCGGCGTACTGCTTCGGTACGGTTCAGAACCCGATTCGCATGATGATGTTCGAACACGACGCTGCGGGCGATGCCCTACGCGACCTGCGCGAAGTCACCGCTGATTACACCACGCCTCCCGACGCCTGCATAAGCTACAAGACGCTCTATGAGGCTATCTCGACATTCGAGAAGGATCTGCATCAGCACATCCATCTCGAAAACAACCTTCTTTTCCCGCGCGCTCTCGAATTGGAAAACGCGGCTTGAGATCTTGCCACGCGGTCTGACTCAGTTCTGAGTAGGCCGCGTGCCCGTTCACTACAGGTAAGTCTCAGATCTGAATCGCAATGTGATCTCACCATCTTGACGAAGGGAAGTCATCGTCCATGGAATATAAGAGACTTTGGATAGCGCTCGCCATCGTACTGGTAGGGTCGTTTGCTGTGCTCGGCGGGGTTGGCTATCAATCGATCAGCAATGCTCCACCAATTCCGTCGCAAGTGGTGACGAGCAACGGCCAATTCTTGTTTGATCGCGAAACGATCCAAACTGGACAGAACGTCTGGCAATCCCTCGGCGGGCACGAAGTGGGCTCGATTTGGGGACACGGTGCCTACGTCGCGCCGGATTGGACGGCTGACTGGCTTCATCGCGAGTCGGTGTTCATTCTGGACAGATGGGCTCAGCAAGGAGGCACAGCGAGTTACGCCGCACTCAACCCGGAGCAGCAAGCCGGTCTCAGGGCGCGCCTCCAGGAAATGATGCGACGCAACACCTACGATCCTTCCAGTGGGCGCATCGTAGTCGATCCTGTTCGAGCGGAAGCATTCAAAGAACTCACCAACTACTACGCTGACGTTTTCTCGCGCGGTCGGAGTGAGTACGCTATTCCTGCAGGTGCGCTAACCGATCCGACCCGACAGCAGCAGATGGCCTCGTTCTTCTGGTGGACTGCATGGGCAGCGGCGACAAATCGTCCGGGACAGACCGTCACTTACACCCAGAACTGGCCCGCTGAAGACCTGATCGGCAATCGCCCCACCGGTGATGCAATCGTGTGGAGCGTAATCAGCTTCGTTCTGCTGCTTGCAGGAATCGGCGGCATGGTGTGGTGGTTCGCATCACGACAGAATCGTCATGAAGATGTCGGGGAGTTGCCCAGGCGCGATCCACTGCTGGGCCTTAATCCAACACCCTCACAAAAAGCTACGGTCAAGTATTTCTTTGTTGTGGCTGCGCTTTGGGTCGTTCAGATCCTGCTCGGTGCCATCACCGCGCACTACGGCGTGGAAGGCTCCGGGTTCTACGGTATTCCGCTCGACCGGTGGTTGCCGTACGCAGTGACACGTATGTGGCATCTACAGATCGGCATTTTCTGGATTGCGACTTCATGGCTCGCGACCGGTCTTTACATAGCTCCTGCCGTGAGTGGATATGAGCCGAAAGGGCAGCGTCTCGGGGTCAACATTCTCTTCGGGGCTTTGCTTGTCGTAGTCGTCGGTTCGCTCGCAGGCGAATGGGCCGCCATTCAGCAGAAGATCGGGAATCTCACGATGTCCTTCTGGCTGGGCACACAAGGCTACGAATACGTCGATCTCGGTCGGCTTTGGCAAATTCTGCTCTTTGTTGGGTTAGTCTTCTGGCTATGGCTGATGTATCGCGGTCTTGCTCCCGCATTGAAGAAACGTGATGAAAGCCGATCGCTGCTGCTGCTTTTCCTGATATCGTCAATCGCTATTCCGGTCTTCTACGCTGCCGGATTGATGTACGGTCAGCGCAGCAACTTAGTTACCGCCGAGTACTGGCGCTGGTGGGTGGTTCACCTCTGGGTCGAAGGTTTCTTTGAGGTATTCGCGACAGTGGTGATTGCCTTCCTCTTCACGCGACTGAAGCTTATCAGTGTTCCAGCGGCCACGAAGGCCGTACTGTTCTCTACGGTTATCTTCCTGTCCGGCGGCATCATCGGGACGTTTCATCACCTGTACTTCACAGGTATGTCGAACGCGGTACTTGCTCTCGGGGCGGTTTTCAGCGCTCTTGAGGTTGTGCCATTGGTGTTGGTCGGCTTCGAAGCCTGGGAGAACATTCGGCTGTCACGCGGTACCGAACGTGCCCGATGGGTGAATGCATACAAGTGGCCGATCTACTTCTTCGTTGCCGTCGCATTCTGGAACTTCGTCGGCGCGGGGTTGTTCGGATTCTTTATCAATCCGCCTGTTGCCCTCTACTACATGCAGGGGTTGAACACCACTCCCGTTCACGGCCACACGGCGCTGTTCGGTGTCTACGGCATGCTCGGTTTGGGGCTCATGCTATTCTGCCTGCGAGCGTTGCGCCCCGGGTATGCATGGAAGGACAGGCCACTGGCGATCGCATTCTGGTGCATCAACGGTGGGCTAATGGCGATGGTTCTGTTCAGTCTGCTGCCGATCGGCCTAATGCAAGCGTGGGCGTCGGTCGAACATGGAACCTGGTACGCCCGTTCAGCTGAATTTCTGCAGCAGGGCGTCATGAATACTCTGCGCTGGATGCGAGTTCCCGGAGACTCGGTGTTTGCAATCGGTGCGCTCGTGCTTGGCTGGTTCGTCCTTGGTCTCGTGACGGGCCACTCCTTCGAACGAGGGGGTAAGGTGGACGAAGGAGAACTGGAGGTCAAACCCGAGTACTCCGAGATTCATGGACGTTGATTGTTCTTGCCCAAATCTCAGGAAGCCCCAGCGATCTGCTGGGGCTTTTTTCCTTTTGGGACTGGCGCAGTCGATATCGGTGTTGCGCTACACTGCTAACGAGGATGCACCTATGCCCGAACCCGATCTCATCGTTGTTCGCGAGTTTGATCCCGATTTGTTTCACGAGAGAGTTATCGAGATGGAAGGGAAGGGTTACGTCGCGAAGCGCGAGACGTACAAGATCACGCCCGAGATGGACCCGGAATCCGGCAACATCGTTCATCTGCACACGATTGAGATGGTCCAGACGCGTTCTGCCACATCGTAATGCTCGCGTCGAACGGTCAGGTTTCGTAGCTACCGGCCACGCGCTGAGCGAATCACAGTATGTATGGCCAAGCGTGAACAGACGACCGCAGCACCTCTGGTCCCGCCGAATCCAACGTTGCCGAGATTGATTCAAGCCGCGCGGACCTGTCAAGCCTGCGATCTCTACAAAAGCGGTACGCAAACCGTCTTTGGAGAGGGCGCGCGCGACTCGCTCGTGATGTTTGTTGGAGAGCAGCCGGGCGACAAAGAAGATCTGCAAGGGCGTCCCTTCGTAGGCCCCGCAGGCGGCCTTCTGGACCGCGCTCTTGAGGAGGCGGGAATCGACCGCACTCGCGTGTACGTCACAAATGCCGTGAAGCACTTCAAGTGGGAACCGCGCGGCAAGAGGCGCATTCACAAAAAGCCGAATGCGATGGAAATTGCGGCGTGCCGGCCCTGGCTTGATGCTGAGATCGCTACAGTGAAGCCGCGAGTGGTCGTGTGTCTCGGCGCGACAGCCGCGCAGGCACTGCTCGGCAGACAGTTTCGCGTCACGCAACGTCGAGGGGAACTCATTGAGTACGGGTCGGGCCGCCCTCACATTCTCGCAACTGTGCACCCTTCATCGATCTTGCGAGCTCCTGATGATGAACAGCGCCGGGTCGAATACGTCCGCCTGGTGGAGGACTTGCGGAAAGTGGCCGAGGCAGTTCGGGCGCACTCACTTGCAGCTTAGGTTCAAACTGGTCAGCCATCCCGCCGCAACGTGAATAAAGTGATCTCAGGCGGGCAATCGAAACGGAGGGGCAGCCCTACCACGCCCACGCCGGGGTTCGTGTAGAGCTGAAGATTCCTGATGCGGTAGGAACCAAGCGGGTACTTTCTAGCCAGCTTAGGCAAAATTGGAGCGCCAATGAGAGGAATCCGTACCTGCCCTCCATGTGAGTGGCCTGAAAGTTGAACATCGACAGGGTGTTTCGCCACCATGTCTGCCATGTCGGGTTCGTGCACGAGCACGATGGCCTGTTCACGATTTGGAATGCTTGCCAGGGTACCAACAACATCACCCCTTCCGTGCAAGCAGTCGTCGATGCCGGCGATCCAGATGCGGTGTCCATCGCGCTCGATTGGGAACGTCTGGTTCCTCAGCACCTTAAAGCCGTGTTGATTGAGCACCTCGCTCATCAATCCAGGGTCAGTAGTCAGGTCGTGATTTCCAAGCACTGCGTATCGGCCAAGGGGCGCTGATAAATCTGCAAGGATAGGCCCTGCCGGTACTGCCTTTCGGGCCGCTGGTTTGTCGATCTTGCTGTCGTCCCTTCCGGGACGAGTTGCTAAATCGCCGGTAAACGCAACGATATCGGGTCGCAAGGCGTTTGTCTGGCGCACCACATCGCTCAGGTGATCGGCACCGAGAAACTCCGCAAAGTGAATGTCGCTGATCTGAGCGACTGAAGTCCCCTCGAAAGCCTCGGGCAGACGCCCGATGCTAAGTTCAACATTCTTGACGATCAGTCGGTTAGGCTCGACCATCCCGGCGTAGCCTCCTAGAACCAACGCACCTGCGCCCATCCACATCCCAGTGCGTAGAAAATCCCGCCTGGTTATTCCCGTACTGTTCAGTTGTTCTGCTGTTTCTACTTGTTCAGGCACGTATGCTTGGATGCGCGTGAATTCCACCTGGACGGAGTTCGATTCTGACCAAACCCGTGAGAAATTTTCGCTCGAACCGCCACTCGCTTGCGTGTAATGAACTACGTTTAACCGCAAAATGAGAACTGCGTTCTGACCTGCATCTCGACTATACTTTCCGCAGGTCCTTCCGGGGGTGGCTGATGACCACGCCGGCTCTCATGCCCAAACTAGAAGCTTGGAACATAACACACGCGAACTTTCCGGCCGCAGGCAGCCCGGCCGAGAAACTTGAGTTTCTGCTGCGGTATGCCATCCTCGCTCCTTCGAGCCACAACACGCAGCCGTGGTTGTTCAAAATCGATGGCGAGAGCGTTGAGGTCTATGCCGACCGTACGCGGGCATTGCCGGTCGTTGATCCCGATGATCGTGCACTTGTGATCAGCTGCGGAGCCGCCATATTCCACATTCGCGTGGCGCTTCGTTACTTCGGCTACCGCGGCACAGTGGAAATACTTCCCAAACCGCACGATCCGGACATGCTCGCCCGCATCTCCTTGGCCGATCAAGAGAGTCCTACGAGCGAAGAACAGCAGCTATTTTGTGCCATCCTCAAGCGACGAACGAATCGTTCCCGCTTCGAGGACGTGCAGGTACCTGAAGCTTTACTGGCACAGTTAGAGAATTCTGCCGCAACAGAAGGCGCCAGCTTGCACCTGGTTCGCGCCGAAGAGCGGCTCAACGCTGTGGCGGACTTAATCGCGGAAGGCGACCGCATTCAAATGTCAGACAAGAGCTTTCGTCGAGAGCTCGCGGCTTGGGTACGATCGAACCGCACTACGCAGCAGGACGGCATTCCGGGCTACGGCTTCGGCTTTACGGACGTGTTTTCGGTGGGCGGTCCGTTCATCATTCGGACATTTGATTTGGGCGGATTCCAGGCGGCCAAAGACCGTGATCTTGCGACTGGCTCGCCTGTTATTGCGGTACTGCACACCGAGGCCGATACGTCGCGCGACTGGATCGCTGCCGGTCAGGCCCTCGCTCGCGTGTTGTTACGTGCTCGTTCCGAGAACGTCTGGGCATCATTCCTGAACCAACCCATTGAAGTCGAAGGTCTCCGTCCAAAACTGCGCGACGCACTTGAACTGACTGGGTTTCCACAGATCCTGTTGCGAATGGGTTACGGCCCGGAAGTTCGTCCTACTCCGAGACGTGCACTCGGCGATGTCCTAATAGCCTGATCAGCCGAATCGCACAGTGAAACGGCGCACCCTTGTCGAGTGCGCCGTTGGACGTTCAGATTCGCGCAGCCTAACTAGCCGGTGAGGCAGCAGGCTTCTGGAACAGATTCGGATCAACCTGTGGGTTTATCTGCTGGCTCTCAATCTTCTCCGTCGAGACCTGCTCTCCGTTCGCGGCAGTTGTCTTCTGCTGGGGTAGCGTCAGTCCTTCGATGGCTCGCCAATCAGCATAGTCAATCGTCATTTGCGCCGGTCCTGCCTGCGAGATTCCGCTGTAAGTCTGCCGAAGAACATGGCCGGTCTGCGGATCGACGTAGAGCCGGGTGGACACGCCATCGGCGTTCACCTCAAGCACCTGCGCTTCGACGTTGCCAACCTTCTCCACACCGGACAACGAGAAGGCGTACTTTGGATCGTTGACGTGTTGAGCGATGTTGAGCAAATCGCGTTTGATCGAGTTTGTGGCTTCACTTCGCTGCGAGGCTGGAATGTCGCGCAATTGACCGCCCATGCTCATGAATGCCGCTGAGGGTGTGAACACCATCTGCATTGCCCCCATCGGCGTGTTCAGCACTGTGTGCACCTTGTCGGGGAACACGACCGTGCTCTCGCTTTTCATCTGCATTTCGCCTTGAGGCGTCTTGATCGTGCTCGAAGCTGTTTCGCGTACGGACTTGACCGACTGCACCTTCGCTTCGCCGCCCATAGCACCGATGACCTTGGACATGAGCGCCTTTGCCTCTGGTGTGCTTGTTGTTGGCGCCGCAGAGCCCTCCTCGGTCCCGCCCAAAGTCGGAATCGTGATGTCGAGTTTCGTCACGGGGCCAAGTGAAGCTAGCTGCTGTCCGGCTTGCTCAGTGCCGACCACCAAAGTGGCGAAAGTGCCCGGACGCACGTACTTCTGCGCAACGCGCGCCACATCCGCGGCTGTGGTCTTTTCCACTCCGGCACGATAGCGCTCCAGGAAGTCCGCTGGATAGCCGTAGAACTCATAAGACATTCGTTCCAGCAGCACTTTTTCCGGTGAATCGAAATTAAAGATGAACGAGTTGAGGATAGAGTCCTTCGCCAGCGTGAGTTCGTCCTGGGTCGGTGGTTCCTTCACGAGATCGGCAATCTGCGCGTTCAGAGACTTAATGGCCTGAACCGTATTCTCGATCTTCGTTCCCATCGCTAACCGGAAGATTCCTGGGTGATCGAAAGCCGCGCCTACTCCGCCGCCGACGGCATAAGCAAGGCCCTCTTTTGTCCGGATATTCTTAAACAATCGTGATGAGAACCCGCCTCCGAACATTTCGTTCATCACGGTGACGGCGAAGTAATCGGGATTATCGCGTCGGATCCCAAGTGTCACCATGCGGATTGCGCTCTGGTTCACATCATCCTTCTGCACGAAATAAAGACCCGGCTTAGCCTCAGCGAACTCGATCTTTGGCGGCTCCGCCTGGGGACCCTTCTGCCATCCCTCGAACGCCTGGCGCAATTTCTGTTCCATCGCGTTCGCGTCAAAGTCCCCCACCACGCCAAACAGAATGTTGTTGGGATGGACGTACTGCTGATGCCACTTCAGCAAGTCTTCGCGGGCGATTGCAGCAACAGTTGCGTATTCGGGGATGCGAGCGTACGGATTGTTCTTCCCATAAGCGAGCATTGTGGATTCGCGTCCGGCTACGGCCGCTATGTCATCATTGCGGCGCGCAATCGCGGTGTTCATCTGTTTCCTTGCGAGGTCAATCTTGTCTTCCCGGAATTCCGGATTTCGGAGAAGCTCAATGAACACGTTGAAGACGTCGTCGAAATCCTGCTTCAGGCAGTTCAGCGAAACGCTAGTAGAATCAATGCCGCCTTCGGTCTCGACTTTGGCCGCTCGGGCTTCCAGGAAATCGTCAAGCTGGTCACCGGTTCTTGTTTTCGTTCCGCCAGTGCGCCAGACTTCTCCGTAAACGTCGATTAAGCCAACCTTCGACGCCGGTTCAACACGAGCGCCGCCGCGTATTCTCGCTGTTGCAGTGATCAGCGGAAGCTCGTGGTCCTCTTGGAGAAAAACGACCATTCCGTTTGGCAGTTCCACTCGTTTCGGTTGAGCAGGATGAAACGCTGGCAGCGGTGGGATCGGAATCTGCTTCCACGGCTTAACTTGTGCAGGCGCTTTCTGCACTTCGCGAGCGGTTTGCTTTTGCGCCTGGCGAGGTGTCTTCTGTGGTGTCGCCGTTTGCTGTGCCGCTGAGAACGATGCAAGCAGCAGTCCTAGCGCGATTAAATATGCGGGATATCTTCTGTTCATCTTGTCGCTCCCTGGCTAGCATCTGCAGCAGTCGCCGGCGCCGCGGTTTCGATAATGCCGACCGTTCGATTGGTGTCCACGAACGTCTTGCTCGCAACGCGGCGGATATCAGCTTTTGTGACCTTGTCGATGCGCTCAACATTTCGGAACAGTTCGCGCCAATCGCCGAATCGCGCCTGCATGGTTCCAAGCATTTGAGCCAAGCCCTCGTTGCTCCCGAGGCTGCGAACGAGATTCGCCTTTGCGCGGGTCTTGACCATCTTCAATTCCTCGTCGGTCACGTCCTGCGTCTTGAGTTTCTCGATCTCTTCATGGATAGCTGCGGCTATTTCCGCCGGCGAGCGTCCAGGTATCGGCACAGCATAGAAAGCGAATAAGTGTGGAAATTTCTGGCCCGGTAGTCCGCTGAAACCGGCGGCAAACGCCGCAATTTTCTTGTCTCTGACGAGTGAGCGGTACAGACGTGAGGTACGCCCGTTCGACATCAAATCGCTGATCGCGTCATAAACAGCATCGTCGGGGTCACGGAAATCGGGTCGGTGGTAGCCTTCGATGTAGAAGGGTTGCGACGGGTCCTTCAGCACTACCCTCCGCTCGGCGTTTTGCGGAGGCTCAACCGTGATGATCGGCTGTGGCTTCGGTTTTGCCGGCAGTTGGGAAAAGTACCTGTTAAGAGTTGGCATGATCTGCTGACCCTTAACGTCGCCGACCACTGTCACAACCATCTCAGACGGGACGTAGTGATTGTTGTAGAACTGCATAGCATCAGTAGCCGAGAACGAGGTCAGATCCGACATCCAGCCAACACCAGGCCTCTGGTACGGGTGCGCGATGAAGGCAGCGCCATTGAATTGCTCGATGAGACGACCGATTGGGTTGCTGTCCGTACGCATCCGACGTTCTTCAATAACGACGTCGCGCTCTTTGTAGAACTCGCGCATGACGGGATGCAGGAAGCGTTGTGACTCAAGGTATGCCCAGAGCTGAAGGCGATTAACCGGCATAGAGTACACGTACCCGGTCTCGTCTTCGCTGGTGAACGCGTTCAGTCCAACGCCACCATTCTCTTCGACGATGCGGCCAAATTCGTTCTGTACGACATACTTGTTGGCCTCGTCCATTGCGCTTTTCCAGGCTTTCTCGAGTTCGGCCAGCCTTTTCGGATCGCGCCCGATCTCCTTCTGCCGTTCAGCGTCGTACGCGGCGTAAGATTTCTCAACCCTTGAGAGCGCCGCTTTTTCGGCAGGGTAGTTCGTGGTGCCGATCTTATCTGTTCCCTTGAACGCCATGTGTTCAAACATGTGCGCTAATCCTGTTTGGCCCAGTGGGTCGTTCGCAGATCCAGCGTTCACGTGCGTGAAGAACGAGAACACCGGCGCTTCGGGACGTTCGCACACCAGAACTGTCAGGCCATTATGTAGCTTGTTTACAGTTATGCGCTTCTCAAAGGACGCAATCAGATCCTGCTGTGCGGCGACAGGCAGGGCCACGACCGCCAACAGGAGAACCAGCAGCACTGATTTCCGGACGAAGAATCTCATTCCGCCTCCAATAAGGGACGAAGGCGAAAGTAACCGTCGAGGCGCAGAGATGTCAACCTCGCTAGCGGTTGTGGAACGGGGCAGCCGAAGCGTCGATCCAATCCGGTCACACGTCGAACACGCGGTAGGGGCGGGACGGGTTCTGGCTCAAGACGAGTTGCAGGGCGACGTTGTATACAGGAACACCGCCGACCGTTCTGCCCTCTGCTTGGCCGTGGTGGGCATGTCCGTGTAGCACGAGATTCGCTCCATGACGGTCGATGACTTCGGCCAGCCGCGACGTTCCAAGGTAAGGGTAGATTTCGGGGTTCTCTCCTTGTACGGTCGCCGGAATTGGAGAGTAATGGACGACAATGACCCGTTTATCGGTTCGGAGTTGGGCGAGAGCACGCTCCAATTTCAACGCTTCGTCGATGGCGGCTTGGACAAAGGCCTTCACCTCCTTTTCCCCAAAAGCCGTCAACACGCTTCTCCCGAACCCGCCGAGGAATCCTTTGCAGCCTGCGAAACCTATCCCATCGCGTTCATAAGCAGTGCCGTCGAGCACCTTTATGCCTTCCGAGGTCATCATCTGGATGAGTTCGTTTTCCTGACCACTTTCGTAATCGTGGTTCCCGAGTACCGCGATAGTCGGTACTCGAAGTCTGACTATCGCGTTGAGGAGGGAATCCATCTCGGCAGGCTTGCCGTAGTTAGTCAGATCGCCGGCAAGTACCAACGCGTCGGCCTCCTCCCGCACCCGGTTCATCTGCTCGCGAATACGGTCGTAACTCTGCGGTGTGAAATGCAGATCAGCAGTAGCGGCGATCCTCATCGTTTTCCTGTTAAGCTGCTGGTTCCTCTACACCATCCATGCAACCCATAGCTGCATCTTCGGGGATCTTGTGTACTCTCTTCTCGCGGTAGTCGTTCACTAAGTCGTACATGCCCCATTCGTGCACGTCGATGGCGAACATCTTGTCGTCGATTAAGCTGCCGCGGAATATCGCGTTCGTGTTCGGATTCTCGATCTCTGTTTGCAGACGTCCGAGCAGATCGGCCCACACGCTTCGCGGAACAAAATCTGTGTGCGCGGGATAGCAATACCTGAAGAAAATGAGAGTCCACAGCAGAACCTCCCAGTGCTCGCCCACTAGTTCCAACACTCGTTGCCAATCGAGATTGCCTTTTGTCCCGAAGATGATGTGCGCCGTATCTGCTCCATCAAATCGCTCGCGGCGCGTAACGAACAATTTAGATGCGAGTAGTTCTTCGGCCGCCAATACTCGCGATGGAACTCCGACTACGTCGGCTGGACTTCCACGGTCGACCCAAGACTGGTCAACGACGATCACGCCATTGCTCATACCGGTAATCAGGTCAACGAAGAAGTCGTCTCTGTGCGCTTTCGCGAGCCAGATCGTATCGCACACTTCAGTCTCAAAGCCGTCCTGCTTCAGATAGCAGAGTGCGTCGGCAACACGCTCTCCCGGGAGGAAGAGGTCAAGGTCCTTCGTGTCCCGCCATATCCCCGTGTGCTGCTGGAGCGCAAATGCTCCGGACACCACGTAGGGGACTTGCCGTTCGTTCATGAGCTGCAATACCTCGCGGAACAGCCGCTGCTGTTCTTCGGGAAACTGCGGTGGGATCGACGAACTGATCGGCAACGGCTTTTGGTCTGCGTTTGACATGTTGTTATGCGAAGCGAGCAACAATTGGATGACGTTCTCATACTCGACAGTTGTGGCAGCGAACCTCAAATCGCGTGATTCACTTCTTGCAATAACGTGGTACAAGGCTGAAGGTTATGGATCGGAACTGCTGCCGCTGATCTCGCATCCAAACACGAGGCATGCCACGCACCGAGTCTGTTGTCGAAATTGAAGGCCGCCATCTGAAGCTCTCTAATCTTGCGAAGGTGATGTATCCCGAGATTGGCTTCACGAAGGCACAGGTCATTGACTACTACGTTCGCATCGCGCCAGCCCTGTTGCCACATCTCAGGGATCGGCCGCTCACGATGAAACGGTATCCCGGTGGTGTCACCGGTCAGTTCTTCTACGAGAAGAACTGTCCCACGCATCGCCCGGAATGGGTGCAGACCGCCTCGGTCTGGAGTCCTGGGAACAACAAGTGGATGAAGTACTGCATGGTCCAGGATCTTCCAACCCTGGTCTGGGCGGCTAACCTTGCCGACATCGAGCTGCACACCTCGCTGTCGCTGGCAAACGATGTCCTGCGGCCCACGATGATTGTGTTCGACCTCGATCCCGGAGAACCAGCGAACATCGTGCAGTGCTGCCAGGTGGGCGTATGGGTTCGGCGCATTTTCGATCATTTCGGCATGCATTGCTTTCCCAAGACCTCAGGCTCCAAGGGGCTGCAAATTTACGTCCCGCTGCATACGCCCGTTACATACGACGAAACCAAGCCGTTCGCGCACGAACTGGCGCGCATGTTGGAACGCACCCATACCGACCTCGTGGTTTCTGACATGAAAAAGGCTCTAAGGGTCGGCAAGATCTTTGTAGATTGGAGCCAGAACGACGATTACAAGACCACTGTGTGCGTCTACTCGCTGCGAGCGAAGAATCGCCCTACAGTTTCAACGCCGGTGACGTGGGAAGAAGTGGAGGAGTGCCTTCGTAGGCAGGATCCTGGACTGCTGGTATTCGACTCTGACCAGGTGCTCGACCGCGTTCAAAAATCTGGCGATCTCTTTGAGCCTGTCCTCAAGCTGAAACAGAAGCTACCGGCGATCGGAGCCCTGAGCGATGCGGCTTCTGTGGTGGGGGGTACAGCTTCTGCGCGACCAGCTACTCAGGCCAAGCGCACGGCTTCAGCCGAGGAACGCAAACTGAAGCACACACAAGGAAGAAGAAAAGTTACTCGACCCAAGACGGAGCGTGCCGCCTAGACTGTCGCAAGCACAGTTCTTTGATTTCGAGCTATTATGTCGGTCCTGGCACCAGCGGTTTCCCCGCTGGCAGACACGATAGTCGGGTTCACTCAAATCTATAAGCGAGTTGTCGGCCTATGTCTTTGCATGTCGGAACATCAGGTTGGGCTTACCCCGCATGGAAACCTGTTTTTTATCCTGAGAAATTGGCCCAGAAGAAGTTTCTTCAGTATTACAGCACCAGACTGAATGCTGTTGAGGTCAATTACAGCTTTCGGCAATTCATAAAGGAAGCGACGCTCCAGAATTGGATTGCCGAGACGCCGGAGGACTTCAAATTCTGCGTCAAGGCACATCAGTCGATCACGCACATTCGCCGACTTAAGGATGTCGACGAAGCGCTCACACGGTTTCTCGATTCCATACAACCGCTGGCGGCAGCAGGGAAGCTAGGACCAGCTCTGTTTCAACTGCCTCCAAACCTGAAGTGCGACACCGTGCTGTTTGACGAGTTTTGTGCGAAGCTCCCGCGGAATTTCCAGGCGGCGTTCGAGTTTCGGCATGAATCGTGGCTGGTTGACGAAGTGTTTCGGATACTGAGCAAGCACGACGTAGCACTCTGCTTTGCGGAGAGTGACGAATTCCAGACGCCAATTGTGCTGACGGCCACCTACTCCTATTATCGTCTGCGCCGTTCGGAGTACTCGCCGCAGGCAAGGCGTGAAATCGCGGAGCGTTTGGCCCGCGGCCTTCAGGCCCGCCGAGAACTATTCGCTTTCTACAAACATGAAGAGCGCCCGGAAAGTGCTCTCTACGCTGAAGAATTGCTAAAACTGGCGCAGACCGCCGCGGCCTAAATCACTTCTGAGTTACGGCTAAGACGTGATTGCCGACGGTTGCTGTGTCGATCCGCTCGGGCAAGTTGATGCGCGAATCTAGACCCAGCTCGGGATACTTGGGCTTGATGTACTTGTTAATGAAGAACTCGAGCGCCATCCGCGGCACCTGTACACCATTGATGAGAACCTTATCAATCTGAATTTGAGCCTGGCCCCCGCTTGCGGACGCATGCGAAACAACTTGCACTTGGTGAGTTCCACTGAACAGCGCCAAAAGCGGGTTGTTAGACCGTGCTCCTTCGGTCACCTGATCGAAGTTCACGGTTGCATCTGTTGTGATCACGCCTGAGTTGCCAGTAAACCTGACACGCTGTACGCCTCTTGGCAATCGGACGTGCGGGCTAGCTATATAGGCGTTGATCTCACGCTCGGTGAATGTTGTCGGTCTCTGGTCGGGCGCGGACTTCTGCGCATTCGCCTGAATCTTCTGGAACTTCCGGTGAGCACTGTCGGCAGCCGCACGATCAAAAGCCTGAGCGGAAGAGGTACTTTGAGGAGCAGCGGCGGGACTCGCCGTGATTGTCATTCCCGCCGCTATCAAACAAACGAACGCTCGTAGAATCATTGTTTCAGTGACACCTCTGCTTCCGTAACGGGAGCAGGCGTCACCTGTGGTTGCTCGAGCGTTCCTGTAACGCTCACAGCGTGCGGGCCGTTGCGGAATGTCAGGTTCATCTGACGGCTTGGTGATGCCGTCCCACTTACCTGATAGATGCCGCTTGAGGTCGTCATTTTGCTTTCTGGAGCAATGCTTAGCTGACCAGAAGCGAATTCCACATTACCGGAGAAGTTGCGGAACGTGAGTGGGGCCTTCGATCCGTTGAGGCTGACGTGCCGGAGGGTTCCGTTGCGCCACTCGAACGTAACCTGCGCCTTCGCCGAGTCCAGTAATTCGTTCGATGTGAAACCTGCTGCGGACACTTTGTACGTGGCATTCACGGAGCCCGATGCCCAGTTGTCACGCATCAATGTACCGAGCTGCTGCATGGCTGCCGAGTACACGGTTCCAGTTCCAGAGTAGGCTGGTTTCTCCTGGCTGTAGTCTGCCCGCCACTGGCCCGTGTGTCTTCCACCCCACAACTCGGAGTTAACTTCGTTCAGCGCCAGTACGCCCGAGCTCAATTGCGCTTTAGCTACGACACGGTGCGCGACCATCGAACTGATCAGCACGTGGTCTGCGGCGATGCGGCCCGTTGCCTGAATTTTGGAGAAGATGGAAGGTGCAGGTTTGTTACCCAGGATCGCGTACCATGGGCGTTTTGCCACCTTGGGATTGAGCAACCGGTTCAGCTCGTCCGTGTTGACGCGATCTGCGTGCAGGTCGAATTCAACGGGACAACTCTCGACAGTCTCACACTGGCGCGGCAGTCGTAGCCAGCCAGTAATCGCGGTGCGCACGTCAGCGAAGGACGCGTTTGCATTAGAGATCGTTACGCTATCAGGTCCCAAGTTTAGCGCAGCTGATGTTATCTTCAGCGGGGAAGCTACGCCCTGCATCCGTGCAGTCACCGACCGCAACTGCACCGTCCCGGTAGGCTTCGGACTGGCGAACCCAGCCCACTTCCCCGTGATCGTGATGTCGAGCTTCGCCTGACCGTCCGCGTCTGTGTCCGGCAAGCGAAATCCGGATGCGCGCGCAACCTGGGCTAGCCGCTCAAGTAGCGATTCGCCCTGCACCGTCACCGCATACTGCTCCAAGCCGAACCAAGCCCCTACCGTAGTGGGCGTACTCCCTCCCAGTGGCACGTTGAATGGCACCAATACGAAGCGAGTTTCGGCACTGACTGGAGGTCTGAACTCAGATCTCCTCGTCCGAATTCTCTGTGCCGCCACCTCCGGTTGCTGCAGAGCGAAATTCAGATCCCCTAGCACAAGTTCAGGTTCGAGAACCGCCGAGCGCAGCACGACCTGCTGGGCAGTGCCGCCACCTGACCATTCAGGCGTACCATCACCTTGCTTCCGAAAGGTCATTGCGAGATTGACTGTACCTTGGGCCGACAAATCCGCAGGTATGTCTTTCTTGGCGTGGCGAGCCAGTGAGACAAGGGCCTGCGCGGCAACCTTGTCCGCGGTGACGCTAAGATCGTAGGATCGATGCTCCATGATGCCGGCCAGATCACCGCGAACAGTCACTACACCGTCGCCTAAGGGCAACTGGCAAGTCACGCCTGACAGTTGCTCTGTTGGAGCGGACATCTTTCCTGCACAGCGCGCTGCAAGCTTCACCTTCTCGACGCTGCCAATATCGTAACGGCGGAAATCGTTGACCTCGGCTTCTGTCTGGAAGGTCATGGCTGCAGGGGTTCCACCGAGCCTTAGATCAGCATCGACTTCACCACGCCAACCTCGATCGTTGCCGTCCACAAACTTGGTCAACTGGCCCAGCTGTGCTCCCTTCAGCGTGGCGCTGATTTCGAGTGGAGTATCGCGGAGATCCCATGCGCGTTGGAATCGGCCACTCATCTTCAATGTGCCCGTGTCGCTCAGGTACGAATCCGTCCGCACCATTCGCGCAGCCAGGCGCGTACGCAGTTCGGTTTCAGATGCAAGCCAAAGTGCGAAATCGGAATCGGCTAGAGCGTAGACTTTCTTTTCCGCGCCGATCTTGAAGTTGATTCGTCCACCTTCGGCTTCGATATAGGGAAATCGCGGACGTGCTTCCGGTCGTGCTTTAGTCGTTGGTGCGGTTGGGATGCGCGATGCGTTCTGCAAAAGCGCTTCAACATTCCAACGTCCGTCGGCTGCTCGTACCAGATTCAGGCTTGGGTATCTCAGGCTGAGTTTGGCGATTTCGAGCCGCCCACGCCACAACGATGTTAGCCGCAGACTTGCGCGCACTTCGTCAGCGTGTAGCATTGGCTCCACACCGAAGGCGGGGTCCTCGCCCACAGTTACGTTTCCGAGGTCGAATCCGGGCTGCGGAAATAAACGCAGGCTTACGCTGCCGACGGTCACCGGACGCCCGAGCCCCCGCTGGATCGAGTCTGTGATCCTTCCTCTATAGCGGTTCACGTTCACGAAGGGCGGCAGAAAGACACCCAACAGTATTAGCGTGACAACGGCGAGTGCGATTGTGCTTCGCCTACGCAGAGCCATTACCGCACCACCTTGAACATTCGGCCCCAGCGGGTTTCGTCAAAAAAATGCAAGACAACTCTGGCGATGAATGCCAAACGATCTCCAATCTCCCTTTTCATGTACTGGTTGGCTGGAGTCTCGAAGGACCAGTAAATGAACATCGGTCGGCCGATGATATTCTCGCGCGGAATGAAGCCCCAGTAACGGCTGTCGTAGCTCACGTCCCGATTGTCGCCCATCGCGAAGTAGCTCCCTTCGGGAACCACGAGTTCTTCGCCTTCGATGTGGGCCGGCATCGTGATGTGCCACTCGGGAGTTATCCCCGTAGATTCGGTTGCGGCAACGGTCGGGAAATTATCCCGGTAGGGGTTGAAACTGCCGTTGTGAATCGCATAAGGCTCGTTCAGCGGCTGACCGTTTCGGAAGACTTGGCCATCCTGCAAGCGTATGCGGTCACCGGGAATGCCGATCACACGTTTCACCACGTACAGCCCAGGTTCCGCCGGTGACAGAAACACTACGATGTCACCCTGCCGGACCTGCCGGTACGGGATGACAGGGCGAATCCAGTTGCTAGGGGGTGCTTCGATCACACGGTCCACGAACACGTGATCGCCGATGAGTAGCGTGTTCTCCATCGAGCTCGAGGGAATCTCGAATGCCTGGAGACAAAAAGTGATGATGAAGAGACCGACGACCAGCACCCCGGCCATGGATGCGATGAACTCAGGGGGAGTCTCTCGTTTCTTCGTTGCCTGTTCGTTTACTGCTTCTTTTTTCGCCAAGCGCGTTTCGTCCTCCACCCCGAATCACCCCGTACGGGTACGCAGGATCGGGGTACACGCAACGACTACTTTATCAGGCGAAACGTGCGATCCCAGCGAGTTTCCTGCAAGAGGTGGCCAATTGTGTACGTGAAGTGAACGAGTTTATCACTTACGCTTTCCGGTTCAACGGCAATCGCTTCCATTCGCTCCGGATGTCTCATCGACCAATAAATTACAAGTGGTCTGCCGATTATGTTCTCGCGAGGCACGAAACCCCAATATCGGCTATCCAAGCTTTGGTCCCGGTTGTCGCCCAGGACGAAGTATTGCCCGGCCGGCACGGTAAGTTCCCCATTATGAGTCAGTTCTCGCATTTGTCTCCACCAGTGCAGAGACTCGGGTGTCACGACGGTAGGGAACTGAATTTTGGGGAAGTCGTCTCGATAACTGTCCCGTGTGACGTCGCGGTAGACAACATACTGCTCTTTCAACGCCGTTCCGTTCACGTACACGCGTTTGTTATCCAGTCGAATGCGGTCGCCCGGGACCCCTATCACACGCTTAACAAAGTGCTGGGTTGGGTTAACGGGATAGCGGAAAACGACGATGTCCCCCGTGGCGATATCCCTGTAAGGCTCGACGTCCCCCCAAACTCCCCCGTGCCCGAAATGCACCTTGTCTACCAGTAGGTAGTCGCCAATCAGGAGTGTGTTCTCCATCGACTCGGAGGGGATCTGGAATGCCTGGATAGCGAACGTAATAACGAACAGGGCTATGACGACGGTGGTGGCGGCAGATTGGATCACTCCCATAAAGCCCTGCCGCGGTCTGTTCACGCGGCGCTCAACCTGCGGGCCATTAGGGGTGACCTGTTGTGCAGGCGTGCCTTCCATCTGTTCGGCGGTCTGGGTGCCCTGATTCATGTCGTCCTGCTGAAACTCTCTTGCTTTTTTCTTCCGTTCGTTTTCTTTTCCAGCGACCAGAGGTACTCGATCGCTTGCCGTGCGGCATCCTGCTCAGCTTTTTTCTTCGTCGGCCCTTCGCCTGCTCCGACGTACTCCAGCTTCGCGCCTTTCACGGATTGAAGTCGTACTTCGACCGTGAACACCTTGTTGTGTTCCGGACCTTCCTCCTTGACCAGAACATAGGATGGCTGCGGCATGGCCATCGTGTGTGCTGTTTCCTGCAATGCCGATTTGTAATCCGTGACTGGAAAACCGTTGCGACCCTGCTTATCCAAGCGCTTGAGCTCCGGCTCAAGGATCACTTCCAAGATGAACTTCTGCACCCGTTCGATTCCAGAATCCAGGTAAAGAGCTGCAAGTAGCGCCTCGAGCGCATCCACTTGCAGGGCGGTTTTCGATCTCCCACCGCTCTTCTCTTCGCCACGGCCAAGCCGTAGATAACGCCCGAGGTGGAGCTGCTTGGCTGCTCGGATCAGATGCCTTTCGCTAACCAGGTGAGCTCTTAGCTTCGAAAGCTGTCCTTCTCTAAACTGCGGATATCGCTCCAGCAGCGCCTGACTCGTAACGAACCCCAATACGGCGTCACCAAGAAATTCCATCTGCTCATTGTCAGAAGCGCGCAGATCCTCGCAATTGCCATGCTGCGATTCCTCTTCGCGCGCGTGCGAACTGTGCGTCAGGGCCTGTCGCAGTAGTGCCGTTTTTCGGAAACGGTATCCGATTGCTTCTTCCAGTTTGGTGATGTCGTGCGCCTTCATAGGTCGCATCCGGCGGGAACTGCTCCGACTTCGCTGTGACCGGGTCTTCGCCGCAGCTTCCTGCCGCGGTGGAGGGGTTCGGGTTGTTGTTGCCCACCGCACCAAGTGCGTGGCGCGGTGGGCTGGTCGTGATCGTTACGGCTTCGGTGGCGTCTGCTGGGCGGGCGTCGTGGTCGTAGCCGCAGGAGCACCCGCTGAGTTCAATTTGATCAAGCGGTCTCGCTCCTGTTTCACTACATTCTGGACCGGGGAACCAGCAGGAGCCGCCTCGAATGCTTTGTTTGCGATCACTAAGGCTTCCTGGTACTTGCGCTGCTTGTCCAGCACGAGCGTGTACTGAAGCAAAGTGATTGCATCTGTCGAAGCGCCCGGGACTGCGAGCGACTGCTTGTAGTAATCCTCAGCGCCCTTGAAGTTCTGCCTGACGGCTTCGACCTGACCAAGTGCCGCGAGCGCCATCGATTTGATCATCGCCTTGGCGCCTTCGAGTCGATCTGGCGGGGTGTACATGGTGCCCGTGTCGATCGTCTGCAGCACTCGTTTGCCGTTCTTCTCTGCTTCTGCGAGACGCTCGTCTTTATCCAGATCGGTATCCCGCGTCCTCTCGGCCAGCAGTTGCGCAACCATCACGTTGGCCACGAGATCGTTCGGGTCTAGCGCGATAAGTTTGCGGCCGAGTTCAATAGCTTTATCAGCATTGTTGACCGACTGGTACAACTGCAAGGTGCGGTGATACAGCAACGGTCGCAGTTCGCTTTCTTTATACTTCGTCGCAAAATCGTCCGCCGCCGCTTCCGCCTGTGCGGGATCAGTCGGAGCCACCGCCTGCTGGTATGCCGTGAACTCTTCCTGGGTCTTGGCTTGCGGCATTTTGATTTGCGTGGGTGCTGCGGCCTGTGCCGGAACGCCAGCCTGACCCTGCGCACCCGGTGTGGTCGCGCTCTGTCCAGCTCCGGTCGCCCCTGACTGCGTATTCGGCTGCGCGCTCGCAGGAGGCTGCGCCGGCTTCGCCTGGGTGCCCCCCTGTGCTGGCGCCTGCGCCATCGCAGTGGCCGAGGCTAGCAACACGGCGCACAACGTCAGTTGAACTTGCTTCATCGTTTCTCCCCTTGTTGCGGTCGAGGCCGGCGTTCGAATGCCTGGTCCGCCAACCTGTTGTCCCGCATCAGTTTTCTTCGTTGGTTTCCGTCTGTTGCCGCGAAACGGGAGGCTCGTACGGCTGCTTAAGTCCGCGTTCGGCGGCGGCTTTCGTTGCTGGAGTGGGATCACCCGCGTCCAGCGCCGCGCGATAGTGCTTGAGGGCGGTTTCTCTTTCTGCCTTCAAATCGAAGATTCGGCCCAGGTAAATGTGCGACCATGCCTGCAAACGCGGCTCGCTCGCGGCCTCCAAAGTCTTTTCGAAGTATCCCTGCGCTCCCTGCATGTCCTTGCTCACGGTTGCAATCTGCGCAAGCAGGAACAACGCCCGCCCGGAGTCGCCCTGCTGTGTATCCAGAGCTTTTTGCGCAAGTTCCTTGGCCTGAACCAGGTCTCCCGCACTGAAACGTATCTCGGCCTGCTCCAGAAGTTCTGCCTTGGGTCTGGACGCCCGAACTACTTCAGGAGCAGCACTGTTCTTGAATTCGGTATTGCTCGCGCGCTTCTTTTCCTTGTCGATGTCGATGTAATACAGCCAATCGGCGTACACATCCTTCAGTCCGGCAGGATCTTTCTCAAACGCTACGAGTTTTTCATAAAAATATGGCGCGAGCACGAAGCCTTCCTTCGCTGCTTCGTTGGCCTTCTGCTCTCGTCTGAGGTCCGCGTCTTTACCCTTTCCTGGCTCCAAGCGAGCTTCGATGGCACGAATCAAAGACTCCGTTACGAGCAAGCTTGCATCCGTCTTGTAATTCTCATCCAGAGGCGCGGTTTTAATTGCTTCCAGGATCGGAGCGAGTCGTCTTAGCGACGAGGGCCGCTTCATGGCCAGTGGATCAAGACTGAAATGCAGATAAGTGTGTCGTATCTGCTCGATATTCAGCTGCCCATGATCCGGTGAGATCACCATGAAATAGTCGGCACCGTAGTTGCGGGCATTAGTCTGGGCTGGGGCCGCCATCGGTTCGACGTAGACGACAAATTCACGCCCCACATAGCCTGTAATCGGAATTTTGAGATACACGTCGGTGGCCAGCAACATCTTGGCCACGGCCTCATGGTTCCGGGAAATAAGGGCATCGTAGTCTTTTTGGTGCCGCAGCCAGATTCCATGTAGATTCGTGGCGGTGTAGAAGCGCTGCAACGCCGGGACGACGCCGAGGACATTGAATGCATCCGGTGGCAGATCAGCGTCCTTTACCTTTGGCACAAATGCCGGAGGTTCGCCCAGGTTCAGGGCCAGCGACAGATACTGAGCCAGCTCGCGTCCACTGTCAGACTGCTGATGCTCTCGGTAGAATCGGCAGAGTTGCCTTGCCGCCGCGCCCGCTTCTGGCGAATCTTCAATCTGCTTTGCAACTTCGGCGCGAATTTGCGCACGTACCGGATCCGAGACAGACAGTTCTTGATCGTATCCGCAGGCGTTGATCGCAGTCATCACGCTGAAGATCGTCTCGCTGGTGTCCAGAGTGACCTTGGTTGTTTGTTGCGCTGCCGCAGATGGCGCAAGGTACACGCAGAGCAGCGTAACGAGAAGAAGGATTCGTCTTTGGCGGCCCAGCACGGTGCTCCTGATGAATAGGGAAATGTAAGGTAAAAGTTTACCAGAATAGCCAATTTCTACTTGCGCTTTTGCTGGCCAGAAACAGCTATGGCCGCCAGAAATCCTGACGGCCAATTAAGCGCAAGCGCTCCGAGACAACTGCGGCTAAATCGCTGCTTACCCCTTTACGTTGATCTTCGAGAACGACAGCAGGGCGCGTCCCGAAATAGGCTGCCCAAACGAAGTGGCCGGCCGAAACACCGTAAAGATAAGCATGTTATTCAATTGGGGCAGAATCTCCTTCGCGTCCGGCGGTGCAGTCACAATCTTGTAATCCTGCACCCGACCGCTGGAATCCACATAAACGTCCACGACCAGCGAGTCGGCATTGATCGCGCTCATCTCCCAACCAAACGGAGACAGAGTCAATTCCGGAGGCGTATATAGCATGGTCGGTACGTCGCTGTCCGACGCCTCCAACTGCTGTGGCATGGCGAAGAACCCGATCAAAAGGCCAAAGAAGATGATTGCGCTCAACATGCCGGCTGTCGCCGGAACCATGAAACCCTTGATCGCATTGTCGAGCCTGGTAAGCAGTCCCTCGAATCTCGGTCTCTGTTGTCTTGCTGCTTCGCGCGAGATAGCTACGCGAATTCTCAGCGCCAACTCAGGCGGCGGTTGCCGCCGGCCTAGCGCCGACACGATTCGTTGCGTCTGCTTAAGTTGGTCGTACTCTGTTGCGCACGTCCGGCAATTGGCGAGGTGGTCGCCAACGTCGCACATCTGCCGCCCCGTGACCGCGCCGTCCAGATACAGCGAGAGTAGCCACCTGGTTTCGGTGCAATTCATGGCGTTACCTCGATCTCACGGCCGCATTGAGCCGTTGGGGGCAGTCGCTTAGCGTCATGAACATATTGCTCAAGTCGCTTTCGCAACGCCTCCCGGCCTCGCATCAACCGTGATTTCACTGTCCCCAGCGAAGTGTTCATCACCTCGGCGATCTCCTCATACGACAACTCTTCAATGTCGCGAAGGATCACCGTTGTCCGGTACGGCTCCTGAACCTGCTGGAGTTCGGTTTCCACTCGGGTCCGGAGTTCTCCCTGCACTATGCTTTCAAACGGTGTTACACGCTCATCGACGAGCGTGTCCTTCAAAGCCGGGCCCGTAATGCTGTCAGACGACTCACCGGATTCAGACGGCTCCATCGAGGTTTCTTTGGCTTTGTGCCGGAACCACCAGCGTCGATGGTTGGAAGCCTCGTGTACCGCGATCCGGTAAATCCAAGTCTTCAGACTTGATTCGCCGTTGAAACGCTTCATCCCGCGGTAGACCTTCAGGAACACTTCTTGCGTCGTGTCCGCTGCGTCTGCGGGATCGTTCAGCATGCGGTAGATCAGGCTGTAAATTGGCTGGTGGTACTGCGATATGAGCCAAGCATAGGCTTCCTCAGACCCGGCCTTCAGCTCGGCCACGATCGAGGACTCTTCCGCTCGAGCTCCTATCGCGCTTGCGAGGTCGCCCAAAGTTGTTGCTCCCGCCACTTCATTCATGGCGTTACTCCAACATTAGCAGGAAGTTGCAACAACTACAACGCACCATGTCCACTAGTCCCGGAGCCTGCTCCAGCACAAGACGGCTTCCGCTTTAGATCTCAACCAGAAGTACTGCCATCCGTTCCGGCCGTGCAACCTTGTCGGAACCTTAGGCATGGTCGGACCCGTCTAGGTACATAGACCCCACAAGGGCCGAAAAGGTTCCATACTAGTTTGTCCAGCATGGGGTGGAATAACGCGGTTTCCGAACCGGAAACGTCGACAAGCTACTGATTACACGATAGATTGCGCATGTCCTTACTTCGTCGGAGGCGAGCTAGTGGCTGCGGCTGCATCGGATTTTTTCTGGGCAGGTTTCTTCCTTCTGACAGGTTTCTTGGGTTCGGTGTCGTCTACGATGATTTTCTTCGGAGGTTCGGCGGCCCTGGCAGCCTGAGCCTGAGCAACAATGGTCCGCAGTCGGCTGACTTCGGCCTCTTTCGCACTCGCCGCAAAGTCCAACTGGGAGGCCAAACTTCCACGTACCGACGCCAAACGAGCCGTATCGGCTGCCAGCACTTCGTAGTCATCTTTGGGCCCAAATGCCCCCGCCGACTCCGCCAGTGTTCGCAGCACATCGTAGAGCGCGTCAACGTTACGGTAGAGCTTGAACATGGTCGCAACGTTCTCAGGATTGGTTCGCACCTGGGACACTATTCCCGGCAGTGTGCCGGTTACATTCGCCTGAATCGAATCGGCGTCGTGCTGCGACTGCTCCTTGTACCGCGAATCCGCCTTCCATTTCTTAATGTTCAACTGCCCCACGTCGAGGACAATCTGTTGCGCCGTCTGTTCCAGCTGTGATAACGCCGAGTTCAGCTCGATCCCTATTGAGGGCATCTGCGCCGGTGCAGACACCGGCGCAGAGCTGCGCCCTGGAGCCGGCTGCGGAGTTGCTATCTGGGCATTTGCGGATGTCCACGCTGAGAAGCCGAGGATCCCGAGGCATACGAGAAGCCGGAGGGATTGGGAACAGTAAGGAAGTGCGTGGTTGTTCATAGATTCTCCGATGACGAAGACGTAGTAACTAATTGTGCGACAATTTTCAGGTCTTTCTACTTAGATGAGAGTTGATGAACAGTCAGTTGTGCTACCGAGCTTTTTGGCTGTGAGACCGTAGATCCCACCTGATTCGAGAGTCAGGCCTTGGTTGCCGAGCGACAATCTTCGAGGCCTAGCTCAAAACGTTTTGACCAAAACTGCTGACTTGCACCGGTTCACTCCACAACGCGCCACTTGGACGCTCCGGACTGTGTGGCATTGGGCTCCGTTCTTTCACCATCCAGTAAAAGATGCCGATCAGAATCGCCAGACCGAGAACAACGAAGGTGATCCAAAAAACACCTCCGGCTCCTGCGTGCCCCTGTTTAGCCATGACTTTCTCGCGTCTCTGAGATCTCCCCTTGAGATGCGTGGAATCGAGCACGGGTCATCACCGCGATGGAAGTCGCTGAGATGAGTTGGTAACGGACGCGTCACAAGCGTTGACGAAATGCGCCGCGTAGGTGAGAATAACACCTGTACAGCGTGGGCCTGTGGCGCAGCTGGGAGCGCGCTTCCATGGCATGGAAGAGGTCGTCGGTTCGATCCCGACCAGGTCCACCATCAACCCTTCAATTGAATTCCCTACAACGCTCCCCAAAATGCCTCGCTCAGCCATTCGGTAGCATTTGGTATCAAATCCCCTAAACCTCTGTCAGCCGGCAGCGTGCGCTGGCGACTTGGTCTTGAGCAGTTCTGCGTGGATCGCGTTGAGGTCGCCTGCACGCTTTCCGGGTTTTCCTGCATGTACACGTCGTGGTGGTGACAGCCCGCGAGTGCGCGGTACCGCTGAACATCTGTGGCCGTGCCCTTCTTCTGTGCCAGCGTCGCAATCGTGCGCCGGATCACGTCATGCCTTGGTCCCCAGGGTTCGGCTCATGAAGTGCGCTCCGTACACGCTTCCATGCCAACCGAGAAAGCGGCAGGTTCGCTGTATAGGCCAGCAGCTGCTTGCGGGAGAACTGCTTCGAATGACAGCGTTGCCAGAAGAACCATGTCAATCGAAGGCAGTGGGACGGGACGTGGAGCGCCTATAACCAACGACGTCACCGAGTAGTTACCCCCGTAATATTCCCTCTGACCGGCACCTCGTCTATTGTTTCAGGCGCCCTTGTGCCGGAGGTCAGCGGGAGAGCGACCAAACTCCCCCACTCATGCAAAGCAAATTCAAGAGCGCGCGCTGGCTGTCGCTTGGAATAACGGCTTTGGCCATCCTGGCCACCGGCTTCGTACTGCGTCAGCTGTGGGGCGAGCTGGGCCACCTGCACCAAGCACAACTCTTCGCATCGCGGCTCGAAGCGCACGCTTACCGTCTGGAGTGGCTGCGCACTCAGGCGCGCCAGCGCGGGCGAGGAGCCGTCGGCCAAGAGCTCCGTCAGAGCCAAGAGGAACTTCGCGCTTTGCTGCAGGCGGCGGATAGAAACGAGGCAGGCCCTAAGCTTGCACCATTCCGTACCGCGATTGAAGGGCTGGCCAGTGGGACTGACGCTTCCGACTTCGAGCATCACGCAAAGTCGCTTGCTCAACTGCACACGTTACAACAAAGCATGGCAGCGGATGCCTCCTTGACCACCACTCTGGCCAAAGTGGGGAGCATCATCGGTGCGTTCTTAGTACTGGCGCTGCTGGGTCAAGTGCTGAGCCTGATGAGATTGCACGGCGGCAACGGCTTGGGTGAACGCCAACGGGACTCGCGGGAGCAACACGAGCGCCGCTTCCGCCGGCTAACCGAGCGCTCCTCAGATGTGGTCGCGATCGTGAGCCCTGAGGGCGTGATCGAGTATGTGAGTGGCGGCGTGGAGAACGTGCTTGGCTACAGCCCCAGTTCAGGCCTAGGGAAGAACATTTTCTTGCTCATGCACCCCGATGAAATCACCTTGGGCAGACAGTTGTTGAGCGCACTGGCATCTGCCCCCGGCTCGAGCCGCACCGAGCATTTTCGCTACCGCCACCCCTACCACGGCGCTTGGCGCACTCTGGAAGTGGTGGTGCGGAACGAGCTTCTCACCGAAGGCATTCATGGGATCGTGGTGAACGCGCAAGATGTGACCGAACGCATCCAGGCCAGTGAACGTTTCCGGCATGAAGCGTTTCACGACCCGTTAACTGGGCTGCCCAACCGCGCCTTCTTCATGGAGCGACTGCAGCATGCCGTCAACCGTGCACGGCGTGACCCTACTTACCAGTTCGCGACGCTGTTCTTGGATGTCGATCGCTTCAAGCTGGTCAATGACAGCTTCGGTTACGGGGCGGGCAATGCTCTGCTTCGGGCCTTCGCCGCCCGACTCCGTTTGTGCGTGCAGCAACCCGTGGCGCAGTTAGGCACCGGCCAAGACGGCGTCGCGCAGACTCGAGAGCAGATGCTTGCCCGTGTCGGGGGGGATGAGTTCTGCATATTGCTCGACGAGATGCAGCAGGCATCCCACGCAATCCGCTTAGCCGAGCGCATCCTGCTGCGCCTCAAAGATTCGTTTCTCATCGAAGAGGCGGATGTTTTCACTTCCGCAAGCATCGGGGTGGCGGTCAGTACCCCGCACTACGTTTCGGCCGAGGAGGTCCTTCGCGACGCTGACATTGCCATGTACCGAGCCAAACTTGGCGGAGGTGCGCGGCTGGAACTTTTCGATTCGGCCATGCACGAGCAGGTGCTGCGCCAGTTGAGATTGGAAACCGATCTGCGGCGCGCCTTGGACCGGCGGGAGTTTGAGGTTGTTTTCCAGCCCATCGTTGTGCTTGACGATTGCCAGTTGGAGGGCGTGGAGGCGCTGATTCGCTGGCGCCATCCGCAACGCGGGCTCATCAGCCCTGGAGAGTTCATCAGCGTGGCTGAATCGACTGGGCTGATCGTCCCTCTTGGCCGCTGGATGCTGCAGGAGTCCTGCCGGCAGTTTCAGTCGTTGCAGGGGGAAATGGGGGCACCGCGCACACTCAGCGTCAACTTCTCCGCCCAGGAATTTTCTCAGGCCGATCTGGTCGAGCAGGTGGAACAGGCCCTGTCAGCGTCTGGAGTGTGCGGCTCCTGCCTACATGTTGAAATCACCGAGAGCACGATGATGACGAATGTAGAGCAGATCTCAGACATGCTGTTAGCGCTGAAAGCTTTGGGAGTGCGCATCAGCATCGACGATTTCGGAACCGGCTACTCCTCACTCAGCTATCTTCGTCGCTTACCTATCGACGCGCTCAAGATCGATCGCTCGTTTGTGCTGGGCATGCAAGCCGATCAGGAAAGCCGAGAGATCGTGCACACTATCTTGGCCTTGGCGCGGAACCTTGGCTTGCAGACCATCGCCGAGGGAGCGGAAACGCCGGAGCAGGTAGCTCAGCTTAAGTCGATGCAGTGTACTTACGGTCAAGGTTTCTACTTCTCGAAGCCGGTAAGTCTGGAAATGCTGCGGCAACGGCTGCGCTACTGGCCGTGCGAGGCTCCGGCTGCAACCTCCGATGAAGGCCAGCGTGAGATGCTTTTGGCAGAAGTCGGAAGGTCTGCCGTCCCGCTCTCCCCAACCAACCAACGGCCGAGGACATCGGGCCAGACCGGTTGCTTGACCGTTGGAGAGCGGCGCGGATTGCGCCCGCTCCGAGACTTACACGTAAAGTGACGAGCTAGATGGGTTCGTTGAGGTTGCCTCAACCGCCACAGACACTCCGTTGCGTCCGGCCTGCTTTACCCGGTACAGAGCGCCATCGGCCGCACGCAGGAGCTCATCCTGCACCTGTGCGTGCTCCGGATAAGAGGCGATGCCGATGCTCAAGGTTACGGGCTGAGAGATATTTGGGATCTCCACCTGGGACAACTCACGGTTGAGTTTCTCGGCCGCGGCAAAGGCGCAGGCAGCGGACGTCTGCGGCAAGAGCACCGCGAATTCGTCTCCGCCGAAGCGGCAAACGATGTCGGAGCGCCGAAAGTGGCGGGAGAAGAGCCCGGCCAGTCGGCGCAGCACCTCGTCTCCAACCTGATGACCGTAGCAATCATTCAGCCCCTTAAATCCATCTAGATCAATCAGCATTAGCGAGAAGGTGGAGGAGTACCGCCGGGCCCTCTCCATTTCTTCTGGAAGGCGCATCTCGTAAAAACGGCGGTTAAACAACCCCGTGAGACCGTCGCGGTAAGCCAGCCTCCGCACCTGATCGAAGTGCATCGCGTTCTGCAGCACCGCGGCGCACACGTCGGCGATCGATTCAAATGGGCGTAGATCAGAGTGGCCAAACGCATCTTCCTTGCGGCTGGCGAGCAACAGCACGCCCAAGGCTTGCCCGAAGGAGATGAGCGGGACCGCCAGCTCGGACCGGCTTGGGGAAAAGAACGGTGCGTAGTTCAAATCTTCTCCGATATCTTCGGAGAACACCGGCGATTGAGTCGCCAATGCGCGACCACACAGCCCTGCTTCAGTTGAGAGTTCACGTCCCTCCTGCAGGGAGGGCGACAATCGACCGCAGTGCGAACGCAGAACCAGGCGCTGCTCGTCGAGCAACAGAATAGCTACATGATCGACAGGAAAGGCCTGCAGCACCAATGCACAAAAGCGCGCCAGCAGCTCCTCAAACTCCGTCAAAGTTGCGGTCTGACGGGCGATGGCGCTGATGGCATCCATCTGCGAGGCCCGCTGCCGCTCGACCTTGCGCAACCAGGCATCCCGCACCGCCAGCGAGATCTTCACGGCAAGCAGTTTTGCTAACTGAACCCGCGCTTCGTCAAAGAAGCTCTCTTGGGTACTCTGCAGGTCGAAGACTCCTACCACCCGGTTGCCGGCAACCAGCGGGATGGTCAACTCCGAACGGGCTTCTGGAAGGGGGACACGGTCGCTGAGTTTCGACAGATCCCCTACATTCACAACCCGGTTGTGCTTCGCAGCCTCACCAACGACGCCCGAGCCTGAGGCGAACTTCAGGCATGCCGCCTCCGGCGTCCATCCTCGCTGCGCGTCCACCCGCAGCGTCCCCTGCCGGTCAGCGAGCAACACCGCGCAGTAGGGCACTTGTAGACACTCGCCGGCGATCGACAAAATGCGCTGCAATACCTTGGGCAACTCGAACGTGGAGAGCACGGTCTGACTGGCATGAAGCAGAGCGGTTAATGTGGCTATATTCCCCATGTCTGATCCGTCAAGTTAGCCTAGTGAGACCTGCGGCGCCGTCGCAGAGTCCAGAGTACGAACTGCCTGGCTAGCCCGAGCGATGAACGAGCCCAATCGATCCAGGGTTGCCTGAAGTGCCTCCACTTTGTTTTCGAGGCCCCGCTGTTTGGCCATACTCATCACCGCGCCCCCTCGTTCCGCCGTGGCTTGTCCCGCCTTTACCAAGTGATCGAGCACCTCCACGTGGCGCTTCCACAGGTGAGCCGATTCACGGTGTTCGCCCAATTGTTCCAGCTCATCGTGAACACGTACCATGATGGCTACACACTCGACCAACGTCGCTGCGTACATGCCTCGGAAGCTGTTCTCCTCGGCGTATCTGGCGCAGAAGGCCTCGCGTTCCTCGCGGGTAAGAGCGAACCTGCCTTTGCGCCGAGGGAGCACCAGTGAAGAAAGCTCGTCGGAGCTGCGCACAAACTCCCGGATTGAGTCGGCCATGGTGCGAGTCGCCGAAGAGTGATTGAGGTGGCGCAGGGTCTGCTCCAGTCGTTGCTGCTGAATCTCGGGCGTAAGCCGGGAAACCCGGGTGCTACCGGAGTGCGAGCAGGAAACGTCTTGGGCCCGCAATTTCTCCAAAGCTTTTGCCAGAGACGAAACCTGCTGCAGCTTCGCTCGGGCGCACTGATACTCCTCGGCCAGGGTGGCATCTTCCTCCACCTCAGCGAGTTGCTTCACACTTACACTGCTGTCCAGCCGGCTCATCCGGCTGCCACATCGGGACTCGGTCGCAGCGAACTCCTTAATGGCACGCACGGCATCTCGCGCTAACCGGTCAAAGCGTCTGCCGAACCCGGTATTGAACTCGGCGAAGCTTGCCAGCACGAAAGGATGGTACATGGAAGGTCCAAAGCAGTTTTTGATCTCCCGCATGCGCTCCAAAATACCGGAATCCATGAGCTCGTCGAAGCGACGAAACTCATGCGCCTCTTGCTGCAGGAAGGGGAGCTCGTGCACGAGCTGGCGATGTTCTTCCGGAAGAGTCGGTATGGGGACGTCGCAGCAGAGCGCATACAATGGCCCAGCAAACTCGGGCACCCGGGAGAACTGGGGAGTATACGGCGCATCTTCGTTGACCGTGATGGGACGAGGTTGCACCGCGCGCCAAGCCTGGTACAGCCGGGTCGCAATCAGATCGGTTTTGTCGCGGTCTGAGCGATGCAGGGATCGCTTGTTAACGAAATAGCGGAGCAGGGCCTCCGAGGTATTCGAGTCCGGATGAGGCCCCTCGCGCATCATTTGGGGCGAGATAGCAAGATCCAGCAACGCCAACCAACGACGAACGGCGTCCACGTCCCCGGCCAGACCGGGATCGCCTTGCAACTGCTGCGGCACCAGAACCGCATGCCCGAGCACCGGTCCGAGCAAAGCCACAGAATACGCATGAACGGTCTCCAGATCCCGCAGTTCCCGAACTCGAGCCCCGATAGCCACAGCGCGCTCTCCGTCTCCCGTCGAAGCGAGGGAATGTAGGTGCCCTGATCGTGCATCGATCCTAAAACGCGCTGAGTTTAGCGCAAGGTACACCTAGCGACTAGTTCGAGTTGAACTTAGGCATTACTTTGGTACATAGACACAAAGTAAGGAGGTGGCGCACAGGGCGCCTCACTCTGATCCATTCGGAAGTAATCGCAACCAAATAGGGGAACCGTAGGACATGTCGCGGATCTCTGTGCTACCCATGCCATGCAGGAGGTAGCGGTACCATGGATTCGGTTGACTGGTCGTCTCCGAACAGTCGGCAACCCGGAAGTAATCCTCCGCGCGTCGGCAGAGCATCCCTGTTCCGATTCGAAATCAACGACGCTAGCGCGGCTTCACGGTGAAGATCAGGAAATAATCCATCCGGTCACCTTTGACGAAGTCTTGGAAGTCGTGCAGTTCGTACCCGGCTTGGGCAGCTTCGCGAATGACCACGTCTTTACTGACGCCGTGGTTCTCGCCGTTTCCGTTGCGATCAATGATGCCAATTTTCGCTCCTGGCTTGAGCGACAAGCGCAGATTGCTGAGTAGCGCGATCGGATGGGCAATCTCGTGGTAGGTCTTGAGAAGCAGCACGGCATCAACGCTGTCGGTAGGAAGCTGTGGGTCGTCCGGTTTGCTGAGGATCGTCTTTATGTTGTGGAGTTGCTCTCCTCTTGCGCGCTGTCCAATGTATTTGATTGCTTGCCGGTCGATGTCAACAGCATAAACCGTTCCGTAGCTGGCGAGCCTGCGAGCGGCGCGCACCGTGAACCATCCCGACCCGGCGCCGACGTCGGCCACGTTCTTGCCGGGCTTGATGCCAAGCAGATCCATCACCCGACTGACCTGCAGCCGCTCATCACGTCCCGGCGCCTCAAAGATGGAGAGATCGCCAGTGTAGGGAGTGCTGGTTTTCCGCTCTGCATGCCGTGCAGCAGACTGACCCGTGGCGGGCGACGGCAGCAACAGCCCCGCCAGTAACACCGCCATCGCCCCAAGCCATCGCAGCGCTGTACCAGGCGATTTGATCATAGAGTCCTACCATGTTGTGCTAACAGGCCGCTTCTCAGGCATGTGACCGAAGTGAACCGAACGGAGACTGGTAACGCGTTGATCAGTATCACCATGAACATTTAGCGAATCGTCAGGTTGAGGGTCAGCGAGTGCTGCAAGGGGCCGCTCGTGCCGTCTAGTTGCAAGTTGTAGGTTTGCGGAGCCTGGTTCAGGAGACCGTGAGATCCGCTGCCGCAGGCCGACATGCCCAGAACGACACACAGGAGCAGCAGCGAGAGAATGCACAAAGCACGGTTCTTGCGTGTCGTGCCAAACCGGCCGAAGTGCACGACGCCAAGCATTGGTAAGAGCAGAGTGAATGCCAGGAGCGGCGAACTGGCGTCCCCTCTAGAAAGGTTAGCCACAGGCGCTGAGGTTTGCACCTGTAGGGTGATTGTCTGCGCAGCACTGCCGGCGGTGATGACAGCAGGCGTAATGGTGTAGGTCGCACCCGGCGGCAAACCGCTGAGGCTCAGAAATACAGGAGCGAAGAACGTTGTTCCATTCGTCGGCCTCACTCGCAGTTTGTAAGTCGCAACGCCACCTGGTGTTACGGTTGCCGAGATATCGTTTCCGGTCCCGCCAGCGGCGACGAACTGGAAGTCCTGCACGATCTCATCAACCGACGTGGAGGTTATGCCTTCAAAGTTGGAATCGCCACGATAAACAGCCGTGAGAGAGTGTGGGCCGGCACTCAGCGTACTGACACTCAGTGTGGCCGATCCGCTTTCGTCCAGTGTGCTGCTCCCAAGTGTCGTGGCGCTGTTCATGAAATCCACAGTTCCGGTCGGCACGCCCGCCGTTGCAGTGACCCTGGCAGTCAGGGTGACGCTGCTCATTAGCATCACGGTATTGGCGCTCGTCTGTAACGTAGCCAAGGTTGGAGCCTTCGTAATCGTGAAGGGCGCAGTGCCGTAGCTGAGATCGTAGTTATCCAGAACCGCAGTCGGACTTAGGGTCGCGCTGATGATGTAGGGAGAATCGGCCACAGCCTCGCCGGATGTGCGGGTGTAGGTGGCGCTCACGTTGTCGGAAGTCAGGAAACCGGATAACGTTCCGCTGAGTGGAGGATCAGGCGTACCGAAAGTCTTGCTGGCCGCGGACGGCGTCACCGATGCGGGTGCTTTATTGATTGTGAGGTTGGCCGTGTTGTAAGTGATGTTGTAGTTGCCGAGGGCTCCGGAAGGAGTCACTGTGGCGCTGATGGTGTAAGGACCGCCCGCCACACTTTCCCCGGGTGCGCGGGAATACGTTGCTGTAACATTGTCGCCCGCCACGAAGCCCGTCAGCGTGCCCGTAAGGGTCGGATCGGCCGTGCCATAGATTTTACTGATAGCGGTAGGAGTTACCGAGGCCGCCGCCTGGTTGATGATGAAATTCGCCGTGTTGTAGGTGATCGTGTAGTTGTTCAGCACTCCGGGAGGACTCAGTGTCGCGCTGATTACGTAAGGACCGCCCGCCACCGTCTCTCCGGGCGTTCGCGTGTAGGTTGCCGTCACGTCATCGCTGGCCAGGAAACCTGCGAGATTGCCAGTGAATACCGGATCCGCAGTCCCGTACGTCTTGCCGGAAGTGGTCGGCGTAACCGAAGCAATTACCTTTTCGATCGTAAATTGTGCCGTACCGTAGTGAATGTCGTAGTTGCTGAGCACTGCGGAAGGACTCAGGGTAGCAGAGATGAGGTAGGGACCACCCGCGACTGTCTCGCCTGGTATGCGGGTATATGCAGCCGTCACGTTATCGGATGCCATGAATCCCGATAGCACTCCGGTCAGAACAGGATCACTCGCGCCGTAGCTTTTCGAGGCGGCGTTCGGGGTTACCCGCGCCGGTGCCTTGTTAACTGTGAATGGTGCCGTTGCGTAGGTGATGTCGTAATTCGAAAGCACCGAGGTCGGTGCAAGTGTCGCCGAAATCGTATATGGCCCTGCGGATACGCTTTCGCCGGGAGTACGCGAGTAAGTTGCGGTGACATTGTCCGCAGCCAGGAACCCGGTAATGACGCCGTTCAGGGGCGGATCATTCGCGCCATACGCTTTGCTGGAGGCCGTCGGTGTCACCGACGCCATTGCCTTGTTCACGTTGACATAGACTGTCGCCGAAACCGTGTTGAAGTTGGACGTGTCAGTGGCAGCAAAGCTCACCTGCAGCGGCTGATGGTCTCCCGCCTTGAGTAGCGTGCCGACGTTTGGTGTGTAGGTCGGCGTACCCGCCACTGTAAGAGGCGATCCGTTCACGGTGCAGGTGAAGGTTGCGTTTAGTTGAGCGTTGGACAACCCCGCACCATACGTGATGTCCGGCGGGTCCGTCCAAGTCACGATGGGCGTAGCCTTGACCACGTTCAGCGAGATCTGCCTGCTCACTTGAGAGACATAGTTTGGGTCGGTGGTAGTGAAGATCGCAGTAAGCGTGTGCTGGCCCGCATTGAGGATGGTGGACGCATCGATGGCACTACCATTCTCACCATATGCGAGGGTGCCGGACGGAATCGTACTCGTAGCCGTCGCCGTCAGTACGGTTGACAGATTCGTGCCATACGTAATCTCCGCAGGAGTACTCCACGTGATCTCTGGTGTGGCCGGCGTGACCGTATAGTCGGCTGACATTGCGTTCGGTTGATACGTTGCTGAGTCGCTAGGCGTAAACGTTGCTGCAACCGTGTAGTCGCCTGCGCCGAGGATCGTCACGTCCGGCACGAGTGCCTGCGGTGTGCTGTTGCCGCTTTCGGTGTAAGTGTAGGTCCAACTGCCGTCCGTAACGGTGTTTCCCGCAAGGGTTGCTGAAGCGGTAATTGCATTCATCGGGAACGGTGTTCCATACACCTGTGAGGCAGGGATCAACTGAAAGGCTACGCCTGGCCTCTGAGGCATAACGTCGAACGGAATGCTAGTCGTGCTGATCGAAATTGCATCTGGAACTCCCGTCGCTGTCAGCATCAGAGAGGCCGTGAGAGTGTCGCCGGTTCCTGGTGCGCTCACCGCCAGCATGTTGTATGCGCTTACGCCGTTGAGATCCGTCGTTCCGATCGCGCCTGTCAGCGTTCCCGTCCCAGTCAGCGCCACAGGAATGGTCACTCCTGGGCTGGCGAAAGCTACGCCACTTTCTTTTAGCGTGACTGCCGCGCTAAACGGCACGGTCATCACAATCGCCGACGCCGGAGCGACCGGCGACGGTTGTCTGCTGAACTCGAGCGAATAGTTGGTCTGCACCGCGCCCGCGTCGACGCAGGCCCTTTGCGTACCGCCTGCAGACTGGTGTGTTGTCGTGCGGGGCACCTCGCGCTGATCGGTGATGAGATCGCCGACCTTGCTGTAGTCTCCCGCGCAGATCGCGGGGCTGCCTGGCTGCGGAATCATCGTCTGCATGGCGCCGCCATAATCTCCAAGCGGCGACAGCTTCAGGTCGGCGGAACCAACCACGTTGCCGCCACCATCGGTGTAACTGCCTCCCACGTCACTTCCAGCAGTACCAGCGTTAGCTGCAACGATGCTGTTAACGATGATTGCACCCACACCCTGGTTCGCAATTCCACCGCCTGATCCGTTTGTGAAATTGTTCACGACGGTTACGTTGGACACTATCAGTGTGCTGCCGGCGCTGTTGAGAATGCCGCCGCCATCACCCCGAGCCGAATTCCCGGTTATTGTGCTGTTGACCACCGCCAGTTGTCCGCCATTCCAGAACCCTCCCGCAGCCGCATTCGCCGTGTTGGATTTCACCGTACATCCGTGCACGGTCGCACTGGCTCCAGTGCTGTTGAACAAAGCTCCAGCCAGCATGGCGCTATTGCTACTGAACGTGCAGCGTTCCGCTGTTAGCTGGCCGGTGTTGTAGATGGCGCCACCCAGGCTCGAACTGGCGTTTTCCGAGAGCGTGCAGTTGCTCAGCGTGAGCGTGCCATGATTGCTGATTGCCGCTCCGTTGCTGCTTCCATCGTTACCGTGCTGAAGCTTCAGGTTGGAGATCGATGCAGTGATGCCTAAATCAACATTGAAGATCTGGAACCGGCCTGCACCATCTACCGCAACGAATGCCCTGTTTGCGTCTAGTGGGCCGGTGATAGTGGTCAGCGCCGGGACATTAAGACTGCCGCTGGTCAGCGTGATGGTGTTGTTCGTGCCGGTTGCAGTGAAATAGGACGGTGAAAATGTGATGTTGCCCGCGCCTGCTGTTTCTGCCGCAGCGAGCGCGTCGCGCAGTGAGCACCCGGCATCCGGCACGGCGGCGCCGCTGCCGCTCTGGTCGGTGCAGTTGGTCGCCACGCCCGGACTGCTGTCGCTGTTTGTCGTTACCACGTAGCTCGGCGGCGTTGCGGGTCGAACGATTTGTGAATACCCGTTTCCGATATCGGACGCGGCCTCCAGCTTGCCCACTGAGTCCGGGCGCAAGCGGATGATCTGATTCGGACTCTCGAGCGCGACGAAAACAGAGGGAGGAAAGCCTTTCCGCACGGGCGCCGCCACCATGTCCCGAATCTTGCTGCCGGACGGGAACGTGTAGCTGGATCCGGGACTGAACGTGCCGGAACCGCTATTGAGGAAAACGGAAATGAACGGTCGATTGGAGAAAGCTACGATCAGATCGTTCTTTCCGTCTCCGTTCATGTCTCCGATTGCTAGTCTGAACGGATTTCCACCCGTCGAGATTGAGTCGGGCGCTGCGAATGACCCGCCTGACAGATTGGGGAATCGAACAACCTCACCCGGAATAGCGACTGCGAGATCGTTGCTCCCGCTGCCGCTCAAGTCGCCTGCCACAATGTCGGCAGGGGAGCCGCCAAGTGCGAGGCTCAACGGCGTCCATCGGCCGCCCGGTTGGCTTAGATACACCTCCGCAGTATTCGAATACGAGGCAGCCGCGTAGTCCCCAATGCCATCCCCGTTTAGACTGGCTACAATCGCCTTAGTTGTACCTACGTATGGCGAGATCGGAACGTTGTCGAAGCTGTCAAACCATCCGTTGAAGCTTGGAAGGATAAACGTGCCATAGCCGTACGACGTCATATACCCCTCGACGACGAGGTCTGCCTTTCCATCCCCGGTGACGTCGCCGGCTGCCAGGGAAGATATCGGGGAGCGATACTGGTAGTCCAATTCGAACGGGTAGATGTAGCTCAGAGACGAATCGTACTGATACGAAATGTAGCCAGGTTCCGAATCGTCCGTGAAAGCGACTCTAGGTCTACCGATACCTGCGAAATCCCCAACTACCAGGTGGTACGGCCTCAAGTGCTGCGGCACGGACTGCGTGCCGGCGGATGAGATATAAACCAATGCCGCCGGAATAGCATGTGGCACGCCGGCTACCACCTCGATTGTGCCATCGGCATCGAGGTCGCCGGCCACCAAGCTATACGGGACGTCGAACAACGGTTCGGTGACCGGATAGTGCACGGCGCTGCTCAGCCCTTCGAACATCGAATCGCCCGAATACTTCACCAAAATCTGATGTTTGCCGACGGGTAATCCCGAAAGCGTTACCGTCGCGCTGCCTCTAGCGTCCAACGATTGGCTGCCAACCGCAGTCGCACCGTCATAAAACGTAAGGGTTCCGGTCGGGACCAACTCACTTCCCCCAGCGTCGCTGACCGTGGCGGTAACGTCTATGGGTTGTCCAAAGATTGCAGGGTTCGCGCTTGACCTGACCTGAACTTTGGCCGACATCGGCGTCGTTCCTATGCCGGTCAGGTTCACAGATATCGGCGCAGATGCATTTGAGGCGACCGTCAGCACCGCGGTTCGGATGCCAGTCATCTTTGGTGCGAATGACACCGACACCGTGCAATTGCTTCCTACGTTTACGCTCGATGGACAATTGCTCTCCACAACGTAGTCGCTGAAATTCACTGTCACCGACGAAATCAGCAGCGGAACCGGGCCTTGGTTTGAGATTGTGACGTCGTGGGCAGCCGTTTTACCACCCACCCTCATGCTGCCGAAATCAAGTGTCGAAGCCGACGTAGTCACGACTGGACTAACGCCGTTTCCATCCAGCGCGACGGAAAGCGTGTTCTGAAGAGCGTTTGACCGGTAGCTGATGGTTCCTGAGCGCGGGCCAGCGAGGGTTGGTGTGAACGTTACGTCGATTGCGCAGGTCGCGTTGGGGGCAATGGTCCCACAGTTGTTCGTCTGCTGAAAATCGCCGCTGGCCGAGACCGATTGCGTTATCAGAGGCGTCGGGCCGTTGCTGGTGATCGTCACCTGTTGCACAGCACTCGTGGAGTTCACCGTCTGATTGCCGAAGCTCAGATTCGACGAGGCCGAAGCAGAGGGACGCACGGTAGCTTGGACGAAGCAGACGACGTAATCGTTCGCATTGAGGGAAAAGCTGAGAGGACCAAAGCTGTTCACAGTTGCCACGACTTGTCCGGCACCGCCGTTCTTTGCACACAACACAACGGGTTGATAACGGGCAAGGTCGGTTCCCGTACCGGCCTCGACAGCCACCGTGTGCGTTCCGGCTGGGAGGTTCAAAATGCCGGTCCCACCGCCATTGCCGGCATCACTACCGGTCGCGGCAACACTTCCATCCACGACAAGATTGAACAAACCTGGGTCACTGGCAGGCACCACTGTGGAGTACAACTGCAGTTGTGCTGTGATGGTCTCAGGGCTCGGCGTGGGATTCATCGTGATCACGACAACGCCATTGCCGGTTCCTACAGCGGCAGTGTTCACTTGATTGCTGCCGCCATTGTACGAGCCTCCTCCAGCTCCGCCGCAGTTGGGATCACTTGCGTTGTTACTCAGTCCT
>DASPIK010000042.1:0-6234 GCA_035629075.1 Terriglobales bacterium | reverse complement strand
TAGCCGTTCCAATGATTCCGTACACCTGGCCGGAACACGCCACAAGGATCCACCCTTCCTTCACTCGCCCCTTGTGTTCATCGCCGAAAGTGCAATCCGCATAACGCTTGGGAAGGTCAGGATTGACCTCCAACAGATCTGCGCTATCGCGGTATATCACGCCGTTCTCGCTAGGGATTCTCTTGTACCGTCCGGGAACCCAGACGTCGTATCCAGCTTTAGGAAGCGTGGTGAACCCCTTCCCGTGCTTGGCAAGGAACTTGTAAATAGCCTCCGCACCTGGATTGTGATTCGCCGCGTCTAGCCTTCTCCGTCCTTGGAACGATTGCGAGGCCGCTACCGTGAAGCCGGCTTCACCCCAATCACTTACATCGATACTTCCGAGAGCGTTCTGAAACCGCTGCTCCGCTTCGATTGTAAGTTGGTGCCCGCGGTTTCGTAGATTCACCAATGTAGCAACACGCGCCGCGAAATCAGCGGCCGTGGAGTCGTCCACACAGGGGACAGGCAGAGCGTCCAAATGCGAGGTCTCAAGGTGCTTGATCATGTGACCGTAATGAACACTCCGCATCATCTCTCTCGCTTGCGGTGACAGCAGGAAAGCATAGATCCACCCCTTCATCGTGGGCTCGAGTGCTTCCACGCGAAGGATGTCGTGACTGATGAGGATGTCCTTGTGCGCAAGTCCTGCTAACGTCGGGCGACCCACTGAGCCGGAGCATGTAACCAGAATCGTTCCATTAGGAACAAACCTGTCTGACGCCTGCGAGGTCTTCGCGAGCGCGAGCCACTTGCGCGGTATCGGTCTGACGTCAAATACCTGTGTAGCAGTCAAAAATGGGGTGCCGAACCGCCGCGACACCTGGATGCCCTTGAGACGGCTCGGCTGCCAAGAACGAGCCAGATTCGAGAGTCTTTGCCATCCAACAGGCTTACTCTCGATCGCCGTTCTAATCCCGTACCCTGAGGAGAGATATGTCTCGGCCTCCATCCGACGATCGCCGACCAGCATGACGCTGACAGGTATGGCGCCGATCTTCGCTCCCTGCACTGGTTCAGAAGAAAGCGGCGCTATGCTTGGTGCGATAGCCATTTCCGGAACTCCTGCGCAATGAGCTGCGTGTTATCGTCTGCTACCTTCTTGGTCGTGGTCTGAACGCGATACGTTGGAACCCCGTTCTCCCACTCTTTTACGACTTCCTCGACATCTTCGACTACCTCGTTACCCTTTTCGTCGCGTACATACGTCTTGTTGCCGCGCTTATCATGTCCAACGTGATTAGCGACAGCCATGAATACCGAGTAGTCGTTTATGGTCCCCGCAGCCGTTTCTATCGCGAGAAGCTCCTCCGACTTCCTCTCCAGAACGAGAACGCTTGTTTGAATGCTGACGTCCGGCTGAAAAGTATCCGGATGCATGTCGATGCTCGCGAGCACCTTCGTATTCTCAAGAATCCACTGACGAACATATCCGAGGCCCGGGGAGCCTAGAATCCCGTCCGGGAGAACAATAGCCATTCGGCCGGTTCCGGGCTTCAGGAATCTAACGCATCGCTCAATGAACAGGATCTCTGGCGGCTGGGACTTCTGAGGCACTTCAGTCTTGATCCACTTATCTGCTGATTTGTCATAAGTCCATACGTGCCCCAGGTCGTATTTCTCTAAGATAGTCGGCTGATCAACGGGGATTTTGGACCCGAAGGGCGGGTTTGTGAAGAGAATGTCAACGCGACCGATGAGTTTGCGAGCTGCGAGATCAGGATCCCATGTGGGCGGCGCCTCAAGCGAGTTTGCTTGGAACAAACCTCCAGCGCCATCGTTGTTCATGACCATGTTCATCTTCGAGGCCTTGACCAGATCCGGATTGAAGTCCATGCCCACCATGTAGTTTTCAGCGAACTTCCGGATTCTGGCTTTAATTGCCTCTTCTGCTCTAGCGAGGTTCTTTCCCCATTTCTCCAGTTCCGCAGTTCTGATCTTGTTGATTACGTGGTTCATCGCGGTGATGAGGAACCCGCCAGTCCCGCAAGCCGGGTCGAGGATCAGTTGCTTCTCCGTCGGATCGAGCATTGAAACCGCCATAGCGCATACGTTCCGAGGCGTGAAGAACTCTCCACGATCCCCGCGCAAGTTGGAGCCTACGATCTCTTCGTAAGCACGACCCTTCACGTCAATGTCACTCTCGAGAAGAGAGTACATTTGCAACTGCGTCACGATGTACGCCAGCACAGCGGGTTTGAGTTCTATGCTCTCGGACTGCTTGAAGATTGTCGGAAAGTCGTCCTTAACTTGTTCGAACAGCGCATCTACGCGCTTCTGCACCTTCATCGGGCCGTTAAGCCCGTGGCGCTCGCTTGCTCCCGCGTAAAACTCGATCTTGTCGTTGTGACGCTCATCATGAATCTTGCAGAAGATCAGCTTGAGTAGTTCCCAGAACGCCTGCGGCTTCTGTAAACCCTGGTTGCCTGCGATGTAGTTATGGCAACGGCGGAAAGCGAAGAGCAGGGCATCGGAGGTCGCTGGTTTCAGTTGATCGAAGCGTGGTCTGTCTTCAGCTTCAGCTTCTCGACCGCATTCAGGGATATCTGGAACTTCCTCAAAGTAGACCTTTCCCGCTTTTACCACCCTCTTGTAACAAAACCTCTCAACTCCATTCGTCCACATCCCATAGAGCACGTTTGGGCAGGCCGCCATGTAGCTCTGCAGTTGCCCAACGCCATCTTTCTTGTTCTCAGCCTTTACGGTGGAGGCCTTGCACTCGACTATTAAGAAGGCGTTTTCTTGCTTGTGATCCGCGGCCGGTGGGAAGATGACGAGATCCGCACGCGGCTTACCAGTTCCCACTCGGACGACGAATTCAACGGCTACATCGCTCTTGCTGTAGCGGTATTCTCGGACGAGCGATTTCGCAATCTCCTGACGAACGTATTCCTCTGGAGTGTCCTTCCGCTGCGTTGTGCCGTCGATGAAATCGAGTACTTTGCCCTGCTGGATGATCATCGCGATCTTGGTGTCGGTTGAAGTTGGAGCGCTACTTGTGCCCATATTTCTCCTTTAGCAGGACAAAACCCTCTTGCAGGACCTCGACCATCTTCTTGCCATGTTGTGCCGCAAAGGTCTTGAACTCGCGATGAAAGTCGGAGGCGACCTTGAAGTTCAACGGAGTGAGCGCAGAGAGTTCGGCGGGCTCACTCTTCGCGCGCGTTGCCGATGCCCCCGCCGGTCGGCGGTGCGATGTTGCCTTTCCCATGGCTGCTCCAATCCGTGAGCTGCTCAACGCGTGAACCTTACCATTGCATGACGAATTGACGCAATCGTTATTTCGTTAATTAAAGAATGGCTCGATTCAAGACCGGAGGGGCCTGAGTTGTTGCAAGCGTGAGACGAAGCAAATCGAATGAGAAATGCCGCGGAGGCGTCAAAGTTCTCGCCTGAGCGTATGCGATGGAGTGCTACCACTTGAAGGAGCATGAACAGAGGGGGGATGTAAGTGCCTGAAAAGAAATGGCTCCTCAGGTAGGACTCGAACCTACAACCCTCCGGTTAACAGCCGGATGCTCTGCCATTGAGCTACTGAGGAGTGTCGCTTGCGCCTGGCGGCGTCGTTGCGTTGTCGAAATCATTTATACAACAACAGAGAGCGTGGGTCAAAGGTGCTCTGCTGAAAAAACACCGTACTACCAATATGTGCTCGTCCGCGTGAATTCGATGTTCTGTTTTGTCGTCGATTACGGCAATTGGCTTATTGCGCTTCTGCTGCCGCGGACAGCGACGTTCTGCTACTCTTACACTCACTTCTGAAATGCTCAATGCGAGTACAAAGGAAACCGAATGCGAGAAGCGTTTTCTGTCGCATGCATCGTCTGCGTCATCTTAATCCTGTCAATGACAGTTCTTGCTGAAGACAGTCCGACTGCGCCAACATCTATCTCGAAGCCGCCGGTCGCGAAAAGGCGGCCTGTCGAACAGGCCATCCATGGCGTCACCATCGTCGATCCGTACCGTTGGCTCGAGAATGGCGAGAGCCCTGAAACGCAACAGTTTGTCCGCGATCAACTCGCGCATACGCGCTCCGTACTCGATACACTCCCCGGACGCGCTGCCATCCAGACCCGCCTGAGCCAACTGCTGACGATCGGCACGGTCGGCACGCCTCAGGTAGGCGGCGAATATTACTTCTATACCCGACGCGAAGGCAGGCAGAACCAGCCCATCCTGTATGTCCGGAAGGGCGTTGCAGGCTCAGACCGAGTCCTGGTTGACGTCAACAGGCTTGCGGCAGATGGCACCGTTGCCCTTGATTGGTGGACACCTTCGCACGATGGCAAGTACGTCGCTTACGGCACCTCACTCAGCGGCTCCGAAATGAGCACGCTTCACATCATCGAGACCTCTACAGGAAAGCTTCTACCCGACACCATCGAGCGCACGCGCGCTGCCAGCATTGGCTGGATGCCCGACAACAGCGGCTTCTACTACACGCGATATCCGAAAAAGGGCGAAGTCGCCGCCGGCCAGGAGATGTATAACCGCCGCGTGTTCTACCACGCGCTCGGTGCTGACCCCGCAAATGACTCGCTCGTTTTCGGCCAAGGACGTGATCCGCAGGACTGGCCAAACGTCGAGATTTCGGAGGATGGACGATGGCTCGTCATAAACGTTCAGCAGGGCTGGGCCAAAACAGAGGTCTATCTGGTCGACCTCAAGTCCGCTGCCAAGATGCCGATTCCGGTCGTGACAGGCAAGGACTTCATCTACGAAGCAAAAGTATTTCAGGGAGAGTTGTATATTCGCACCAACGAGGGAGCCCCGCGTTTCCGCGTCGTGACTGTACCGGCTGCCAGTCTGTCGCGTCGTATTTGGAGAGGTCGTATTTGGAGAGAGCTCGTCCCGGAAAGCGATGCGGTGATCTCGGAGATCAACATCATTCATGGGAATCTCGTCACTACTGAAGAGAAGGAAGCTCACTCGCAGGTTCGGATTTTCGAACTCACGACTGGCCGATTAATGCACAACGTGACACTGCCCACGATCGGTTCCGTGCTTGGAATAGGCGGCCAGTGGGACAGCGATGAAATGTTTATCGCCTTCCAGTCCTTCACCGTTCCCCCTACGATCTACCGGCAGGAGTTCGTGATTCGTCATGACTGGGAGAAGCAAAAGGCACCCAAGAAATATTTTAGGGACGTTTCCGTATGGGCCAAGGTGGACGCACCCACCATTGATCCCGCGAAGTACGAAGTCGAGCAGGTCTGGTACGCCTCGAAAGATGGAACGCGTGTGCCGATGTTCGTGGTCGCGAAAAAAGGTGTCGCGCTTGACGGAAAGAATCCAACGTTACTCAGCGGCTACGGTGGGTTCAACGTAAGCAATACGCCAGCGTTCAACCGTGGCGTTTATGTCTGGCTTGAGCGTGGTGGAGTGTTCGCGGTCGCCAACCTCCGGGGTGGCGCCGAGTTCGGCGAAGACTGGCACCGGGCCGGCATGTTGGATAAGAAGCAGAACGTCTTTGACGATTTCATCGGCGCTGCGGAATACCTCATTTCGCAAAAATACACCGACAAGGACCATCTGGCCATTCAAGGCGGCAGCAATGGGGGGCTTCTGGTCGGCGCCGCTCTTACCCAGCGACCGGATCTGTTCCGCGCCGTCATTTGCCAGGTGCCGCTGCTCGACATGCTCCGCTATCAGAACTTCCAGATCGCGAAGCTCTGGATTCCGGAGTACGGCTCGGCAGAAAATCCCGACCAGTTCAAGTGGCTTCATGCCTATTCGCCGTATCACCGCGTGAAGTCTGGCACCGTGTATCCGTCCGTGCTGTTCATGACAGCCGATACGGACACTCGTGTCGACCCCATGCACGCGAAGAAAATGGCCGCACTGCTGCAAGCCGAGGCCGCCAACGGACCGGACCGTCCGATTCTCTTGCGAATCGAGCCGAAGGCAGGACACGGGGCCGGCAAACCCGTCTCGAAACTCATCGACGAAGGAACCGACATGTGGTCCTTCCTCTTCTGGCAACTCGGAGTTGAGCCGTAGCCAGATCGAGTTCGCTAAACGTCTGTTAGCAAATGACAAGGGCGCTCTTCGAGCGCCCTCAGGCTGCTGACGAACCCACCCTTTTTCGGGGTGGGTTCGGTGTTTTTACAGGACTTCAGTGTCGAGAGTGAGGTTCGCTGTACCACGCCGATGCGAGCTGCAGGAGGCGTATATAGGCCGATAGAACGGCCGAGA
>DASPIK010000041.1:0-2348 GCA_035629075.1 Terriglobales bacterium | reverse complement strand
TCTCGGCCGTTCTATCGGCCTATATACGCCTCCTGCAGCTCGCATCGGCGTGGTACAGCGAACCTCACTCTCGACACTGAAGTCCTGTAAAAACACCGAACCCACCCCGAAAAAGGGTGGGTTCGTCAGCAGCCTGAGGGCTCCGCGAGGAGGCCTTTTCCTTTGCTTAGCGGTCCTGATGCCTGTCAGGAAAGTCTCTCGGCGGGTGGTGCTTCGCCGGTCGCTTCGGGCGATTCTTCCGTGTCTTTCTCGAACAGGACCATGACGAATCGAACCGCGACAATGGGGATCGTGATTGCACAGCCGGCAATCCCGATGACGAAGATGAAGGTCAGAATTCGGGCAATAAAGTAATAAAATTCGTCCATCGCGGTTAAACCTAACCTGGCTCGCAAGGGATTCTAACATCTGAAAACGCGAACAGCCTCAAAGATCAGCGCAAGCGAATCGCAGTTAGCGTCCCGAAGCTGATCGCGAGACGCTAAGCCGATTCGCAGCTCTGGTGAGCACATCCTGAATGCCGCGCAGGTTCTCCTCCCCTGTCAAATAGCTGATGATCATGGCGCGTATGACGCTGCGGCCATTCACTACTGTGGAGGATATCCAGTAGCGGCCATCACGTGTGACCTCCTCGACCATTGCCACATTGGCAGCAGCGACTTCCTGCTCGGTGCGCCCATTCGGCTTCACGCGGAAGTTCAGAATGGGAAGGTACATGGGACTGGCTACTTCAAACTGCTCAGATGCCTCCAGCCAGTCATGGAACCGGCGAGCAATCGTCAACTGGCGGTCTACGAGTTCCTCGTAGGCGTGGCGACCGTGAACCCGGAGCGAGAGCCAAAGCTTCAGCGAGTTCATACGACGCGACCACTGCGTGCTGATCTTGAAGTTGTCTATAAGGGCGGCGTTTTCCAGACGTGGCATGTAAGGCGTGCTGACCTCGAATGCCTTGCGCAGCGTTGCTGGATGCCGCGTGAGAATGACCCCGGCGGCAAAAGGCATAGCCAGCCATTTGTGCGGGTCGATGGTGACGGAGTCTGCGCGTTCGATGCCGCGAACCAGGTGACGATGCTTGTCGGAGAAGGTGGCAGCCGCGCCGTACGCGCCGTCCACATGGAACCACAGGCCGTAACGACGGCTGATGTCACCGAGGACTTCGAGGTCGTCAATGGCGCCGGAGTTTGTCGTTCCGGCCGTTCCCACCACGCAAAACGGACGGTAGCCGTTCGCGTAATCTTCAGCGATTCGCGACTCCAGACGACGCGTGTCGAGCTGTAAGTTGTCGGTGATAACGATTCGGCGAAGAGCTTTTCGTCCCAGGCCCAACAGGCTCACCGATTTGTCGAGAGAGTGGTGGGCTTCAGCGGAGGCATAAAGGACCGGCTGTGCGCCGATTGAGGCGACGCCGTTTTCGACGGAGCCGGGGAAGTGGGCTGCGATCGCGAGCGCTAGCGCGCTGAAATTGGCTTCGTTGCCGCCGGATGTGAAGGTGCCGGCGAAGGCAGGCGTCGAAGACGCACCCTCTACGGAAGGAGACGGAGGCGGCACCGCAGGAGTTCCAAACACGCGTTCGCCGATCCAGCGTACCGTCTCGTTTTCGATCTTGGAAGCGAGTTGCGAACGCGCCAGGGTTGCGAGCTGCGGGTTGAGGGCGGCCACTAAGGCCTCGGCCAAAACCGACATATAGGTCGGCGTGGGGTTCATCAGGCCAAAATAGTTCGCGCTGGGGACATGAAATCCCTTGTCGACCAGCTCGCGACAGATCTCGTCGAGAACCCGGGGCGCTTCCTCGCCAATCTCGGGAAGTTCGTGCCCAAGCGATCCGAAAGTGCGCTCATGAGCCGGCAACTGCACAGGGCGGTCGGGCAGGGAAGAAAAGTAATGGTCGATGCAGTCGATCAGCTTGTAACCGAGGGCGCGGCGAGTTTCGGAGTCGAGTTCGAACTTCATGCCTTTCTCTTTGAGGAGGACACCCCCTCCCCTGTGCTCAAACGTAAATTCCTGAAAAAGCGTGAGTTAGATACAAAAATCAGCTGGTAGCTTTGAGCTAAGTTGTTGAATAAGCGATAGTTGTAGCCAATATATGTTAAACAAAGGACTTAGCTGCTCAATTGCTTAGCTCATGTTGTTGCTGTCCTGCTTCTATTGTAGCGGGTTCGGGCGGGAAAACCGCCACAGAGAAGTGGAGTGGTTGCAGGGAGATGGGGGCGAAGGAGGCTTGACAACGTACCTCACGGACGAATGCCGCCCCTACGGGGCTCGGAAAAGTTTGGTGGATAAACCCAGGGCTTACGCCCTGAGCTAACGAATGCCGCCCCTGACGGGGCTCAGGCTCGCGGGATCATCGA
>DASPIK010000040.1:0-26586 GCA_035629075.1 Terriglobales bacterium | reverse complement strand
TCGCGGCTCGCCGTGCCGTTGCCGATGGCGACGGCCTCGATCTGAAACTTGCGCACCATCGACAGCACCGCTTCGGCGGCTTCTCGAATTTCAGCGGAAGAGGCTGCGGTGGGATAAATGACGTCGTGATGCAGCAGCTTTCCCTGGCGATCCAAACACACCAGCTTGCATCCCGTGCGAAATCCGGGGTCGATGGCGAGCACGTTCTTGCGGCCGAGGGGCGGCGCGAGAAGCAATTCGCGAAGATTTTCCGAAAAGACTTTGATGGCAGCTGCATCGGCCCGCTTCTTGGCTTCGATGCGAACCTCCACCTCAATCGCGGAACCGAGGAGACGCTTGTAACTATCGTGGACCGCGAGCCGGACCTGTTCTGCGGCGGGGCCTTTGCCAGCCACGAAAATATTCTCCAGGATGCGCACCGCCGCCTCTTCAGGAGGCGCAATACGCATCATCAGGAAGCCCTCGGATTCGCCGCGGCGAATGGCGAGCAGACGATGGCTCGGGATTTTCGCGAGCGGCTCGCTCCAATCAAAGTAATCCTTGAACTTCGCCCCCGCCTCCTGCTTGTCGGAGATCACCTTCGATTTTACGACCGCCTGTTCCCAGAACAATTCCCGAAGCCGGGCGCGGGCGCGGGCATCATCGCTAATTCGTTCCGCCAGGATGTCGCGTGCTCCAGCCAGAGCGGCCTCGGCATCCGCCACACCTTTTTCGGTGCTGACGTATGAGACCGCTTCAGCGCCCGGATCGATCGCTGTGTTCTGTGTGAAGAGAAGGTCGGCAAGCGGTTCGAGGCCCTGCTCCCTGGCGATCGTGGCACGGGTGCGGCGCTTCGGCCGGTAAGGCTGATAGATATCCTCAAGCGCTGTGACGGTGTCGGCCCCGCCTATGGCTGTCTTCAGAACGTCGGTGAGCAGGTTGCGTTCTTCCAGTGATTTGAGAATCGAATCCCGGCGCTGATCCAACTCGGCGAGTGCGAGGAGGCGTTCGCGGATCGTGGTGATGGCAACTTCATCCAGCAAACCGGTGGCTTCCTTTCGATAGCGCGCGATGAACGGAACCGTGGCGCCTTCAGCGAACAATCGGGCGGTGGCGACCACCTGCCGCGGATGGACCTTTAGTTCACCCGCAATTTTGGAAATATGTGCTTCGTTCATTCAAAATCGGAGTCGAATGATTTAACGGAGCGCCGCAGGCAGGTAAATGGAAAAGCTTTCGAACGTAACACTGGCTGGTTTCTCCTGACGGCTCGGGCGGACTACGCTTGATCGTGATGATGACGCACCAAGAGTGAACCTTTGCGCGTCAACCGACAGTAACCGCTGTCCCGTGCCACTCGTCTTCGATTCAAGGTGAGGGCGGCGAGCCGACGAAATCATGCGTGGTCTTCAGTGAACCAGCTTCAACGAAGAGACGATATTCCGTTTTCGGCTGCAATGGACCAGCGATTGCTCCCTTCACCTTCGGCCGCATCCCACGGATCGGCATTCCATAAACAATGTCCTTAACTGGAACAGAATTGGATTCAGTGGTGAGTTCCCAAATCGGGTGCGGGAACCGATTGGTTTTGACGTCTTCGAGGGGAACCACCTTGACCGACGTGAGTTCCAGTTTTGCATCAAGAAGAAACACGAGCATGCGGCCAGAGGGATGTTGCCCACGGCGCGCAGCGCTGCCGCGCGGCTCAACCCAACGTTCGCCAATTTGAATAGATTCCGACCGAAAACGGTCTCTGTTCAGGTAAAGGCTGAGCCCGGCGAGCAGGACAACCGCGAGAATCAGAAGGATGTTCTTCTTTGTCATAGCCGTGTGTGCAGACGTGCGACAAAATCAGATTGTTCGAACAAAATGAAAGTTACCAAGACATTTTATCGGCTGCGAAGTATCAGCCGTTCCACTCCAGAGTATTTGCCACGGCGCGCCCAGCCGGGTTTCACGCTTATTGAGCTGCTGGTAGTGATCGCAATCATCGCCGTGCTCGCCAGCATGCTGTTGCCCGCGCTCAGCCGGGCCAAGGAAGCGGCGTATCGCGTCAAATGCACGAACAACCTGAAACAACTGGGAGTGTCCCTGCAAATTTATGCCGATGACAACAACGGGCTCCTGACGCCGCGCCGGAATGTCAATCGCTGGCCAACGCTGTTGCGCGACGGTTACCGAAACCTTGCCTTGCTTGTTTGCCCGACTGACGGCCTCAAGAAGGATCCTGCCACAGACACCAATGCGGAAGCCGATGCGGAAAAGTCCCCTCGCAGTTTTTTCATCAATGGCTGGAACGATTATTTTTATCGAACCCTCAGTGCAGGTGATTTTGCGCAGTACATGGCGGGAACCTATCCCAAGGCGTCCATTCGCGAAAACGCGATTGTGCGTTCCTCCGAGACCATTGTGCTTGGCGAGAAGCAATCGGACGCGACGGATTATTACATGGATTTCCGGGAGGGGCTTGGCGGCAACGACGCGGACAGGTCCGAGCACGGACGGCATGGCGGGGGTGCGAACAAGGGCAAGAGCAGCGGTTCGGTGTTCGCCTATGCTGACGGCAGTGCGCGCTACATGAAATACGGCACGGCCGTGTTTCCGGAAAACCAATGGGCGGTCAGGGATGAAGATCGCCTCGCTTACAGCTTCAAGCCGCCAGGTTTCTAAACCCGCGGCCGCACACGGCGGTGGAGTCCTTCAGGTGCAAATGGAAATCTGATGCTGTCGATGTAGCGGCGGTTTGGAAACGCGGCAACGACCTGCACGTCGAACAGGCACTCGGAATTGATGTGCTCGACGGCAGAAAGGCTCGGCGTGATCCAACAGCTGCCGGCCTGGAATCCCGCGATGCCGCAGATTGCGAAACCTGGCCTACGAGTGGGGGTGATTGCGTTTGTTGGGATGTTCACTAGGCTTCGTCCATTCACAAAAGGAAAGGCATTATGAAGATTGGCTTCGTTGGAGTCGGACGAATGGGCGCGAACATGGCGCGGCGATTAAAAGAGTGCGATTTTGAGGTGGCGGCGGTTTTTGACCGGAACACGGCGGTCGCAGACGCACTGGCGTTCGAGCTCGGCATCCAGGCAGCGGCGGCGTTATCGGACGTAACGCGTGCCTCGGATGTGATCATCACTGTCGTTACTGACGACCAAGCGATGAAGGATGTTTATCGTCAGGGCTTGCTCACCCGCTCGCGCGGCAAGCTCTTCATCAACTGCGCGACGGTTTCTCCTGAAATTCATTCCTGGGTGGAGGCGAAGGCTGAACGAGCCGGCGCGGAATCACTCGAGGCGTGCATGGCGTCGAGCATTCCCCAGGCGCGGGAGGGAACGCTTTACCTCATGTGCGGAGGCAAGCCCGAGACCTTCGAACGGGCGAGGCCAGTCCTCGAAAAGCTGGGTTCGGCGCGATACATCGGCTCTGCAGGAAAAGCTGCGCAATTGAAAGCTCTCGTGAACATGGTGATGAATATCAATACCGCCGCGCTCGCCGAGGGTCTGGCAGTTGCGGAGGCTGCGGGCCTGGACCTCGGTGTTGTGCGTGAAGTGTTTTCCCAGACGGGAGCCAACTCGCGCGTGCTTCAAACGGACGGCGAAGACATGCAAAACCGCGAGCATTCCTGCTTCTTTTCCGCCGCTCACGCGGCAAAGGACTCAGGGATCGCCTTGAAAGTGGGCAAGGGCCTGGGTCTCCAGCTTCCGCTCGCGACTGCCACGCTGAAACAATATCAACGCATGGTGAAGGAGGGGTTGGGGGAACTCGACAAGTCAGGGATTGCGGAACTTACTTTTCGCGGCCGTCATGGCGGGCAGAAAAATGGAAGCCCCCCGGACGTGATATAGTTCTTCTCGCCAATTGCATTCGAAACGTTCCTCATTATTTTGCAGCAGTGAACAACGAGTTTTCCACGGCAGATCATTGGCGGGGTGAGTTTGACGAAGCCGGCCTTCAGAAGTGGGCGGCGCATCTGCGCACGCGTTTGCCGGCTGAACGCGTCGACCTGGGACTCGTTTTCATGGCCCCGAGGTTTTTTCCCCGCGCGCAGCAGGTGCTCGAAATTCTTCGCGTGCACGCCAAAATTCCGCTGTTGATCGGCTGCTCAAGCCAGGGACTGATTTGCGGCGCCGAGGAATTGGAGCATAACCCGGGGGTTTCGCTCGGCCTTTATTCGCTGCCCGGTTCTGAACTGAGCGCATGCCACTTTGCGCAGGAACAGGTTGAAGAAGCAAACGGCCCGGGATATTGGCCCTTGGAAACAGGAGTGGAACGCGCCCAAACCAATGGATGGCTCGTGTTCATCGATCCGTTTCACCTCGATAGTGAATCCTGGCTTCGCGGCTGGAACGAAGCGTATGCCCCCGCGCCCGTGATGGGCGGCCTCGCAAGCGGCGACCTGCAGGAGCAGCGCACACAAGTGTACCTGAATGGCGACGTGTTCGAGGACGGCGGCGTGGCCCTGTCGGTCGGCGGCAATGTCAAACTGGCGAGTGTGATTTCCCAAGGTTGCACTCCTGTCGGCGACACCTGGACACTGACCAAGGTGGACGAGAATATTATCCACGAAATCGGGAACCGCCCAGCTTACGAAGTTCTCGCCGAAACGTTCAGCCAATTGACGCCGGCTGAGCAAAAGGTGGCTCGCGGGAATCTTTTCATTGGCCTGGTGGTCAACGAATACATGGAAGATTTTCATCGCGGCGATTTCCTCATCCGCAATCTCCTGGGTGCGGATCCCCAGTCTGGCAGCATAGCCGTGGGCGCCTTTCCGCGACTTGGCCAAACCGTACAATTTCAACGCCGATCGGCTGCCGCTGCGATGGAAGACATGTCTGAACTTCTGGAAAGGGCCGGCCAGAAACTCGAGGGAAAAACGGTGCTTGGCGGCTGTCTTTGCAGCTGCAATGGGCGCGGCGAAAACTTGTTTGGAAGACCAAACCACGATGCGAAAAGCGTGCAGGATCAATTCGGCCCCATCGGTCTCACTGGATTTTTCTGCAACGGCGAAATCGGGCCAGTGGGAGAAAAGAGCTTTCTCCACGGGTTCACGGCATCGCTCGCATTATTCGTGAGCCGCAAGGATTGACCGCTTCCTGGACTTCGCGCTGCCCTCATGCCGCACATTCACGAGAAGATCGATTTCACTGTCGCAATCTTCGTTGTCGATGATGCAAAGGTCCTCCTGGTGCACCATCGAAAACTCTGCAAGTGGCTTCCCCTCGGGGGCCACATCGAATTGGATGAGGATCCCGAGCAGGCGGCGTTGCGTGAAGCGCGCGAGGAGAGCGGCTTCGAGGTTGAACTGCTGGGCGACCGGCCTCCGACCACGGGTCCCGGAACGCGCGCCCTCATCGCCCCACGATTTCTCGACATTCATCGGATCAACGAGACGCATGAACATATCGGCATGATCTATTGGGCACGTCCACGAAGTGGCAGGCTTGCGCTCGCTGCAGAAGAGCATCATGACGTCCGTTGGTGTTCCGCAGCTGAGCTTGACGAATTGCAACCACCCATGTCCGCCGCTGTGAAATGGTATTGCTTGAAGGCTCTGGAAGAAGTGGGACAGACGTTGAAGGCCAAAAGCTCGTCCTGCTAAACATCAGCGGATCAACTAAAAGCGAGGTGCAATTAAGAATTTGTGGACGCGCCGCCCACAAATCCCAATTGCCAGTTTGTGATGCAAGCCACACGTTGTGCCCCGCATCTGGATGACACTGCGATGACGCGCGCTCAGCTCAAGTTCGGCTATTTCACACTGGAAGCGGTAAATAGCTTCGCAGCCACATACTACATCTACTACGTCGTCTTCCTGGCGCGCGATCACTTCGGGTTCACGAATCGAGGCAACCTCTTCCTCGCGGCCATTCACGGCTTCATCTACATCTTTGCCTCCTGGCAGGGCGGCCAGTTTGCGCAGCGTGTGGGCTACTTCAAGGCGTTGAAGTTGGGATATGCCGGGATGGCAGCGGGACTCGCGCTCGGCTTGGTCATTCCAGGCGTCATAGGGCAGATTATCGCGCTCGCCGCCTGGACCGTGCCGCTTTGCCTGATCTGGCCAACACTCGAAGCGCTTGTCACACAGGGAGAGGATTTCGATGGAACCGCGCGGATGGTGGGCATCTACAATGTTGTATGGTCGTCTGCAAGTGCCTTGGCGTTCTGCATGGGAGGGTGGTTGTGGCAACGATTTGGAGCGATTGGTCTCTATGGATTCCCAATCGTCCTGATGCTGCTCCAGTGGGCCCTGGTGTTCTGGCTGGAAAAGGAGGAGCGAAATCTGCCAGCCATCAAGCCGCAACTCCAAGCGCATCAGCCCGAGGTCGCCGCCCTGCATCAGCCGATTTCGCCACGCCGGTTCCTGCAAATGGCATGGTTCATCAGTCCCTTTGCGTATGTTGCCATCAACACCGTCGGCGCCGTTATTCCACAGTTGGCGAGCAAATTCGACCTGACACCCGCGCAATCCGGAGTCTTTAATTCACTGTGGTTTTACACCCGGTTCGCCGCGTTCATCCTGCTCTGGAAATGGACAGGCTGGCACTATCGTTTTCGCTGGCTCGTCACGTCGGCAGTTGCACTGGTCGCGGGGTTTTCCGCCATGTTGCTCGCTCCCGCCCTGTGGGTCGTCATCATCGCGCAGGTTATCTTCGGGTTCGCGATTGGCCTGATCTACTATTCCTCGCTTTTCTATTCGATGGATGCCGGGGACGAGAAAGGCGCGCACGGCGGATTGCACGAAGCTGCCATCGGCCTTGGAATCTTCGCGGGGCCTGCCCTGGGGGCGACGGCATTGACAATTTTTCCGGAAGTTCCCAACACTGGAATCCTCGCGGTGACTGGATTGCTGGTCATCGGGGTGGGCGGGCTCGTTGTGTTGCGGCTGCGGAAACCCGCCGCGCCTTGACGTAGTCCGAAGCGCGGAGCCCGAAGCTGCCCAGAAAACTTGATCAGGAACAGAATTGACGCCATTCTGCGCGAATCGGTAGTCAACGAAGCACAATTATGTCCTTACTCGCAGGCAAACTCGGGATCGTTTTCGGCGTGGCCAACCGTCGCTCCATTGCTTGGGCGATCGCCCAGGCGTGGGCAAACCAGGGGGCAAAACTCGCCTTCACTTACCAGGGCGAACGGCTGAAGGACAACGTGGAGGAGCTCGCGGGCACGTTCGGCGCAGACACCCTGATTTTGCCCTGCGACGTGACCAAGGACGACGATATCGCCCGCGTATTTAGCGAAGTGGGCGGCAAGTTCGGCAAGCTGGATCTCATGCTGCATTCCGTCGCTTTCGCACCCAAGGAGGCGCTCGAAGGTCACTTCGTTGATACCAGTCGCGAGGCGTTCCGTATTGCCCATGACGTCAGCGCGTATTCGCTGGTGGCGCTTTCCCGTGCCGCGGTGCCGCTGATGAAGGATGGGGGCAGCATCATGGCGATGAGCTACTACGGCGCAGAAAAGGTGGTGCCGCATTACAATGTCATGGGAGTAGCCAAAGCTTCACTGGAGGCTTGCACGCGCTATCTTGCCTACGATCTCGGTCCGAAAAAGATTCGGGTCAACTGCATCAGTGCTGGTCCCGTGAACACCCTTGCAGCGCGAGGCATCTCCGGGTTTAACGAGATGCTCAAGCACTATGCGGCTCACGCGCCCTTGAAGCGCAATGTCGTTCCAGAAGAACTCGGCGCAACGGGAGTTTTCCTGGCGAGTGACGGGGCCGCCGCCATTACAGGTCAGGTGATCTATGTGGATGGGGGTTACCAGATCATGGGAATGTAGGACAAGAGCCCTGCGGGTCCGGCCTGCGTGTTGCGGACCCGGTTCGAAGATTTTTCGACTTGCTTCAAGCTCGCGAATATTCGAACTTCCGGTCTCGCTTTGGCGGGGAAACGCTGCTTAAAAACGAGATTGTCGAGCAGTTTTTCGGAAAGGTTGCGCGGTTAGCTCAGTGGTAGAGCACTACCTTGACACGGTAGGGGTCACAGGTTCGAAACCTGTATCGCGCACCATCTTCATCCCCTCGGAATTCTGTGTATTTCCTCAGCAATTCCCACCGTTGGACCGTTTCTGTCCCTACCCATCTATAGAATCATTCGGCGTGATTGGGAATCAGTTGGCGGGTTTCCGTCGAAAAATGTGGCAACAAAATGGCAACACCTAAGGTCACCGTGCGGCCATGCAAAGTCCGCGGAAAAAAGATGTGGCGCGTTCGTCGGCGAGTGGCCGGAAAGCCGGAGCGCACATTCTTCAAAACGAAAGCCGAAGCTGATGCTGAAGCGGATCGACTCCGCGCCGAGCAAGCCGCAGGTGGTGACTTTTGGACGAAGCTTCCGGCGCATGAACGGACAGCGCTGATGAGCGCCTACTCAGAATCGAAGAACCGTGGCGTGGACATTCATCGGGCTTTGAATCACACACCGCCAGCGAACGCGCCTCAGCCGAACTTGCAGACCGTCATCAGCGAACTGCTCGGCGTAAAGGAGCGAGCCGGCCGCGCCAAAGGCTACACGAAAAACCTGAAGATCGTGCTCAATCAGTTTGCAAAGGGCAGAGAATCCCTGGCTATCGACCGCGTGACGTTCACTGACGTCGAAAAGTTCCTCGACGACTACTCGCTGGAATATCGGCCGACGCTGCGCTCTCGACTATCCACGCTGTTCAAGTTTACGATCCGCCGCATGTATCGGACTGACAATCCGTGCGACCGGCTGGAGGCTGTCACGGTTCCGCACAAGCCACCGGCGATCTTCACCCTGGAACAAGTGCAGCTCTGCATCTCACAGTTGCGCGAGTTCCGATCTCACGCCCTGCCGTGGTTCATCCTGACGACACTCTGCGGGCTCCGACCGGAAGAAGCCGAGAAGACGACGAAAGCCGATATTCACTTCAAGGAAGGATGGATCCGCGTCGAAGCGCAGACGACCAAGGTCCGACAGCGTCGCGTCGTGTATCCGATGCCTGAGGCTATGGAAGCTCTCAAGGCGGCGATGCAGGTCGGCAAGCTTCCCTTGAACCATGAAGCGCGTCGTCGCACGATCCGTTTCTTGCGCGCGAAGCTCGGCTGGAAAGCGTGGCCGAAAGATGTCACCAGGCACACTGCGGCCTCGTATTGGCTCGCGCACTCCGGGAGCGCGGCGACGGTTTCGGAAATGCTCGGCAACAGTGAAAACATCCTAAAGAAGAACTACAAGGCCTTGGTGACGAAGGAGCAGGCGAAGGAGTTTTGGACAACGACCGTTAAATGAAAAAGCCCGGCTCTCGCGAACCGGGCGCACCACTACGAAGGCTTGATTGAAAGTCGCGGGCCTGATTTTGTCAATCGCGCGAGCGCCGGTGATACATCAAGGTTCCCCTGACCCGTTCCGCGATTTGCGCGGACTCCACACCCGGCGCTCGCGTTAATCGATGACGTCAGCGAGGTTGAATAAATCCGTTGCGAGCTCGATCTCCTTGTTGAGCTTCAGGTCGGCGCACTTCACCAAGTATTTGCTTCCAGCGGGCGTGATGTTGTCATTGCGCTGCAAATAGACTCCTTCTGTCTCGCCGTTCACGATCTTGCCATCCTCGTCAGTCGTAATCGTTATGGTGCGGCCGGAAATCAGCCGCTCAGTCTTGCCTGGCTCGGCGAGAAGCAGGGTGAAGGAAATCTCAATCCCGGACGCGGGCTGATTGTCGATCGTTTCCAGATATCCATAGACGCAGCAGAGAGATTCATCATCGGGCGGGACCGGCACGGAAATCTCAGGAGTGAGCGGACGGCGATCGACGACATGCCACAGCGATGGAATGTGCTGCTGATCAACCGTGTCGTCGGCTGTTTTAAACGTGCATCGGTAGCCGCCTTTCACGTCGTTGAGCTCCGCTGACAACGTGAAGGAATACCATCCGTCAGCCAGCTCGGTTGCATCCTCTGCGGTAGCTACGTGTTCATTGTCGGGGTTGTAAACGTCTGCAGTGACGTCGAGCTCGGTCGCTCCGAGTTTGTTCCTGGTGAAATGAGCGTAAAAGGTGAGTGGGTTTCCGATTTGCTCGATCATAATTCATTGTGGAGCGGGCGGCTGAACCGTGATTGTGTCCGGCTCCGGCTCGATACTGGTTGTTGCGCGGTAGAATCCCTGTGGCTGATCCTTCGAGACATTCAGCGAGAAGTTCGTCACGGCGGTCCATGCACTGAGGTTTGTTGAGCCCAGCAGTTCGACATTGATCCGCAGCGTCGGCGCGGGCAGTCGCGTGATCGTCACCGGGTTCGAAAGGTCGCTGATGACTGCGTTCGTTTCTCCGATGACCCTGCGCGATGCTACTCGGATTTTATTTGTCCCGTATTCCAACGACTCAAGCGGAAGCCATGCGGACGAGTTCGTGTAGACGTAACCCCGCGAAAGATCATCACCGACGAACAGTATGAAGTTGGTTTCGGGTGAGTCCCAGCGGAGTGTGCTACCCCAATCAGCGCCCGCGCGCGCATGTGTCGCGATGGACAGTAACAGAAAAAGTGTCGGTATGCGCTTCACGGGGGACTTGCGAGAGCTGTTATTTCGTTTGTGGCCAAAGCCGTGTTGTATATACGCACGTCGTCTATCAGCCCGCGAAACCCGACAGTGCCATCAGTGCGGCCCCCAATTGTGGTGTGCGACGTGTCCCAGTTTGTGAGTGTGGCTACAACGTTGGTGCTCAGCATGCCGTTGACGAAAATCGCGATGTTCGTCCGGTCGTAAGTCGCTGCAATGTGCTGCCACCCGTTGTTCGTGAGGACGCTTGACGCGGTGCTTGCATCCATGCTTCCGCCAGCAGACACGGCCCCCGCAGTTGTGGTGAACATGCGAAACGCCGAGCGCCCAGATGTGATTCCGCGATTTTCCAGGACGATCTGGGTCGCACTCGCAATGTTCGTCGGAAATACCCACGCCGCGAGTGTGAACGAAGTTTGAAACACAGGCGTGCCAGCATCCGTAAAATTGAAAAGCCTGTTACCGACTGGCACGTTTTGGTGGAACAGGTTATCGCTTGCTATCCAGATGGTCCCGTTTGTGTCGAAGGCCAAATGTTCAATGGACGTCACTCCGGCAAAGTAGGAAATCGCGGCACCGTTTGTGTTGCACCTGTAAACCCGGTAGCCGACGCCATTCGTGCCAAAATCCACAGTTGTCCAGAGGATATTTGATCGGACGGTAATTCCGTCGATGGTCGGGTTGGGAATGTTGTTGGTGACGCTTTTCACCTGAGCCCCCCCCCCGCGTATACACTTTCAAGATCGGGCCCGACAAAGGAGACACCCAAATAGTATCCGTCTCCGTATCCACTGCGATGCCGTTCACTCCATTGCTCAGTGATGCCGCAAACCCTGTCAGCAAAGTGCCGTCGAGGGAAAAGCGGTGAACTTCATTGCTGCCAGCGGAAGCCGTCCAAAGCGTGTCGTCATCTGGGTCGAATGCGATGCCTTGAATACGCGAAAGAACGGAGTTCGTGATCGCCCCGAGAAACGCTCCAATGCGCGACACCTTCACGAGGCGGCTGTTGTCGAAATCGCCCACCCAAAACGCATCCGCGGTCGGGTCATAGGCCAATCCCGTGCATGTAAAATCCCCAGGCACGCGAACACCCCAAACGGGACCAGCCGCGACACTCTGCGCGCCCACAAAGCGCAGTGCTCCGCCGATCTTGCCACTCGTCCAAGTGGGTGCCGAATTAGAGAAATACCCAGTGTTGCCGTAGCCAGATGCGTCGAACGCCGTTGAACCAGACCCATCGTCCAACGCCCAGCGTGACACCAATCCCGGCACTGATTGAGAGAGTAGGGCCTGGCGCTTTCCATGGACCGCTTTCAGCCAAAGCATCTGCGCGATCGCATAGAACGGCACCAGAACGCAGGCGATCAAAACCAACACGTATTTGAATTTCATGCTGCGATTGTGCATAGGTCAGCGGAAATTCACGAGCGTGAGGTTGGTTTCAATCCCGTCGAGATCGACGTAAATGTATACCGACTGGCCGTTCGTGACGGTGATCGACTTCACCCCGTCAATCGCAGTCAGCGCCGGTCCGGAATATGTGACCGTCCGGTTTGCCCCTGAAGCGTTTCGAAATTTTACTCGCGCAGCTTTCCCGGCACCTACGTTCAGCAAGCCCGTAATCGTGAGGTCGGAAGCAATGTTCGTGTGCTGGTTAAGGCCAGCATCCATATCAATCGTCGTCGACCAAAAAGCGTTGGTCTGAAATGCACCCGTTACATTCAGCACTCCGTCAACAAGCTCCACGCCTGTGCCCATTTCGATAGATTGGACATTCCCACTCGCATCCGTCCCCAGAAGAGCAGACTGGTTTGTGAGGGTGAGGAGGCCGCCAATTGATGCGGAGTTCGTGACATTAAGGTGCGGAAAGTTTGTGCCAGAGTATGCGCTACCAGGTGGACCTTGTGGTCCTTGTTCACCTTGTGGCCCGGTTTCGCCAACAGCTCCACGCGGGATCGTGAAGTTAAGGATAACATCCAAAGGGGTTCCTATGTTTTCAACCGCCGCGTCGGTTCCGGGGTCCCCTGTCGTCACGGTGCCGATTGTTATGGTCGCACTGTTGCCATCGACTCCGTTTGTTCCCCCGTTCGTATTAACGCCAGACAGCGCGTTCGTGCGGGTCATGTGGAGAATCGCATCCACAGTCATCTGGAAATTCGTCCCAGCATTCGTGCTTCCAAGCAGAAGCGTGTCTGCGCGGTGTGGATTCGTTGCGAATGGATAATCTTTCCAAGCGGCTGCCGGGACGTAGCAAACGGCGGCCAGGAAGAACAGAGTGGTTACGATGTGGTTCATGGTGAGATTTCGTTGTCGTTAATGTCCGTGATGAGCTCTCCACCGATACCGCGCAGTCGCGGAGACTCAGCAGGAGGGTTGCCTTGGATTGGTGTTATTGGGTTTCCGTTGATGCCTTGGATGAATTCCCCGCCGATGCCAATTATGCCGCCAACTGGAACCGCCACAGCGACCGTTCGCCGCGAAAGCGTGAGTGCGGAAAGGCTTCGATGGAGAGGTAAAATCATATTCTCAGAGCACCTGCCATGCTGCGCCATCCCAGTAGCGCCGTTCCCACGGCCCATCAGCGACTTCGATCAGGTAGTTGGTCGGTGCGGTCGCGGGTTCGTCCGCATCGAGGATCACTGCAGGAGCGATTTGAATCCATGTCCCTGGCGTCCCGGCTGTTGTGCAGCGGAAGATGGCGCCGAGAGAATCGACCCAGAGTTCGCCCAGGTAGTGGGTTCCGGCGCTGGGCGCGCCCAAGTCTTCGGTTGGTTCGCCGTCGATCAGTGACGGCAGGAGCGCGAACGCCAAAGAGCGGTCGATTCTCTCCATGTTTGACTCTTGAATCGCAACGCGATCGGAGACGTTCAAAACTGACAACAGATGGTTCATACAACGGCGATGGTCCTTTCGACGGGTGTTGATTGAAGTGTGTGATCCTCGGATTCGGCGCCTATAGAGAGTGAAACAACGAACTCCGTTTCGGCACCGAGAAGGTCTGACATTTGCGCGGCAGAGAGCTCGAAGAACGCGGTCTGCACGTTCTCAGCAAATAGTGTTTCGCCTGCGGATATTTCAACCCGGGTGCTGTAGCGGTATTCGCCTTCTCCGTTCGGATTAATGAAGTCCGGCAGCGACCAGTCGAGTCGGAAGGTCGAGCCGGTCTGATGCGTTACTCCCCGCAGCTCACCGTTCACCCGAACGTTTGCCACGTCGCCAAGGAACCCTGCTCCGGTCACATCGAAGCTTTCAGCCTCCACCTCCGAGATGTCTTCAACAAGTCCGCTGTCTGCCAACGTCACCTTGAATGCGATGTTGTTCCCGGCCCGAAGGAACGGGTGCGACAGCATCACGAGGTTCCTGCGCTCGATGATCCAGACCCGCGAGTCTTCAGCATGCGTCTGCTTGGGCGACGAGAACCGAGCCCGGGCGACGTGAATCCGGTATGTGTTCAGCCCGACGAGCGAAAGCCCAGCAATCGACATGATCTCGTCACCGATGAACAGCAGCAGCTCGTCAGAGAGTGCGCCGAAGAGATCCTGCTCGTTCAGCTCTGGGTCGATGCTGGTGATCTCAACGAGCAACCCGAGCTGGGTGTCGATCGTGTTGGCATCGGACGGGTATTCCTCGAGCAGGATTCCGCGCTCGGCAAACCGTGTCCCCGCTGCGGCGAGCTGGTAGCGGTCTGCAGGCACTTCAACCTCGTCGATCGTGAACTCTCCCATCTCGTGTTCTTCAGGAGAGGAAATACTGCCTTCCGTTACCGTGGTTCCGCCGGTGTAAACCTGCTCGGTCCCGTCGGCAAACACGACTGTGCAGGTCCAGGCGGACGTCGACCATGAAACCCCGAAGTTGTCCCGTCCGAACAGCGTTACCACTGATCCCGTCCGCAATGTCACCCCCGCAGATGTTGCAAGCGCGACGAGGTCGAACTCCGTAAGGCCATTTCCAGCGCCTTCCGATTCATCGTATCGAATCGGGACGCCGTCGACGTAGATCGAGAGTGAATCATCGATTTCCTGATCGAGGACGAGGTCGCAGGAAACCACTTCGACAGTTGCAGGACCGTTTCCAATCCACGCCTGCCAGCCCGCAGACGTCGAGCTTGCCTTTGGCACAAGAAAAGCAACAGCGAGCTTCTCAGACAGTTTGAATGGAACCTCGATGATCCTCATGCGTAGACGTAGCTCCTGTCTGCCTTGAATTGGATTTCAAAGACTGGCCTCGCAGGATCCTGAACCGTGCGGGTGACAACGCGGAAAATCAGCTGATCGGTATTGCGTCCCGAATAATCGAGCGTAAACGGCTCGCCAGGCGTCAGAGCGTCAAACAGCTCTGAATCCATGCGCAACTTCAGTGTCCCGGTGAGCTGCGGCAGGGCCCCGGCACGTCCAGCAGAGCGTTGCAGAGCCTCTGCGGTCGCTCCATCCGTGATCCATGGGCGGTCAAGTGATTGCGACTTGGGCTCGCCTGTGATGTTCCGCAAGCCCGAGTCTGGACGTGAGACAGAATCCTCCTTGTAGTCCAGCGAACGATTCGTGAACCGCACCGTCGTTTCGTTGAAGGCTTCGCTCCAATCGTCAGGCTCAAAGGTCGGCTTCTCGACCAGATCGGTGTCAGTGACTTCCGGCAATGCTCCAACGGGCGGGCGCACCAGCTTAACGCCGAGCTTTCCGTCGGCTGTAAACGACAGGTAGCCGTCAAAGTATTCCAGCGCGGAGATGATCACCTGTCGCGTCTCCTGCTCGCGAGTTAGCAAGGGCGAGAACCCGAATCCTTCATCCGCGAGCGTCGCCGCGGTCTCCAGCATCGTCGCGGTGTCGATCTTCTCGTCCGGCAACCGCAGGCCAGCACGAGGCGATTGAAGGAGGTCAGCCACGAGCGAAATCAAACCGGTGTCTCCATTGATCTCTTCGGCTTCGAGCCAGTCGCGCTCCGGATATCGCCCAAGCACGAGCTCGATGTTCTGGACGTTCGTCTGATTGAAGCCCAGGTAGAGGCGATGGAAGACCGCGTAGCAGAGCCCGCGGTAAGCCGGATGATCGACGCCGGACGACAGGAGGTAATCGTCGGGCTCCTGTGTTTCGGTGCCCCAGTAGAGCCGCATCACGCCATAATCGGGAATCGTGATGTCGACGTAGTCAGGATTGTCTTCGTCTCGGAAGATCGGCGGCAGGACAACGCGCGCATAGATCTTGCCGTTGTTCGGAGCGGTCGCCGGACTCTGAGGAGTCCCGGTGATAGCAAACGTGAACTTGTTGTCAGCCGTGACAGTGATCACGAAAGTGCCGACGTATTCCTGCTGCGATGCCCCGACGATTACCACACTGTCGCCCGTCGTCAGATTGTGCTCATTGCGGGTCGTCGCTGTTGCTACGCCAGCGGCCGACGTGAGCAGGATGATGACGATGTTCGTCCGCTCGGTGTAAACCGGATCGCCATTCAGGAAGACCGCATGCAGGGCGTCAACTGGGCCAAAGCAGGCGAGAGCTGCGAAGGACGTGTAGTAGTTGGTCCCCTCTCGCGTTGAGCTCTTGCCGCCGCCGCCGACGTGCTGTGTCCGAGTGTCGAAGCAATCAGAGATGTAGGTCAGGGCGATTCGCTGGCGGCCCATCAGGTATGGCACCGGCCGGGCCGACTCCGAGCTCGATGCGCGATACGTCTGCACCCCCATTGCGTTCTGGAAGTTGCCGGGCTTCGCGCTCGTGCTGCCTGAAAAGAAGCTCATGCGAGTGGCCTGTAGATGGCCTTCAGCGCCCGGCGATAGGCGAAGTCCTGCAGGTTGGCGATCTCAACTGAGCGCCTCTCGAGAACGTGCACGAACTTGCCGCCTCCGATGGCAACGCCGACGTGATGCACGACGCGCTGGCGGAACTGCATGCAAAGCAGGTCACCGGCAACAACATCCTGAACCCGCTGAAAGCGGTTTGAATCGCGGATCCAGTCGAGGACATGAGACCGACCGGCATGCTTGCCACCCTGAATCGTGTAGTGCCCTGGCTCGAATGATTCGATCACTCCGCAGGCGATGTAGAGAGCCGCTGCAAGTTGGACACAATCGACGCCAGCGCCAGCGATGCGCGCATGTGCGACAAATGGAGTTCCGAACCAGTGCGCGACATTGGCGACGAGCCGCTGCTGCATCACAGGTGACTCAAAGAACGCGCTCACTTCTTCCCTCCTTGAGCGACGTTCGTATTCAAACCTTTCAGCGCGAGATTGCGCGGAGGGATCGCCGGGAACCCGCCAAAGTTCTCGAAGTTATCGAACTTCGCTTTGCAGGTCGCGGCGGCGCCGTCGCACCCGGGAATCAACTGCAGGTGGTCGCCGACCTGGGCGTGATGCAGCGGTGCATTGAGTTCCAGCGTGAGACGGTTGGGATCCGTGGTCAGCTCCGAGCTCAGGATCGTCCGCACCTCGAATTCAATCCCGAAGCCGACCTCAATGAAGCCATGCGCGAACCATCCCTCCGTCACCCAGTCGGAGAATTGCTCGAGTGTGTCATAAAGCAGATCGACCTGGATTGTCGGCGGGTAGCTCACGGAATCAATGGCGGCGATCTGCCCGGTAGTTTCATGCGCGGCGCGACTGGCCTTGCAGGTGAACCCGTCGAAGAGCTCATAGCCGCAATTGCTCCCGATGTGCATCCGCGGGACCTTGCGCGAGAGAATCCCAAGCCAGGAATCGCAGTGAGCGGTCAGCTTGTCGCCGCCGTCGTCGACCTTCCGCGCCACGCCAGAGAACAAAAGCTTGCGAGTGTCCAGTGCACCGTATTGGACCTGGTAGACGGAGACGTTCACAGGCCGATGCGGCGGCATCGGGAGAAACATTGAAAGCGGATGCTCGTCATCGAAAACCGCCGTGATTTCAAGTTGTTGCTGCTCTGCCCGGGCTCCGGTAGTCAGCGATCCGTGCGACATCGCGAACGGCGAGAAAAGCCTGTTCTCAGACACCACAGGCGCGGCAAAGGACGTGTAGCGCCAGACCTCAGTTGCCGGAGCGGCTGTTGTGAACTCGTAAAGGTAGATCGGTTGAAGGCCTGTCTGCAGCTCGGCGTATTCGGTCGGCAGTTCAATGGCGGTCAGGCTGAGCGAAAGAATGTTCTCTGTCAGGAATCGGCCGGTGATTCTGTCAGTCCCCAGCCGGACGTAATGCAGCCGCTTGATCACGGTTCCCGCAGGCGGCGTAACGGACAGTGCAGGCGAGATCGTCACGCGCTCATTGGCACCCGAAACCTCGACAGCGGTAATCTCTGCGGCGTGCCACGTTCCATTCGGAAGGACAAGCAGGACGTGACTGTCCGGACGATCTTCCCACACAGCGCTGAGTCCCTGATTCACGACGTCGAACTGCGTTGTCGAAACGCCCGCGACGAATTGCGCTGCTTCGAGTGGGCACGGCAGCCAGAATCCGTTCAGCATTCCAGCCAGATCGTTCTCGAAGTCTTCCCATTCAAGAATCTCAACCCCGCTCTTCAACACCAGTGAGAAGTCCCAGACGTTCACCGTGTGCAACTGTGTCGGCTGGAACACCTCAGCCCCGAAACCGAGCAGGAGCTCGCGCAGATCGAAGGTCACCGCCCTGGCGACGGCTTGCCCCCAATCGATCGGGAACTCAAGGACTGGTCTCGTCAGGTAGGTCACGGCGCGGGCAGTAGGTTGTTGCGGTTGAGCAGGTCATACCAGCGGCTGTAAGGGAAGATGCGGAACCTCAGGTCGTAACCAAAATCACCGGAGGAATCGATGACGATGCCGTTCGTTGTCTTGGCAACAGTCGTGATCACGCTGTTGCTGCCATTCAAGACCGTGAAGATGAAGAACCAGTCGTCATTATCGAGCGGAGAATCGAGTGTGATTTGCGTCCGCATTGAGTTGCCGCTGTAGTTCATCGCAACCGAGCAGCCGACGAGCTCAGACGCATTGTCCGGCCCGTCGTAATCAATCCGCCCGCTTGCAACCGGTGTAGGCTCGTCGGACACAAGCTCCTCTGCCGCTGCCGCAGACGCTGCCGCTTCTTCCGCCGCGGTAACGGCCTGCTGATACATGTGGAACATCGTCCGGATGAGCTCTTCGAATTGATCCTGCGTCGGCGTGTCGCCTGTCTGGAAATAGCTCAGCAGGTTGCTTTGGGTTTGAGGAACGGTGACGGGCATAACTATGCAGGTTGAAAAGTTGAACCGACGATCATTGTTCCGATGCCGGATCCAGCCGGAGGTGTCACGGAGCCGAGTTGCGCAGAACGCTCGGAAACGAGTTGCGAAACGTTGATCGCAACCGATTCGTGCCAGGATGTGAGGACTGGAAACTTTTCTGATTTCGGCTTCCCGAAGAACACCGGACGAACGATGAAGTCGGCTGGCCAGTCGTAATTCAGTGCTGTCTCCAGCGTGAGCGTGTCGCCATCAACCGAGGCAATCGCATGGCAATCGACCATCTGGTCGCCGTTCATCAGGACGATGTAATCACCGACTGCCCAACCCCATCCGCCAGGCGCCACTGCGATCTCGTCGTCAGTCTCGTCCGCATCGGCGGAAAGCGTGCAAGACCGGCCGAAGAATGGCACTGCTGCCAAGCCGCTCTTTGCCGCGGCATCCCAGCGAGCATCAAACCGAGCGCGCTCTTGAATAGTGGTTGCCGTGAACATGAATGACAGCGTCCGCCGACATTGAGCACGTAGCGCCTGCCGGATTTCCGAGCCTGGCAACGCCTCACTGATCTGCGTCTCCCATGCGCGCGCAGTCGTCGGCGGCGTCGCCCAGTCAGCGGCGTGTGGTATCAGCACGTGATTGTTAACGAGGACGATCATGTATTCATCCCGAGCTCGATGCGGGCACCTTTGACGATGTCAACGATCATCGCCTTGCCAGGGGCCGTCGCGAGAAACTGTTTGGCTTCAGATCGATCATTGAGGAATGCGACCGACATCTGATGGCCCTGAACGTTGACGCTTCCGCCTCCTACACCGCCGCCAGCCAGACCAGCTCGCACCGCAGCGCCCGACGGGCCGTTCTGAGATGTGATTGGAACAGGGATGTCCCCGATGACTCCGCGTGCGAGGCCCTCCGTGAATCGACGGCCGAACTGTTGAACGCGGCCGGCCGGGATTACAACCTCGCCACGATGCACAACTCCTGCAACCTGATCGCTCGGACCGTCGCCGGTGTAGCCACCTTCGCGATAGCCAGGCTGTGCCATGGCGATGGTTGCGATCTGGACGGCTGCAATGGCTGCTGCTGCCGCTGCGCGGATCGGGGCTGAATATGGATCGCCGCCGCCCAGCTGAAGCATTACCGCGCCTGCGCCGTTCACGACTGCTTGTGCGAGTGCGATTGCCTTCCACGCGACGAAACCCTCTTTGCCGAACATCTTCGCCATGTCAGCCGCGCTGCCGAGCAGGCTTCCCGTTGCTGTCACGTAATCCTGCTCGATCTGCAACTGCTTCTGCTTCTCAGACTTCTGGATTGCAGTGCGCGCTTTCTCGTTTTCCGCCCGCGCTTCGGTGATTTCGTTTTGTCGCCCTAGCTCGATGCTGGTGAACATGCGCTCGCCCTCGTCAGCCGAAATGCGCTTTGCCTCGATCAACTCTTGAATCTTCTGTTTCTCAGCGTCGTATCGGAGGTTGACCGCCGCGATTTCGCGCTCAAGGCCTGTGAGCGTCTGCAAATAAACCTGGTTGCGCAGCTTCTCGATCTCGGCAACACCTTGAAGCTCTTTCGTGCGTCGCTGCTCCATCTTTGAGGCGACTTGATCAAGCTTCTGGCGCTCCTGCTCAGCTTGGCGGGTAGCCTTTTCGCGATACTCCAACTCCTTCTTTGCAATCTCGTTCGCTTCGGCTTTGCGCGTCAACGCGATGGCATCCTCGGCTTCTGCCTTTTTCTTCTCGGTCAACAGCGTCCCTGCCAACGTCATGTTCGCCTGAATCGCCTCGCGCTCCTTCTCGTATTTGGCGGAGATCTCAGCCTTCTCTTTTTCGAGGCCTTCGAGAGCTTCGCGTCTCGCTTTATCCTGTTGCTCTTTGAGACCAGCCAAGGATTCGATTTGCGAATCGGCGATGTTACTGTCGCCGGTGCGCCCCAGCTTTAATGTCACCCAATCCTGGACCTCCTTTGGACTCGCCTGCTTGCGGTTGATTGTGACGTCGTCGAAGCCAGTTCGCGGAGGCCCACCCATCGTCGGTGTGTTGCCCCGCGGAACGCGGATGGTCTCTGATGATTCCCGGCTCAACTCCCCGGTGCCTGTTTTATAGAGCGGAATCTTGCCGGTCAGATAATCCCCGTATTGAGCAACAGCTTGGGGACTTAGCAGCCCAGCTTTGCTCAGTGTGTTGATCTCGCGTAAAACACCGGGCAGGCTTTTGAGTGCCTCGCCAAGCTCCTTCGTTGCCTTCTCTGCGTCGCGTTGTGACCGCGTCGCTTCGTTCCAAGCATATGCGAACGCACCAACCGCAAGGCCGACGGCCCCGACGATCGGGAGCAACGTCTTCAGGCTGACCCCCATGAAGGTCAAGGCCTGCAGCGCATCCGGAATCTGAACCGCGAGGGCGCGAATGGGGTCTCCTCCTGCGGCGATCTGGCTAGCGATGTTTGGGATCGCCGAGCCGAGCTGCATGTAAGCAATGCGCGTGTTCCCCAGCGTCTTGGTGACCGTGTTGCCAGCCTGTTCGATTCGGTTGAACCCGTTGACGACCGGCAACCCGGCATTGGCCATTGCCTGCGCCTGATTGGCGAGCTTCGTGTTCGCCTGCTGAAGCTTGCCTTCGAGCTGGGTGACCTTCTGAGCCGCCAGGGTAAAAGCATCCTGAAAGGGATTTGTGTTCCCTGTCAGGACGATCTGGTAGTTCAGATTCATTGAGGACGTCGCGTGCTCTTGTATGTCCGCTCAAGCCGCGCGCTCGCTGCCGATGTGAAAGCGCGCAGCTGACGGAACGTCATCTGCATCACCTCGGTCTGGGAGTATCCTTGCCAGACGAGGAAATCGACGATTGCAGCGAAGCTGTCGCTGTCGCCGGAAACCGAGAGCGGATCCGGCCGAGAATTGCGAAAAAATCCGGCCTCAAATTCTGCGCCAGCGCGGCGTCAATGAGGTCCAGCATTTGAGTTGTGGCGAGACCATCGATCCACTGCTGATCTTTTCCGGTCGTTTTGAGCACCAGCCATTCGCAAAGGTCCTGCGCTCCGGTGACGAGCTCGGTCAGAGCCGCGGGCGTCACTTGAAAGCTGTGGCCTGAGGCGAAGAGCTTGCCAGCGCGTTCGCTGATCCGGTGCGAGAGTTCAATTGCCTGAGGCCAGGCCAGTTCGCGGACGGTTACGACTTCACCATTGATTTTGAGCTCAGTCGCTCCGGGGATGATTTCTGATTGCATAGATTCATTCGATTTTGATTCTGAAAAATCCTTTGTCCTGCCAGTTGGTCGATGACAGATCGGCGCTGTATTGCAGCGTGAGCGTGCGCATCTGGGCCGGGGCATGCGGGATCTCGGTCGAGACCACGTTTGAGAAGTCGCTTTCCACTCCGAGAGCGTTGTAGGCCGTCGCGGTGAAGTGGTGAATGACGGGCTTCAAGCCATCAATGGCCGTAATGATGTTTGTCCCGACATTAACGCGAAGCGCAGCCGGGTTCGTCGCAACGAAGACCTGGTTGGTGAACGCGTAAACGTAATAGCCGGTGACACTCGGATCGGTTGATCGGTTCCACGTCAGTCGCACGGTGGCAGCGTGGCTGGACATGATGGCTAGCGAGACGATCAGAAAGGCGCGAATCATGGAGCAATTTGAAAGGCCGCGTTCGTCAATGTGGCCGATACTGAGAACATCCAGTTGTTAGACGGAACCAACTTAACCATGCCTGGCGTCGGTATAAAATCCGCCGCCACATAGTTGGTTGGGGTGGCGATGAAGTCCGATGATCCTGAGGTTGTGACGATCCGAACGTTGGCGGCACTGCCCGTCCCGACTTTCACCACTCCCCCAAGAGGCATATCGCAATTGATCAATCGGACCAAGGACGGTCCGCCTGCATTTCCCGGCATGGCAACATTTGTCGCACTCGCGCTGCCAAAATTCGTCAAACTAAAGGAACAGAATGTGAAAAAGTTCGTGTGACCAACGGTCCCCGTGACCGTTCGCACGTTGTATGCGTTCGTGTTGGCTGCGATGAACCGACAAGCAACAGCGTCGACGTAGTTCGAGCTGCCTTGGAACAACCAGTTGTGAGCTGAGCCTTGACTTCCAGCGATGCTGTTCGGCCCCACGGAAATGAAGTCTGAGTTTCTGGCGTAAATAGATGTGAAGTGTGCCAAGGAATTTGCGGTATCCCATCTCGAGCGCCATATACTGTTGTTGATTCGAAGCACCGATCCGTGGGCGTTGGGCCCGACAAGGACGACATCGGTGTTGGCATTCGTCGAAATCCAATTATCGAACAACACACCGCCTTGCGCCAACAGAACGACCGCTGCCTGATAGTTCGTATGGTCAGGTCCATACCCGAATGAAAATTCGCAATCCCGAAAAACAGCACCATTGGTCGCGATGAATGCGGCTCCTGCCGTTAGCGGCACATTGTTTGTGTCTCCCCAAAAGACTATCTTACTCTTCAACCCCGAACCAATTACCCCGGCCACAAGATGCCCTGAGTTTGTCACATGGAATATCCCGGGTCCGAGTTGAATGGGCAGCCGCGATGCGACAAGTCCCGCCGCGTCAATGTGCGCGTAGTTTGTTCCGCCGACACTCACAACGCCGTAAGGCATTGGGGTCGGCCCGAGTGCCTGCCGCATTGCCCCCAGGTTCACATTAAAGAAGTTGCCCCACGGATCGGAAACACTTCCGTCGGGATTCACCAGGAGTGACTTTGCCTGCGAAACGGGCGGCGATGGCGGCGATCCTCCGCTTGGCGCGTTCGTCGTCGGAGTCACGCCAACCGGGTTTCGAATACCCGGCAGGTTTGTCGTCGCAGCATGAACCGCAACGCACAGTAATAGACCGCAGATCGTGAAAAGCTTTTTCATTCTGATTTTGTTTCGGGTTTCGTTTCCTTCACCGTCCTGCGCTTCACCGTCTTCGGATCGACCTGCTTGGCAAAGTCTCCGACGACGCGCGCGCGAATGCCCGGAGCTTTCTTCGTGGGTTTGAAAACGATGGGTTCCATGTTATTCAGCGGTTCCGAGCGCCATCGTGTTGAGAGCGTTCTTGAAGACCTTGAACATGAATTCAGGCTTCACCAGCTCGCCGTTTCCGCCCTTCATGCCGCCACTGACTTTGATGCGGCCCCAGAGGTCGGCTGCAAGGATCAGCGTGGAATTGTGATCGTAGTTTTGAACCTTCAGCCATCCACGCGGAGGAACGCCCCCGAGCGGATTGAACTGATAGTCGCTGGCCGACAGTTCGCTTGCCGTGCGGAAGAACAGTCCGACCGCGAGCGCCGTGACAACGTTCGTGGTGAACTTGTATTGCAGCGCCTGCTTGACCGGGATGGAGTCCGCAAGGTCGAGCCGCCCAGTGGACGAGTCGTAAACATCCTGCTCTTCGTCGGCCAGGAGCGACGGCTCCCATGCTTCGATGCGCCCGATGGAGACCCAGCCGTCGTCATCAGCCCCCGGCACGTCATCGATACCAGCGGTTCCGGCTTCGGGTTCGGTGAATTCTTTGCCCTCGCGGAAAAACCAGGCTTGGGCTCCAACAGCTTTACTCTCTTCGATGATCATAACTTTTTGTGTTCCAGTTGTGGCTTACAGCGATCCGCCAATCCCGTCGCGCATACCGATGGCTGCGTGACGCGAATAAAGTTGAATGTTCTCTTCGACCTCGCCGCGGATGAGTCGACGAAGCACCAACCGAGATCCGCGTATGCCAATCTCTGCTTCCTTGCCTTTCAGCTTGTCGATTGGGAGCGTCGCGAGAACCTTCTGCAGGCTTACTAGCGTGATCGGTTGTTCGCTCTCAACGAGTCGATTGAGCTCGGCATATGCGGCCTCGAAAGCTGGTCGATATTGAGGGTTCGTAATCAGCGAAACCTCCGTCCCGAGGCTCGCGGCATCCTCTGCCAGCCATTGAATTTCAATCGCCTTCTCGGCTGGTGTCGCGTTCTTGTCGAAGACGGCGCAACCCAGCGCAGCAAGAAGCAAGCAGAGAGACGGGATGTATAACGGCCAGTAAGTGCGAAGTGTTTTCATGGAGTGGTTTTCTTTTGTTGTGCGTTGGCGAAATAAAATCCGATGACCATTCCGGCCAGGGTGTAGAGCGGTTCCTTCACGTCGCGGCCAATCACGCTCATCATGCAAACGGTTGCTGTGATCAGCAGGGCGATCCACCCGCGCAGGCTGATGTTCAGCACGCGGCTGTTCTGCGTGTGTTCTCGCGGCTGTGGGTCGGTGGTGGCGTTCATCGGAAAATCAGTTGTTTGGCTACGAAGAACACGGCGGTTGCGGTTGCGGAAATAACGGCAACGCGCACATCAAGTCTGCCAAGAGCCGCCCAGAGCTTGTTGATCGACTCCCCATGCTTCTCCTGCACGCGCAGGGTGTCATCGAGCTTGGTCTCAATTCGGCTCAACGTGGCGTCGATTGAATTGGGGTTGTAGTGGCTCATTGCAAAATGATCGTTGTGGCAAACCGAATAAGTCGGCTGTTCAGCCCGACGTCGGTCCAATCGACTTCAGGTTCGAGTCCGTCCGGAATCTGAAAAAAGTTGATGGGCTCAGAGCCGAACTGCAGGACCTTGGGAATGATCTTTGACTCGATCAGGCAAGGATCCCACTTTGCCACCCCGCTGACGGTCACCTTCGGGTTTGTGCGCACCCATACGGTTGACGCGTAAACCAGCGACGTCGCACCCTGCCCTTGGGAATTCACGCCAAGGCATTCGGGCGCCATGATCAAGATCGAGATTCCCTTGTCGGTGAGCGCGTTTTCGCTCTCGATGGCTTTGTTTCCATCGTCGATTACGACCTGCGACTGCACTGCTGACAGCTCAGTGACCAAGCGCACGATCGTGAGAAGATTGGATTGGATCTCGTGCAGCCTCATTTGATCAGCTTCGCTGCCGCCTCACCGAGCTTGCGCTCGAGGTAGGGCTTGATGTTTTCCGTTGTGGCTGCGAGTGCGCGCGCGATTGACGCCTGGCCTCGAGCGCGCCCCATGGCCTTTACGGCCTCATTTGACAGTTGCGAGAAGCCGCCCCACTTGAACGAAGCCGAGCCGTTTCCATCGTCATCAACGGCGAACGCAAACTCGCCGAGTTGAGGGCCGAAGCGGCTGACAGATTTCTCGATGCGATTGGACTGCAGTCGTTCGCCGCGGCTCATGTCCAGCGCGAGCTTGTCCGCGTGATGCAAGAAGCCCCGTCCGCTTTCGCGAAGATTAAGCTCACGCTGGACGGCGAGCGCCTGAAGATTCAGTTTCCTGCCGAAACGGTTTACGGATCCGCGCAAACCTTTTTTGGTGCGCATCTGCATGATGTTCGCTGCAAACGGAAGCGCGCCATGCTTCTCGGCAATCGCCTTGTAAACCGATGCCCTGACGTGAACGCCAAGTCCGGGCTGGATCTTGCGGCCGTTCACTTTTCCACGTCCTGCTTCCTTCAGGATTGCGAGACGCGACGCGCGGACGGCACCTTTCGCCGGCATCAACCCTTTCGCCTCCTTGGCGAGATTGCGGCCAAGCTCTTCCGACTGTTTAGCCAGGGCGAAGCCGATGCCGCGACCAGCAGCTTGCGTATACATCCGCAAGGCTGAGTTCAGCTTGTCGAGTTCGTGCTGGATGCGGGCTTCGCTCATGCCAAAGTGCAGTGGAATGCGACGGTCGCCAGATTCGGATCGTCGACCACTCGCTTGACGCGATAGGTCTTTGATGTCCCCTCTTGTTGAATCCGCGTGACCTCGCTAAGCGTGACGTTCATCAGCTCACGGCGTATCACGTGGACGACGTGCGTCGATTCATCCTCCCCGGTGTGCAGACGTCCCATTGGACAGTGACGATTATTTTTCACCAGTAATGCCAATTAAAAATCACCAGTGAGCCGGTAGCATTTGGCAGCGAGTTGGAGGCTGGCCGCAGGCCAGCCCTCCTCAACTCGGCAGCCAGATGATTACCCAACAACAATACA
>DASPIK010000039.1:0-4215 GCA_035629075.1 Terriglobales bacterium | reverse complement strand
CGTGTGCCCCAAGAGTCGCCCTACAATCGGCAGCGATTCGCCATTAGAGACAAGATGCGAAGCGAACGTATGCCTGAGGTCGTGGATTCGCACGTTTTCCAGCTTCGCGTGCTCGCAAATCTTACCCCAAGCAAACTTCACGTCTTTCAACGGCTGCTCCTTTCGCCTGCCCGGAAACAGGAAGTCCCCTTCAACCGGCAGAGCTTTGATGATCTCCATCGCCTGATCGCTGAGAGGGACATGTTCGGTCCGCTTCTGCTTTGTATGGTGGCTGGGCTTCGTCCATACACCCCGGTCAAGGTCGATGTGCTCCCATCGGGCGGACAGGACCTCGTTCTTTCTAGCACCCGTAACCATCAGTAAACGTATCGCAGCTACAACTCTCGATGCGAGGGTCCTAATAGCGACCCGCTGCTTCGGTGTGCCTCCGAGCTCATCGGCACGTCTACCTGGATAATCATCGAGTGCTTTTGCCAGTGCTTCCACTTCTTCGCTGTTAAGCCACCTGTCCCGCTGTTGTTCGTCGAATTCCTTTACATACTTCGTTGGATTGTCAACTCTCCAGTTCCATTCGACAGCGAGAGAAAACATCTTCGACAACAGCGAGAGAAGCCTGTTTGCTTTGTAGCGTGTGGCCTTGAGAGAACGGTGAATATCCTCAACGTCGCGTCTCGTTATCGCCTCAACCTTTATCCTGCCCCAAGATGGGAGTATATGGCCGTCGATCATTGCCTTGTCATCACGGACGCTGTTCTCACGCTTGTGTGGCAATGCATGGCGCTTTATGTAATCGTCACAGAGATCCTTAACGGTTGGAGCCTCGCGCAGACGCTCGCGATCGGCAAGCGGATCTTTTCCTATCGAAATGTCGCCTCGAAGCCGGATAGCCTCATTGCGAGCTTGGGGTAAGGTCCATTCGGGGTGACGTCCGATTGTGTAGCGTCGCTCGCGGTTGTGAATACGATAGTTCAGGATGTACGAGATCACGCCAGAGCTAGTGATTCTGACGCCAAAGCCGGGAACTTCCCCGTCGTAGGTGATCTCATTACCCTTCTTCGGCGGCTTTAGTGCGTTTATGCTGCGGTTGGTCAGGGTCATTGTGTGTCCGTATTGTGTCCGCAGAGAACGGCCGCAAACGTCCTCAGGATACCTGCTGGTTCAATGGATACCAAGGTAAATCATTGAAGTTCCACGCACCGATCGTAAGTGCTTGATAGGGTGTGGGCACTTTCCCTGACTCTTAATCAGTAGGTTGAAGGTTCGATTCCTTCCGCGCTCACCATCTTTCAATCACTTACAGTCACTGCAATCCACGCTGCAATCCATTAAGCGCCAGACCTACGATTTTCTTGTGCGCCTGCTCCATCTCATCCGTCACCAGTTCGCCGTATTTCAGAGTCATGCGAGGATCCGCATGACGCATCAGCTTCTGCTGAACCTCAGATTGCGTTCCAGCAGCAGCGAGCCATGAACGGTACGAGTGACGCAGCGAGTGCGTACCGAACGCGCCGATGTTCGCCGCCGCTGCCGCCTTCTGGTATTTCCGCCAAACCTGATCGTACGACCATGGCAGGTTCCCGACCTGATGGGGCGAGGCGAAGATCCAGTCAGTAGACAGAGAGAACTGCGTTGATGACCGCAGGGACTTCAGTACTTCCAGAAGTTCCGGGGCAAGCGGTAGCGGCCGTCCGGATTCAGCGGTCTTCACAGCGTCGACTGTTTGGCAGACGATGCCGCGTTCGATTCGGATCGAGCTGCTGAACCAATCGACGTCAGACCACTTCAGACCGAGAACCTCGCTGATTCTCAGACCCAGCAGGGCCTGAATAAGGGCCATGCTGCGAAACGGTTCTTCCAGATGCCGCACGAACCTTTGGAACTCGTCCATGGTCAGGCTGCGGGGCTTCTTGCTGCGTTTGCTCGCGTCCTTGATGGAGACCAGTTCCATTGGATTTCGTTGGGTCGGGATGTCTCCGCGCCGCATAGCGTAGTCCCAGAGAAGCCGCAGTGCGCCGCGAATGTGGACCTTGCTCTTCGGTGCGAGTTCCAGTTCCGTGAGCCACAACTCCACCGGGCGCGCTTGCACCGCAGTGATCGGCCCGTCGCCGAACTTCGGCAAGATGTGACAGCGCAACCACACGTCGTAACTGCGACTCGTGTCTTTGCGGCTCGGCATCTTCTCGGTTCGGTAATGCTGTACGAGTTCGTTCACCGTTATGCCGGTCATAACCGGTTCCGGCGGATCGTTCTTCGCCATCACTTCTCGACGGAGACGTTCCGCTGCTCTGAGTGCCGCAGCCTTGGTCGGGAACTTCTTGTCGTCGCCCAACAGCTTTGACCGACGCGAACCGTTCTCACGCCAGAGAAAGTGCCAGGTGCGATTGCGTTTGTCGAAAACCACACTTCCTTGTTGATACCGTGCTCTTCTCTTTGTCATTCGGTCCTCCTACCGCAGAGCACGGATGGCGATCGGAGTGTAGCAAACTTCTTCTCGTGATCGCATCCATGATGCGGCGTCTCTCCTCTTTCGCTTCCTTGATCGTGGGCACGCAGCGAAGCAGTCGCCTCGACGTAGTGAACGTCGAGACGACGCCTACGCGTTGGAAACCCGCCGCTACTTGCAGGCTTCGTTCTTGAGGGAGAGGACCCACTCGTGGAGTTCAGACAACAGAAACCGCCAAGTCTTGCGACGTCCGCTGCCAAATGGATGGGCAGGGATGCTGCCTTCCCGCGCCCACTTCTGAACGGTGCGCCAGTTGAGCTGCAAGAACTCGCCCGCGCCCTTCGCGTCTACGAAGGCTTCGCGGACTTCCCGCGGGAGTGGCGCGACAGGGTGGTTGGCGGTGTGGGCAGGGGAAGAAAAGGGATGTTGTGCACGAGACGGTGCGGGTTCAGATGCGACAGGCTTCTTGTTGCCGAAGCCAACCTGAGAAGAATTGCTCGATTCCGGAACTACATTCTTTGCTGGTGCTCCCATGTGATGGGTCCTTTTCGGCGGAGAGTGCCGCCGCACATACGCTCATCGGAGTGAGGTACCTCGTCCTTCTTAGCTCGTATTCATCGTTTCTCCTCTTGTTTCTGAGCAGCCGAGTTCTCCGGCGAAGAAGCGGTGTGCCGTGCAGTGTCCCGGAATGTCTTTCCGGGTTTGCTGGACCGCTTACCGAACGTGTGTCGTGCCTGGCTCACCTCGGCGAGACTGATGTCACCGGCCGATTCCATCAAACGGAGTACTTCTTCGCTCGGCTTGACGGTGAGTCCGCGGCGACTCTTGTTCCTGGACTGCAGGATCAACTGCGCCGACTGAAGGCCGTTCAACAACGCCAGCGTTGCTCCAGGGTCGTCGGCTTCCAACACCGTCTCGACCTGTTCCAACAAGACGCCGTATGGCTTCTTGCTTGCCGTCGAACCTGTCATCAGCTCACGCACGGAACAACCAAGCGCCTTAGCGATTGCGCTCAGCGTCTTGATTTGCGGATTGATCTTGCCGGCCTCCGCGAAATAAACGCCCGGGCCGGTGAGGTTGCATTTGGATCCCAGTTGCGCCTGAGTCAGGCCGCGCGCGATCCGCTTGTCACGGATGCGCTGGCCGACTTCCTTCCAACTGAAATCGACTTCCGGTACTTGGCGCTGATCGTTCATCTCAGGCGTAGTAAACCATACACACTTAAAATAAGCAATACTAATTATCCAAGCGTGCGCGGATTTTGCGATGGTCCATTAAGCAGTTTTGGTTCAGCTACTTACGCCGAGTGTTCTTTTGGTCAATGAACCGAGCCGCCTGGTCTAGGACGGACTGCTCAGCCGAGAGACGGGTCGCTTCTGCCCTTGCGCGAAGCCACAGGTAGGCGTGCAAGTCGAAGCCCTTGCCTACATCTTTCGAGAGCCGTTCGGCCTCTTCTTCGAGTTCTTCGGCGGAGCGCCGACGCGCCTTCGCCGCTTGACGGAAAAGATCTGCGACACGGGCTTTCTTCCCGAGGCCGGTGAGAAATGCCGTCCGCAGTACGTCTTCGAATTCCGTCGGAAATCTCCCTTGATCAGCATCCCATGTCGCAAGGGCCGCCTTGCCGGTTCTGGTCAGGGTGAACTCATGCCTCCGTCCGCTGATCTTCCTGGTCACGAATCCCGCGCCTTCAAGGCGCTCTCCTTCGCGCGCCGAGATCCGTCCTCCCAGCCAGAGCAACAAACACAATGTCGCCACAACGGATTCGACAATCG
>DASPIK010000038.1:0-4919 GCA_035629075.1 Terriglobales bacterium | reverse complement strand
ACATTGGGAGCAAAAAGTAAAAAAGCCACCAGCAAAGGTGGCGTGAAACCCGTTGTATTCTCATGCTTGGTTGAGACTCCCTCTACAACCAGCTTAGCAACAGGGATGACCGAGAACCGACACCACAGACGGCGATATTTCCCCTTTGTTTGTATCAACATCGACCGTCCGGAGCGCGTGCGGGGACTTGACAATCTGTTACGGAAAGAGGCTCCTGACGTCGCTTTCGGCTGTGATCTGCCGGCGATCACAGCCCATGTGATTTTCTTAGCGCGCACTGCCATATACTGGAGGTGCAACGCCCAAGGGTGAACTGAAGGTGCCAAGGCCATGGGTGCGTACGCATCTAAGTCTACGTACCAACAGCATTCAGTTCTGAACAAGCATCTGGGTCCGGGGCGAAGCAGCAAACAATGAAATCAACCGCTAAGCGCGTACTGACATTGGTGATCGGCTGGGCCTTCATCCTAGTCGGAATCGCTGGCCTTTTCCTGCCGTTCATTCAGGGCGTCCTCTGTATCCTCATCGGCCTCATCATTCTTTCCGGCGAGTACGTGTGGGCGCACAAACTCCTTCAGAAACTCAAGACCCGCTTCCCCAAGCTGGCGCACCTTTCGGAGGAAGCCAAATTGAAAGCGGAGGGATGGCTGCACCGCGTAACCCGTCGAAAGCCTAAGGAATCGCGCCCCGAAAGTCGCGACACCGCTTCACAAAACGGTGCCTGTGAGTGCGTACCCGTCTCGCGAATGCACTCGGCAAATGCGGTTACACCTGAAGACCGGCTGTCGAGTTCGAACTAGGGGCCGGGCACGTGCCGAGATCCTGGAAGGTACTTACCACCATCGAGCGGGAACCCTGGCTGAGATTCCTGTTCGCAGTAGGTGGACTGGCGCTCGCGTTTGCCGCGGCAGTCTTCTCCACCGTGGAGCGAATAGCCGGGAACCTGGTCGCCACTGTAATACTAGCTTCGGCATCTTTGCTGCTTGCGGCCGTTGTTGGCCTGACTACCGTACCCTACCTGGCGCGACGGGTGGTGTTCAGACGCGTACGCGATGCTCTCGATTATGAAGTCACGACGGAAGGTATCGTCTACATAGGCTTCACCCTGATAATCGGCATCGCAGGCCTGAACACCGGTAACAACCTGCTGTTCATAGTTCTGTCCGTCATGCTCTCCGCCCTGCTTGTTTCGGGCATGGCGTCTGCCGCCGTACTGCGTTCCATCGAACTCGAACTGGTTGTTCCGGAGCACGTTTTCGCGGGCACGACGGCTCTGGCCCGAATCAGGGTCAAGAACCGAAGGCGCTGGATTCCGTGCTTCTCCGTCGCCGTCCTGCCGCCGGAACCAGCCAAGCACGACTGGTTGCGATCGGAACGTCGGAAACGAAAGCAGGCTGTCAAGAGAGAACGTCGAAAAGCCAACGCCGTCGTTCCGGCTGAGCCAGTGTTGGCCAACCCCATTTACTTTCCATTTGTGCCAGCCGGAACAACCATCACTGCCGATGTGGACTTGTCGTTCGCCAGGCGGGGGCGCTATTCCCAAGAAAGTTTCGGATTGGCAACTCGATTTCCGTTCTCGCTGTTTCTGAAGACACGACGACAGCCGTTGCCTCGAGAGGTAATCGTCTATCCGAAAATAGATCCCACAGACGAGGCGCTGGAAACACTTCCGATGATTCGAGGTGAATTCGAGTCGTTCGTGCGCGGTAGGGGATACGATCTCTATCGAATTCGGGATCACGTTCCCGAGGATTCCGCGAGGCACGTTGACTGGAAAGCCACCGCCAAGACCGGAGAGCTGAAGGTGAGGGAGTTCACGCGAGAGGACGAGCGAAAGCTGCGAATCGTCTTCGATAATCCCGCGCCGGGGGTACTGGACGAATCTGCTTACGAGAGAGCAGTCGGTTTGGCTGCTTCGCTGGCCTGGCACTTTGCCGGCGAGGACACTCAGTTAACGTTTGTCGCGCCGGAGTACGGCGGAAGCGCGGAAATCTTTGATTTTCTTCGATACTTGGCGCTCGTTCAGCCCGCAGCCGGTCCGCCCGTCATCGAGACACTCGAACCGACCGACGACTACAACCTGATCATCACGGCCCGGGACAGGGGTACGGCAGCTACTACGTTGTGGGCCAACTCATATTTTGTATTCGTCAAGTAGGCCGGATCGAAGACGCCAGCCCACCCCGGGCCTTTGTGTGCCATCTGGAACACTAGATATACTGCGCGGCACAAGCAAGTGCCGGAGGATGGCAATGGGAGCGATTTACGACCTGGTACGAGGAAACAAACTCGTTTCAGCCGACCAGGAGCAAACAGTCTCGGACGCTGCCCGCCTTATGAAGAGTAACAACGTCGGGGCGGTACCGGTGCTCAACAACGGGGAACTGGTGGGAATCTTCTCTGAGCGGGACATCATGAACCGCGTTGTCGCGGAGGGGCTGAACCCTCAGACGACGGTATTGCGAGATGTAATGAGTCCCGGCCCACTCACGGTTGGTGCGCAGGAGTCTGTGGAGAACTGCATGGTGCTGATGAAGAGGCACGGGGTTCGCCACTTGCCAATTGTCGACGGCAACCAGCTCGTGGGCATGGTCTCGCTACGCGACATCCTGCTGTTTGAAGTATCGGAGATGGACGGGGAAGTGCGCGCCATGCGGGCGTACATCCAAAGCACTTAACAAAGATTACAGAGAGGTCGGGACTCCTCCGCCGCGCGTGCGACGTGCGCCAAGGTAGGGGTGTGCGAATCTTGGGCACCGTCTGCTCGCCACTCGTCGGGCGCTATTGCTGTGTTGCCCTTGTGGTTACACCGTCGTTCTGTCATGCCTTTAGAGCGGGATTTCGCCCTGCCAGAATGCTAAAATCCGATTTCTCATGCTAGATTCCACGGTAGTCAAACGACTGAGGAAGATCGTCGGCGATGACGGCGTGCTGTGGCGTCCGGAAGATGTTCTGCTCTACGAATACGACGCCGGCCTGAGCAAGGGTACGCCCGGAGCAGTCGTCCTGCCCCGTACCAGTGAACAGGTTTCGCAGGTAGTGCGTTTGGCACACGAGACAGGTGTGTCGCTTGTGGCGCGTGGCGCCGGTACCGGCTTGAGTGGCGGCTCAATATCTCGCGACGGCGGCATCGTCATTGGCTTCTCGCGGATGAAGCGCATCCTCGAGATCGACCTCGCGAACCAAAGGGCAATCGTACAGCCGGGCGTCGTCAACACAGACCTGAGCGCTGCTGTCGCAGCCCACGGCTTCTACTTCGCGCCAGACCCATCCAGCCAGCGGGCTGCTACCGTGGGCGGGCACGTTGCAGAGAACTCCGGAGGACCTCATACGCTGGCCTATGGTGTCACAACAAACCATGTTACCGGTTTGGAAGTTGTTCTGTGGGACGGGCGAATCGCGCATTTCGGCGGCAAAACGGCCGACGTGCCCGGGTACGACCTCACGGGATTTTTCGTAGGCTCAGAAGGAACCGTCGGCATCGTTACGGCCGTTACAGTGAAGCTGACACGATTGCCGGAAGCGGTCGCGACTCTGCTCGCAATTTACAACAGCATGGATGACGCCGCACAGACGGTTGTCGCCATCACGCGCGAGGGCATTACCCCTGCGGCGCTGGAATTGCTCGACGGCTGGACCCTGCGGATAGTCGAGGATTTCGTCCATGCTGGCTATCCCAAAGACTCGGGCGCGGTGCTGCTGATTGAACTCGAGGGTTTGCGCGAAGCTGTTGAGGAGCAGGCCGAAGCTGTAAGACAGGTCTGTGTGGCTCAGAACGCCAGGCAAGTGCGTCGCGCGGCCAATCAGCAGGAGCGCGAGCTCTTGTGGAAAGGGCGTAAGAACGCCTTCGGAGCGATTGGCAGAATCTCGCCGTCTTACTACACGCAAGATGGCGTAGTGCCGCGCACAAAGATCCCAGAAACCCTGCAACGTATCGCCGAGATTGCGGAAAAGTACAACCTCACCATTGGGAACATCTTTCACGCGGGTGATGGGAATCTGCATCCGGCGATACTGTTCGATTTGCGCGATGAAGATCAGGTGCGTCGAACGCACCATGCGGGTGCCGAAATCATCAAGTATTGCTGCGATGTGGGCGGCACAATCACCGGTGAACACGGTGTGGGCATGGAGAAGAACGAGCTGATGCCGTTCCTTTTCAGTGACCAGGACATTTCCGTCATGTCGCGGTTGCGCGACGCCTTCAATCCCAACTCAATCTTCAATCCTCAGAAACTACTGCCGACGCCACGAACCTGTCGCGAAGGGACGTTCACCAATGCGCTGCTTCATGCGGATGATCCGGCGAAAGGACCCGTCGCATGAATTCCACAAAGACAATCACAGCGCTTGAGCGGGCACTGAATGCGATTGTCGGTCCGGAGCACGTTCGCGAGGGGCGCGACTACAGCATCGATGGCGTGACTCCCGCGTGGGTGTTATGGCCCGGTAACGAGGAGCAGGTCGCAGCGGTGCTGAGGGTTTGCTCGGTCAATGACCTGGTTGCCGTCCCATGCGGAGGCATGACGAAGCAAAGTGTCGGTCTTCCGTGCGACCGGATCGATGTTCTGCTCGACATGGGGCGCATGGACCGTATCATCCGTTATGACCCCGGGGATCTGACGATTGGAGTAGAGGCAGGGGTTCGTGTTAGCGAAGTTGAGGCCGTCTTGGCCCCGCATCGGCAGATGCTGCCTCTGGATGGTCCGCAGTCTGACCGCTCGACCGTTGGGGGAATTCTGGCCACTGCGACGCACGGTCCGCTGAAGCACAGTTTCGGAGGACCTCGGGACTTCTGCGTTGGGGTGAGGTTTGTGACAGCGGATGGCACTGTTGCGAAAGCTGGCGGCCAGGTCGTAAAGAACGTTGCTGGTTACGACCTGATGAAGTTGCTCGTTGGTAGCTATGGGACGCTTGCG
>DASPIK010000037.1:0-46536 GCA_035629075.1 Terriglobales bacterium | reverse complement strand
GAAATATCGCCGTCTGTGGTGTCGGTTCTCGGTCATCCCTGTTGCTAAGCTGGTTGTAGAGGGAGTCTCAACCAAGCATGAGAATACAACGGGTTTCACGCCACCTTTGCTGGTGGCTTTTTTACTTTTTGCTCCCAATGTGCGTCACTTACACCAGTCCCGCTGCGGCTGCGAGCGCACCAGCTACAACCACGGTCGAGGGCATCATTTATCGTGCAAACGGTTCCCCCGCTTCAGGAACGCTTCTGATTTCATGGCCGGCGTTCACGACCGCGAACAAAGAAGCCGTTTCGGCCGGTACTACCAGCATCACCATAGGACAGGGGGGCGTCGTTTCGATACCCCTTGTACCGACTCAGGGTTCGACACCAGCGACGGTTTACAAGGTGGTCTTGCGCTCGGCTGACGGTACCAGCGCGGTCGAGTACTGGAGTGTGCCCTCGGTGCCGAGCGCGACAGTTGCTTCCGTCCGAATCATTCAGAACGGTTCGCAAGTCTCGACAACGTACCAGTCCCTACTCTCAGCCAAGCTGGACCGCAAAGGCGACACGCCGGTGGCGCTTGGCGCAGTTCGGTACGCTGGCGCTTTCGCGCCTGGGTCGAAGACTGCCGGCATCAACGAAGCGATCAGCGATCTGGGGCCGAACGGTGGCACCGTAATCTTGCCGTTCGGAACAGTGACCACATCCGCCTGCGTCAATCTGAAGAACAACGTCCGCCTGATTGGCCACGGATACTGTGGCATCGACAGCCCGGATCGCTGTCCGACAGTGATTCAGAACGCAACCACCGACCTGTTCTGCGCCCCTGACACGGGCCTGCAGGGCGTGGTGTTGGAGGAATTTTCGGCGATCTCATTGAAGGGTGGCGGACACATCTTCAACTTCAACGCCTCAGTGCCGGTGTCGATGAACGAGATTCGCAATGTCACACTCTGGCAGATGAATGGCGGAAAGTCCGTTCTACAAGCGACGTCGGCCGCTGCCAGCGCGGGCTTTTTCGATAACCGCGTCCACCACTTCATGTTCATTTACGAAACGGGCAACACCGTTCCGGCAATCAACGTAGCGGAACCGGCGGTGAGCCATCTGACGTTCGAAGCGTTTCGCAGCAAGGGGTCCAATACCTCGAGCGGAACTTACGCGATCTCAATCGAGTCCACCCAGGCGCAAGCCCCCGCTTCGTCGATCATCGTCAGAGATGGTGTCATCGAACAGCCCCACGGTGGCTTCCTGAATCTGTTCTCGACAACGGAAAGTCAGGTCGCCAACATTCAGATCTGGGATCAGACCGTCACCCCGGCCAACCCGGTTATTAACATCGGTCGGCGCAGCTCTTCTGCCTACATTAGTAGCCGCATCAAGCTGGAAAACATCTCGTCGCAGGTGGGTTCGGCTTCTATACCTGACATTAAGATCGATACCAGTATCACGGGCGCAACGTCGTTCACGATTCAAAGCTCCATCATCGGCTATCTGGACGGTGGCGGCGCAGGGCAGCCCGGCATCATTCTTCTGAATACGAACGCTGTTCACCGTCAGAACGTTTCGTACAGCGTCGTCAGCCCCAGCGAGCTTTCCTTTCGCACGACGTCTCCGACGGGCAAGAGCTTCAAAATCTGGAGCGGTTGGCCACTGTGGTGGGAAGGGTACGCGTTCTTCAGTGTCGGTGATGTCGATTTCGGTGGCATCACTCCGGCCGGAGACTTCTGGTGGGGAGGCGCTCCGACCTCGCCACGGGCGAAAATCCAGCAATCGGATGGGAAGGCCATCTTCAACGGCGGAGTGCAAGTTTCCAAAGTGGTAACCGGAAACTCCGCTAACACGGACCTTGCCGGCCAGTTAACTCTCGCTTCGGGAACGGCTTCCTATACGTTTTCGGGAACCTATCTCGATCCCCCGGTCTGCATCGCAACGGACACAACAGTGGCCGCGCCTGTCAAGGTGACGACGACCACAACCAAGCTCACGCTGACAGGAACAGGATCCGACACGATTAACTACGTCTGCGTGATCAGACGGTAAACAGACGTAGATAGCAGACATTCTTGCCCGCTAGCGCCGGTCGCACAGAGCGGCGCTAGCCTTCCGAATCAGGCCCTGAAACCATAATCTCCCTTCCAAAGCGCCTTTCCCATCCGCAGCATTCTGCTACTATCGTTTTCACAACTCTGAATTTCCGTGAGGTCCTTCTAGCTCAGGCGCACTACCAGGAGCATGGGGATGCGTTGTGCCCCGCATGTCAGCGGTTAGGTGTATGCGGAGGACTCTCTTCCGTGCTGTGGCAGTTCTGGAGGCGGGCGACGATCAAGAATGAGCACAACTGCGAGATATCCAGATGAACTCGCCGGCCCGGGACGCTGATGACTGGGATCACCACCGCATATCGGCCGTCTCGCAGCACACCGGACTGCGGCAATTTCAGCAGGAACGTGGCAATCACCACCGCAGCGAACATTGCGATAGCCTGCGTGGGACTGGCTACGGGCCCGATCTCGGCACGGCTTTTAGGACCCGCCGGGCGTGGTGAACTCGCCGCTATCCAGAACCTATTCTGGCTCGTTGCTAACTTGGCGATGCTTGGCTTCCCTGAAGCCACCTTGTACTTCGGTGTGCGGCAGCGGAATAGATTGGGAACGGTGGTAGGGTCGGCCCTAGTTCTTGTGCTCCTGTTCATGCCGCTGTTTTACGCTGCGGCCTATTTTCTAGCGCCCTTTGTCGTTGCCGCCCAACCCCTGCCCATTCTGCACGCCAGTCGGCATTATTTGTTGTTCATGCCGATCTTCGCAGTGATTGGAATCGGAACCTCCGTCCTGCGCACGCGCAGTTCCCTGTTTGCATGGAACATTCTGCGACTCGCTCCGGCTCTTGGCTGGTTCGCTTTTCTTCTGGTCTCGCCCGTCTTTGTAGAGCCAACGTCTGAGAAGGTTGCGGGCGGCTACTTTCTCGTGCTCTCACTCGTGGCGGCAATGACTGCCGGGTCGGTGCTTTTTACCATACGCGGGCGCTTCGGCATTGACACAGCGCTCTGGCGTCCGATGTTGCAGTTTGGTGTTCCGGCCGCCGCCGTTGGTATTCCCATAACGCTGAACCTTCGGCTTGACCAAATGCTGATGAGCGGCTTCTTCCCGGCTACAACACTCGGGCTGTACGTTGTCGCTGTTTCCTGGAGCGGAGCGGTCACTCCGTTACTGACCGCCATCGCCACGACGGTGTTCCCAGGTATTGCCGCGGCGGATGAGCGCGACAAAGCGAACATGCTCGCCCGAGTTGTCCGAACGGGCATCATCCTGGGCGTCTGCCTTGGGATAATGGTCGCCGCGGTGACCCCGCTTGCCCTGCCGCTTCTTTTCGGGAAGGCGTTTGCGGCTGCTATTCCGGCTGCACTGATCCTGGTTGTCGCTGCTGTTATCTCTGGACTTAACACCATTCTCGAGGAAGGCCTTCGCGGTCTTGGCGACACGGGGAGTGTGTTCTGGAGTGAGTGTGGAGGCCTGATCGTTACCGCATTGACGCTTCTAGCTTTGCTCGCGCCTCTGGGAATTGTCGGCGCAAGCATTTCGTCCGTGCTCGGCTACGCCTGCACCACAGCCCTGCTCCTTGCCCGTATTCGCAGACGCACGCGCGACAGCGTTCACTCCGGATTCGTACCTCAGCCAAGTGACGTGGCTGAGCTGCTGGTCGCTTTGCGACGCTTACCCTCGTTCCGGCGCAAGCTCGCCGCTCCGATCGCAACCGGCAGCCATGAATAGAGTCAGCGTCATCATCCCAACCCACAATTGCGCGCGGTACATCTGTGCCGCAATTGAGAGTGTGCTCAGCCAGAAGTACCCCGACGTCGAAGCCGTTGTTGTTGACGACGCTTCGCAGGACAATACGATTTCCCTCCTTCACGAGCGGTTCGCCTCGGCTATCCAGAGCCAGCAAATTAAGATCATTCGCAACCCTAAGAACATGGAACGCTCGGCGTCACGCAACATCGGCGCTAAGCACGCCAAGGGGGGCGTCCTGATGTTCCTCGACGCGGACGATGTCTACCTTCCGGATCACGCTGCGAACGTCATGAAGATGTTCGAAGAGCAAGCCGATGCTGATGCTGTGTATGTGCACCCGTCGCGGATCATCGATGAAAAGGGCTCCGTTGTGGGCAGGCCTTTGCCCTTCATCTCGCCGTGTAGATTCAGCACCGACCAACTGATCACGATGGGATCGATCCCCTGCACGATCGGTATCTCCGTTCGCCGCAAGGCCTTCGACTCAATCGGCGGCTTCACGGCCGAACTCAACCAGCGCGAAGACTGGGACTTTGGACTTCGGCTCATCATGCACGGACACCGGGTTACGAGCATTCAGGCGGATACAGTTTGCGTGCGCTACCACGAAGGCAACACATCCAAGCACCGCGCCGAGTTTCTTGGCGCAACTGAGTTGGTGTTCGAGCGTGCTTGGAACTTCTCCCTGCGCAGAGGATTCGGGCGTTCCTTCCAGGCAGCCTTTCTGCTGGCGGTGGCGGCGCATCATCTGAACCGGTACTCAATCCGGCGAGGGCGTCAGTTCCTTCTGGGAGCTCTCCTGCGTTCGCCACTCTCTATGCTCTCGGTCCGAGCGATCAAACTTCTTGTCAAAGCGATTCTTCCACGTCAGATCACGAAGGCCATTTCCGGCGAGCGCGTTTACAGCGATCTTTCCGAGCCCTGCTTTAAAGTTCGCGTGCCCCTGAAGGAACTCGTTCTGCAATGACCGGCGAACTCCATTGCGCGCGAAGCAATTGGCAGCATCATCCGATGTGGCACGCCGGTCGGCGACTACCAGTAAAGCACGACCACACACTGTTGGTCCTATTTGGAGCTCTGGTTGCGTTTTGCGTGCTCGTTGACCTCCCTGTTACCTGGAACAATGTCGTGAATGAGCGGTTTGCCCTATACCACAAGTTCGCTGCTGATCCCGGTGGAGGTATTCCGTGGCATAAGGCCGGCAAGGACCTGCTTTTCTTTCTTCTCGCGGCTGTCGTTGTGTGTAGGCATAACGTTGCCTCAAGGCTCTCGCAAGCGAACCGGACCGTGTTAGGAGCCTGGCTGGCGGTCCTTCTCGCTGCAGGTGTGGCCCTCGCGAACACGTTGGTGAGCGTCAGTCCGATGGTGGCGCTGGTGGGCCTGCGTACAAACTCGCCACTGCTAATGTTGCTGGTCGGCCTGACATTGAGAGACGACGATGTTCGAGGTTTGTACCACGTCGTCGGCGGACTGGCAGTCTTTGAAGCGTTATTCGGTGCGTACCAGTACAGCATTGGTGTTCGGGTCTACGGAGCGACTCTCGGGTACCGGGTCACGGGTAGCTTTTACGACCCTAATACATACGCATTGTTTGCAATCTGCTGCGTTCTACTCTTGTCAACCCAGCCCAGAGCGCGAATCTGGTACGTATACCTGTTTTCCGCGATGACGATCGTGCTTACATCAGGGTCGAGAATGGGGTTCTCGGTGCTGGCCCTGTGGATCGTTTTCTACTGCGTGCTGCGCATGCGTAGCACGGCGGCGCGGGTACTGGTGAGTCTAGTTGCGATTCCGATGATTTTCTACATACCCGGCATCGTCGATGTGTGGGCACAGAGAGGCTCGTTCTATGACAACCTGAATCCGCATTCCGAGCGACTCGGAATCATGCTCGAATACTTGCACAGCACAACCGATGCCGAGATTCTTATTGGTCGTGGATTAGGCACGGGAGCCAACGTCCTCCACACAGATGATGGCGTACCACTGGCCGAGTTCGGCGCCGACCTGACTGTAGCGTTCCTGACGGATTCCATGTACACGGCAACCATGGCACAAGGCGGTCTGATCTTGCTGATTTGCCTGCTGTCTTTGCTTGCATCACCCTGGATCGCCGCTAAGCGTGGAGAACATCGTTATTCCACGCTTATGAGGCTCATGCCAATGCTCGCGCTGTTGGCAGGAACGTCAATGAACCTGACGGAGGCCGCTCCTTTCAACTACGTGCTCTTCGCTCTGTACGGTTTCGTAGCAGCTCGAACTGGCGCTCCGCTCGCACAGCTTCGAGATTGACGGCAGGAACACTGCTCGCTAACATGGCAACACCAATCCTTTCAGTCGCAGCTAGTATGTCGCTCTTGCCCTGCGCCGGCCATAGAGAGAGATAATGGAGTTCCCAACTGAACTGGTTTCCCGGACCGAAGTGCCTGCCGTACCTCCCGCCATCATAGAACCCGAACACGCACCACACATCTCCGGTTACAGGCCTGTTGAACCCGATTCTTTTCTGGAGACTCTCTGGCGCATTCTCCAGAAACGTAAATGGGTGATCATCACGTCAACGGTAGTGGTGTTCACGCTCGCGTTGATCATGTCGTTTCGCATGACTAAGCTTTATGGCGCGCACACGCAGATCAGCATCAACAAGCAATCGAGCGACGATCTCGGCCTGCAGGAAAGCCGGAGCAGTTCCGAGGATTATTGGGACTACACCGTAGAAGTCGAGACACAGACCAAAATTCTCCAGAGCGATGCTCTGGCGTTACAGGTCATCCGGGACCTTCAACTGGACAGTGACCCGGCATTCACTCCGAACCCGAGGAACCAGGACAAGACTCACGGCTCGATCGATGCGTCGAACGGTGACACAACGGACATCACAGAACTGGTCGGCCGGTTCAAGGGTGGTCTCAGGGTCACGCCCGTTCCGCGTACCAGAATCATCGATATCTATTATCTAAGCCCTGATCCAAAACTATCAGCTAAGGTCGCTAATGGGGTCGCAAACGCTTTCATCGAGCAGAACGTCCGAGCAAAATTCGAAAGCACCATGCAGACCTCGGACTGGATTTCGAGGCAAGTGTCAGACCTGCGTCTGAAGGTTGAAACGGCACAGGAAAAGCTGGTTCGATATCAAAAGGAACACGGCATCCTGGGTATCGATGAGAAACAGAACATCATTACTTCCAAGCTTGATGAGCTGAACCGGCAGCTCACGACTGCGGAAACTGAGCGCATTCACAAGGAAGCCAGCTATCGCCTTTCCACATCCGGAGACGCAGAATTAGTTGCCAAGACCGAGCCAAATTCCGTCATCGACAAACTGAATTCCGACCGCGCTGCCCTGCGTACCAAGTACGCCGAATTGAGCACGAACTTTGGACCGGCTTACCCCAAGGTTGCGGAACTTAAGAGCCAGATCGACGAACTGGACCGGCAAATCAGGCAGGAGAACCAGAAGATTGGCGTGCGGCTGAAGAACGAATATCTGGCCGCTACGCAACGTGAAAAGATGTTGCGCTCGGCTCTCGAATCGCAGAAGCGCGAGGCCAATCAACTGAATGAGAGCGCCATCGAGTACAACATTCTCAAGCGCGACGTCGAGACAAGCCGCGAGTTGTACGAAGGACTGCTGCAACGTTTGAAAGAAGCTGGCGTGACTGCCGGTCTGAAATCCAACAACATCCGAATCATCGACGCTGCCCGACCTCCCCTGGTTCCCTCCAGCCCCAACATCCCGCGAAACCTGATTCTGGGTATTCTCGTTGGGATCGCTGGTGGCGTCATGCTTGCCTTCGTTCAGGAAAGTTTAGACAACACTGTCCGGACGCCCGATCAGGTTGAAGCAATCTCCTTGCTGCCGACTATCGGAGTAATTCCTGCCGAGACTGGCAACACTTCACAGGCCAGAAAAAGGCTCATCGCGAAGACAGCAACAGTATCCGAGCACGCCGAAGTTGCGCTCGTCGTGTCCCGGCGGCCTCATTCGGAAATGGCGGAGTCTTACCGAGCGCTGCGAACGTCGATTCTGCTTTCTTCGCTTGGTGCGCCCCCCAAAGTGCTTATGGTCACAAGCGCCCTTCCCCAGGAAGGCAAGACCACTACAGCAATAAACTGCGCAACCGTGCTGGCGCAACGTGGCAGCCGCGTGCTCCTCGTGGACGCCGACCTCCGCCGGCCCCGTATCGGTCAGACCTTAGGAGTGGATTGTTCACTCGGTCTGAGCAACCTGCTCACAGGCAGCGCCGCCATGAAAGAAGTCATTCAGGCTGCACCGGACGTTCCGCTGCTCTCCGTCATCCCAGCGGGACCTGTACCACCGCAGCCGGCTGAGCTGCTTGGCTCGGACCTGATGAAAAGCTATATCACTCAGTGGCGGGACCAGTTTGACCACGTCGTTATCGACACTCCGCCGGCGTTGTCCGTAACCGATCCCATCATCGTCTCTGTCATGGCGGACTCCGTGGTTTTGGTGATTCGGTCTGGCAAGACTCGCAAAGAAGCGCTCCGTCGCGTCCGTGACAAGCTGCGCATGGTGAACGCAAGGATCATAGGAGTTGTCGTCAACGGCGTGAACCTGCAGTCGCCGGACCACTACTACTACTACTACGGCACGAAGTACGGCAATACAGGCTATTACTCAAAGGCCAGAGCCGAGTCCGAGGAAGCCTGAACAGTAATCTCGATGGTGCGAGGGATGAATGCTGATCAGGCTGAACAAGACATCGCATAGAGTGTTTGCCGTGGTGGTGGCACTCGTGGCAGCTGGTTCTTACATGCTGCCGGTGTCCCGTGCCTACGTGGCTTCTCGAAAAGGCCAGATCACGAATGGTCCCGACGCCATAAGAGCAGCGATCCGTCTTGAACCAGCCAATGCTGAGTACCCGTGCCGCCTTGCTCGTTATCTCCTTTTTGTTTCGCAGGACGCCGCTCGAGCGGTGGACAGCTACAGAGACTGCGTTGCATTGAACCCCTGGGTCGCTCAGAACTGGTTGCACCTCGCTGCCGCATACAACATCCTAGGGGACTCGGTCGCACAACAAACTGCGCTTGAGCGAGCCGTTTCCCTCGACCCGCGTACTCCCGACATTGCCTGGGAAGCCGGCAACTTCTACATCATCCGTGGGGATGTACGGCGTGCTGTCCAACTCTTTCGTCAAGTTATAGAGAACGACCCGGATAAGGCGCCGACGGCGATTTCCCTCGCGGTGCGGGCTGGTGCCAGCACCGAACTCATTCTGTCGGAAGGGCTGCCTGAAAGCGTCGAGCGGCACTTGCTTCTTTTGTACTACCTGGCTGAGATCGGCAAAACAGATGACGCCGTCCGTGTCTGGTCGCACATTCTCACGATGGGTCAGGATTTCCAAGCTCGACTCGCCTATCCCTACATCGATCTTCTGATTCGCGAAAAGCACGGAGCCGAGGCCGTTAGGGTATGGGAGAGTCTCGCCCGAATGCGCGGCAATTCTTCCCTACGCACGCGCACCCAAGTTGTTGTGAACGGTGGCTTCGAAGACGCAATTTCCAACGGCGGCTTCGACTGGCGATATAGCCCGGTTCCCAGCACTCGGCTTTTCATCGACACAGTCGAAGCACACTCCGGCTCGCGCAGTATGGCAATCGAATTCGAAGGAGCACCTGTCACGGATATCGGCCTGACGCAATATGTGCCTGTTGCGCCGGGCCACCGTTACGAGTTCAGCGCCTACATGCGGACCGACAAGTTACAGAGCAGTAGCGGACCGAGGTTCGCCATAGATGACGCGTATACCCATGAGCGTTTGGCGCTCAGCGACGACATGCTCGAAACGAACGTGTGGCGGCATCGGCAGGTCGTGCTCGACGTACCCGGAGGAACCGAGGTGATCGCGTTAAAGGTCGTTCGCGATCCGTCCGAGAAGGAGATCAAAGGAAAAGCTTGGATCGACGACCTTAGTCTCCGCAGGCTGGATTAACCGTGCATAGAACTTATCTGACTCTCGATGCGTCCGAATTTGCCGACAGCCAGCCTTCACTGGGCGCGCACAATGGCTGGAACGCGGTGTTACTGTTCGCCAGCTTGGCGCTGCTGATGTTTGCCGTTCTCGCATTCGGAGCAACGGAGGAGTGGTCCATTTTCGTCTTTCGCACCGGATCCATTTCGCTGTTGACGTTGTGGATCACTGCTAAAGCTGCTTCTGGGCAAATAAGCCTTAGGCACAACCCGGTTTACTTTCCAGCAGGCGTTTTTCTAATCATCGCCACTGCGCAGTCGCTATTTGGCGCTACGGCTTACAGATACGCAACCACCTCGGAGCTTCTGGACTACATCGCTTACGCGGCCCTGTTGTTCGTTGTGTCGCAGTCCATAAGGGATGATCGGGACTGTGCGACGTTTCTATACGTATTAACCGTGTTTGGTTTCTGCCTGGCCGTTTTCGCACTGTTGCAGGGACTCACGTCAAAAGACAAGATCTACTGGCTATTGAAGCCGGCCGAAGGGGGATGGATCTACGGGCCTTACGTCAATAAGAATCACTATGCAGGCCTGATGGAGATGTTGGCGCCCATTCCCGTTGTCACCGCCTTGGTACGCCGCACGACCGCACAACGGGTGCTTCTAGTTTTTGCCGGTGTCGTGATGGCGACCACCGTCATAACTTCTCAATCACGGGCGGGAATGTTGGCCTTTGCTATCGAGATCGGCGTACTCGCGATTTTCGCATTCCGCCGGAACAAAGGCCCACAGTTCGCAATCGCAGCGGCTGTGGCCCTGCTTGCACTCGCAGCACTCCTCAGTTGGTTGGGCGGTCTGCAGCTTTTCGAACGATTTTTAGAATTGCAGGATGCTTCTCGTTCATCGATCTTGCGCGACTCCATCGCCATGGTCCGGCAGGAGCCTTTTTGGGGATGGGGACTCGGCACGTTCCCGCTTGTATACCCGCAGTTCCGATCGTTCTACACCAACCTTTTCGTGAATGCCGCTCACAACGATGTCTTGCAATTGCTGATCGAAACGGGATTCGTCGGGCTGAGTGTGGCGACATGGTTCGTCGTCGCAACATTTAGGAAAGCAGTCGACAAGCTCAATTACTGGAGTGGAAGCTACCGGGATTGCCTGACACTCTCGGCGACCGTGGGTTGCACAGGACTCCTCGTCCACAGCTTTTTTGATTTCAATCTCCACATCCCCGCCAACGCGGCTTTTTTCTATGTTCTGTGCTCGCTCGCTGCGGCTCGGTTCGAGTCACGCCCGTGACGACCATGAATGTATCGACTCCCCACGAGTCCCTGTCGGCAGACCTAGCAGACCCCGTTTCGTCGTTCCACCCGGTTGTCGACCCAGAACTCAACCTGCTGTTGACCGTCGCCGCCCCACAGAGATGCGCGAACGGTGATGTCGGCCAGCTAATCCCTGCCGATTTCGACTGGGAACGCTTCGCAGACATGGCGGACTGGCACGGGCTTGCACCACGCGCGTACGCCCTTTTGCGCCAGCAGCCTAATTTGGTCCCCCAGAACATCATGGATCGCCTTCACGACAAAGCGAGTGCCTCGGCAGCGATGGCGCTGCACCTTGCCGGACAGTTGATCGCACTGTCGTCTCGTTTTCGTGCTGAGCACATATCTCACATCGTTTATAAGGGGCCGCTGCTGGCCTCGATGCTCTACGGCAACCTTGCTTTACGAGTTTCGAGCGACTTGGACATCGTGGTACCCAAGGCAGAATTGGATCGTGCGCGCTCCACGCTCGCCGGCATGGGGTTCGTAGATAAACATGGGCTCAGCGAGAAACAACAGACTGCCGCTTTCAGGTTCGGATGTGAGCACAGCTTCTGGTCGCCACAGACCGGAACCACCGTGGACCTCCACTGGCGAATCTTTCCCAGATTCGTCTCGCCCTCGCTCGGCATGGACTCCTTGTTCGGACGAGTCATAGACGCGCCGATGTTCGATGCCTCGCTACCAACATTTTGTCCCGAAGACCTGCTCCTTGTGCTTTGCCTTCATGCAGCACAACACGACTGGGCGCATCTGGGACTGTTCACCGACATCGTCCAGCTTCTTCGAAAATACCCGGCTCTCGACTGGCGGGCGTTTGAAGCGTCTTTACGAGACTGGAATACCCGACGCATGGTTCACGTCAGCTTGACACTTGCGCAATCTTGGGAGGCTGATCTGCCCGCAAGCATCGTCGAATCGATGACGGCGGACCGCGAACTTGCTCACCTCGCCGACAAGGTTCGGAGGCGGTTCTGGCCTTCTCGATTCAATCCTTTGCCCAAAGATGCCGATATCAAGTGGTTGGCAGAACGCACGAAAGGAGAGCCGGTAATCGATCGTTTGCGATGGATGACCGGGTTTGCGTTCAACCCAACGCTAATCGACTACGTTGTATTTGACCTGCCCTCGTCTGTTGCCGGCTTCTATCCAGTCTTGCGTGCACTTCGCCTGGCGCTTAAGCGCACGGGGCTAGTGCAGATGAAGCAAGGAAGTTAGAATTCAACTCAGATCAGAGCACACCAGGCGGTTTGATCGTTGTTCCCGGGATTCCAGATGAGAGAATTGGCCTCGACAACAACCGTATGCGCGGTACGTCAGCAGATTTCTTGCGAATTGGACGGAGAAGCTGTCATTCTCGACATGAACACCGGGACGTACTATGGATTGAATGTCGTCGGGCAGACTGTCTGGGGATTTGTCCAGGAGCGCCGCACTTTTCAGCAGATACTCGAAAAGCTGCTGCAAGAGTACGACGTCACTCGCTCGCAATGTGAGAATGACCTTCGAGAACTGCTGAAAGATCTACACGACGCTGGGTTGATCATCGTCGACTAGTGGCCGGTCGCAGCAGACACGGCAAAGCTGAGCCGCCTCTCAATCCTTCCGAATTAACTCTTTGATGGCCCTTTTCAATCTGGGCGGCAGCACTCGTTTCGCCAGCCTTACGATTGCTGGATTGTTATCGACCTTCATCGATTCCTGAGTGGCACCTTGGAGCATGATCGCTGATGTCTCGCATTTGCCGAAACGCCTCTCGTACTCCAGCGCGATATCCAGGCAGAATCCATACTGGCCGTCGGCGAAAGCAAAGCACCACAAAACTTCATAATCGCGTTCGCTGAATTCACCTTCCGCGAGATATGCCAGAGTCCTAAAGTAGCGAACGAATGCCCACAGCGGCGATCGTCTCTGCCGATATGTTAGGCAGTCAACAACGCGCGACAGCCCTCGCCGTTTCAGATCCTCGCATGACGAAGCTCTCAACCGTACTGAACCGCAAGGCGTCAGCGAAGACAGCCAGAACCCTTCCGAAATGAGTTGCGGGTGAGAAAGAAAGGTGTCGTCCTGGTCCTCACAGAGTGGAACTAAGTCGACCACGGTATCGACGGCGAGGACCCGATTGCGAATGGTCACAGGCAGGCTCTCATACACTCTCCTGTCCACCCCATTCACATTCGTTTTGAACCAGTCGACATATGAGATTGACTCAAGCTCCACCAAGGTGGAAATGCTCGTGCCTGCGGTGGTGTGCGTATGCGTAACGTTCAGGTCACGGCTCAGTTCGTAATAATCGGAAAGCCCTGCCGCATCGGGCCTCAACACGCCCGAGTAAACCGGATCTTGTGTCTCATAGAATGTCAGATCGCCCGCATGGGCGTCAGATACCACGACCTGTTTAAAAAGCTTGCAATTTTTGAAGGACGGCGCGTCGGTCATCCCCGGTGCTGAGCCGATGCCAATGTACGTTGAAAAAGGCGCAAGCGAGTTCCACAACTCGGGAGGGCGGTCGGTTGCCCCGACCTCCATCAGCACCGGCTCAAGCCGGCATTCTTGCAGAAGGACTCTTGTGGTCTCGTTCATTGATCGCCACGCGTAAGGTCGGAAAGAACGGCATCGCGAACTCGAGATAGTATGGAGAAGTTCCTAGAGTACGAGAGCGATGCGACCGGAACAGTTGAAGCTATGTCAGCAGCCAGTTTGAACGGCCCGACTCCACGTTCTGTATCGCTGAGCACCGTGTTGTAATTGCTTTCGAGTATTCGTAGAAACGCATCCCGCTTTGAAAGCGGCTCGATGGAAATGGCAGCATGATCCTCGTCCGGGTCGCTCAATGCGTAAACAGCCTTGAGGCGCACCGGCGTTGGCTGGAACTCGCGTTCGGAAAGAGGCAACAACAGCTTAGGAGACAATACGCTTCGCGTTGCCGCTTCTACTGGGCGCGCTAGCACTTGTTTGGCGGCTTCGGGAAATAGTTTCAGCCGAGGAAGCCCGGGTTGTGCCCACATCGACTCTCCGACCCTTTGCGCGAGCAGCAAGTCATCTGTCAACACCTTGTGGCCGGCAGCAAGAAACGATGCAGCCAGGGTAGACTTGCCGAACGTTGACTCGCCAATAAAAGCAGCCGCAGCACCATCGACGACAATCGCCGTCGAGTGCGTCTGCTCAATGCCTCTCTTTAGCAGGGCGAAAGAAATCACCGGACCGAACAAGATCGTCTGCAATTCGGCGATATGCCCATCAGCAAGCGCAAGGACCGATATGTACCGCCCATCAGCCGTGATTGCGAACTCGAAGTAGCCCGGCCTCGCGAGGTAGAGTCGGCCATCGGAGGCTTGCGCCCAGATTATTCCGCTGGCGCTCGTCTGCAATGGTAAGTCTGGCCGTAGTGGACCGTTTGCCTTGATGATTCTTAGATCGACGCTGGTCCCATGTTCGCGGGGAGAGAGATTCAACGGCCACTCGCTTTCGATGGTCATTCCGTAAAGCGAGTAGTACGTGACATGCTTTGGCAAGCTGGCGGAAGAGGTAACCAAGATATCTGCCGGATGGTGAGGATGTTAGCTCAGTTGAGATGGCGCTCTCCTAGGCAACGCTAGTGAGCTTTTGTTGACAAGTTTTCAGCCGGCCCTATCCCCTTCGAAGATGGCTTTTTCACCACGTCGATCAAACGCCCATAGATCTTAAGCTGTGGTTTGATGTACTCCCTCTTGTTCTCAATCTTCATAATGCCCCGGGTGCTCCCTCTGCTAGGCTTTCGTGCCGCCTGCGCTCTCTGGCTTCCCTCTGCCCTTTGACGGCTTCTTCACGATGTCGGTAAGTTGGCCATAACGCACGATCTTGGGCGCAAAATAGGCCTTTTTGATGTTTCCAACTATTCGCGACTTTCGTACTTGATCCGTCATTATTGGGGCGGGTAACTACCCTGTCAAGGAGCTATGTCGCATCCAGCTCATTAAATACGCAGTGCTGAATAACAGATACATTGCCATATTATCTTGACAGTCAACGAATTTGCGATAAGTGGATTCCAGCCCCGCAGCACTCACATATCTGCCAAAGTAATCGGCTTGTGCGCGAACTTCTTCAAATAAACCCCTTCGGTGACGCGCGAACTCCCGCATGAACCACGGTCCGACAGTAGGTCGCGCTGATCGCCATCTGATCTCATCCGGAACTCTTGGATCCGCTGCCCTTCTCAGCAGGGCCTTGACATAACCATCCCGGATCACCTGGTCTCGCGGCACGGCCAGGCAAAACTCAAGTAGCCTGTGATCGGAAAACGGATGCCTTGGCTCGATCCCGATCCGGCTGGCACTGATGTCCTGTTGTTCGTAGGCAAAACCCAGGATGCCGCAAGTAGCAAACCGGGCTTGGTTGACGCGCGGAGATGCCAGTGCAGAAAACTGACGTGCGATGTTCCTCAGGCGTTCTTCGAGGTGAACTCGCTTGCAGTACTCCCCATTCATGAACCCGTTCGCACTAGCGCTACATCGACCTTTGTAGCGATCCCAGGCGCGCACAACCAAGTCAGGGGCGAGCGGGCGCAAGCCCTCACTCTTCAGAAAAGACCATGCACTTAGGTTGTTGCGTCTGCCGGCCGCGGCAGATTCGCGCAATGCTCGCATCCATCTGCCGGTCGCGAGCAAGTACGAGATGCCATACCCCGGCGTGGTCGCCATGTCGCCATCCACCCCGGACAGAACCACGCAAATGCCATTCTGCTGCGCCACGCGCCATAAGATTCGAGTGGTGTAGTGACGTGTCATCTCGACTGGCTCGTCGGCAGCTATCAAGGCGTGATCGAAGTCGCTGAGGAACTCACAAACCTGCCCTGAGTGTACGAAGTGAGAAACGACGGGAATCGGGCGCAGCGTCGCGTCCATGTAGGGCCGCTCAGGACAGTTCTTTTCGGCGACTGCAGAAAGGGTGTGTACTTCCTGCCCACTTACACGGCCAATGTACTCGACCGTAGCCAGAACAGAATTAGAATCGATTCCTCCGCTCAGCAGAACGCCAACTCGGTCGAGGCCGCGAATCCTGCACCGTACAGCTTCATTGAATACTTCGCGGTACGCCTCAACATAATCCTCATCTCTTGCGAACCTCACTTCTCTGTGCGGATCGAGTGCCCAGTATTGGCGCCTTTTAAAAGTGGATTCCCCAACCGTCAAGGTGCAAGCAGGCTCGAGTTTGTTGATGTCCTGATAAAACGTTGCACTCTTATCGAAACCCTCGAGAGTCGGCTCGAAAAGCTGGGCGATCGCCCACTCGTTTACTCGTTTGGGAACTTCAGGTAAGGCAGCAAGGGCTCTAATTTCCGTTGCAAATATAAACACGTGGCCAGGTATGTGGCAGTAGAGGAAAGGCTTCACGCCCAGCCGATCGCGCGCGCAGAAGACCTTGCGACAGCGCTCGTCCCAGATCGCGAAAGTGAAATCCCCTGAAAGCCGCTCAGGACAGTTTTCTCCCCACCGGGCATATGCGTAAAGAATGAGTTCGCTATCTGAAACTTCAACGCCCGGCCGCTTGATTGACAGCAGCTTTAGCAGTTCATCTCGGTTGTCGATTCTCGCGTCACATGTGACGACTAGCTGGTTCTCAGTCAACCGCAACGGTTGAGGGTCGCGTACCCCCTTCGGTTTGGTGCACAAGCGGTTGTGTCCAAGCCCTATCGTCCCGTTCACCCATACCCGTATTCCATCGGGTCCGCGATGGGCCATTGCCTGTGCCATCGCTTTCAGTTCGAAAGCTTGGAGAGCGCGACCATCGAGCCGCAATATGCCGGCGATTCCGCTCATTGAACGTCCCATGTCAGGGGAGCGGCCACGTGGTATTCCTGCAACTCGGTTTCACCGATGACGGCCTTACCGTTGCACTCAACCCAAGCGTGGCCATCGAGACCAGCCCCTCGACGAGCGAGACCAATCTGCAGAATGGCGTCATGTCCGTTACGGCGTAGCAGACTTTCAGCAACAAGCGCGCGAACCAGGCACGTTGGCCTCACTACCGCTCTGCTGGCGCGATCGATTGCTTGAACCACAGCTTTGATGGTGGAGTCTGTTCGCCGCGAGAATATGCGGGGCATTCTGGCCGTCGGGCCGAAAGCTCGTCTGCATGTTCGGAACGGAAGCAGCCACAGAGAAAGGCGTGTCACCCATAGAAGCCAGAAGGACTCCAGGAAAAGCCCCCGCTCGTTCGCACGTAAGTGCATGAATCGACTTAGGTTGGTAGCCCACGGAAGCATCTGCAACGAATATAACATCGGCAGTTGCTTACACCTACACCTGCCTTTCTGATTGCATTACACTTGCGAGGTGCCCAGCACTCTTCTCTATATCAGGACGAGGATGCACAAGCTTTTCGTGCAACTGCGCAATTTGCCGCGCACGTTCAGGCTTGTCTGGGAAGCCTCGGGGAAGCTCGCTGTCGCATGGATCATCCTCTTAGTCGCTCAAGGATTGTTGCCCATAGCGACCGTCTATCTGACGCGCGAACTGGTGAATTCGCTGGTCGAGGCCGTTCGCACAGGCGGCGACTGGCTTGCTGTTCGCCACACGCTCGTGATTGCCGTCGGCATGGGTTGCGTGGTGCTGGTAACGCAACTCCTTCGCAGTGCCACGGTTTGGGTGCGTGCTGCGCAAGCCGAACTTGTGCGCGACCACATATCCGGTCTCATTCACAAAAAGTCGGCGAGTGTTGATCTCGCTTTCTACGAATCACCCGATTTCTACGACCATTTGCATCGAGCACGCGCCGAGGCCACATTCAGGCCTGTCATGCTGATCGACAACGTGGGTAGCCTGCTCCAGAACGGGATCACCCTCGTGGCAATGACCGCCATCCTGATTCCCTTCGGTCCGGTCCTCCCGTTTGCGCTGATCTTGAGCACGATGCCCGCTTTCTATGTCGCCGTTCGTGCGAGCCATCGCCGGCACGAGTGGAACCAGAAGACGACGGTCGAGGAACGCAAGTCCTGGTACTACGACTGGTTGCTGACTGCCGGTGAAAATGCTGCCGAACTGCGGTTATTTGGACTTGGGGACACCTTCAGTGCCGCGTATCAAGCCACACGGCAGCGCCTGCGAAAAGGACACTTGGAACTTACAAAGAGCCAAGGGCTCGCCGAGATATGGGCCGGGCTGCTCACGTTGCTGGTAAGCGCATCAGCTCTGGCATGGGTTGTATGGCGTGCCATTCGCGGAGCCGTTTCGCTAGGAGATTTGGCTCTGTTTTATCAGGCATTCAATCAGGGCCTCGGCTTGGCTCGTTCGCTGCTCGAGAACATCGGCCAACTTTATGAAAACAGCCTGTTTCTCGGAAATCTTTTTGAGTTTCTGGCGTTGGAACCGAAGGTAGTCCAGCCAGCGGCACCTGTTTGTATCCCAAACGCGGTTGATTCCAGCATCGAGTTTCGCGGCGTGTCGTTCCGCTATCCCGGAACAGATCGCTTCGCGTTGCGCGAATTCGATCTGAAGATACGTGCAGGACAAATTGTGGCTATCGTCGGTCCGAACGGCGCTGGCAAAAGCACGCTCCTGAAACTGCTGTGTCGCTTCTACGATCCTGAAGAAGGCTCAATCGAACTGGACGGCATGCCTGTTCGCAAGCTGTCGATTGAGGAATTGCGCAGCCGAATCTCCGTGCTGTTTCAGACGCCTGTGCGATACAGCGCCACCGCGGCAGAGAATATCTGGTACGGCGACATTGCAGGTCGTGAGACGGCGATTAGTTCGGCAGCCCAGCAGGCCGGAGCCAGCGCGATCATTGAATCGCTGCCGAACGGCTATGACACTCTGCTAGGGAAATGGTTTGTTGACGGCACCGAACTGAGCGTTGGCGAGTGGCAGAGGATTGCACTGGCCCGCTGCCTGATGCGACCCGCACCTATCCTTATACTCGATGAGCCAACTAGCGCGATGGATCCCTGGGCCGAGGTGGAATGGGCGGAGCACTTCCGTGAGGCGGTCCGCGGTCGCGTGGCAATCATCATCACTCACCGATTTACAACGGCAATGTTCGCGGACGTTATACACGTCATAGCGGATGGCCAGGTCGTCGAGTCGGGCACCCACGATGCACTGTTGCGTGCTGGTGGTCTCTACGCTCAGGGATGGGCGGCGCAGGAAGCGCACGCACGCTGAGCTGTTCTGAATGTACCTTGCCGATCTTATGCGCCGCATGATGCCGGAGAGGTAAGCACGTTGTGCTACTATCGTTTTGACCAGACCCCCTGAGGTTTCCGCCGCATGCTGCGTGTCCGCCGTGCCAACATCTGCTGGATCGTCGTGGTGTTTTTGCTCGCAGTCGCCAAGCCTGTTGTTTCTGAGTCCGTCCCTCCGACTCCGCAATCAGCACAGACCGACATCCGTATCGGCACCGGGGACCTTCTGCAAATTAAGGTGTTCGGCGTTCCCGAACTGAGCGAAGACGTGCGGGTTAGCGGTAGCGGCGATGTTGGCATGCCTCTGATCGGAAACTTGCACCTCGGCGGCCTTACTACGGACGAAGCGAGCAACCTTCTCGAATCCAAGCTGAAAGAGGGCGGATTCCTGAAGAACCCCGAGGTCTCAGTTTTCATTAAGGAATACGCCACGCAGGGCGTCTCTGTTTTGGGCGAAGTGCAGAAGCCGGGTGTTTACCAGATCCTGGGTCCCCGAACGTTGTTCGACGTATTGTCTCTCGCGGGTGGAACCACTACACGCGCGGGGCGCAATGTCAGCATCACCCATCGCGATAGGCCCGGCGAACCTGTCACGGTGGCTCTTTCCAGCGATGCAGCAGAATCGGTTTCCGCGAACGTTCCTGTGATGCCGGGCGATACGGTTGTTGTGTCCAAAGCCGGAGTAGTTTACGTTGTCGGCGACGTCGCCAAGCCGAGCGGCTTCGTCATGGAAAACAATGAACGCATGACAGTGCTCCAGGCAGTCGCCATGGCCGGCGGCGCAAACACAACTGCTTCCCTCGACAACTCCAGGGTGATTCGAAAGGGATCCGCCGGGATCCAAGAGATACCCATCTCTCTGAAGAAGATTCTTTCCGCCAAAGCGCCTGACGAGCAACTCCAGCCTGGCGACGTGCTGTTCGTCCCGCGAAGCGCAGGGAAAAGCGCTGCTCGCCGCGGTGCTGAAGCAATTCTCCAGATAACGACTGGAGTCGCCGTCTACAGACGCTAGGGCGTGTGTGTCAGGGTGTCTTTAGCTGGGAGGCCCCTGCAGCCTTAGATCAGCCACTTTCGCCCGCACCTGCTTCATAAAGTCGTCTCCGGGGTCGGACTTTGGTGTCCGATAGCTCGGATTCGACTCACTCCAGAGCGGCGTGCCTTCCATTCGGCGATACTCGCTATGGCCGATCAGGTACTCAATTTTCGGGAACTTTTGCTTAAGGTACCGAACCAATGCCGCGTTTGCTGCCACTTGCGCTTCAGTCAACGGATGCGTAGTGCCATTGCCTACGTTCTCGACCCCGATCGCCACCTGGTTGAGCCCGATGCAATGACGAGCAAACCAATTCTCAGGCATCAGGCGATATATGGTGCCGTCGCGATCGACCAGGAACTGAGCTGAAACATTAACCGCTCCGTTGGCCGCGACCAGAGCGCGTTCGCTCTCAATCCGAGTACGGTCGAAGTACTTCCACGCACCGTCAAAAGACTCGCTCGCCGTGTAGTGCAGAACGATCACCTGCGGATCGATTTTCACGTCCTTGGAATCGCCACCCTGGTGCTGCCGCCTGTACTCGAGTGTGAGCGCAGTGCGCTCTTCGTCGTATCGAATCGGCTTATCGACAATTGCAATCTCCTGGGCAGCCACACTGCCAAGGCAGATCACCAGCAAAAGAATCCAAACACCGATGCGTCTCGAACACCGCCCCATCATTCCTCCTAGGGTAAGCCGGTTCCATGTTCATTGCGAGACAAGTAGCTGTCAACATCCCTGCTGAATGGTGCAAAAGTTACCCAAAGCCAGCAACTTGCATCAAACGCGATTGACCGGCATGGACTGGCATGCTATAAAGCACGCCATCAAGCCCGGGATACGCTTTTTGTTGCGTGCAAACAGGCTTTTACCAGTCCCAGTGGGGGGACTGATCAACGATCCGGTGGGGACCTACTCGGCGGCTCGATCCGAGGAACTCCAAGACAGGCCACGTGGGGCACTGTAGTCGAAGGTGCGGCCAACATCGTTCGCGCTTTTAGGCCCTTTCTGATCGTGAAAGCGCCTTCGAAACCAGCGGGCCATTCGAAAGCCGTTTGGCCGAGAGTTCCGCGTGTGTGGCGGTCACGGTTTGGCCAAACCCTTGTTGGTGCCGCGGAACGCAAGGGTATGAAGTCGCTGCTCGATGTGATCTACGGAGGATAGTGTATGCACACCCGGCTCGCGAGGAGCCTTTCCGTCTTTGCCTTTGGCCCGCGGCAATTCGGGCCTAAGTTCTCTGTCCGGGCGTCGAAAGTCGCGCTCACCGCGTTCATCATTGCTGCTTGTTTGCAGGCGCCGCTGATCGCCCAGGAACCGGCAACGACAGCCCCTGTCACGCCTCACGGCGGCGGAGAAGCCAGCCTTAGGCTGCCTGACCTGAGCCAAGTTAGTTTTCTGGGGATCGATGGCCATACCCTGCTGATGATCGGTCTAATATTCTGCGCCGCCGGTCTGCTATTTGGCCTGGTGATTTATCAGCAGTTGAAAAACCTGCCCGTGCATCGCTCAATGCGCGACATTTCCGAGCTTATTTACGAGACGTGCAAGACGTATCTCGTGACGCAGGGCAAGTTCATCGTGATTCTCTGGGTCTTCATCGCGGTGATCATAGCGGCGTACTTCGGATGGCTGGCACCCGTTCAGGGGAAGCCTGTTGGGGTTACGTTACCTATTATTCTGCTCTTCAGCCTCATCGGCATCGCAGGCAGTTACGGCGTGGCTTGGTTTGGAATCCGCGTGAACACGTTCGCGAACTCGCGCACGGCATTCGCCGGCCTCCGTGGGAAGCCTTTTCCTTGTTATGCCATTCCGCTGAAAGCAGGTATGAGCATTGGCATGATGCTGATCAGTGTCGAACTGCTGATCATGCTGTTCATCCTGCTGTTCGTCCCGGGTGAGTACGCGGGCGCGTGCTTTATAGGCTTTGCAATAGGTGAGTCGCTGGGCGCGGCTGCCCTTCGCATCGCTGGCGGCATTTTCACCAAAATTGCCGACATCGGTAGCGACCTGATGAAGATCGTCTTCAAGATTAAGGAAGACGACGCGCGTAACCCCGGCGTTATTGCTGACTGCACCGGTGACAATGCGGGAGACTCCGTGGGGCCTAGCGCCGATGGCTTCGAAACTTACGGTGTAACCGGCGTAGCCCTGATCACCTTCATCCTGCTCGGCGTGTCTGATCCAACGATCCAGGTTCAACTGCTGGTCTGGATCTTCGCCATGCGGATCATGATGCTCGTCTCCAGCGCCGGCGCTTATTTCGCCAACAACGCGTTTGCACGTGCGCGATACGGCAATGCCGACGAGATGAACTTCGAGACTCCGCTCACTTCGCTGGTTTGGGTCACATCTATCGTCTCGATCGTCCTGACATACATCGTCTCCTACCTGATGATTCCGAACCTCGGCGGAAACCCGACACTATGGTGGAAGCTCGCAACCATCATTTCTTGCGGCACGCTGGCTGGAGCGATCATCCCCGAGTTGGTCAAGGTCTTCACATCCACCGAGTCGCGCCACACCAAGGAAGTCGTAACCTCAGCCGAAGAAGGCGGAGCGTCCCTGGACATCCTCTCCGGGTTGGTTGCCGGCAACTTCTCCTGCTATTACCTGGGTGGCGCAATGATCGTGCTGATGGGCATCGCATACTTCGTCAGCACGCTTGGCCTCGGCGCGAACCTCCCCGGAACTACCACGCCGCTGATGCTCGCCCCTGCGGTGTTTGCATTCGGTCTCGTTGCTTTCGGGTTCCTCGGCATGGGACCAGTGACGATTGCGGTCGACTCTTATGGTCCGGTTACTGATAACGCACAATCCGTATATGAGCTATCGCTGATCGAGCAGGTTCCCGGCATAGAGAGCCAACTTCAGCGCGAACATAATTTCCGCGTCAACTTCGAACGCGCTAAGTACTTGTTGGAAGCCAACGATGGCGCGGGCAACACATTCAAGGCCACGGCGAAGCCCGTGCTGATCGGAACAGCGGTCGTCGGCGCAACGACCATGATTTTCTCGATCATCATGGCGCTCACGCACGGACTCTCTCCGGAGAGAGTGGCCAACCTGTCACTGCTCCACGCGCCGTTCGTGCTCGGGTTGGTCACCGGCGGCGCGATGATCTACTGGTTTACCGGCGCCTCGATCCAGGCGGTGACGACGGGTGCCTATAGGGCAGTCGAGTTCATCAAGGCCAACATTCGGCTGGAAGGCGTCGAAAGAGCTTCGGTTCAAGACAGCAAGAAAGTCGTTGAGATCTGCACGCAGTATGCTCAGAAGGGCATGTTCAACATCTTCCTTGCGGTGTTCTTCGGCACCCTGGCCTTTGCTTTCGTGGAGCCGTACTTTTTCATCGGCTACCTGATCTCGATTGCCATCTTCGGCCTGTACCAGGCGATGTTCATGGCAAACGCTGGCGGCGCCTGGGACAACGCCAAGAAGATCGTCGAGGTCGAACTTCAGCAGAAAGGCACCGACTTGCACGCTGCGACGGTCGTGGGCGACACCGTCGGAGATCCGTTCAAAGACACATCCTCCGTTGCCATGAACCCGGTCATCAAGTTCACAACACTATTCGGGCTGCTTGCAGTTGAACTGGCCGTGACGCTCGCAAGTTCGCGCCCGACGCTCGGCCACATCCTCGCCCTGGCCTTCTTCCTGGTTTCGTTCTTTTTCGTCTACCGCTCGTTTTACGGTATGCGAATCGGCACTGAAAAGAAGGCGGCACAGGTGCAGCGAGAACCAGCTATCTCGGTACACACTCGGTCGTAAACAGGGTTCTCTCCCAACCAAGGCCATCCGAATCTCGGATGGCCTTTCTGTTGAAAGCAGCCGCCTAAGACCTAAAGGCTAGATCCCCGCGAGACTTCCCCTAACCCGCTGATTTTGCGCGCCTGGCAGCTCACTTCCTTGTATGATTGCCGTCGAAAAACCAGAGATCCCGATTGCAGTCGACCGGGCCAGAAACCCGCTCCGAGGAGGATGAATGTCCACGCGGCGTTCGCTGTCGCGCTGTACCTTATTCGCAGTCATCTGCCTGTTCCTCTTGCCTTTGGCCTTGCTGGCCCAAGTGGCCCAGCCTTCGTTCGCGGAACCCGCCCAGTCGCCTGACGGCCAGGAGATCGCATTCGTCTCCGGTAGTGATGTGTGGACCGTGCCTGCTGCCGGCGGACATGCGCAACTTCTTGTTTCCCATCCGGCAACGGAATCGAGGCCGCTTTACTCGCCAGATGGCAAGTACATCGCCTTCATGTCCAGTCGCAGCGGCAATGGCGATATCTACGTGCTGGAGTTCTCCACCGGCAACCTTCGCCGCCTCACGTATGACGATGCTTCCGAGCAGCTCGATTCCTGGTCGCCCGACGGCATGTACGTGTATTTCTCGACTACAGGCCACGATATCGCTGGCATGAACGACATTTACCGGGTGCCTGTGCTTGGCGGTACGCCGATGCCCGTCACTGCAGAGCGCTACGCCAGCGAATTTTTCGGCAGCCCTTCACCCGACGGCAAGACGCTCGCGGTTGTCGCACGCGGAGTGGCAAGCGCGCAGTGGTGGCGTAACGGCCACAGCCACATCGACCAGACCGAAATCTGGAAGCTGCGCGATGGCAACTACGAGCAGGTTGTCCCTAGAGGGGCCAAACACCTTTGGCCTATGTGGAGCCCCGATGGGAAAACGCTCTATTACATGTCTGACCGCAGTGGTGCGGAGAATCTTTGGGCGCTGCCGCAGGGCGGCAAGCTCGTTCAACTGACGTCCTTTACGTCCGGCCGCGTTTTGTGGCCCTCGATCTCCCGAGATGGAAGAACGATAGTGTTCGAGCGCGACTTCGGCGTCTGGCGGCTTACGCTGGCGGACAAGACCGTGTCCCGCATTCCTATCGAACTGCGCGGATCGCCCGCCGGAGCAGCCGTCGAACACAGAAGAATCACCGATGGCATTCGCGATTTCGCACTCTCTCCCGACGGCAAGAAGCTGGCCTTCATCGTGCGTGGAGAGGTATTCGCTGCTCCTGCCAAAGACGGCGGCGATGCCGTTCGCGTAACCGCCACAACGGCGCGAGAGTCCCAGGTCACCTGGTGGCCAGATAACAAGTGCATCGTCTACGTGTCCGACCGCGATGGCCGGGATCACCTATTCGTTTATAACTTCGCCGACGAGAAAGAGACCCAACTCACCCGCGGGGACCACGACAACTACAGCCCGGCGTTCTCACCAGACGGCAAAATGCTTGCCTTCGTGCGTAACCGGCGCGAACTGGTTGTGCTCGAATTATCGTCCTCCGAGGAAGCGGTAATAGCGACCGGCCACCTCGACCGACCGCCGTTGGGAGCATCGCAACCCTTCGACTGGTCGCCCGATAGCCGCTGGATTGCCTACACAAGTTGGGGCGACAAGATGTTCCGCAACGCCCATGTGGTTCCGGTCGCTGGTGGCCAACCCAGGCAAGTCAGCTTTGTTCCCAACGTGTTCAGCAGTGGGATCCAGTGGAGCCCGGACGGCAAGTATCTGCTCTTGCACACAGGGCAGCGTACAGAGACGTCGCAGATCGCGCGTATTGACCTTACGCCTCGTACGCCGAAATTTAGTGAAGACCGTTTCCGGGATCTCTTCCAGTCCGACAAGCCGGAAAAATCGGAACCCTCGGGCCCGACGCCGGACACAAAGCCATCGGCCCAATCCCCGAGCGATCAGGAACCCGCGAAACTCGAGGCACCTAGAACGGATTCGGCAACGAAAACAGAGGATCGAAAAGGCCCTAAGGCACGCAGAACGGAAATTGTGCTCGAAGGCATTCGCCAACGCATGACCATGCTGCCGCTGGGCCTCGACGCCGACGGCCAGGTCATCAGTCCCGATGGAAAGTGGCTCGCGGTCGTAGCCGAAGTTGCCGGTCAGCAGAACATCTACGTCTATCCCCTCGACGAACTGTCGAAGGAACCTCCGGTTGCCAAGCAGGTAACGGCAACGCGAGGGCAGAAGGGTGGAATGGAGTTCACGCCCGACGGCAAGGAGCTTTACTATCTCGACGACGGTCGCATTAGCGCCGTCACGCTGGATGCTCCCAAGCCGCGCCCGATCCCGGTGAGTGCTGAGATGGACGTCGACTTCAACCGCGAAAAGACCGAGGCGTTCGAACAGGGCTGGCGCTGGTTACGCGACAACTTCTTCGACGAGAAGATGAACGGCGCTGACTGGAACGGACTGCACACGACCTATGCATCGCGAGTCGCCGCAGCCAAAACACCCGATGAGATGCGTCGCCTGATGAGTCTTATGATCGGCGAATTGAATGCGTCGCACACCGGCGTCGGTGCTCCAATGGAAGACCGCAAGACCGTGACCGGGCGGGTAGGATTGCTATTCGACGCGTCTGAATACGAAAAGAGCGGAAGTCTGCGGATCACCGAAGTCGTGCCGCTGAGCCCTGCTGCGATTGCTGGGATGAAGCAGGGCGAGTTCGTCATCGCCGTTGACGGCGCACCCCTGAAGCCCTACACCAACTTCGACGGCCTCCTGCAGTACAAGATCGGGCGCAAGACCACGCTGACCATTGCTTCCGATGCGAGTGGCAGCGCAAGACGCAGTGTCGTGCTCAAGCCCATCAGTATGGCGGCTGAAAAAGCGCTCGTATACCGTGACTGGGTGAAACGGAACCGCGAGTACGTTGACAAGGTGAGCGGGGGTAGACTCGGCTACGTCCACATGCCGGACATGTCAAGCGAGTCGCTCAACCAGCTGATTCTGGACCTCGATTCAGACAACCACATTCGCAAGGGTGTTGTTATCGACATCAGGAACAATAACGGCGGATTCGTGAATGCCTACGCACTTGATGTCCTTGCCCGGCGTGGCTATCTCACTATGACAGTCCGTGGCATGGGACCGACGCCGGCGCGAACCTATCTCGGGCAGCGATCGCTCGAGTTGCCAACGATTCTGGTAACGAACCAGCATTCGCTTTCGGACGCCGAAGACTTCACCGAGGGCTACCGCGCACTCGGCCTGGGCAAAGTTATCGGCGAGGCCACCGCTGGTTGGATCATCTACACCTCTAACGTGCCGCTAATCGACGGCTCGCTGCTGCGGATTCCGAACACGCGCATAACGGGGGCTGACGGCACTGACATGGAGATGCACCCTCGCCACGTTGACGTCGAGGTACAGCGTCCGCTAGGCGAAAGTGGCAGAGGTGTGGATTCACAACTTGATACGGCGATTCGCGAACTACTGCTGGAAGTCGAACAGCAGTCACCCCAGCGGAGGTCGACGCTGGCGAAGTAAGCGTACGTTCACACAGGAGAGGTAGCGCCGGGCTCCAACCCGGCGCTACTGTTTTAGTGGAGGCGTGGCGAGATGATGGAGGGCACGCGACAAGTCGGGTTGGCCCGAGCGCTTTCCAAGCTCGGCTATTGCTCGCGTTCTCACGCTTTCACACTCATCAAAACTGGCCGTGTTCGCCTGAACGGATCTATCCGTCGTGACCCTGAATACCCGGTTGACCTCAGCCGTGACCGCATCGAAGTCGATTCCAGCCCTGTCGAAGGTGCAACAAAAATTTACCTGATGTTGAACAAGCCTCGCGGACTGGTAACAACCGCTTCGGACGAAAAGGGTCGGGAAACGATTTATTCCTGCCTCCCACCGGGGTTGCCGTGGATTGGCCCGGTCGGACGGTTGGACAAGGCCAGCGAAGGTCTTCTGCTCCTCAGCAACGACTCGGAATGGGCTGCGCGCATCACAGACCCCGCCTCGCACGTGTCCAAGACCTACCACGTGCAAGTGTCCGGCATCCCCGGCGAGAGCGTGTTTGCACGCATGTTGGAAGGCGTTCGCGACACCAACGGTGACGTATTACGAGCGCGCAGCGTCAGACTGGTCCGCCACGGAGAGCACAACGCCTGGCTCGAAATCGTGCTGGACCAGGGCAAGAACCGGCACATCCGCCGTTTGCTTACAGAACTCGGATTCGAAGTGCTTCGGCTGATCCGGATCGCCATCGGCCCCCTTCAACTCGGAGATCTGCCCAAGGGCGCAACGAGGCCGCTTTCTCCGGAAGAAAAACAAGCGTTCGACAAAGCAATTGAGTAGGTCGGAAATGCAAGCAAAACACCTCCCGTCGGGGAGGCGTCTCGTTCTGCGATCATGCCGTAGCTCACATCACCGTAATTACTTACGTTCCGGCGTTTCTACATAACCGGAGGGACAGTGATGCCCATGACGCCCAACACGCGAATAAGTTCGCGACGGACGACGGCAGCGGTGGCCAGGAGGAAACGCTTACGGTCCTCGTCAGCTTCGGTCAGGATGTGGTGCCGGTGATAGAAGTTGTTGAATAGCTGCGCCAAATTGAAGGCGTGCTTGGCCGCGAAAGCAGGCTCTGTGGTCGAGATGCACTGCTCGATGATGTACGTGGTCTTGGCGGCTGCAAGCCAGAGTTCCCAAATTTCATTCCCAGCGCCATCGCTCAAGTAGGCCTTGAAGTCTGGCCGGTAGCCAAGTGCGTCTTCCGGCCTTATCCCAGCCTTTCTGAAAATGTTGGTAGCACGGACGACAGCGTACTGAGCATAAGGACCGGTTTCGCCTTCAAAGCTGAGCGCGTCCTTGAAGTCGAAGGCAATGACGGAGTTCTTGGTGAACTTGAGCATGAAGTACCGCAGCGCACCCACGGCGATCTGGGTTGCGATATCGCGGCGCTCTGCTCCGCTGAGTTCAGGATGACGCGCGTCAACTTCCTTCAACGCCGAGCCGATGAGTTTGTCGAGGAGATCGTCGGCTTTTACCCCAAAACCACGACGACCGGACACTTCAATGTAGCTCTTGCCCCATTCGTCTTCTGAGAGCGTGTAGCCAAGTTCAGAGGCGCAGCGCGGCGTGAGCGCAACCATTTCGTAGCTGAAATGGGTGTAGTGGCTGGCCTGGTCTTCATAGCCGAGTTCACGAATGGCATCCACAACCGTGTTCTGAGGCTCGGATTGGCGGGCATCGATGACGTTGTAGATGGCCCATACGCCGCCGAAGTGCGGGTGCGGATCGCCGCAATCTTCCTTGGCCGATATCCAGACCTGCTTGCCGTTCGGGTATTCGTAGAACTTGCAGTAGCCGAAATCGCGGCCGAGGAGGCCGAACTTCCAGAGATGGTAGGCGATGTCCTTGCCGACGTAGCCAACCGTGCCATTGGAGCGAACGATGACTTTCGTGTCATCTTCGGTCAGCTCCTCTTTCGCCTTGCCTATCGCGGAAGGACGACGCATGACCCAGCAGCCCTTGTTCTTCCCTTCTGTTTCGAAGTAAAGAACACCTTTCTGCTTCATCTGCTCGAAGGCGAGTTCCCAGAACTTGAGGCTGAGGATCTCGCTTTCGCGTGGCAGGAAGTCGTATTCGATGCCAAGGCGATCCATCGTTTCCAAATGGCGCTTAAGGATGGCGGTGGAGATCAGCTCGGCGATTTCGGCAAGTTCGTTGCCGCCGTGCTCGATTGCGTGGAGGGTGTCGAGCCGCTTCTGGAGATTAGCCTTGTCCTCCTCATACCAACTGGAAACGCGGGCATAAAGGTCCCAGCAGTAGAAGTCGAACTTGTGAGTACGTTCTATGAGGCCGATTATGTCAGCCTTCGACATTTTCTCGAGATAGACGAAGCCGACAACCACGTCGGCGACCTGAACGCCTGTGTTGTCGATGTAGTTCTGGACATCGACAGAAAAAGCGGCAGCGGAGAGCAGGCGGACGAAAGTGTCTCCCAGGATCGCGTTGCGCAAGTGGCCGATGTGCGCCGCCTTGTTGGGGTTGATGCTGGTATGCTCGACCAGGATCTTTCGGCCCACGCGTTCTTCCTGAAGCACAGGATCGAGATCTGTTGTGCCAGTAAGTGCGGCGGCAGTTTCGTTCCGGGTGAGGCGAGCGTTGATGTAGCCAGCTCCCGCAACTTCCAACTTCTCGAAACCGTCGATCTTGCCGATGCCGGCAACGATCTCTTCGGCGATCTTTCGCGGAGCCTTGCGCAGTTTCTTGGCAAGTTCGAAAGACAGCGGCAGGGCGTATTCACCCAACTCGACTTTAGGCGGCTGCTCGACGACGATTCCGTTAAGTTCAACTTCATATTGGCGGCGCAAGAAGTCGCGCACGCGCTCGACCAGACGGCGCTGTAATTGGCTATACAATTCGGGGTCCTTCCGAAGAACTGCACGGAGGCGCCGGTGGGCGCGGCGGCAGTCGTAAATCACTGAGGAAACAACAGATTATAGCAGTGCGTTGTGTTTGACGGGTTGCGGGCGGATTTCTATGATGAATGATTCGGCAGAAGGCTTTTGGCTGTTGGCTCTTAGCTTTTGGCATTTGGGACACGGTGTCAGCAGAGTCAAAGCGAGATTGACCAACAGCTAACACCAACAGCCAAAAGGCGAATCATCTCATGCGCATTGCTTATCTAGATTGTTTCTCCGGCGTCAGTGGCGACATGTTCCTTGGCGCATTGGTCGATGCGGGAGTGTCGACGGAGTTGCTGGAGAAGACTGTTGCGGCCCTGAACGTAGGTGCCAGACTGGAGATTTCTCGTGTGGTCCGCGGCGGGGTGTCGGCGACTAAAGTCGACGTCATTGTTGGCGGCGAAAAGGATGTACCGCGCGAGGTATTCCAGGAGCAGAAGTCCGTTGCTGGCAAGCACGAGCACAGACATGACCACGGGCACACGCATGACCACCACCATGCTGAGCACAGCCATTCGCACGCTCACGAGCACGGTCATGAGCACGCGAACGATTCTGGGCATACTCATGGTTCAGAGCACACGCACTCGCATGGCGGGAGCCTCCGGGAGATTCGCAATATCATTTCGCACGCGAGCATCAGTGAGAGCGCCAAGGGTAGAGCGACAGCGATTTTCGAGGCGCTAGGCCGCGCAGAATCAAAGATTCACAATGCGGATCTCGAGAGCATTCACTTCCATGAAGTCGGGTCGGCCGATGCGATTGTCGACATCGTTTGCGCGGCGGTGGGGAGTGAAGCATTGGGTGTGGACCAGTGGATGTGCTCTCCGCTGAACGTGGGTGGCGGAACGGTTGTATGCGCACACGGAACATTTCCCGTCCCTGCGCCAGCGACTGTTGAGTTGCTTAAGTCGAGAAATGCACCCGTCTTTTCGACGGGCGTGCAGAAGGAACTGGTGACGCCGACAGGCGCGGCAATAGTCAGCGTTCTGGCGGACCATTTTGGCAGCTTTCCTACCATGTCGGTCGGCCGAACAGGGTATGGCGCGGGATATCGCGATCTGCCGGGACAGGCGAACGTGTTGCGGTTGACCATTGGAGAGTCGGTGGGAAGAGAGGTTTCGGAAGTTTCGGGCAGCCGAAACGCGGGGCGTGGGCGACTTCCGATAGAAACCGTCACCGTGCTCGAGACTACCATCGACGACATGACGCCGCAGATGTTCGGGCACTTTCTGGACAAGGCGCTCGAAGCGGGCGCGCTGGATGCCTTCGTCTCGCTGGTGCAGATGAAGAAGAACCGGCCAGGCATGTTGCTGACGGTGCTGACGCGGCCTGAAGATCGCGAGCGCATTGCGCGACTGGTATTCGCCGAGACGACGACGATTGGCCTGCGAACGCGCGACGAGCAGCGGTATGCGCTGCCACGGAAGCAAGTAGCGGTGCAGACGCGATGGGGCGAAGTTCGCGTGAAAGTAGCGGACTTGGACGGTATAGACGCGAACTGCACTCCCGAATACGAAGACTGCCGCCGAATTGCGGCGGAGCACGGAATCCCTTTGAAGAGCGTGATGCAGGAAGCGATGCGGATGTTCCTGCAAGAATCGGACAAGAAGAACAATGGCTAACGACAAGGCGAAGTTCTACATCACCACGCCTATCTACTACGTGAACGCGCGGCCGCACATCGGGCACACTTATACAACGATCGTTTGCGATGCAATATCGCGGCGCAAGCGCATGCTTGGCGTGGATACCCACTTCCTGACCGGAACTGATGAGCACGGGCAGAAGATTGAGCGCTCGGCCGCGAACGCGGGCAAGCAGCCCAAGCAACTGGCGGATGAAGTGTCAGCAAGCTTCCGCGAGCTTTGGGACCGCATGAACATTTCTTACGACAAGTTCATGCGAACGACCGATCCCGCGCACGAACGCGGGGTGCAGGAGTTATTCCGCACCCTGCGTGACAAGGGCTACATCTACAAGGGCTCGTACACGGGTCAGTACTGCGTGTTCGACGAACTGTACGTTACGGAGGGCGGGCCGGGAACGCCTTGTCCGGAGTGCGGGCGTCCTACGGAAACAGTGACGGAGGAGAACTACTTCTTCAAGCTGTCGGCGTTTGAAGACAAGCTGCTGAAGTTCTACAACGACAACCCCGACTGGATCAGGCCGGAGACCCGCAAGAACGAAGTTCTGTCGTTCGTGCGCGGAGGTCTGCGCGACCTGAGCGTAAGCCGTGGAAACATCAAGTGGGGCATCCCGGTACCGGACGATCCGGAGCAGGTGATGTACGTGTGGCTCGACGCGCTTTGCACCTACATGACGGGCGTGGGCTACGGCTCTCCGGACAAGAAGGACCAGGAGCGGTACGCGCGTTACTGGCCGGCTGACGTCCACATGATTGGCAAGGAAATCGTGCGGTTCCACTGCGTGTATTGGCCGGCCTTCCTGATGGCCGCAGGGCTGCCGCTTCCGAAGTCGATCATGGCGCATGGTTGGCTGCTCTTTGAGCAGGACAAGATGTCGAAGTCGCGCGGAAACATCGTACGAGCGGAGACGATCCTTGAGGTGCTCGGTGGCGACGCACTGCGGTACTTCCTGTTCCGCGAGATTGTGTTCGGGCAGGACGGGTCGTTTTCGTTCGACGCGCTGGTGCAGCGCTTCAACTCCGACCTGGCGAACGGCCTTGGAAATCTGTCCAGCCGCACGCTCAGCATGATCACGAGGTACTTCAAGGGCGAGGTGCCGTACCCCTCGACGGCTGCAACGCGTACCGCGGCAGATGATGCGATTCAAGCGCTCGCAGGCGAGACGATCACGAGTTTCAACGCGCTCTGGGACGACTACCAGTTCTCCAAGGCTCTGGAAGCTGCGTGGGGGCTGGTGAGTGCGGTGGACAAGTACATCGTGGAAAACGAACCTTGGTCGCTGGCGGATAAGCAGGATGACGACAGCCGGTCGCGGCTGGCGACGGTTCTCTACACGACGGCTGAAGCCCTGCGGATCGTAACGGCGCTGGCACATCCGGTGCTGCCGGATTCCACAGCGAAGATTTGGGCGCAGTTGGGGCTCGGCGATATCGCGAAGTTCCCGCTCGCTGGTCTGAAATGGGGACAGCTTCAGGTTGGAACGAAGCTTGGCAAGGTTGAACCGGTATTCCCGCGCGCAGACAAGAGCACGGTGGAAAGGATGCAGACGATGGAACAGGAGCGGAATGCTCCAGTGGCGCAGGCGGAAGCTGCAAGCGCTGGCAACGAACAGAAGAAAGTGGCGCCCGTGGCAGGTGCGGCAGAGGCTTCAACGGCGAAGATGCCTGCTGGCTTGGGAGCCGAAGCGGGTCAGCCTGCGGCACAATCGGCAGTGGGGCCGTCAGATGGCGCGCCCGCAGCGAGCGGAGTGCCGGCGCCTTCAACTGAGACGATCGTGATTGATGACTTCGCGAAAATTGACCTTCGAGTAGCACAGGTGAAGGTCGCGGAGAAGGTGAAGGGAGCGGACAAACTACTGCGACTGGAAGTCGATCTCGGATACGAGACTCGGCAAATCGTGGCCGGCATTGCGCTGGCGTATTCGCCGGAGCAGTTAGTTGGCCGGAAAATCATCATCATCGCCAATCTGCAGCCAAGAAAGTTGCGCGGACTGGAGTCCCAGGGCATGCTGCTCGCTGCATCGCTCGAGGGCGGTGCACCGGTGCTGGCGGGATTCCTCGAGGAAGTGCCCGTCGGGGCGAAGTTGAAGTAAAGGGGCGGAGGTGTCGGAAGTTTCGGAGATTTCGGACGCGCAGTCAGGCTGATACCTCGTGAACTTCCGACAAATCCGAACTTACGAGACATCCGAAAGCTATGTTCGTCGATTCCCATTGCCACCTTGAAGGGCCGAAATATGCGGCTGATCGCGCCGAAGTAGTGGCACGCGCGCACCAGTCCGGAGTGGCGTACCTGCTTGCGATCGGCAACGGGAGTCGGCCTGAAGAGGCCGACTGCGGGATTCGGCTAGCGGAGGAGTTCGGAGCATTTGGATTGTCGGGCGGTGCATCGGAGCGAAAAGCACCGGTAATTTACGCCACGGTTGGCGTACATCCCCACGAGGCGAAGCTTGCGAATGCTGCAAACCTGAGCCAATTGGAGAAGTGGGCGCAACATCCCAAAGTGGTCGGCTGGGGCGAGATCGGGCTGGATTACTGGTACGATTTCTCTCCGCGCGACGTACAACGGAGGGTGTTCCTCGATCAGTTGGAAATGGCAAAGGCGGCGAAGAAGCCGGTGATCATTCATTGCCGCTCATCGAAGGACAGTTGGGATGCGTGGGACGAGTGCCTGCAAGTCTTGGCAGAACACTGGGGATCGACCGGGCTGGGCGGGATCATGCATTGCTTCGGAGGCACCTTAGTACATGCGAAGAAGGCCCTGGCGCTGGGGTTCATGCTGTCGTTCGCCGGGAACATCACCTTTCCAAAGGCGGAAAACATTCGCGAGGCGGCGAGAATGGCGCCCTTGGATCAGGTCTTGATTGAAACAGATTCGCCGTACCTGGCACCGGTTCCCTACCGTGGACGGCGCAACGAACCGGCCTATGTAGCCGAGATAGCACGACATATCGGGGATCTCCGGATGATGCTGACGGAGGAAGTAGGCGTCCAGACGACGCAAAACTTCCTGCGGTTTTTTGATCTTCAGTAGAGGCGCCCTGAACTTGGCGCAAATCCTGCTAGTCCGGCTGGCAGTTGCCGTTTACACTAAATAGTTATGGCCGAGAACTCTTTCGACGTTGTAAGCAAGCTGGATCTGCAAGAGATCACCAACGCCATCCAGATGGCGTTGAAAGAGATACATACGCGATTTGACCTGAAAGATTCCAAGTCGGACATCACGCTGGAGGGCAAAGAAGCACTCGTCTTGACCTCGGCGGACGACTACAAACTGAAAGCCGTTAATGACGTGCTGCAAGCGAAGTTGGTAAAACGCGGCGTGCCGTTGAAGAACCTGGTTTATGAAAAAATTGAGGCAGCGAGCGGCGCAACGGTCAGGCAGCGTGTGAAATTGCAGCAGGGCATCGATATCGACAAGGCCCGCGAGATCGTCAAATTAATTAAGAACACAAAGAAGAAGGTGCAGGCCTCGATTCAGGGTGACTTGGTGCGGGTGTCCGGCAAGGACCGCGATACGCTGCAGGAGATCATCGCATTGCTTCGCCAGCAGGACCTCGGGCTGGATTTGCAGTTCACGAATTACCGATCTAGCTAACGAAGAGTTATGTGTGCCCCATGATCAGACACACATTTGAGAGTAGAGAGCGCGTGACACGGGCAATCGATTGAACACTCCAGCAACGGCAAACGCGAAAGAGATTTTCGACCTGCTCCGCGACGACCTCGCCGCAATTGAGCAGGAATTCGGAAGAGATACCGTCTCGAACGTCAAGGTGATCACCGAAATCGGCGAGTACCTGCGTGGGGGTGGGGGAAAGCGCATTCGGCCTGCCCTGCTTTTGCTGGCAGCTAAGCTTTTCGGCAAGAACGGCCCAAACTCGATCCGGTTGGGCGCAGTTGTTGAAATCATTCATACCGCCACGCTGGTTCACGACGACATTATTGACGAGGCGGATACGCGCCGAGGACGTCCAGCCGCTAACACACAATGGGGGAATTCAAAGTGCGTTCTGGCTGGCGACTGGCTCTACATGCAAGCCTTTGCAGTGGCCGTGCAAGAGCGGAACTTTCGCGTGCTCGACATTCTGATTGCGCTAACCCAGCAGATGGTCGAGGGTGAGCTGCTGCAGATGGAAACGCTCGGAAAACTGGTCAGCGAGCGCGAGTATCTGGATCTCATTTACCGCAAAACAGCCTGCCTTTTCTCAGTATGTGTGCGGCTCGGCGGCATACTGGGTGGTGCGACTGAGGAGCAGGAAAAGGCGCTGGCTACGTATGGGCGCAACCTAGGTCTTGCCTTTCAGATTGTTGATGATGTGCTTGACTTGACTGCTTCTGAGGAAGTGCTCGGAAAACCCGTCGCCAGCGACCTGCGCGAAGGCAAGGTAACCGCCGCAGTGATACACGCGCTTCAGCGTTGCACACCGGATGAGCGCAACACCATCGAAACCGTGCTGGGGGAGCGCGCTTTCCGCAGCGTCACGCACGAAGAGATACTCGCCATTCTGAGCCGCTACGGTTCGGTGGACGCTGCACTGGGTCGAGCAAACGAGTATGCACGGGATGCAGTGCAGGCACTGAGCCAATTCGAAGACTCCGACATCAAACGTGCCTTGCTGTGGATGCCCGAGTTCGTTGTGGCTCGGAATTCATAGCGTCCCGGCCAAGAGCAGCGCACATCGCGACCGACATGTGCGGCGAAAATAGGCCAGTGATTGCCTGTGCTGAAAGTGGGTCTGCGACTTGCACGGTTGGGACCGGGTTACAACCCAAGCCTCATTTGCCGTCTAAACGTGATGGGCTAATTTTTTCTTTGCTGCGGCACCAGTAAGCCAGACACGTGCCAGCCGCGGCTGCTCCTCCGGCAGCAACTCCAAGCGTTTTGCTACGTCCTTTCGAAGCGCCAGCCACGGGGTTCTCACAACCGGCTGCTCCCGGAAGCGAAATTGAGGCGCGAGCATTCATGACCTCATCGCCGAACGAAACGGAACCGGATTGAACGCTGATGCGAAGTTTGCCGTCGCGATTCACGACGTCAAACTTCGCATCACTTGGGTTTAGTCCAGCCACCCTGCGCCCATTGACTTCGATCACGCTCCTGCCGGTCACGGTGACGGCGCCGCACTTGAGCACGAGAGAGCTGCCGTATCGCAGCGAAGTGTGCGGCTCAACACGAACGATAGATCCGTTCTCGACAATCTGTGCTGGACCTGCACCGGTCTGAATGTTGTCGCCGTCGAACATCACAGAGGTAATCTTCGCCGCCTTTCCATTCACTGTAGCTCCGATGCCAGGATATAAGACCGAACGATCCTGCGACATCAAAGCCGCTGGAGAAGCAGCAAGCAGCAGATACACTATGGCAAGGCGGCGAATCGCCGACATGTACTCTCGGTTGTTCTTGTTCATCGGCTCGCGCCTTTGCGCCCCCTTCTTTTGCGCCGTCTCGCAGCGAATCCCTAGCCCTCCGCTATTATTTCAGCATGCAGGAAGATTTGGCTCCAAGGAGATTCACAGATTGTTGAAGCTGAATGCGCAGCGACCAAACACCTGGTGGCAATGTTCAGACACTCGCATCAGGCGAGTTCAATGGCTTTCACCCTTATAGTCTCCCCACCGCTTATTGCGAGCTCAGCGCCTCCGCACTGGGAACATGCAAGCAACAGCCCTTCAGTTGGAAATTCGGCTCCGCAGTGGCTGCAACAAGCAGTCAGCTTCTCGCTTATAAACTGCAGGGTCGCTCCTTCGGCGGGAGTACCGCGGCAGGCCTCATCGAAGTGTGCCCGAAGGTGCTCCTCATCATGGCCCGAAGCTTCTCCGACCACGATTGTCAGCCGAGTAACTCGCTCTCCCGTCGACAGATGTGCGCACGCGTCGTGGACTAAGGCCTTTATTGCCGCGAATTCGTGCATTCCCTACATCCTTTGTACCCGTTCGTAGACGACCATGCCGTCGCCCTGATCATGCAACTCTGCAGGGTGATACAGCGGGATCGGAAGCTCCGTCTGCTTGAACTGGATGGGTGCGACTTTCTTTTCAACAATCCCGAGTGCGACAGCGACCCCGTAAACGATGGCTTCGGGTCGCGGTGGACAGCCCGGAATGTAATAGTTTACCGGAACAATTTTCTCGACCGGCCCGAGCACCGAGTAACTGTCGTACCATATGCCGCCGCCACACGCGCACGAGCCTATGGCAAACACCAGTTTCGGCGCAGGCATTGCTTCGTAGGCGCGTTTTAGCGATGCGGCAGTCGCGCGGAGTGCCGGCCCCTGGCAGAGCATGACATCGGCATGACGGGGCGAGCCGACTAGTTTGATGCCGAAGCGCTCGACGTCGTAATAAGGTGTGAGGACGTTAAGGACCTCAATGTCGCATCCGTTGCAGCCGCCGCTGTTCGCGTGGTAGACCCACAGCGAGCGGCCGAACATCTCCTGGCAAAGCGTCTTTAGCATACGTACGTCCGTTTCCGGTAGCTCAATCCAACTCAATCTTGATGTCATCCGCTGGCGGATCAGTATCCAGATAGGCTTTCGACTTGAAGACCCAGCGGTCGTGCTGGAGATCGTCCAATCGGTAGCCTTTCATCTTCAGTTCTTCGAAAATAGTCGGGCCCTTGAAGCAGCGTCCGCAACGCTGGCAGGTGCTCATGAAGAGTTCGAGCCGCTGCTGAAGATCGGCGGCGTCATTCGTGGCATTCTCGAACTCGTGACTCATGGTGATAGCCTTCTCGGGGCAGAGATCGGCACAGCGACCACAATATGTGCATCTTCGGCCGAGATACTTCAGGATGCGGATCTCCTGACATACGTCGTAGACGAGGATTTCGCGTGCCGGGCAGTTGTTGGCGCAGCCCGCGCAGCCGATGCACCTGGCCGGATTGAAAATCGGACGTCCGCGCAGGCGGTCCGGCAGCGGCTCCGTTTTGGCGGGATAGGGCAGCGTGACGCGACCGGCCTTAAGGCAGACCAGCGTTTCACCGATTTTGCTCATCACGGACATGCGGCCACCTCGTCAGTACCCATAGGTCGCTAGCACCAGCGCCACGAAGGAAACACATAACAAAGTTGCGAAATACCGTATCGCCTGGTCGATACGGTAGCGGGCGTGCGTGGCGGCAACAGCCGTGACCAACAAGACCAGCACGAGAACTTTCAACCAGAAGAGCGGCCAAGCAAACGGCAGGGGCAGCGCCGATCCCCACGGAACAAATAAAGCGACGAACAGAGCATTGTAGGTAACAAGCTTCACCATCTGCGCATACTTGAACAGCGCGAGCTTGGGGCCGGAATACTCCACGAGCGGGCCTTCCATCAATTCAGTCTCCGCCTCCGACATGTCGAATGGGACGCGCTGCACGAATGCCTGCAATGACAGCAACATGACCGCGAGCAGCACAACACCAGACGATGGGATACCGTCCGTATAGACAGAACCGTTTAGGACTGCATCGAGCCGGAACGAGTGCGCGTGGATAGCGCCGACGATTAGCGCGACCGCAAACAGCGGTTCAAGGGTGATCATGCTCATCATCTCGCGGCTGACGCCGACAAGAGAGTATGTCGATCCCGCAGCGAGGCCCGCCAGCAGCGTGCAAATGCGCCGAGCGTGGTCTGCACTGGCTGCGAGAGCCGATCGCCCGGGCGAGTGGATCCTGGTTGTACTCCGAGCAGCCAGACCTCACCGACGCCATTCTCTTCCGCCCATCGCGCAAGCAGGCCAAGTGAGATCTTGTGGGTGGAGACTTGCGGAAACCGCGTGGATATCTCAGCGACGCTGAGCAGGACGGCCGAACCAGGTTCCGCGCCAACATCAACGGCATCCACAAAAAGAACGCGGTCATACTTGGCGTCGGCCACGCGCCGAAGGTGACGTTCTGGCGTATTCCCCACGCTAATCACGTGCGGAATCCCTGCTCCAATCAGACTCGCAGCCAAGTGAATGCCAGAGCCGTCATCACCGTACTCGACGTTGCCAAGGCCCATCACGCAGACGCGGCCGCGCAGCACTTGTCCGAGTTGTTGGCGCAGATTCATCAAATTTCCTCGCCAAGGTTCTTGATCTGCTCGTACGTAAAAACCGGGCCATCAACGCAGACGTACGCGACGCCGATACAACAGTGGCCGCACTTACCAACGCCGCATTTCATGTAGCGCTCAAGTGTAGACACGATGTCCTGCTCTCTTATCCCCATTTCGAGCAGGTCTTTGATAACGAACCTGAACATCACGGGCGGGCCACAGACGAACGCAATCGAGTCTTCGACAGCGACTTCCACTCCTGGCTTCTTGAATAGGCTACCCACAACGCCAACGTTACCTGTCCACGCGGCATCTGCTCGATCGACAGTGAGATAGCACTCGACGCCTTCTAACTGCTCCCACTCGCGCAGGTTCGGGACATACATAAGTTCAGCGGGAGTCTTTGCGCCGTAGTAGATCTGTATGCGTTTGTATTTATCTCGGTTCGCGAGGGCGTAGACGATGCACGAGCGCAGTGGGATGAGTCCTATGCCTCCCGCGACGAAGACTAAATTCCTGCCGAAGTAGTCCTCCATGGACAAGCCGTTGCCGTACGGTCCCCGCACGGCAAACTGGTCGCCCGGCCTGAGCTGATGCAGGGCCGTGGTACAGCTTCCAACTTGGCGCACCGTGAAAAAGGTTTCTGCCTCCGTAGGGCTCGGGGGCAAAGACGTGGGGAATTCCCCGACGCCGAACAGCGATACCTGTGCAAACTGCCCTGGTCGGAACCGCTTGAAGGCTTCTTGCTCTGCAGGATCGGCGAAGTGCCAGTAGAAAGTCTTCACATCAGCGATTTCGGGAACCACTCGATCGAGCACCGCGACCTTCGGCAGGTACACATTTTCGCTCGGGTGCGGAATGGGCACATCGGGCAGGCGAACTTTTCCTGTTCCGATACTCATTTGGCCACCTCCCCGGTTGCGCGACGGATGGCTTCAACGACGGCGGGCATGCCGATATCACCATGGCACACGGCAACACAGCGCCCGCACCCAACGCAAGCCATTGAGAGTTCTCGCTGAATGAAGTAGTGCGCCAACTTGCGGAAGAAGCGGCGGTTTCGTCGGTCGTGTACGGCACGGCGCGGGTTGTGGCCTCCCGCCATCCGCGTAAATCCGCCCAGCGCGCAGGAATCCCAGAGGCGCACGCGCTCGATCTCGTCAGGTCCCGTTCGGCGATCACTCACAGTAAAGCAGGTGCAGGCCGGACATACGTAGGTGCAGCCGCCGCACTCCATGCAGCGGTTGCCGATTTCTTCCCAGGTCTTTTCCAGAACGTCGCCCTTAGATATGTAGTGGACAGTCGCCGAGAACCAGCTCGTGGTCGGCTTCCTGAAGCGCTTGCGTGTTGCGTCCAGGATTGCGCGGCGGCGCTCAACGTGTTCTTTCGTCGCGGGTCTAAAGATCCTCTCAGTAAATAGAACTTCGCCAGCGGCGGTTCCGGCAACGGCGAGGAACTCGTCACCGAGATCCATGAGCTGAAGGTCAAAGTGGTCACGCGCAGCAGGTCCCGTGTCGGTGCAGACGCAGAAACATTCGTTACCGATATCGCGATCCGGATCGGTACAGACAAGGTTCACGAGGAACAGGTTCTTGCGGTGATTCTCGTAGTAAACGTCGCGGAACTCGCGTCCTAGGTAGAAACGGTCCAGGTGATAAATCCCCGCCACATCACATGAACGAATCCCAAACAGCGCACGTTTGGGCATCTCGTAAGTAGGCTCGATCTTGAACTCGCCGTTCTGCTTGACCGCGAGCAGGCGCTCGATGTGCGGCAGCACGTACCGCTTGGGCGGATAGTTTGGGTTGGCAACGTGTAGCTGAATAGCGTCGCGGTTCTGGTCGGTGACAGTATCGAAGCAAGTGTCACGCCCACTCACGCGGAAAGGTGCGATGACCTCGTAGCCGCGAGCGCGGAGCAGATCCACGATGTCCAGCACGTCGCTACGATGTACGATGCGAGCCTTCATGCGATCGGCTCCTTTTCCACGCGCACGGAAATGGTGTTCACTCCCTCGGTACTGGGGCCGAGAAGCTCCTGTTCCACATCCGCCATGAAGTAAGGGACAAATATGGACCCCACTCGAATTTCTGACGTAACGCGCACCGTGACAGCGACTGAGCCGCGCGGCGCAAACAATCGGACCTGCTGTCCGTCGCGAATCCCGATCTTCTTTGCGTCGTCGCTGTTGATCTCGACAAACCCGTTCGGGTAGTCGAGAAGCAGGATGTTGTATTCGCGGCGAAGCGTCTCGCTACGACGCACAAGCACGTCCTGGTTCCAGTAATAAAGTGAATGGCCGAAAACGAGCGTGTACGGATACTCCTGTTCAGGGGGAGGCACTACGTGTTTCCGGACGGGCGCGAATTTGAAGGTTGAGTTTTCCTCCGCGAAAAGAGTAGGCGTGCCGAGTGGCCGTTCGGTCGTGCACGGCCACTGGCGTCCATAATGCCCAGCGCATTCGGTTCCCGCTGTTTCCGTCGGGGTCCCAGACGTAATATGCCTTATGGCTGGCACCATGCTTCGGTATAACCAAGTCGGGAGCCGGAATCTACGTACTCAGCGCAGTACGATCGTGGTGGACTGGAAGCCAGCCACGTTCACCGTCGGGGCGACAACAGGTTGTCGTAACTTACCCCGCTGTAAAACGGGACGACTTTCGCGATCTCCTCCATCACGTCGCTCGAGCTCGTGTACGACCAGTCGGCGTGCATGTGCCGCGCGAGTTCCACGATCTGCTGCCAGGCAGGCATCGGACCGGGCGGCGGATCGATCGCCTGGTTGGCGAGTTGAATGCGCCGCTCGGTGCTCGTGTACGTAATCTGCTCCTCCCCGAAGAAAACCGTCGGCAGCACGACCGTGGCAAAGCGCGCCGCTTCAGTCAGGAACGGATATTGCGCGATGACAAGGTCGAATTCGGGTAGCCTGCTCTCGGCGTTGCCGGACATGGCGGTTTCGACCGGGTCGTAGCGACACAACCAGAGAGCCTTAATACGACCGCCAGCGCAATCCGTTAGCACATCGCGGGCGCCTGAACCGGGCTTTGCCGAGATGCTTGACCTCCAAAGACCCTCAAGCTCGGCACGACGGTTATCGTCAGCGACCCGGACGTAGCCCGGCAAGAGCTCCGGAAACAGGCCCATATCGCAAACGCCCTGAAGATTGTTCTGCTCGGTCAGGGCGAAAATTCCTGCGCCGGGCTTCCCTAAGTTCCCGGTCAGTAGTGCAAGAGTTGTGAGGGACTGAACGGTCGCGCGGTCGTGCGCCTCCACGGAGGAATAGAGGATGGCCGCGGATCGTGCGCGTGCAAAAGCCACTGCAGCCGCCTCGATCTGCTCCGCGCTTACGCCACAGGCCTGCGCGGCCTCAAGCAGGTCGTAGTCACCGATCATGGCCACAAACGAATCGTATTCGTCGCAAAACAGCTTGATGAACGTGTTGTCCGTCAGGCCGCGATCAAGGATGACCTTCGCCATCGCACCGTAGAGCAAAGCATTCGTCTCGGGACGAATCTGCAGGAACACATCGGCGCTCTCTGCAATGCGGTTGCGGCGAAAGCCGACCGAGATAAGCCGGGAGCCGTTGAGCTTGGCACGGATAACGGCACCACCGATGGTCGGAAGCTTGCGGTAGAGATCGACTTCATCGACAAGGATGGCGTCACTGTGCGCGAGTTCGGCGATGGAGTTGGTAGAGGCCGCCACGCCGAGGCAGTCGAGGAGCACGCTCGCGGTGCTGTTGCAGTAAACGCCGGTGCCATGGTCAACGTTATTAGTGCCTATGATCGTGCGCGAGAACTTCTGAAGCAGGTAGGCTTCTTCGTTCGAGCATCGAGGCGAGACGAGGAAGGCGATTGAGTCCGGTCCGTGAAGATCGCTGACGGCAAAACCTGCTGCGCCTATCGGTGTTGGGAAGAACACGCCTGCCGTTGCACTCTGATGTGTTTGCCAGCCGGCGGCACCCAGATCGAACCTGCCCATCTCGTACAAGACGGCGAGCCCGGGACGTACGGGCAGTCGCCTCAACGGAGGCGCATGAAAGATCAAGCCTGTGCCCGCCGTTGCCATGGTATTTGCATGGAACTCCTAGTGGCGGAACGCGCTTAGTTGTCCGGCGCCGCCAGCCGTGAACTGCTCGTAGGAATTCAGCTTTTTGCCGAAACTGGTTGCCACCTGACCCGTTCCAACCCATGACACTCGTTTCGAAATGGGGACGAAGCTCGTCATTTCGTTACGAAGGTACGGAAAGGAATTGCTTCGGAAGCTATAGCCAGCAGAGCCTTCGATTTTCGAACCCGAGTGAGGAAGCCGCCTGAGTCCTGTGTATTGTAGATCCAGCTCACTTCGGAGTTGGCGAATCCTTCGCTACGGGCGCTTATCCCGTCTGTTACAACCTGTTTGCCGTACGAGTCGTACCCGGCAAGCACGCCGACCCGCAGTTGCGCGAAGCGCCATGTTCCGAGCCCTACATAAAAGGAGCCTGCGAATCTGTCGCGTGTCGCGGTCGAGCGGACGGGACCTTCGTATGAGTTGAAGTTCGTTCTATTGACGATGAAGCCGGGGGCTAAGAAGGAGCCACTTCCGTCAATCGGGTGGTAGTACTCCAATTTGAGTCCGGGGTCGTAGCCGATCGTTGCTGCTCCATCAATCTGGTGCGGAGAGTCAGCGAATCGCTAACTTCCCGGAATGCCGACTGGATAGACTTTTCGTAGTCTGCAACAGCCATATCCCGATTGACCCAGGACGCTTTGAGATTGGCCTTGCGAGCGCCGGCGTCGAATATGGGGCGCTGTTATCTGCGGGACAAAGTTCCAGCTGCTCGCGTGGTCCTCGAACAAGTTGGAGAGGTCGCCACTCATTACGCCAGCGCCCGCAGTGAGGGCGATTCGCGGGAAGAAAGCCGCGCGGGCTGCTCCGATATTGGCATAGGCAGCCTTCAGTTGATGCTCGGCTGCAACGAACTTCTCCGCCCCTCCTGCAAGGCCCTTCACACGCAGTTAGTATCGCGCGCCATTTCGGTGCGAAGTTGTATCTGTTCCACGTAGTCTCTTCGCTCGGATTGACGCTCGCCGGGCCGCAGGCTGTCGCAAGATCGACAGCTCTGGCTATGTGCCTTGTTCCACATGCTCGATCCGGTGCCTCACATCGAGGGTAACCGATAGTACGCACCCGAAGATGTGGTGCTGATGAGGAAGGCAGCACAACAGGACGCACGCGAGCGCCTGGAACAACTGACCGCCGGGGTAAAACTCGATCTCGCCCCCTTGCGCATTGCAGAGTATGGCGAGCCAGCTGAAGGCATCCTGTGCGCGGCCGGCAAGCTATGCGCGGAAGTGACCGTGTTGCGCTTGCACCGCAAGGCCCACATTGAATCGGTTTTGCATTTGCCTTGGTCAACGGCGCACAAGGTGGTATGCGCTGCAGCATGTCCAGTTCCAACATTCAGAACATCTGCTAAGCCGTGACATAAGTGACGATGAGCGGCCAGCCACTACGCGAGCCGGTACGCGTCACGCACGAGAGGCAAAGGCTGCTAGAAAACCATCTGGGAATCATCGCGGAACCACGAATTGCCGCTCAGGTGGCCGGCGTCCGTTGATCCAGGTGAGTAGTCACGCAACTTCATTGCTATGCTTCGTTTGATTTCGTTGGATCCGAAGAAACGTTTGACATTCGTGTGATGACCCGCGTCGGTGTCGCTCGGATATTTAAGACCGCGGGCGCACGCTCCGATGGCACGAGGAGACTCACGTAGGCGCGTTTTGCCTCAGCGCCACTGGCCGCAAGCGCATCGGTCAGCGTGCGTGGAGGAGCGCTTGAGCGAATTGAGGGATGGGAACCGACCGACGTACCGTACGTGGCTCGACGGGACCGGAGCGCCCCTGGGCGTGCAGCAGAAGTTGCTCCGCCACGCGGACATCGGCACGACGATGAAGTACGGGAACGCGTTGATGGAATCGAAAGGCGACGCGAACAGCCAGGTCGTTCGCATGGCACGTGCCATCCTGCAACAAGCACACGCGTAGTCGTAAGAAGCAGTACGAGGAATTGAAAAAGGGCTGCTCGCGGCAGCCCTTTTTCCGTTGATCTAACAAGTGCAGGTCTTAATGGACCTTTTTGAACCTGCGCTCGGAGCGTTCTTGGCTCGCAACTTATTGATTCTTTGGTTGCGGGGGTAGGATTTGAACCTACGACCTTTGGGTTATGAGCGACCCTGAATAAAGAAAATCAATGAGTTAGCGCGAAGGGTTGGCACCCCAAAAGAATCGAAATTCTGTATGTCGAGTCGTTGCGAGTCGGCATCATGGACTCAAAATGGACTCCTTGAAGAGCACCGTAAATCATTGCAGCACGCATATATGAAGGGACTTTCCCCTCCCAGCGAACGTCCGGTGAGGTTTGGTGATGGTATTTGGTCACAATGTTCACAAAA
>DASPIK010000036.1:0-43101 GCA_035629075.1 Terriglobales bacterium | reverse complement strand
AATACCTCGACGCCATGGGCGAGTACGAACCCTTCCCCGGCATCTGCCTCGTGGACACCTTCGAACTGGCTGAACCCAAGCAAAGCACCCTCGGCTTCATGAACGAAGAAAATACGGCGCGCGTGCAGCGACAGAAGCAGTCGCCGATCTTCGTGATTATTGGGAATCCGCCGTACAACGCGCAGCAGGCAGATGAAGACGACGGCAACAAGAATCGCCATTACATAGAGATCGACCGCCGGATCGCGGACACATACGCCAGAGACTCAAAGGCGACTTTGAGGAACAGTTTGAGCGATCCTTATGTGAAAGCAATTCGATGGGCGTCTGATCGCATCGGGGAAGAAGGAATCGTTGCCCTGGTCACGAATAACAGCTTCGTTCATAGCATCAGCTTTGACGGGATGCGGTTGAACCTTGCGCGCGACTTCTCAGCTATTTACGTCGTAAACTTGGGCGGTAATGTACGTGCCAACCCAAAGCTATCCGGCACGGTCAATAACGTCTTCGGAATTCAGGTAGGGGTCTCGATCAATCTCTTCATCCGTGCGAAATCCAAGAATCGCCGTTGTAATCTCTTCTACGTCTCGATGGACGATTATTGGAGAAAGGAACAGAAGTACAACTTCCTCGATGAAGCTGTTTCGGCATCTCGGGTACAGTTTGTCGAGCTAACGCCTGACCGCAAGAACAACTGGCTAACAGACGACCTCTCCGCGAACTATGATTTTTTTTTGGCCGCCGCATCGAAAGACGATGCCGAGCCAGCTTTGTTCGAAATCATAAGCAACGGGGTGAAAACAAACCGGGACAGTTGGGCCTACAACTTTCAGCCTGAAATCGTTTCGGCCAATATTCAGCGCTCAATCGAGTTTTATGAGGCAGAACGTGCTCGGTGGAATAGGTCGAGGCTCAAAGAGCAGGAACTTGACGGTTTCTTAAAGCCTGCCGACACCGAAATTAGTTGGTCCGCTGGTCTGAAATCTCTGTTGGTGCGGAACGCAGAGATACCATTCGATCCTGCCAACATCAGGAAGTCCCGATATCGTCCATTCGTGAATGCTTGCTTGTATTTTGATAAGTTCTTAACCGAGCGGCGACTGAAGTTCCCCCGCATCTTTCCAACAGCAAAGTCGGAGAAAGAAAACTTAGTTATTGCCGTAACAGGACACTCACAAGTTCCATTTTCCGCCCAGATGGTCGAATGCATTCCATGCATTGACGTGGGGGGCCGTCCGGGCCAGTGCTTTCCCTTCTACACCTACGACGAAGACGGCACGAACCGCCGCGAGAACATCACCGACTGGGCGCTGGAGCAGTTCCGCGCGCACTACGCCGACCGCTCCATCACCAAGTGGGACATCTTCCATTACGTCTATGCCGTGCTGCACCACCCGGTGTATCGAGAGCGGTATGCGGCGAATCTGAAGCGGGAGTTGCCGCGAATTCCGTTTGCAGGGTCAAATGCAGGTCCCTCCACTACGCCAGCAAACAGCGCTGGCTCCGGTCGGGATGACGATCGTGTTGTGTTTAGAGAGTTCGTAAAAGCGGGGGAGCGGCTGGCCGATCTGCACGTGAACTATGAAAAGCAACCTGATGCGGCGGAAAATGCAGGTCCCTCCACTGCGCCGCGAAAGGAGCGCGGCTCCGGTCGGGATGACGGCGCCTTGAAATGGCTGGAGAACCCGCAGGGCAAGCTGAGTTATCGGGTGGAGAAGATGCGGCTCAGCAAGGACAAGACTTGCCTGATTTACAACGAATACTGGACGCTGACGAGCATTCCCGCCGAAGTCTACGAATACCGCCTCGGCAACCGCTCCGCTCTGGAGTGGATCGTTGACCAGTACCAAGTCTCAACCGACAAGCGCAGCGGGATTGTCAACGATCCGAACCGTGAGGATGATGCGGAGTACATCAAGCGGCTGATTGGGCAGGTGATTTACGTAAGCCTTGAGACGGTGAAGATCGTGAAGGCGCTGCCGGAGTGGGCGGTGGCGGAGATGTCAGCAGCGCAAAGTGCATGAGCAGCGCAAAATGCATAGATCCTTCCCCTTCACTTCGTTCAGGGTCAGGATGACTTCGCCGCTCTGTGATGGACTCATCTTGGGCGCAAAGCGACTTCTTGCCGCAAAAAAGCCCCGCTCTCGCGAGCGGGGCTTTTTCACTACTCGTTGCTAGTTACTGGTTACGGTCTTAGTACATGCCGCCCATGCCGCCGTGGCCGCCGGGCATTGCGGGTTCCTTCTTCTCTTCCGGAATCTCGGAGATGAGAGCTTCCGTGGTGAGCATGAGGGCCGCGATGGATCCGGCGTTCTGGAGCGCGGTGCGGGTGACCTTGGTCGGGTCGATGACGCCGGCCTTTACGAGGTCAACGAACTCGCCGGTCTGGGCGTTGTAGCCGTAGCTCTCGTCCTTCGAGCTGCGGACCTGGCCGACGACGATGGCGCCTTCTTCACCGGCATTGCCGACGATCTGGCGCAGCGGCTCTTCGAGCGCGCGGCGGACGATCTTGGCGCCGATTTCCTCGTCACCTTCCAGCTTCAGAGCTTCAACCGCGTCGATGCAGCGAACCAGCGCTACGCCGCCGCCGGGGACGATGCCCTCTTCGACAGCCGCGCGGGTGGCGTGCATGGCGTCTTCGACACGAGCCTTCTTTTCCTTCATTTCGGTCTCGGTCGCGGCGCCGACCTTGATCACCGCAACGCCGCCGACGAGCTTCGCCAGGCGCTCCTGGAGTTTCTCGCGGTCGTAGTCGCTGGTGGTCTTATCGATCTGGCTGCGGATTTCCTTCACGCGGCCTTCGATGTCCTTGCTGCTGCCCTTGCCTTCGACGATCGTCGTGTTGTCCTTGTCGACGGTGAGCTTCTTGGCCTGGCCGAGGTCGGCGAGCTGAACGTTCTCCAGCTTGATGCCGAGGTCTTCGGTGATGGCCTTGCCGCCGGTCAGGATGGCGATGTCCTGCAGCATGGCCTTGCGGCGGTCGCCGAAGCCAGGGGCCTTCACGGCGCAAACCTGCAGCGTGCCGCGCAGCTTGTTCACCACGAGGGTGGCCAGCGCTTCGCCTTCCACGTCCTCAGCAATGATCAAGAGGGGCTTGCCGCCCTTCGCGATCTGCTCGAGCAACGGGAGCAGGTCCTTCATGGAGCTGATCTTCTTTTCGTGGATCAGGATGAGCGCGTTCTCCATAACGGCTTCCATGCGCTCGGGGTCGGTAACGAAGTACGGGGACAGGTAGCCGCGGTCGAACTGCATGCCTTCGACGACCTCAAGCTGGGTCTCCATGGTCTTCGATTCTTCGACCGTGATGACACCGTCTTTGCCGACCTTCTTCATCGCTTCGGCGATGATGCGGCCGATGGTCTCGTCGTTGTTGGCCGAGATGGTGCCGACCTGCGCGATGGCGGTCATGTCGCCCGCGACTGGCTTGCTGTACTTGTCGAGCGCGCCCGGAGTGCGGTTGCCGTCCTTGTCGACGCTGCCGCAAACGGCCTGGATGGCCTTCTCGATACCGCGCTTCAGGGCCATCGGGTTGGCACCGGCGGCGACGGTGCGTACGCCTTCGCGATAGATGGCCTGGGCCAGAACCGTAGCGGTCGTGGTGCCGTCACCGGCCACGTCGCTGGTCTTGCTGGCGACTTCGCGAACCATCTGGGCGCCCATGTTCTCCAGGGGTTCCTTCAGCTCGACTTCCTTCGCGACGGTCACGCCGTCCTTGGTGATAGTCGGCGAACCGAACTTCTTCTCGATGACGACATTTCGGCCCTTCGGACCGAGCGTTACTTTGACGGCGTCCGCCAGCGCGTTTACGCCGCGGAGAATCGCCTGGCGCGACTCTTCACCGTGAATAATCTGCTTTGCCATTGCTTCAATCTCCTCAAGAATTCATTTGCGCCATCAGGCGCGGAATTCAAAAGCTCTTCGTGCACCCTGTCACTGCTAAGTAAGGGTGCGGCACCTTAAGAGGTCCTGCGCTGCGAGATCCTTCGCGCTTCGCGCTCAGGATAGCGGCCCGCGGCTCAAAAGCCGCGAAAGCGCCGCTACTTGCTCGCAGCCTTCTTCGAGGTCTCCAGAATGCCGAGGACTTCTTCCTCACGCATGATCAGGTAGTCTTCGCCGTCGATCTTGATTTCCGTGCCGGAATACTTGCCGAACAGGATGCGATCGCCTTCCTTTACGTCAAGGGGACGAACCTTGCCGTCTTCGCTGATTTTGCCCTTGCCGACGGAAATAACTTCGCCTTCCTGCGGCTTATCTTTCGCGGTGTCGGGGATGATAAGACCGCCACGGGTGGTTTCCGCTTCCTCTACGCGACGGACCACAATCCTGTCATGCAGGGGAGTGAGCTTCGTTGCCATGAATCAGACTCCTTTCAGTTCTGTGAATCTTTTGAGTTGTCTGTGCCCGACTGGAACGCCGGGATTGGGAACTGCTGAACAGCAAGAGAACCAAGGCAGACTGTTGTTAGCACTCTGCCGTAACGAGTGCTAATTTAGCGGAACCATTCGCGAACTGTCAAGATGTCAGCGGAGAACTTGAGCAGGAGACACTCAGATTCTGGCACATGGACCGTGAGAGTGACCGGCTCCCCTTTGTGTCCGTATCGGAATCTCTGGGGCAAGCAATCACTGGGTGGCGATTCTACATCAATACGTTTACTAACGAATAACTCGTAGCGACGAGTTTATTCGCGATTCGGCCGAAAGCGGTTCTCTGAAAGCGGTGCACAGTGAGCGTGCTGGGCTGTTCCCTTCCTGAAGATCTCTTTTCACTTGGCAGAAAGTATCAGCCGAAAGTCAGATCTGGCCTGCTTGCGATCGTATTGACCGCGATAGCTCTGACAGCGGTGTCGGCGGAGCAGCAGGAAAACACGGGTGGTGCGTCGGGGACGGCGGCTGCGGCCGCGGGACAGGTTCGTGGGGAACCTTCCCGCGCGGGTGACGCCGTTCCGGATCAAAACGTCGGAATTGCCCCCAACCCGAACGTAGCCATTGCTCCGGGAGCACGGGTTGACGCAGACGACAAACGAACCGACGAGAAGCAGAAGCCGAAGCGGCGAACCGGCAAGTACGACCTAACGAAGATCGGACAGCGCGGGATCGGCGGCGGCCTAAACCTCTATTCATTGGAAAAAGAACGGGCAATGGGCAGGGATCTGGCCATGCAGGTCGAGCGCGATGCGCGGTTGATAACAGACCCGATCATTACGGAGTATGTAAACCGCGTGGGCCAGAACATCGTGCGAAATTCTGACGCTCGGGTGCCCTTCATCATCAAGGTGATCGATGACGACCAGATCAATGCATTCGCGTTGCCTGGCGGGTTCTTTTATGTGAACTCAGGGTTGATACTGGCCGCCGAAAACGAAGCCGAGTTGGCTGGCGTGATGGCACACGAGATCGCGCACGTCGCGGCGCGCCATGCGACTAAGAATGCAACGAAAGCCGAGATCTTCAATTTGGCATCGATTCCCCTGATCTTTTTTGGGGGCCCCGCCGGATATGCCGTTCGTCAGGTAGCTGGCTTTGCGGTTCCAATGTCGTTTTTGAAATTCAGCCGCGACGCCGAACGCGAAGCCGATCTGCTCGGATTGGAATACCAATACGCCGCGGGGTACGACCCTGCCGAGTTTGTGAGCTTCTTCGAGACGATTAGGGCGAAAGACAAGGAAAAGCGGAACATTATCGCCAAGGCATTCGCAACCCACCCCATGACCGACGATCGGATCAAGCGGGCGCAGAAAGAGATCGAAACGATGCTACCCCCGCGTGATCAGTACCTCGTCAACACGAGCGAGTTTGATGAAGTGCGCTCCCGGCTTGCCGCTTTGGTGAACCAGGGAAAGTTGAACGGCGCCAATGGTGCGAGCGACAGGCCAACTTTACGCCGCCGAGGCCCAGAACAGATTTCGCGCGACAAGGACAACACTGAGAATGATGACCAAGACCGACCGACATTGAAGAGACGTTGAAGATTGCCAGCAAGGCTAAGTTAGGGGTTCAGGAATGAACGTCAGAGAAGTTACGAAAGATGTGGTCTGTATCGAGATTGGCATTTCCAATTGCTACCTCGTGGGCAACAAGAAGGAGTGGGTGCTTGTCGATGCGGGAACAGGCGGCCATGCTCAGGACATCTTGAAGACTGTCCGGAAGCGCTTTGGAAAGAAGGCGAAGCCAGAGGCAATTCTGCTTACTCACGGGCACTTCGATCATGCAGGTTCCGCATCGGAGCTGGCTGATCATTGGGATGTGCCGATCTACGCACATCGTCGAGAGTTGCCATTTGTGGACGGGAGGTCTGAGTACCCTCCGCCGGACCCAACGGTCGGCGGTTTCATGTCGTTTGTCGTTCGATTTATCCCCTCTCGAAACAACAAAGTTTACGTGGGCGAACGCGTACGCGAGTTCCCAAGTCTGCGAAAGCTTCCGGGACTGAAAGGGTGGGAAGTGATCGAGACCCCAGGCCATACGCCGGGGCACGTGTCGTTCTTCCGAAAAGAAGATCGAGTATTGATTGCCGGCGATGCATTCACGACGATCAATCAGGATTCGATGTTCGACGTGCTGTCGAAAAGGCAGTCGGTGAATCGGCCTCCGGTTTACTACACCTCCGACTGGGACACAGCTCACGAATCGGTGAAGAAGCTGGCACGGCTTGAGCCAGAGGTTCTGGCCGCAGGGCACGGTGTTCCGATGACGGGCGCGGCAGCGATACGCGGTCTTGAACGACTTGCTTATGAATGGCCCGCACCGCTGCACGGCCGGTATGTACCGGAGCCTGCCCAGGCAGACGAGAATGGCATCGCCTACTTGCCGCCGTCACCCACCGACGCGATGCCTGCCATCGCTGCGGCGAGTGCGGCGGCAATGGCTGGAACAGCTGCGGTACTGGTTATCAGACGCAGAGGGAGCGCTCAGGCCATTGCGCGTCGGGCGGGAGTCGCACCGGGCGAAGTGGCCTGAGAACTTTGTTCATTGAGATTCGTTCGGAGATGGTCACGAGCTAGCGGTGGCCTCAGGCCGGTTTGCCAAGGCCTTTCAGTACCGCACGAATCTCATCGACTCGGCGGCTGTCGGATGCGTCCTCCAACATGAACGCAACTCCGTAGTGATAACCCTGGCGATTACGCACGGTGCATCGCACGCGGATCGGAGAGCCAGAGTACGGCGGAGTGAACTCCACGGCGATCTGGTCGCCTATTCCTAGCTCCACTCCGGCAAATACGGCCATACCACCTTCATTCAACTCATTGCCCCGGCCCTCGATGATGGAAAGTTTGTCGGGGCGCTGGGCGATGACTCGGAGCGGGACGTTGAGGTGGTAACGCGGGAAGCGTCGCGGGACGGCGTAAATGGGCGGCTGCGGGACCGGATCAGTCGTCATGTGCTTGCCCTGCCGAGGAATGCTACAGACCTAGTGGGCGACATGAGAAGGTTACGGAAGATGTCGCACCGTCAGACGTTCCGCTGAACAAACCGGACCTCCGACGCTGCTGGCGCGACTATCAGCGAGTGATAGTCAATGTGGCGGTCCTCCTTACTCCGAAGTAGGTCGCCGAGATCGTCGCCTGTGTTGTCGAGGGCACCTGAGAGGTCGTGACATTGAATTTCGCGGTCGTTGCGCCAGCAGGCACAGTCACCGTTGACGGGACCTTCGCCGCCGATGTGCGGCTTGAAGCGAGCGAAACTACCGCGCCGCCGCTGGGAGCCGGCCCACTAAGAATGACTGTGCCGATTGAAGAGGATTTCGCCTTAACCGTCGAAGGCGACAGCGTAAGAGACGTAGGACTTACGTTGACGGTTAGCGCAGCCGTCACAGACGCTCCGCCGTAGGATGCGGCAATCGTTACGCTTGTCCTTGCATTAACGACCTTGGTTGAAACTGTGAACGTCGCGCTCGTTGAGCCAGCCGGGATAGTTACTGAGGTGGGAACGGTGGCGGCGGTGTTGTTGCTGCTGAGAGAAACGACCGCACCTCCGGATGGCGCTCGCCCGTTCAGGGTCACTGTCGCGGTTGAACTCAAGCTGCCGCCAACGCTTGATGGATTCAGTGATAGGGCCGTTACCCTTGGTGGGTTCACGGTGAGAGTGGCTGGAGCGCTGTTGCCGTTGTAAACGGCAGTTACTGTGACCGACGTAGCAGTCGCGACCGGATTCGTGCTGATGGAGAAAGGCGCATTCGTGAAACCTGCTGGCACCGTAACACTGCTCGGAACGGACGCGACCGCACTGTTGCTGCTTTGCAATAAGACCACGGTATTGCTGGTCGGAGCAGAGGTAAGCGCAACGGTGCCGGTTGCAATGTTGCCACCAGTGATGCTAGACGGATTAATGCCGAGCGAAGCGAGTCGGACCGGAGCACCATAGGTGACCGGCTCTGACATCCTGTTCTGAATGGACGGTTTCCCTACTGCCTTAACGTACAACGTATGCGAGCTTCCGGACGCAAGGGTGACCGTGCTCAGGTCCAGTGAGCGTGTGCCGGGCTGCAAGGTTGCGATCTGGGTGAGGTTCTGGCCATCCGTCGAATCGAACACGACGTAGTGGTGAACGGTGCTTTCGGTACCGCTCGAATGGGAAAAGTCCAGTGACCACGAGAGGACGTTGCCATTTACAGAGGCATTCAAGGTCAGACAATTGTCGATGCCGGTTTCGATCTGGGTTCCCTCTTCGTAATCGTTCCACGTGACGACGCCGAAGAACGGAAGCTGTTTGCCCGAACCGAAGTTGTTGTTAGTGGCCACGCGCTGAAAGCTCTGTAGCCACGTGTTCCCGCATTGTTGCTGAATGGCGCGCCCGGAGGAGGTCCAGGGCGCAAGCGTTTCGTCAAATCCCTTCCAGCCTGCTCCGACAGTGATGAGTGTAGGGTTGTTGGTGGTGACGCTCTTAGCGGTGTTGTAGAAGTTGTCGAGGTAAATGAAACCGTATGGGTCGCTGGAACCATACCAATTCACCCAGGCAAACGCTCCGTTGCTTTCGGTATGCGTGAAGCCGTTCTGGTTGCGAAAGATGAAATAGAGCTGCGGTGCCGTGCTGCCGTAGGTATTCGTGTGCGCGCGCACTTGCGCCCAAATCGTTGCCCAGTTCGGCCGAGGATTCGCCCAGCACTCTTCACACATGAAAAAGAGAACAACGGGACGACCGTTCGGATCGATCTGCTGCGTAAGGTTATTCACGCGAAAGTAGGCGTCAGAAGAAAAGTAGTTCGTATTGAGGTAGTCGAGATCGGACTTGAGTGCGCTGGCAAGGCAGCTTGTCTGGTCCGTACCATTGTTTTGTGGGCACTTGGTCCATTTGTAGGAGCCTTCATCGGCGAGGATTGCGAAGTACATAGGGCAGTTTTGCGGACCCGAGCAACGCGCCGCGAGATTGTCGCGAACGAGTTTCGTGGCGGAGTCGTAGCCTGGGCCGACGTTCGGGTCGGTACCGTACCAGTTGACGACGGTACCGTCGAACCCACGTCGCTGCATATCGTTGAGCTGATTGTTTACGGTGGTCGCGCTATTTGAGCCGTAGCCGACCTGAATGTGCTTATTGCAGTTCGTGCCCGCGCCCGTTGCGGTCGAGCCAGACTGCATGCAGAACCACGGCTGGAGGTAAGTAAATATCTTCGTAGTAGCACCGGGGTAGAGGAGTTGGTGAACGTCCTCGTTGCTTACGTTGCCGGGAGCAGGATTGAACGTCCCGCTGGCGCTGCTGGTCATCGGCGTGAACGCAGCCTGGCAGTGACTGGGATTGGCACCGGCACTGCACGCGGCGGTGTTGTTTGACGTCTCCTTGGAAAGTGTAGTGGTCTGAGCAAGCATGTCACCGACCAGCAGAAGAGGCAGCACGACGAGGACAACGGCAGCGCGCATTGAGAGTACCCCGGGGCTCCGTCGTTGTCACCGGAGAGGATGGACCGCAGTGCCGATATAGTACACAGGCCAGTAAACCTTCGGGGCTTAAATCGAGAGAAGATCACTTCTTGGTAAGCCTTAATGGCAGCGGCTCGTCTCAGTTTGGTTCACTCGGATACCAACCAGGCTGATGCCGTGGCTGAAACGATCTCGCTGAGGAACGCTCGGCATCGGCCACGATTTCGCATGAGATCGATTGAATGGCGCGCGTACCGAGGGGAAGGCGGGCGGCGGCCCGGCCTGTCATCACGCCTAGATAAAGGAAAACGAAGCCCAAGAGCAGACTGAGCGCGACATTAAGAGCGGCAGCTATGAATTCGCCCTGCTGCAGACTGCGGAAGGTCTCAAGTTCGAAGGTGGAGAACGTTGTATAGGCTCCGATGAAGCCGACGGGGAGAAGATACCGCCAATTCGAATTCCAGTGTGCGTGGTAGTCGAGAACTGTAACGATCAGGCCGATGGCGAAGCATCCAGAGCAATTGACCAGAAACGTCCCGTAGGGGAATCGAGCCCCCATCTTGCCGCTCACGTATTCAGTCACACAAAGCCGCGCAATTGCGCCAAGAAAACCGCCTAAACCGACCAGGAGATAGTTCTGCAAACGAGCATCCTCTTCCGACCACCGATTCCTTGAAGGTCAGTTCAGAATTGGCTCACGAGGGGGATTGACTCGACGAACACTCCCACCGTGGGACCTGGTAGGAGTCATCTGCCCCAGAAGAGGGGCGGTTAAGGGCGAACTCCAACGCCACAGGCAACTAGTTTGATTATGCGGATGAGCAGAATATTCGTCAATGAACCAGATGGACACAGCCGTCAGCTATCGGGAGTCAGCTCATCTAGTAGATATCAGCCGTGAACGGGAACCATGAGCATCAGCTACCAGGAGGAAACTAGCCGAAGCTGCGCCGAATCCATCAGTATGTCGGCAATCTGGATCGTGCGATCGGTGTGCAAGGGCCAAGTCGCGATCCGGCAAAGAGAGCCTCATGTACTTCGAAGACCGCAGAGATGCTGGGCGAATTCTTGCGGGTGAACTTGCGGAATATGCTGGGCGCGATGACGTTGTAGTGTTGGCATTGCCGCGGGGCGGCGTGCCTGTGGGATATGAAGTGGCGCGAGCGTTACGTGTGCCGCTCGATGTCTTCGTGGTGCGCAAGCTCGGGACCCCGGGGCAGGAAGAACTTGCGATGGGAGCCCTCGCAAGTGGCGGTGTGCTTGTTGTGAACGAGGACGTTGTGGACGCACTTGGGATTCCGCAGGAAACGCTCAGCGCGATTGCCCGTCGCGAGTTGGTTGAGGTTGAGCGGCGCGAACGGAGCTATCGAGGTAACCGAGCACCGGTTGAGGTCAGTGGGAAGGTGGTAATCCTGGTGGATGACGGGCTCGCGACGGGTTCGACTATGAGAGCGGCGGCGCAAGCGGTGCGCCAAATGGGCCCGAAACGGGTCGTGGTGGCCGTCCCGGTGGCATCGGCGCTGACCTGCGAGCACCTCAGCCGAGAAGTAGACGAAGTGTTGTGTCCGCGAACCCCGGAACGGTTCTTTGCCGTTGGGCAGTGGTACCGGGAGTTCCAGCAGACCAGCGATGAGGAAGTTCGCGAACTGCTGGCGCGGGCCGCAGAAGCGCAGCGCGCGGCGTGACCCGAAAGCACACTCGATGGCCGATAACAGCCGTTCGCTGCCCACCAGCGCCAGTTGTTCTGAAACCTTTGACTCCCGCTACACATCTACCTAATATTGAAACAGTACCGTTGCGGTACTGTTTCAGCCGTACGTCTGGGGTGGCGGACGGCGCTGGCCGGCAAAAGCGGGTAATCCATTGATTCGACTTAGCAAACTTACCGATTACGGCATTTTGCTGATGACGCTGGTCGCACGCGATTCGGAGCATCGATCGCGGGCGGCGCGAGATCTGGCAGACGAGTCGAACCTGCCTCTGCCAACCGTCAGCAAGATACTTAAGATTCTGCTTGCGCATGAGCTGCTGATCTCGCACCGAGGTGTTAAAGGCGGGTATAGCCTGGCGCGCCCGGCGCAGGAGATCACGGCAGCCACGATCATCGAGGCCATGGAAGGGCCGATTGGGCTAACGGAGTGCAGCTCGCTTTCGGGCAACTGCGACCTGCTGTCGTTCTGCCCCATGCGCAGCAACTGGGCCGTGATCAGCGATGCAGTCAGGGATGCGCTGCAGAGAGTTACTTTGGCAGACCTGGTGGCTCCTCTGCAGGTCGCCAAAAAGGGCGACAGCATGGTTTTGCTCGGTATGCCCACTGGGAGAATGCAATAAATGAGCACAAAGGCGATTCAGGATTTCACAAACCAGGAATACAAGTGGGGCTTCGTCACCGACGTGGAAGCCGACCAGGCTCCCAAAGGGCTTAACGAAGACATCATCCGGCTGATCTCGGCGAAGAAGGAAGAGCCGGAGTTCATGCTGGAGTGGCGTCTCAAAGCCTATCGCCATTGGGTGAAGATGGCGAAGCAAGAGGGAGAGCCGAAGTGGGCGAACCTCAAGATCGATCCGATCGACTACCAGGAAATCATTTACTACTCGGCTCCGAAGCAGAAGACGCTGAAGAAGTCGCTGGACGAGGTCGACCCGGAGTTGCTGAGGACCTACGAAAAGCTGGGTGTGCCGCTGCATGAGCAGAAGATTCTGGCGGGCGTAGCCGTTGACGCGGTGTTTGACAGCGTGAGCGTGGCGACGACGTTCAAGGACAAGCTCGCTTCTATGGGCATCATCTTTTGCTCTTTTTCGGAGGCGGTGAAGAACCATCCGGAGCTGGTGCAGAAGTATCTCGGGTCCGTGGTTCCCTACTCCGATAATTTTTACGCGACGCTGAACTCGGCTGTGTTCACGGACGGATCGTTCGTGTACGTGCCGAAGGGCGTGCGCTGCCCGATGGAGCTGTCGACGTACTTCCGCATCAACGCACAAAACACGGGCCAGTTCGAGCGTACGCTGATCATCGCGGATGAGGGCGCGTACGTGAGCTATCTCGAAGGCTGCACGGCTCCGGTTCGCGATGAGAACCAGTTGCACGCGGCTGTGGTCGAACTCGTCGCACTCGACAACGCGCAGATCAAGTACTCGACTGTGCAGAACTGGTATCCGGGCGATCCGAAGACCGGCAAGGGCGGGATTTACAACTTTGTGACCAAGCGGGGCAAGTGCGCCGGAAAGCGCTCGAAGATTAGCTGGACGCAGGTGGAGACGGGATCGGCGATCACGTGGAAATATCCGTCGTGCATTCTGCAGGGCGACGACAGCGTGGGCGAGTTCTACTCGGTAGCGCTGACGAACAACTTCCAGCAGGCGGACACGGGCACGAAGATGATCCACCTTGGAAAGAACACTCGTTCCACGATCGTTTCCAAGGGCATCAGTGCGGGGTTTGGGCAGAACACGTATCGCGGACTGGTCAAGATCGGCGCAGGCGCGCAGAACGCGCGCAACTACACACAATGCGATTCGCTGCTGATCGGCGACAAGTGCGGTGCGCATACGTTCCCGTATATCGAAGTGAAGAACTCGACGGCGAAGATGGAGCACGAGGCTTCGACGTCAAAGATCGGCGACGACCAGATCTTCTACCTGCAACAGCGCGGGCTGAGCAAGGAAGATGCGGTCAGCATGATCATCAATGGCTTCTGCAAGCAGGTGTTTAAGGAGCTTCCGATGGAGTTTGCAGTGGAAGCTACAAAGCTGTTGAGTGTGAGCTTGGAAGGTTCAGTGGGATAAGGCACAGACGCTGTTAGCTCTTGGCTGTTGGAGAGCCTAGAAGCGAACTAGCAGCCAGACCGGCGAGCCCCTGACAGCCAATAGCCAAAGCCCAATAGCGATCTTTTGGAGAAAGAATGAGCACACCGATTCTGGAAATCAGGAATTTGCACGCGGCAGTTGAAGGTCACGAGATCCTGAAGGGGATCGACCTGGTGGTGAGGCCCGGAGAAATACACGGCATCATGGGCCCGAACGGCTCGGGCAAGAGCACGCTGGCACAGGTGCTGGCGCGACGTGAGGCGTTCGAGGTTACGCAAGGCGAGATCATTTTCGACGGCAAGAACCTACTGGAACTGAAGCCGGAAGAGGTCGCCGCGGAGGGTCTGTTCATGGCGTTCCAGTATCCCGTGGAAGTGCCCGGGATCAACAACGCGTACTTCATCCGATCGGCGGTAAACGCGCTCAGGAAGTATCGCGGCGAAGACGAGATGGACGCGATGGATTTTCTGCCTGCGTTCAAGGAAAAGATGAAAGCGCTGGACGTGGACGAGCGATTCCTGAACCGCGCGGTCAACGAAGGCTTCAGCGGCGGCGAGAAGAAGAGAAACGAAATCCTGCAGATGGCCATGCTTGAGCCGAAGCTCGCGATTCTGGACGAGACTGACTCGGGGTTGGACATCGATGCGCTCAAAGTTGTTGCGCAGGGCGTGAACGCTATGCGCAGTCCGGAGCGAAGCTTCGTCGTTGTGACGCACTATCAGCGGCTACTGAACTACATCGTCCCGGACTACGTGCACGTGCTGGCCGGCGGACGAATCGTGCGCTCGGGTGGCAAGGAATTGGCGCTGGAGCTGGAAGAAAAGGGCTACGGCTGGGTGGAAGAAGAAGCCGCCCAGATGGCGCGTTAAGGAGTCAGAACGACTGTGATCGAGACAAGGACAGAAAAGAAACAGGCGTTCCAGGCTTACCTCGACGAGTTCGAGGCGTTCGCAAAACGTGCGCCGGGAGCCGACACGCCATGGATGAAACAATTGCGCCAGGAGGCATTCGCACGGTTCTGGGAACTGGGTTTTCCTACCCTGCGCGATGAGGACTGGCGGTTCACGAGTTTGGCTCCGTTGTCCGCACGGACGTTCCGGCTGGCGAGTGGTGTAAAGGGGTACCATGCCCTGACGGGAAACGGTACGGCACCTGTGGCTATTGATCTCGCCACGATTCATCGGCGGACCCCGGCGGGGGTAGGCGCTCGTGTGGTTTTTGTGAACGGGCGGTATGCGCCAGAGTTGTCGAAGGTTGATCACTCGGACGTGGGACGGGGAACAGTACCGTCACCGCACAAGCCGCCTCAGGCTTCATCGGAGGCACAGAAGGTTGTGGTGATGTCGCTGGCGGAGGCCATCGCAGCTGGGCATCCGCTGGTGCAGCAGCACCTCGCAAAGCACGAGGATTACCGGAGCGATGCCTTCACAGCCTTGAACACCGCCTTCGTCGAGGACGGGGCGTTCATTCATGTGAAGCGCGGAGCTGTCGTTGAAGCACCAATTTACGTGCTGTACGTGTCGGTTGGGAATGCCGAGGCGTTGATGGCACATCCGCGCAATCTGATTGTCGCGGAAGAGCAGAGCCAGGCGACGGTGGTGGAAGATTACGTGAGTTTGCCAGTTGGACAGCAGGACGGGTCAGACACCCCTCCCCACACTCGGCTGGAAGCTGGCGCTACGCTGTTCTTCTCCAATGTGGTGACGGAAGTTGTTGCGGGTCAGGACGCGCTGCTGTCACATTACATGATCGAGCGAGAAGACGAGAGCGCAATTAATGTTTCCACTCTGCATTTGCAGCAGGCGCGGAATGCCAACGTCGATTCGCACTCGGTGCTGATTGGCGGCGGGTTGGTGCGAAACAATGTGCATCCGGTGTTGACCGGTGAAGGCGCGGATTGCCTGATCAACGGCTTGTTCGTTGCGAACGGCCGGCAGCACATGGACAACTACATGAAGGTGGAGCACGCCGCTCCACATTGCAACAGCCGGCAGTTCTACAACGGCATTCTCGACGGGCAGTCGCGAGGCGTGTTCCACGGGCGAATTATCGTTCATAAGGACGCACAAAAGACCGACGCCAAGCAGACGAACCGAAACTTGCTGCTGAGCGACGGTGCGCAGATCGATACCAAGCCGCAGTTGGAGATCTATGCGGACGACGTGAAATGCACGCACGGCGCGACGATCGGGCAGATGGACGAAGAGGCACTGTTCTACATGCGGTCGCGCGGTATCGCCGAGCAGGAAGCACGCAGGCTGATGCTGTTCGCGTTTGCCAGCGAGTGCCTGGACAGGATGAAGCCGGGCCCGGTGCGGAGTTGGTTGGAAGAGAGCGTCGGTGGGTGGCTGCCGGGCGGAACGCAGGCAGCGGCGACGGAGTAAAACATGGACGCGGGCGGGCCGCCCGCGCGACAGCCGGCGAGCCGCCGGCGCTACGAGGATATACGAGGGCCGTAATGAGTGCTCTGAATCATGTTTCGCTAGAACCGGCGGGTCAGTCTCGGAGTCGCGTAGACAGCGGGTTCGACGTTTACGCCCTGCGCGAGGACTTCCCTATTCTCAAGCAGTTGGTGCATGGGAAGAAGTTGGTGTACCTCGATAACGCCGCGACTACGCAGAAGCCGCGTCCTGTCATCGACGCACTGGCGTGTTTTTATTGTGCGGACTGTTCGAATATTCACCGCGGGGTGCACGCGCTGTCTGAGCGCGCGACTCAGGAATATGAGAATACGCGCGAGATAGTGCGGGACTTTATCAACGCGGAGCGGTTGACGGAAGTCATTCTGGTGCGCGGCACGACGGAAGCGATCAACCTTGTCGCAAGCACTTATGGCCGAAAGAACTTCACGGAAGGAGATGAGATCATCATCTCTGCAATGGAGCACCACTCGAACATCGTTCCCTGGCAGATCGTGTGCGAGCAGACCGGCGCCAAGCTTCGGGTGATTCCGATCAACGATCGTGGCGAATTGGTCATGGAGGAGTACGAAAAGCTGCTCGGGCCGAAGACGACGTTTGTAGCCGTTACTCAGATGTCGAATGCGCTGGGGACGATTAACCCTGTGCGGGAGATCATCGAGAAGGCGCACGCGTGGAATGCTCTAGTGATGGTGGATGGGGCGCAAGGTATCGCGCACCTAGGGGTTGACGTCCGTGAGCTGGATGCAGACTTCTATGCATTCAGCGGGCACAAGATATACGGCCCGACGGGCGTGGGCGTGCTGTACGGGAAGGAAAAGTTGCTGGAAGACATGCCGCCTTACCAAGGCGGCGGGGACATGATCCGCTCCGTCACCTTCGAGAAGACGCTTTATGCGAAGCTGCCGGCGAAGTTCGAGGCGGGTACGCCGAATATTTCGGGTGGAATCGGGCTAGGAGCGGCTATTAAGTACGTTACGCAGGTAGGGCTCGAAAATATCGCAGCTCATGAAGCAGCGTTGCTGGAGCGAGCCACTGAGGCCGTGCAACAAATTCCGGGAGTAAAGCTTATCGGCACGGCGGAGAAGAAGGCTTCAGTTTTGTCGTTCACCCTGGAGCAGGCACACCCGCACGACATTGGGACGATCCTGGATCAGGAAGGCGTCGCGATCCGCACGGGACATCATTGCGCGCAACCGGTGATGCAGCGGTTCGGAGTCCCTGCCACCGCGCGGGCCTCGTTCGCGCTGTACAACACGTTTGAGGAAGTTGATGCGCTGACGTCAGCGCTACACAAAGTACACGAGGTGTTCGCGTAAATGGCAGACCTGCGCGAGCTTTATCAGGAACTGATTCTGGATCACAGCAAGAAGCCGCGGAACTACCGCGAGATGCCGAACGCCAATCGCAGGGTGGAAGGCTTCAATCCGCTCTGTGGTGACCACTTCACCGTCTATATGGATATGGAAGGCGAGACGGTGAAAGACGTCAGCTTTCAGGGCTCGGGATGCGCGCTGTCGAAGGCATCGGCTTCGATGATGACGCAGGCTCTGAAGGGAAAAACAAAGACGGATGCCGAGGCTCTATTCGAACGATTTCACGATCTCGTAACGGGCAAGGCCGGCGAGGCCCAAGCGGAAAGCCTTGGCAAATTGGCGGTGTTTTCCGGGGTCAGCGACTTTCCGGTGCGCGTGAAGTGCGCTTCGCTTGCGTGGCACGCGATGAAAGCAGCGATCGAGGGTGACGCGGAGCAGGTGTCGACAGAGTGAGTTCGGCTCTTTGCACGGCCGTGGAAAGATTATGGATTACGGACAGCCAATCAATGTGACGCGGGACGTGGAGGCGGTGGAGATACCTGCGGGGTATCGCGGGGTACTACCGCAAGGTAAATCGGTGAGGATAGTGCAGTCGCTTGGTGGCGATTACACGGTGATCACGGATGAAGGTCACATGTTGCGAATCGCCGGGCAGGACGCCGATGCGATTGGCTTCACTCCGACAGCGCCGCCGGCGAGTGTCGCAGCGGGTTCGGATGGATTCAACCCCGAACACATTTGGGAACAACTCAGGCTGGTTTACGATCCGGAAATTCCGGTGAATGTCGTGGATCTGGGGCTGATCTATGGAGTCGATGTTGCCCAAGAGGAGAATGGCAAGCACCGCGTGGACATCAAGATGACCATGACCGCACCGGGATGCGGCATGAGCGACATTTTGAAAACTGATGCCCACAATAAAGTAGCGATGCTGCCGACTGTCAGCGAAGTGAACGTGGATATCGTTTTTGATCCGCCGTGGACGCCGGACAGGATGAGCGAAGCTGCGAAGCTGAAGCTGGGGTGGATGTAAGAATTTGGTGATTGGGTGATTTGTTGATTGGATGATTGAGCGCCGCTCTTGATGAGCGGCGCTTTTTGCTGATCGCAGGCGCACCCGCCCTTTCACCCGCTATTTACGGTCCAGTGGTATCGGGCTGTTGTTCTGTTGTCTGCTGCTGGTTCGGGCGAGCGGAAGGCGGCGGGACGCTCAGTTGGTGATCCAGGCGAATGTTCAGTTGTGAGTCGGCTGGAATCTGTACGTCGCGGCCCTGCGTGGCGAGCACGTAGCCTCCACCGGCGATTGCGCCAATAGCAAGGCCTTTCAGCGCGCTCCCAAAGATGAGGCCCGCAACTGTGCCGAGTCCAGCGCCAATCCCGACGTCTTTCGCAACTTCCTTTCCCTGAGTTTTGTCTGTCACTTCACCTTCCTGACCTGTGCTTGCGCCGGTCTTCTGGCCGACTCCCAGCAGAGTGGCTGTGACAGGCAGGACGGTGCCGTTAGGGAGCACAACCTCGGTAAAGCGCAGATCCATGCGTGCCTTGCCGCGCACGCTGGCGAGAATCTTGCCTTGCTCGACGTTGCTCACCTGACCACGTAGCCGAGTTCCGGACGGCAGCGCGACCGTGCCGTTCTGAGCCCTGATTGGCTGAGTGATGCTGGCAGTGAATTCGTCACCGGGCTTCGACGTCTTGCTCGAAAGTGGCCCGTCGAGAGACGCCGAAAACTCGGTACCAGCGGGCACAAGAAGGCCGCCCTTATAGACCGTCTGCCGAGGGCGCTGGGCGAGCACGGGTTCTTCGCTCTGCTCGGTAGTGTCTGATTGCGCAGGCGTGTTCGTCTGCGCCGACGAGGTTGCTGGCGCACCGGTATTGACTTGCGAGGCGTTGGTCTGCGGCACGGTCCCGGTGGTGCCCTGCGCCGCTGCGCGGTCAAAGACCGGCGGTGCGCCGGACGCAGACGTCTGGAAAATGTAAGTGGTCATCGCGACACCGGGAGTCTGTCCCGTGTCGACCTGGAAGAAATAGGTTGTGCGCGGTGACAAGTTGTGCAGGTGAACGCGATGCGACGTTGTGGCCGTCGTACCCTGCTCGGCTGTTTGAGCCAGATTGCTGGAGTTGTTTCCGTAGTACACAACCGTGGGAGCGGGACGGTCTGTCGTCCAGCTAATTACGGCTGAGCGGTCGTCGGCGTACTGAATGGTCGGGCCGCGGGTGATTACCGGGCTGGGCGGGGTTGCGCTGGCTACGCGCACGGGGCGCTGGTTGCGAAGCGCCTGGCCTCCGGCGGCAACCGTCTGGAAGCTTTCGGTGGGCTGCCCGGGTGAGCCTGCCTGCCCAGTTTCGATCTGGAAGTAGTACTTCGTGCTGGGAAGCAGATTTGGCAGATGCACGCGATGAGTGGTCGTGTTTGGCGCGCCTTCGGCTACCTGCGTGAGGTTTGTGGGATCGTTGCCGTAGAAGACGCGGCTTTCGCTGGGAGCTTCCGTTGTCCACGAGATCACGGCGAAGCGGTCGTCGGCGTACTCGATGGTTGGACCCTGGGTTATTCGAGCGGTCTGATTGGGCTGTGTTGGACTAGCTGATGTCTGGTTGAATTGGGCCGAAGCGATTTTCGTCAGCGCAAACACGACGATTACGATTGTCAGGTATGTCTTTCGTGAGTTCATAGCAATCTCCAGTAACCCAGAGTCGTGGCCATGAGTTGCTGAACATTTTAGATGCGAAACAGAACGGATGTCAGAAATTGGTGAACGGGGGGAGGTTTGCGCGGACCTAGACGATGATCACCGAGTGTGACGGACCCCGTAAAGAGCAAGCGGTGAACCGAAGAACTATCTCTAGCCACTCATCCGCCATTTCCGCAGCGGTGATTCATTCGATCCGAACATGCAGGACGACAGGGGCACCCATCGGCTGGCCGTTTGCGGCCGCCAATTGGACGGTGATGCTGTGATCTCCGGATGGGAGATTAGAGAACGTGTATTGCTTTTGCGCAGTTGTGATGGCCTGTTGCTGATCGAGGCGATACGTGAGAAACGCCGTCGTGCGCTTAACCTCCGCGTTTGCCTGCGGCGGTGCGATGAGATCGACGCCCCACACCTCCGCTTTGACGACGGCTTTCTTTTGCGAAGCGTTGGCGTCCTCGTCAACGATTTCGGCTTCGAGCAGAGGACCAAGACCTGTCATGCCGGCGTAGTTGGTGCGATCGGGCACTCTCATCGGCGTGGAACCGGTGGTCGGTTCCTGTCGCCATTGAGCGAACATCGGGAGAGCGAAGGTCAGGACTACCGCGGCAAGAAACGTCTTGATTGTTGTTCTCATTAATCGTTCCCGCACAAGAAATTCAGCCACCATTGGTGGACGTCTTTTAGCAGGTGCATGGTTGCCCTTAGTTGTGCAACGTACTAAGGTGCCTCAGGCATTTTTCCCGGTACCGACCCTGCTGAACTCAGGTAAGATGGAGTTACTCGTAAGTACTGGTGATGTGGCCCCTGATTCAGACCCGATGAAGCGACAACTGCGATTACTCAATATCGAAGACTCCGAGAACGACAGCTTGTTGTTGCGGCGGCATCTGACGCGTGCTGGATATGAGCTGATCTTCGAACGAGTCGATACCCTGGAAGCCATGACTGCGGCGCTCGACCGCAGAACGTGGGACATCGCGATATCAGACTATGTAATGCCGCAGTTCAGTGCTCTGGCGGCATTGGATCTGCTCAAGACCCGCGGATTGGACTTGCCGTTCATCATTCTGTCAGGAGCGATAGGAGAAGAAACGGCAGTCGCCGCGATGCGCGCCGGCGCACACGACTACTTAATGAAGGACAACCTGACGCGGTTGGTTCCGGCAATCGAGCGCGAACTGCAGGAAGCAGACAACCGTCGCGAGAGAAACCGCGCGGAAGCTGCCTTGCGAAATGCCGAGCGCATGGCCACCTTAGGCCGACTGGCATCGATGATCGCCCACGAGATCAACAACCCTCTCGAAGCGGTCACGAATGTCCTTTACCTCCTGCAGCATCACCCGACGCTCGACAGCGAGGCAAAAGATTACGTCACGCTGGCTGAGCAGGAGTTGGCACGAATTACGGACATCGTCAGGCAGGCTCTAAGTTTCAGCAGAGGGGCGACCGGCCCGATCCTGGTTACACCCGCAAAGCTGGTGCAAAACGTGTTGGACCTCTATGGATCACGCATTCAGGCAGCGAGCGTGACAATTGACAAGCGTTTCCAATATCACGGTCAGGTGAATGCCGTTGAAGGCGAACTGCGCCAGGTGCTCGCGAACCTCATCATCAACGCTGTCGACGCAGTAGGAGAAGGCGGCAGGGTTGCTGTGCGTGTCTCGCTCGCGCGCGACTGGCGGAAACTACAACGCAAGGGCGTTCGCATCGTGGTGGCCGATAACGGATCCGGTATCCGGCCAGAACACCGCAAGGACATCTTCGAACCATTCTTTACGACGAAGGGAAACAAGGGGTCTGGACTGGGATTGTGTATCGCGCGCCAGATCGTCGAGAAGCATGGCGGATCGATTCGGTTGCACAGCAGCGTAAGACCGGGAAGCAGCGGAACGGCCTTCTCGATCTTCCTCCCGTTCAAGGACGTGGCAGAGGCACATCTCGGGAGACTCGCAGCTAAGGTGGCCGTGGCGGGTCAGCCAGGCAACGCGTAAACCGGCGACTCAAGACACTCGGGAAAAGGCGGAGCGTGGTGCTCCGCTTTTTCCGTTTTCTTCCGCAAGAATTTGCCGAGAGGATGCTTGAGCCACAACCGGCAGCCCTTCAGCTATGCCTATGCGGCAACCTCGGTTGGCGGAGCCATAAACTCGGGGCCAACAGGTTCTTGAACGGACTCCCTGATAATACCGTCGATCTTTCGCATAGCTGCGGCGTCCAGTCTCCAGCCCATCGCGCCATCGATTGCGTCGAGATGCTCAGGACGGCGGGCGCCGCAAAGCGCCACATCCGATCCGGGTTGATCAAGCACCCATCTCATGGCGAGGTGCACGACGCGTTTGCCGTAGTTCTCCTGTGCAAAGCGATCTAGTTTCTGAACGGCGTCAAGGTACTGATGAAGGCGTGGCGGCTGAAACTTAGGGTCTTGCTTGCGAAGGTCATCTCCTTCGAATCGTGTGTCAGCGGAGATTCGGCCACTCAGCAAGCCGCGGCACAAAGGGCCATACATGAGCGTTGTAACGCGACGCTGACGTGTGTATGGCAAGAGATCACGCTCAGCACGGCGTTCAAAGAGGTTGAACGGCGGCTGTACCGTGTTCACTGGCGTGATCTTCCGGAAATGTTCAATTTGCCTGGCAGTGAAGTTACTGACACCTACCGCAAGGATTTTTCCCTGCTTCTTAAGAAGTGCGAGCGTCTCAGCAGTCTCCTCAAACGGCGTGTTTTCATCAGGCCAATGCACCTGGTAAATATCAATGAAATTGGTGCGCAGGCGGATCAGGGAATCCTCGACGTCTTTCAGGATGCGTTCTCGGCTGGAGTTTCGACCAAGACCGCCGTTCCGCGGTTCGATGCCGAACTTTGTGGCAACAATGACTTCGTCACGCCTGCGACTCTCAGCAAGCGCCTTTCCCAGGAGTTCTTCTGCCTTCCCCCACCCGTACGCCGGGGCAGTGTCGATGACGTTGATGCCACGGTCGAGAGCCGCGCGAATGGTACGAATCGCGTCCTGCTCATCTGTTCCTCCCCACATCATTCCTCCGATGGACCAAGTGCCCAGAGCGATACGAGAAGCATTCAGTTCGGTGCCGCTGATTTGCACGAATTCCATGACTGTACTCCTGTAGGATCAATCCGTTTTTGGGCAGTATTCCCCAACCGCCATCCTCGAAATTTGTTTAGGATTATAGGCTCGCGAAAGGACGATTGTGTGACATGCACCTGTTCTCACCGCTGAAGATTCGGGACGTGGAAATAAGGAATCGAATCGTCGTTTCACCGATGTGCCAGTACTCGAGCGACGACGGTTTCGCAAACGATTGGCACTTTGTTCATCTCGGATCACGAGCAGTGGGCGGCGCTGGATTGATCATTACGGAAGCCGCTGCGGTGGAACCGGCGGGACGCATCAGTCCTGCCGATCTGGGAATCTGGAAGGACGAGCATATCGACGAGATCGCTCGGGTCGTGCGTTTCCTAGAGAAGCATGGCGCCGTGGCCGGCATACAGTTGGCGCACGCAGGACGTAAGGCATCGACGAGTGTCCCTTGGGCAGGCGGACGCCCCGTGGGCGAAAGTGATGGTGGCTGGTCCCCAATCTTTGCGCCGAGCGCCATCGCTTTCAACGAGGAATCACAAACTCCCGAAGCATTGGATGAGGGTGGGATCGAGCGAACTGTGCGCTGCTTCGTGGATGCGGCACGACGATCACTCGAAGCGGGGTTCAGAGTACTGGAGATCCACGGTGCGCACGGATATTTGCTGAACGAGTTCCTGTCGCCGCTGACCAACAAACGCGAGGACCAGTACGGCGGCACGTTCGAGAACCGAATTCGACTCGCGTGCGAACTGACCGAGGCCATCCGTAGGGTCTGGCCAGATCGTTTTCCAGTGTTCATGCGCCTCTCGGCGACGGACTGGGCCGAAGGCGGCTGGACTGTGGAGGACTCGATCGCACTTGCACGCCGATTGAAATCGATTGGAGTCGACCTGATCGATTGCTCCTCTGGAGGAGTTGTGCCGCACGTTCGCATTCCGGTCGGGTCAGGTTACCAGGTCAGGTTCGCGGAGCGAATCAAGCGCGAGGCGAACATTTTGACTGGTGCTGTCGGCATGATCACGGTCGCACAACAGGCCGATCAGATCATCCGCACGGAGCAGGCCGACCTCGTGCTGTTGGCACGGCAGATGTTGCGTGACCCGTATTGGCCATTGCACTCCGGTCGTGTGCTGGGGCAAGACGTTGCGTGGGCGCCCCAGTATCTTCGCGCCAGGAATTAGGGGATCAGTATGAAGTGCGTGATGGCACCAAAGTCTTCCGAAATGATCGAACTTTAGTGGCAGCCGGAGCCGTGCGCCTGTGGAAAAACCGTGTCGAACCTACACCGATGAGCGTCTCTGGATGACAACTCTGAGTACCTGAATACCACTTTTCCCTGCATTATGCAGAAAGAGTAATAACTCACTGTGAAACAGCACCCAGACATTCCACAGCGAGCAATTTGCAAGTTGCTGCTGCTGTAAGTCATACAAAACTCGATGCCTATCGGCAGGTGAATTGCAGAGAAGAAGGTTGCTCTGGGGACTGCATGATCTGTCACTTCGTCGATAGCCGTACGGACTTCGTCAATATTTTGGCCGAGAAACTAGGCCCTGATTTCACCCTTGAACCGGCATCGCCAGACGACCGGAAACAACTGACATCGTGTGACGTTATTGTCGTCGCTCTTCCCTCTCAAGAACACCCCGATTACGCAAGCTGCCTCTCCCGACTTCAACTAATTGCTCGTAATCCGATGGGGGTCCCCGTCGTCGCATCCCTCGCGTCACCGGAGCGCCAGTTGGCGTTAACCGCGATGATGGCAGGCGCGTACGACCATTTCTTCGAAATCGGTTCGATGGACGAGTTGCGGGTAGTCCTGCGGAGAGCTGCTCAGTTTTACGAGATGAATCGCGAATTGCAACGCCTGCGCGTGTCGGGCCTGGAACTCAGCGATTTTGTTTCGATCATCGGGTGCGATGCGAAGATGCGTGCGATTTTTAGCTTCGCATCAAAAGTGGCTTCTACGGATGCGACCGTGCTGTTAACCGGCGAGACCGGCACAGGCAAGGAAGTGTTGGCCAAGGCGATTCACGAGGCAAGCCCGCGGTCTCGCCAGCCCTTCGTGGCAGTAGCCTGCTCATCGCTGCCCGAAACGCTAATCGAGGCCGAGTTGTTCGGGCACGAGAAAGGTGCTTTCACCGGTGCAACGGCTGCGCGACGCGGACGCTTTGAGGCGGCTGAACGTGGCACGATATTCCTGGATGAAATAGGGGAGCTTTCGCCCGGGCTGCAGGTGAAATTGCTTCGCGTCTTACAGGAACGAACATTCGAGCGGCTGGGGAGCAATCAGCCGCGCCAAATCGAAGCGCGCGTGATTTGCGCGACGAACCGCAACCTCTCCGAACTCGTAAAGCCAGGATTGTTCCGGGCCGACTTATACTACCGTCTAAACACGATTGAACTGAACCTGCCTCCGTTGCGCGAACGACGGGACGATGTCGCCCTGCTTGCGCACTCATTCCTGCAGTCGTATGCGCAAAAGCATAAGCGCGCGGTGACGCGCATCAGTCGCGCTGCCATGGCTGCCTTGCAGGAATATGATTGGCCCGGCAATGTGCGCGAACTGCAAAACGTGATTGAACGAGCCGTTGTCATCTCCGACGGCCCAGAAATCGTGATGGAGCAATTGCCATCCCAATTTGCTGCGTGGGACATGGATAACGAAAGCTGCTCGTTTGAAGACGAGGTGCGCGGATTCAAGAAGCGACTCATCCAGCGAACACTGACGGACACAAACAACAACAAGCTGCAAGCTGCCCGGACGCTGAAAATCGCAAGGTCTTCCTTGCACCGACTGATTGAGGAACTGCAAATCGAGAATCCAGAGCGAAAGACCGCAGCTTAATAGTGCGGCCGAACCCGACGACGAGCCAGCCACGCGGATACTAAGCGGGAGCGAACCTGCTCCCGCTTGCTTTTTCAGAGCGAACAGGGCAGAGTTCTTGCCGCAGCACCATGTCACTTCTATGCCCCCGTTGAATTGGACTGCAGACACGGACCTCACAAGTACGGGCGATGAGCCCGCAATACCTGCCGATACCGCTGTCTTGACCCCGCAACAGGCTCCGGTATGGGCCCGGCTAGTGATGCCGTCGATCGGGGATCTTATCTTTTTGCTGACCTTCTGGTTTCTTACGTTCGGGAGTTGGGGCGCGCGCTTGTTAAGCGATGCGGATACGGGATGGCACATCCGCAATGGCGAGCAGATCCTGGGTCGGCACGCGGTTCCCTACACGGACTCTTTTTCATACACCATGCATGGCTCGCCCTGGTATGCCTGGGAGTGGCTCTACGACGTGGTGCTTGCGATAGCACACAAGTTCGGTGGCTTGAACGGTGTAGTGGTGTTGAGCGCGCTGCTGATCGCGCTTACATTCACGACGCTGTTCCGAATGGCAAGCAGACTCTGCGGCAATGTGGTGATTGCGGCTGCGCTGACGTTGGTGGCGATTGGCGCATCGTCGATTCACTTTCTAGCTCGCCCGCACCTGGTCACGTGGCTATTCGTCCTGGTGTGGCTCGCGGCTTTGGACAAATTTCGCCGGGACGGGAACTGGAAACGGTTAGCACTACTGCCAGTGCTCATGCTGATTTGGGTGAACCTGCATGGCGGATTCCTATTGGGGCTAGTGCTGCCGGTGATCTACGCGACGGCGAATGTCTGGACCGCTGTTACCTCGTCGGACGTGCAGACACGAAGGCAGAACTGGGCGATGGCGCGGCGGATTGGAATCGCCACTTTGCTGACGTCAGCGGCTACTCTTGCCAATCCGTATGGATACAAGCTCTACGTTCATCTGAGCGAGTATCTCGGCAGCTCGTTCTTGATGAACAACATTTCGGAATTTCTATCGCCAGACTTTCATTTCGTACAGGTAAAGCTGTTCCTGCTTTTGCTGGTGGTTGCACTCCTTGCGTTCGCACTGACAAAGACCAGCGTGCTGGACATTCTGCTGGTCGCATTTAGCACCTACGCCGGGCTGTATGCGGCGCGAAACATCCCGATCAGCGCCATGCTGCTCACGTTGGTTTCCGCACCGATGCTTGCGAGAGCACTGGACGATATTCGGCTGAGTGACGACTTGTCTTCGGCGATTCGCAGGGTGGCCAGGTCAACTGACAACTTCTCAAGGCGCATGATGGCGTTGGAACGACAGTTGACATGGCAAGTTCTGCCCGTTGCACTGGTCGCGCTGACTCTTGTCGTGTGCGCAAATGGCGGGATGATTGGGTCGAAACAGCTACTCGATTTGAAGTTTGAGTCCAAACGCCTGCCGGTTCAAGCGGCTGAATTTCTGGCGTCAAACAAGATTGAAGCGCAGGTCTTCGCCGAAGACGGCTGGGGTGGGTACCTGATTTACCGACTGCACCCAGAAGGATTCTCGGTATTTGTGGATGACCGCCATGACTTCTACGGTGAGGCTTTTCTGAAGGACTACCTTAAGCTCACGAAGCTGCGTCGAGGATGGAGTGACGTTCTTGATCGGCATTGGGTGAACTATGTATTGATCGAGCCGGATGCTGCACTGGCGAATGCGCTGAGGGCGTCGGCAGACTGGAACTTGATGCACCAGGATGGGACTGCCGTGGTATTTGCGCGAAAGGTGCCGATCGCGCCGGCTATGGTGAAATAGGCATTTTTGTTGCGTTAGCCCGTTGGTGTTGGTGGCTTACGTTGGTGATATAGTGCCGTCGGAATGCGAAAGTACCTGACCATAACGCGGCTGTTTGAGCTGGTGATCGTGCTCGGGATTTTTGTTCTTGCAGCGCGCAGTGTAGGAGACCCGGACTTCTGGTGGCACCTGCGCACAGGCCAGCACATCGTCGAAACACAGTCGATCCCTTACGCCGACATCTACTCGCACACGAACCCCGGCAAGCCTTGGATAGCTCACGAATGGCTGTCGGAGGTAGTGATCTACGGCGTGTATCGCTCGGTCGGCTGGTTAGGATTAATCGTCGCGTTCGGCGCGTGCATAACGGCAGCGTTTTGGATCGTGTTTCGGCGCAGTGACGGCGGGCCCTACGTCGCCGGCGTGGCGACGCTATGGGGCGCTATAGCAACTATTCCCTTCTGGGGCGTGCGTCCGCAGATGTTTTCTCTGTTGCTCGCCAGCATGTTTCTCTACCTGCTGGACAGGCACCGCGAAAGCCGGAACACAGCCGTCCTTTGGTGGATACCGCCGCTGGTCGTGATTTGGGTCAACGTCCACGGTGGATATGCACTGGGGCTCGCAATCGTGGGCGTTGCAGCATTGGCCGAGTTGGTCGACGCGGTAGTGATGCCGCACAAGCGACACGAGTCCCTGCACGCGGCGCGCGCGTTAGCTGTGGTGCTGGTAGCGTGCTTCGCTGCGGCGCTGATCAATCCGAATGGATACCGGATGTTCTTGTATCCGCTCGAGACGCTCTCGTCGCCTTCGCAGCAGAGCCTTATTTATGAATGGGCATCTCCGGACTTCCATCTGCCACGGATGCAGGCCTTCGCCGCATTACTGATCGGCAGCTTCGTCCTGATGATAGTGTCCGGAAAACGGGCACCTACCAGGGACTTGTTGTTGCTTGTGCTCACGGGGTATGCGGCGTTGCGATCTTCGCGGCACATTCCGCTCTTCGTGCTGGTCGCAGTGCCTGTGGTGGCAGCCAGCCTCAAGGCCCTGCTTGAGGTTCACGGTTGGAAGCTCGTATCCCGACAGGATTGGGCAACGCTGCCTACGAGAAAGGCTGTGCTCCACGCAACGCTGGCCCTGGTCCTGGTGGGGGCAGGTGCAACAAGGGCGTTGCAGGTGGCGAACAGCCAGAAGGCTTTCGAAACAAGCGAACTGCCCACTTCCGCTGTCACGTTCATAAAACAGCAGCATCCACCCGGGCCGATTTTTCACAGCTATGAGTGGGGCGGATATCTGATCTGGCAGTTGTATCCCGAGTATCGAGTCTTCATCGATGGCCGCGCGGACCTCTATGGCGACGCGTTTCTCGAAGAGTTTGTTCGAACGTATAAGGCCGAGAACGATTGGCGGAATGTCTTGCGAAAGTTCGATGTGAACACGGTAGTGCTTCCTCCCGAGGCACCGTTAGCGGTGCTGTTGCAGGAGGAACCATCGTGGAGGACAGTGTTTTCGGATAATCAGGCCGTCATCTGCGTCCGCCGGGATCCTCAATCGACTGCGCCGGACACGACCGCCTTAGCACAACAGTAACGCTTTCGCGGTCACACTACTTACTCCTTGTACAACATAGTGTCTAGAAAGTGTCACCTCGAACGGTCACTGTTCTTTGGTAATGTGTCCGAGAATTCGGACACTCTGCATTTTCACCCACCGGCGTTCTTCGTAATCCACTGATTTTCAGCTACTTACATTCTGGAACTTTGAGGGGGAATGCGCACTGGATTGCAGGTATTCAGGCCAGAGCGGGTGAGAAGTCGTCGCTCAAATCTAACCGGAGGCTTCCCATGATGGATATTCTGAACCGCGTATGGAACAACGATGAAGGTCAGGACATTGCTGAATACGCCCTGATGTTGGCCGTGATTCTCGTCATCGTGATCACCACGGTGCAGTTGATCGGAACCAACGCTAACACTATCTTCTCGAAGGTCGCCAGCGTCCTGAACAAGTAAGACCAACAGGTGCGGACACCTAACTGCCGCTCCGAAGCGTAAGCGTCCGCTCAGATGGGCAGCACTGGACGAAAGCGATTGCAATCGCAGGACAGCAAGAAGATGCCCACGTAGGACAGCGGCGCATACTACGGCTCCCTCGGCGCGGCAGGAAGTAAGCAGTCTCCTGCCGCTCCACTAATTAACCCCCAACCCACTGCGGTGACGAGACATGATCTGGAATGAATGGACAATATGGAACGCAGTGGTGGTTGCTTTTGCGCTGACAGCCGCGATGGGAGACGTTCGCTGGAGGAAGATTCCGCGAGCACTCACGACCGCAGGTTTGTTGGCAGGCGTCGGCTTTCACCTGTATGCAGGCGGCTTTAACGGGTTTGCGCTATCCGCTTTGGCGTGCCTGATCGGGTTCGCCATAGGGTTGACGTTCTTCTCGCTGGGCGCGATCGGCGGTGGTGACGTGAAGTTGATCACAGCGCTGGGCGCAATGCTCGGACTCAACCGCTGGCTGTTCGCTATGGAAGTAGCCGTGATCGCCGCTGGTGTGATCGCGCTGGTGCAGGCCTGGCGCACAGGCCGACTGCGGCAGACATTTGCCAACATCGCCGAGACATTGCGATGGCTCATTGCGCGCGGGGTTCGTGCGCACCCGGTGATCAACGTATCGAACGCCGCGATGCTGCGCGCTCCCTTTGGCGTAGCTGCGGCGCTGGGTACCGTCGCGGCGGTAATCAGACCATGAAGACCCTGAAGAAGACCAGGCAAGGGGGCGCGACGCTGGTTGAGGCGGCCGTGACCATACTGATCCTGTTCATGTTCCTGATGGCAATCATGGAATTCGGCCGAGCGTACAACATCTACCAGACGATGACCGACGCGGCACGGGAAGGAGCGCGCTTCGCGGTGTCCCCGTGCTCGCTGGTGGACGCTACGGGATGCCCCTATGGTGCGGGTTCGCTGCCGACGGAGAGCGACATTATCGCAAAGACCCAGACTTACCTCGCCGCGGCGAACATCACTGGCGCAACGGTGTTAGTCGACCAGCGCTCTCACGCGGTTGGCGGGGTGGCGGACACGAAATTTACGCGGATCCAAGTGTCGCGGCCGTACCAGTTTCTCTTGTTCCCCTACTCAATAAACATTCACTCGAATGCGGAGATGCGGAATGAGACCAACTGAACAACGCGTACGCTGCCAGATGCGCCAGGCGAGCCGACAACGCGGCGCGCAGGTTGTTGAACTGGCCATCGCACTACCCTTGTTGTGCTTTCTGGCATTCCTGGTGACCGAAGCGGCAGCGTTCGTCCGCGTGCACCAAGTCATCAATAACGCCGCCCGCGAAGCGGCGCGAATCGCATCGCTGCAGGAAACGAATTCAACGGCCGTTATCGAAACGGCCGCTCGCAATTATGTGACAACTTACGTGCCGACCTCTTGTTCGCCGAATACAGACGGCGGAGGAACGCCTGCCATCGCCGTCGCAGTGGACAAGGCGGTGGAGATCGACCCCGGCAGTGCGGCCAAGATCACAGGCACGAGGGTGACCGTCACATGCAACTACGACTTGATGTGGGTTCCGCCGTTTGTGAGCGCTGGCGGGACTATTCCGCTAAAGGGCACGGCGGTTTTTCGAAATCTCTACTAGAGGTACCGAGGCTGAGGAGGAGTGATGAATCGTAATCGGCTGGTGTTAATCGGAGTCGTGGCGCTGGGACTAGCGGCCTTCGTAAGCTTCTCTATATATCGGGTCCTGCGCGTTGCGATGGGTGCCCAGCGCGCCACACCGACGACCACCGTGGTCGTGGCAGCGACGGATCTGGCGGTCGGCACCAGGCTGGAAGAGAAGGACCTGCGCCTTGCCAAGTTCCCTGAATCAGACCTGCCGCCGGGAGTGTTTCATTCCACGGCAGAAGCAGTTGGGCGAGGCGTGATAGTCCCGATGACTAAGAACGAGTTGGTCATCATTAGCAAACTTGCAGGCGAGAATGCCGGCGCCGGACTGCCTGCGCTAATCCCGTCCGGGATGCGAGCGGTTTCAGTCAAGGTTAACGACGTGATCTCCGTTGCGGGTTTTGTGACGGCGGGTACGCGGGTAGACGTGATACTGACCGGCAATCCCGGCGAGGGAGGGAACGAGAACCTCACCACGACGACGGTGCTTTCGAACGTGCAGGTTCTGGCGGCCGGGCAGAGACTGCAGAAGAACGAACAGGGCGAACCGCAGCAGGTCACGGTGATCACGCTTCTGGTTACACCTGAGGACGCACAGAAGCTGACGCTGGCAAGCAATGAAGGCCGGATTCAGTTGAGCTTGCGAAACCCGCTTGATACGGGCACCGATCCGGTTCCTGTGCTGAAAAACGCGACACTCTATCGAATGCAGCCGGGTGGCGAACCGGCCCCGCGGGCGCAAAGGCCCACGCGTCACTTTGCCAAAGCCGCTGCCCCGGTGACGGCGCCTGCACCGTACATGGTGGAGATGATCCGCGGCAACGATCGCCAGATTTCGAAATTTTAATCCGGGGGCCACACGGCAGCTCGGCCGTGGGCACTGTCCGTTCGCGTGTCCCCGCGGACGGGAAGAAGCACTGGGACCCAGTTCTCTTGATCGGAGAAGATGATGAACTTCAAACGAGTGGTCTTACTGTGCGCCCTGGTGATGGCGATCAGCCTCCCAACGTTTTTGGTGGCGCAAACCGCAGCCGAAGCAGCTGCGGCGCAGCAGTCCACGCCGCAGATTCAGCCGGGAGCCGCCGCGGCAAAGGCGATGCAGTCGGCAGCCGGAGTACAGCAACAGTCGCAAGTTCCGCAACAACAACCGCAGATGCCGGCCCAGGTCAGTGAACCAGGTCCCAACATGCCTGAGACCCAGGCGTCGGCACCGCTTCGCGTGATGGTCGGCAAGTCATTGTTGATCACCACCACGGACAAACTTCGCCGCGTATCAGTGACCGATCCCACGATCGCCGACGCTCTGGTCGTGACTCCGACGCAGGTGCTCGTTCATGGACGGGCTCCCGGTGAGGTTTCGTTGATTCTTTGGGACGAACAGGAACGGTCGAGAAGCTTCGACCTGCGTGTTGACGCGGACGTAACGGCGGCTGCGCAGGAGATCCATCGCATATTCCCTGACGAGAAGATCAGCGTGGAAGCGTCGAGGAACGCGATCGTTCTCTCCGGACACGTGGCAACGAAGGAAGATGCGGAACGTGCGGGGCAGATTGCGGGCGCATACTCGAAGAACGTAGTCAACGTGCTGACGTATGGGCCGGTAGGCGCTCAGGAAGTGCTTCTGGAAGTCCGCTTTGCCGAAGTGAACCGCACCGAGCTGATGCAGTTGGGCGCGAACTTCTTCTCGACCGGACTCGGCAACACGTTCGGGCAAATTAGCACGCAGCAGTTTGGTCCGCTGGCGGGGGCTCGTGTTGGGTCCATTCCGGCAGGCGTTCAGGGCGGCGGCCAAGCCGCGGGTTCTTCGATTGCGAGTGGCGCGGTCGGAAATCCACAGGGATTGACTGGGCAGCCGGCCAGCTTCGGGTTCAACGATCTGCTCAACATCTTCCTGTTCCGCAGCGATGCGAACATTGGTGCACTCATTCGGGCACTGCAACAGAAGAACGTTCTGCAGATTCTCGCCGAACCCAATCTGATTGCCGTCAACGGCAAAGAAGCGAGTTTCCTGGCCGGCGGCGAGTTCCCGTTCCCAGTAGTGCAGTCGGGCGGCGGTTTGAACTCGGTGACGATTCAGTTCAAGGAATTTGGTGTAAGGCTGAGCTTCACTCCACTGATCAAGCCGAACGGCAACATTAATCTTCAGGTGAAACCGGAAGTCAGTGCGCTCGACTTCACGAACGCGGTGACCCTCTCTGGATTCCTGGTTCCGGCGCTCAGCACCAGACGCGCGAGCACAGAATTCGAAATTCAGGACGGCCAGAGCTTCGTGATCGCCGGCTTGATGGACAACCGGCTAACGAACATCTCGAGCAAGGTTCCGGGGCTTGGGGACATTCCGATTCTTGGCACCTTGTTCAAGAGCAAGAGCCTTCAGAAGTCGAAGACAGAGCTGATGGTTCTTGTGACGGCGCACAAGATCAGCCCATCGATGCAGCCGCCGGCAGGGCCGAAGTTCCCGCAGAAGTTCATGGATGAGAAGCAGGACCAAAAACCTGCGGATGGAAAGTAGGTTCCTGGTCCCGGCTGGAATAACCACCACCGGGACCAATAAGTCCTTAAAGGGTGAATGCATTGAAAGCAGCGTTGGACAGCATGGCTAAATTCGCGAGCAAGCAACCGCAGGCGCGCTTGTCGCAGCGGCAACGTGGACTGACGTTGCCGATGCTGGCGCTCTTCATCGTTGTACTGTTTGCCTTCGCTGCAATTGCCGTGGATTTGGGTGTGCTGTTCACTGCGCGCACCAGCGCGCAACATGCGGCGGACGCCGCAGCGTTGGCAGGTGCGTACGTATTCGTGAACAACGCTATTGCGCCGAACAAGACAGAGTTGGCGACGAATGCTGCGATCGCCGTCGCCAAAGAGTCGAAAATCCTCGGCAAGGATGTGGTCATCACCGCCGCAGACGTGACCGTCGATGAGAACAAGCAGAGGGTGACGGTCAGGGTTCCACGGACCGGCGCGAACGGTATCGAGACATTCTTTGCGAAAGTGATTGGGTTCGAGAATGTGGACGTACAGGTGACGGCAACGGCGGAGGCGGCGAAGAACGCTGCCGGCACGCATTGCTTGAAGCCGATGTGGGTGGCGAACAGTGCGTTTGCGGACAATCCGGCGACGGCTGCGGCCGACAATCAGTGCATGATTCTCGCCGATAGAACGCCGAATTGGAGTTTTCTAAACGGCAAGCTGCGTCAGGAGATGGTGCTCTGGGATCCCGCCAACAACGGTTCAAAGGGCGGTGGAAAGCAGGGTGGTGGCACAAGCGTACCCAGCCAGTGGGACTTGATCCGACTCTCGGCTGGCCACACAGGCCCGGCACTGGAGTGCACGATTCTGAACTGTCTGACGGGATGCGCCGAGTACGGCGTGACCGAGACAATCGCGTGTAACAAAGAGATCGACACGAAGAACGGCGCGAATGTCGGATCGGTACTTGATCCGATCAAGACGCTGATCGGCCAGCCGGAGCAGGATAAATGGGGAGGCATCGGAAGCTATATCCCCTATGGCGGCGGAGCCGATGATGCACGAGATACGAGCCGATCACTGATCACCGTCGCTATTTGGGACGACTGCTACGGCGAGAAACCACACCCGGGCAACCAGACATTCAAGGTGGCCGGGTATGCCGAACTGTTCGTGGACAAGGCTGGCGATCCAAGTAATAAAACAATCTGGACTCACCTGGTCAATGTGTCGTCATGCGCGATCGATGCAGGGGATGACGGCAGCGGCGGTGTTGGTCCGATGGCGGTACCCGTCAGGCTGATACAAGCGCCAAGCACGGCAGATTGATCGCCGAGAGACGAATTTGGGGCAACGTCAGCACGATAGTGGTCTGGCGTTGAATGTACGAACACAACGAAACAGGAAGGTAAATAACTAATGTCCGAACTTGCGGTCGCAATTCTGGCCATTGACGATGAGCAACGGACGCTCCTTCAAATGTTGGTGGACGGGACGACCATCGCCCGCACGGTACACAGCGTTAATGGGTTCCCTGTAGCGACAACGGACGTCATCGTCCGGCGCATTCAAGACCTGCGTCCCGACGTAATCATTGTTGACATTCCATCTAAAGATCCTGCGCCGGCACTTCGCGCGCTTGAATTGCTGCACTCCGACTTCGCAACTGGCGTACTGTTCGCCGTTGGGGAGCTGTCACAACCGCAAACGATCGTAGCGGCCATGCGTGCGGGCGCGCGGGAGTTCATCGAGCGGCCCACGACTGCAAGTAGTCTGCTGGAAGCCTTCGTTCGCCTTTCGTCAGCGCAGCGCAAACAGCGCACCGATGGGCAGCGCGGGAAAGTTTTCACGGTCATCAATGCCAAGGGAGGCAGTGGCGCAACGACTGTCGCGGTGAATACAGCGCTGTCGTTGCAGGCTTCGCACGGGAATGTTGCGCTAGTGGATCTGGCGCCATTGGGGCACACCGCGCTGCACCTGAACCTGAAGCCCTCCTTCACGGTTGTAGACGCGATTCGGAACCTCCACCGGCTCGACAATTCCCTGCTTGAGAGCTTTATGGTCCGGCACGGGAATGGCCTGCATCTCCTGGCGGGCTCACCTACCCCTTACAACGCCGACGCTGCGAGCGGAGAAATGGCGCGGCTATTTGATCTGCTGGTTAGCAACTACCGACACGTCGTTGTTGACGCTTCCAGCCGACTGGATGCGGTAACGCGGGTGGTATGTGACCTTTCAGATGTCGTGATGATAGTGGCACATACGGACGTCGCGTGTCTCTGGAGCGCCGCACGAGTATGCCAGTACCTTGGCGAGACCGGAAACACCGATCGCATTCGCCTTGTTCTTAACCGCTTTCGGAAGATATCCGGATTTACCGAGTCTGACGCCGAAGCCGCAACCGGCGCCAAGTTGTTGTGGAAGATTCCGAACCACTATCCCGCAGTTTCGGCCGCGATTGATCGCGGCGTCCCGGTCGTAACGCAGAACCACTCGGAGCTGGCACGATCGTTCTCTGGTCTGGCTGCTGCGCTAACCGAAGCCGAAGATTCGAAACGGCGGAGCTGGTCACTGTTTAGGACAACGGCATAGGAGCGAGCATGTTGAACGTGCAGGCAGCAAGCACTGATTACCAGCAGGTCAAAGCAGACCTGCATCGCAAGATCCTTGACCGGCTTAACCTGGAAAAGCTTGGGCGCACTCCCAGCGACACAGCACGGGAAGAGGTGCTCCAGGTAGTTCGCGCCTCCATTACGGGAGAAGCTGTACCGCTCAGCTTCGCAGAACGGGAGCGGCTTGCGCGCGAAATCCTGGACGAGATATTCGGGCTTGGGCCTCTTGAGCCCCTGCTGAAAGACCCTTCGATCTCCGATATTTTGGTCAACCGCTTCAACCAGGTGTACATCGAGCGCAGCGGCAAGTTGGAACACACTGCGCTGACCTTCAAAGATGACGCGCACCTGATGCAGATCATCGACCGCATCGTATCGCGCGTAGGGCGCCGGGTGGACGAATCGTCGCCGATGGTGGACGCACGACTGCCAGATGGCTCCCGCGTTAACGCGATTATTCCGCCGCTGGCTATCGACGGTCCGTGCCTCTCGATCCGGCGATTCGGACGCGATCCGCTCACGGCACGAAATCTGCTCGAGAACAAGACCCTGACCGAACCAATGCTGGAACTGCTTGCGGCAATGGTTAAGGGACGGCTGAACATCATCATCTCCGGCGGAACCGGCGCCGGCAAAACCACCCTGCTCAACGTGCTGTCCGGATATATTCCGAATTCGGAACGCATCGTCACAATCGAAGACGCAGCCGAACTGCAGATGCGACAGGAGCACGTGGTTCGACTGGAAACTCGTCCGCCCAACATTGAAGGCAAAGGTGCCATTCGGCAACGTCAGTTGGTGATCAACTCCCTTCGTATGCGTCCGGACCGCATAGTGGTCGGCGAGGTACGCGGCGACGAAGCGTTCGACATGATGCAGGCCATGAACACGGGCCACGAGGGATCGCTAACGACCGTACACGCCAATACCCCGCGCGACGCCCTGTCCCGTATCGAGAACATGGTATCGATGGCGAACTTGAACATTCCCGAACGTGCAGTCAGAAACCAGATCTCGTCCGCAATCCATGCGGTCGTGCAGATCTCGCGCATGGCAGACGGCACGCGCAAACTGACGAGTATCTCCGAACTCACAGGCATGGAAGGCGATGTGGTTACCATGCAGGACATCTTCACGTTCGACCGTCACGGCGTCAGCGAAAAGGGCAACGTAAAAGGCACGTTCAGGGCTACAGGTATTCGACCGAAGTTCACTGACCGCCTTGCGGCGGCGGGATACCGTCTTCGTACGACTTTGTTCGACTCCCGAGTCGAGGTGTAGGCCAATGCTGCTGCTAGTCGTAGTTTCGGTATTTCTGCTGGTGGTGCTGGTTGTATTCGCAGCCGCCTGGGTGATGGACCAGAAACGGGCGACCGCACGCGTACTGCACGAACGCCTTACCGCCGTGCAGCAGGCCGCTGAACGCCAACCCAGCGAAGAGTTGGCCCTGCTCCGCGACGAATTATTGAGCGAGATTCCGGCGCTTAACCGGCTTTTGTCTAGATCACAGCGCATCTCGCGCCTGCAACGGTTCTTGTCCCAAGCAGACATGAAGGTGCGTGCGGGCAAGTTCCTTCTAATAGCTGCGACCTCGGCGGCCTTCGTGGGGCTGATCGGAATGCTGTGGTCCAGATCAGTGCTGGTGATGTTGGTATTGGGACTGCTGGGCCTCGCCGTTCCTTTCGCCTATGCGTCTTTTCGCCGCACGCAACGGTTCCACAGATTTGAGGAATTGTTCCCCGAAGCAATCGAGTTGCTGGCCCGTGCAGTGCGCGCAGGACACGCGTTTACGACTGCGCTGGAACTGATCGCCAACGAATTGAACGAACCAGTCTCCGGCGAGTTTCGCAAATTGTTTGAGGAACAGAAGTTTGGGCTTCCGGTGAAGGATGCTCTCTTGAACCTGGCCGAGCGGGTTCCTCTAGTGGACGTGAAGTTCTTTGTAACGGCTGTGATGCTGCAACGCGAAACGGGCGGCAACCTTGCGGAAATTCTGGACAAGCTGTCGTACGTGATTCGCGAGCGATTCAAGATCCTGCGCCAGGTTCGGGTCTACACGGCCCAAGGGCGCTTGACGATGATGATCCTGATGGGTTTGCCGCCGCTGCTGGTAGTGATGATGATGTTCGTCAGTCCGACGTTCATCAAGGTGCTGTTCACCGATCCGATTGGGCACCTGCTGCTTGTTATCGGCGTCGTTTTGCAGACCATCGGCTTTTTGCTCATTCGCAAGATCATCCATATCCAGGTATAGCCATGCAGATCATTTTGTTCGTACTTCTGTTCATGACCGTAGCTGCCGCGTTATTTGCGTTCTTCGCGGCAACGCTGGCACCGACGTCGGCCCTTGGATTTCGTCTTCGTTCGCTTCTTCCACAGGCGCAGGACGCGAAACCCAAGCCCAAGCTAGAAGAGCGTCTGCACGAGCAAGTGATCGATCCGCTCAGCAAGGTGCTGCCGAAATCGCCCGATGAGGTGTCGAGCACACGGCAACTGCTCATGAATGCGGGGTACCGCGAGGCGAAACACCTCACCTTCTACTTCGGTATCCGCGTTCTGTTGGGCATTTCACTGCTGGGGTTTTTTCTGCTGTCCGGATTGGCCGCACGAAAGCCGTTGTTGTTCTTTGTAGCGCTGGCCGCGGCCTACATCCTGCCCCGATTCGCCCTGAAGCGCATGATCACTGCGCGACAGGCCAGAATTCGGCTGGCGCTGGCAGATGCTCTGGACCTCGCTGTGATCTGCGTGGAAGCCGGACTTGGACTGGACCAGGCAATACAACGCGTCGGGTCCGACCTTCAGCATTCTCACCCGGAACTCAGTGAAGAATTCAACCTCGTGAACCTCGAAATGAGAGCCGGCAAACCGCGCGCCGATGCTCTGCGGAATCTCGCGAACCGAACCGGCGTAGATGACGTCCGCTCGCTAGTCGCGGTGCTGGTTCAGACCGATCGGTTCGGTACGAGCATTGCGCAGGCGCTTCGAGTGCATTCGGATGCACTTCGGACTGAACGGCGCCAGAGGGCCGAGGAACAGGCGGCGAAAACGACCATCAAGATGGTTCCAGTGCTGGTCTTCTTCGTCTTTCCCTCGATGTTCATCGTGAGTATTGGGCCCGCATTCATCCAGATGATTCGCCACCTGCTGCCGGTGATTAACCAATGAACTTAGCGACCTGGCAACTCGTTGTATTGGTGTTGGTCCTGGTTGTGGGCCTGCTGGCCTACGACCGCGCCGGTGAACGATCGTAGGAGAGCTTTATGGGCGAGAATTCGCGTCGAGGCTACGCGTTTAACCAGACGCGGCAGGCATTCCTGGCGACCGATATGCGCGTGGCGGACACGCACTGGACGCGTCTACGCGGACTGATGGGAATGCGGCCAACATCGTTTGGCTTCGGCCAGGGGCTGTGGATTGTTCCCTGCCACGGAGTCCACACCTGGGCCATGCGCTTCCCGCTGGATCTCGTCTACCTGGACCAGGAGCACGTGGTCGTGCACCTCGAGGAGAACGTGAAGCCCTGGCGTTTCGCCCCGGTTCGCATGGACACTGCGACCGTGCTCGAACTGCCGTGGCACACCATTTGGAACAGCGGCACTAAGATCGGCGACCAAATCGAACTCCACTTCGAAAAGGCCGATGAGGGTCAGAAGAAGAAGGTGGTACCTGCATGACCGAGGGCCCAAGCTTTCTGGTTGAGTGGGAACCGAGGTGGCAGGGCTTCACAAGTTCGCTCAAGCCTGCGCTCTCCCGCTCAGACCCGCCGCTCGTCGGTGAATGCAATGAAAGCATGAAGCCGGGTCGCAGTACGGTTGCGTCGTTTCTGATGCACGGCGCGGCCATGTTCTTCTTCGTCACAGTCTTCACACATGTCATTCAAGTACCGGTTTATGTGCATGTTGACCCGTACGAGACTTTCGACAAGAAGGAATACCACATCATTTACTACCGTGGGCAGGACCTGCCGGAGATGACGGATTCCGGAGGCGCCCAGGCCGGATTGAGTGGGAGATCTGGGGGACGAGAGCTTTACCATCCAACGCAGACCATTCGCATCGCACGTGGAAACAAGCTGGTGGATACCGTAGTTGACGCACCGAGCTTGAAATTGCCTCGAACGAACGAGCGTGTAGCAAACGTGCTTTCATTACCAGCGGGACCTGCGGCAGCTCCTCCCATGGCGGGATGGCGCTCTGCTACAAGCATCGCAAATCTTGCTCCGACCGTTGCTCCTGTCCCCGCCGCCCCTTCTATCCAGCGCGATCGCATTCACGCTCCCGAACTGAATACGTCGGTGGTGCAACCGGCGCCAAATGCGACGCGGCAAGTGGCTGGAATGCGCCTACCTGAACCCGATGTTCACGTAGTTCCGCCGCCCGTTTCGGCCGTACCTCGCGATCTGGGTTATGCACCTAAGCTGCAGATGAGTACACCAGTTGTTGTTGAGCCTGCGCCTGATGCATCGCTCCCGATCGGCTCGAGGAATGTGAATGGCCCGGCAATCGCGTCTGTGCAGGTTGTGGAGGTGATTCCTCCTGCTCCTGCTGGAGTGCCTGGCGGCAATGGCAATGGTGGAGGGACGGTCGGTTCCGCATTAAAGACGCTCAGTTCGATGATGGGTTCGATCGCCGGCTCCGGTAACACGCCGGGCGGCGGTGGGATGGGACTGATCGTTTCCGCTAATCCGGGTGGCACGGTAGGAGTACCCGGGAACGGAGAGCCGGGGTCACTTGCGATGTCGCCCAGTGGCGGAAAAGAGCCGGGCATGGGCGGTTCCGGAGGAGGGACCGGTATTGGACATGGCAGTGGACCCGGAAGTGGAACATATGGATCTGGGCCGGGTGCAGGCACTGCCGGAGCGGGGCTCGGTGTTGGTGCTCTTCGCCCAGGAACGACGATGGGGCCAGGGGCCGGCGGCTCAGGATCGGGGCGCGGTACGACCGCTATACCAGGGGTGACCATCAACGGCGGACACGTGACGCTGCCAAGTTTTGCGACGGCAAGTTCTACCCCGGGTTCGCCCTCGCGCACACCGGCTGAGAAGCGCCGCCCACCGGCCATCACGATCATCGCTACCTCGCGTTCTGGTGGCGCCGTTAACATGTATGGTGCGCTGAAGGGCGGTAAGGTCTACACGATCTACATCGACACACAGGTTGGCATGGCTGTGTTTCAGTATGCGGAGCGCGCCACGAACCAAGGAAACTTCCAGCAAGATTTGATCCCTCCCGAACCTCTATCGTCCGACGTGCCCGCCGACGTTCCCAAAGCGCGACTTCTGCTCTCCTGCATCATGGACAAGAGCGGAATGCTGAAGAATATTCGCGTGCTCGAATCCGCAAAGGCCGATGCGACTCAGCGGATCGTATCGGCTCTGAACACCTGGAGGTTTCGTCCGGTTCTGCGCGGCGATGAACCAGTGGACGTAGATGTGATTGTGGGATTCAACATCGATACGCGCTAAGTAGCGCAATCCGGTTTTTGCTGTTGTGTTCGTCCCCAAAACGACGGCCTGTGGGCAATGTCCCACAGGCCGATTTTTTGTTGGCGAGGACAGTCCCGGTGTGGCGGCCGGCGCAGGCGCAGTCGTTTGCAGCAGCATACCGACTGAGGCTCGCACTGAAAAAAGAAGGCTGCTGACTGGCAGCAGCCTGTGAGAGAGAGCCTTTCAGCGCTATTCGGTGTGCGCCAGTTCGCGCTCGATTTCCACGTCGACCAGCGTTCCTTTGCCGCGGAACCTGCGATTGACCCAAGTTTGCAGGGTCTCCATATAGGTGTAGAACACCGGAGTTATGTAGAGCGTCAGCAACTGCGAGAAGAGCAGACCGCCAACAACTGCCAATCCGAGGGGACGCCGCGACTCGGCGCCTGCACCCATGCCAAGAGCAATTGGCAGCGTTCCCATGAGCGCGGCCATCGTTGTCATCATGATCGGGCGGAAGCGGACCAGCGCGCCTTCGTAAATAGCGTCAGCAGCCGCTTTCCCTTCCTTGCGCTGTGCTTCAAGGGCAAAGTCAATCATCATGATGGCGTTCTTTTTCACGATACCGACCAACATGATGAGTCCCACGAATCCGTAGACGTTCAAGTCAGTGACTCTCCACTCGAGCGGCCAGAACGGCTGTCGGAACAACTCCAGCGTAAGCAGCGCGCCGAAGCCTGCCGCCGGCAGACCCGAGAGAATCGTCAGCGGGTGAATGAAGCTCTCGTACAAGATGCCGAGCAGAATGTAAATGACCAGTATGGCCATGATGAGCAGGAGTCCCATTCCTCGGAACGAGGATTCGAACGCCTGCGCAGTACCCTGGAAGCTGGTCGTGATGCTCTGAGGAAGAATCTGCCGGGAAACGTTGCTGACGTTATTGACGGCATCGCCGAGTGCAACGTCGGGGCGGAGGTTGAAAGACACCGTCACGGCCGGCAACTGTCCGAGGTGATTGACCGTGAGCGGTCCCACGCTCTTGGTGATTTTGGCGACGGTGTTCAGAGGTACAAGCTGCCCAGTGGAAGAGCGCACATACAACATCGACAGCGCAGCCGGGTCGAG
>DASPIK010000035.1:0-12334 GCA_035629075.1 Terriglobales bacterium | reverse complement strand
GATGAACTCCAACTACCATGGTCTGCAGACCACGGTTAAGAAGTCCTTCTCCAACGGCCTCCAGTTCAACGCGAACTACACCTGGTCCAAGGTTCTGGACTTCATGAGCGACGCGTTCCAGAACCGTGGCGGCGCCCGCCCGACCGACAATATGAACAAGGCTGTCGATTACGGTCCGGCCGACTTCGATATCCGGCACCGCTTCGTCACCTCGTTCAGCTACGACCTGCCGTTCCTGAAGTCGAACCGCTGGATCGGTGGCTGGTCAGTCAACGGAATCCTCAGCCTCCAGACTGGCGTTCCGTTCTCGCCGTATCACAGCAACTTTGACGCGAATCGCGACGGTTACCTGACTGACCGCGTTCGCTACGTCGGATCCGGAAGCCCGAACAGCAGCACCAGCATTCAGAAGGATATCGAAGGCAGCAGCAACGTTGGCTTCTTCTCGGCTGGCGATTGGGCTACTGCGAACTGCGCGGGCATCAACGGTGGCGCATGGTGCAACGGTGGTCTCGGCCGCAACAACCTGCATGGCCCCGGCTACTTCAACACCGACTTGGGCGTTTCGAAGAAGTTCAAGGTCAATGAACGCGCTGCGTTCATCTTCCAGGGCAACTTCTTCAACCTGTTTAATCACACCAACTTCAACCTGCCCGTTTCGAACATGAACGATTCCGCTTTTGGCGAGATCCGTTCGATCGTGGGCAACGCTCGCATCACCCAGCTCGCTCTGCGCTTCGAGTTCTAATCGAGGCCAGTCGCGAGACTGAACGAGTCTTGAAAAACTTGGCTGTAAAGCCTTTCGCGCCTGCCGGCAACGGCAGGCGCTCTTTTTTTCCCCTTGCGCGACATCAGGCCGTGCCGGAGGCAAGCCGCGAATTTAGCCCCGCACGAAGTGCGGGGTATGCGAAACCGACACTTTTTAAGTGCCGTAGGCACGGCCGAGCCCTCCGTGTTCTTGCACCTGGCGATCAGCTCCTAGCTATACATTGACATACCGTGGTTTGCATATAGAATTAGACAGGAGCTTGGGCGACTGCACACGCAACCTGAATACCAATCAGTTTCTAAGCTCTTTAAAATCAGGAATTTGAGATATCACCCTTGGTGAAACCCGCATAAACACTGGATTTCCGGAATCCAGGGGGGAGGGTCACCTGCCGACGAACATCGGGTAGTGACTCGCGGCACCCATGAAGAACAGCATCGGGAACGACAGCCAGAAATTTGTTCGGGCGGCAAGCAAGCTAAGTCGGGCATAGTCCGCGGCCTGCGCTGGCATCGGGGTTCCTTGCGCAGCATTGGCCGCTGTCCACTGGATAAGCCTTTTCTGCACACGCCAGACGACACCCCAGACATTGAACATCATGAACCACCCCATACCGCCGCCGACACCGATCGCAAGCAACCGGTTGCTTTCCCAGCCGTGAGAATTCAGGGTCACATAGAGATACGACGCGGCGATCACAACAACAACGGCGGCGATCCCGACAAACCATCCCGCGCTCGATTTCTTGTGAGTCGCCATCAGAACGCCCATATAAATCACAAACGCAAGTGTCCAAATGGCGAAAAACGTCCAGATCGCTGTTCCCGGACTCTCTTCCGCATTCCTTGCATCTGTTCCGACGATCTTCATCCAGTACCAAATTCCAACGAACACGGTGACAACCGAAGCCCAGCGAAACCACCACAAAGTGCGCGACATCAGTCCCGGAAATACCTTGCCTCGAACCGCCGGATCAAGTTCTCGGAAAAGCGGCGTGCTGACGAGGTTGAAGAAGTACAGCAATCCGACCCACGCGATTCCCGCGATGAAATGCACCCAACGCAAGATCATCAGCAGGTTTGTGGTTCCGTCGACCGGGATCGAGAGTTGCATCGCTGATAGCGCGGGAATTAGTCCGACAGCACTCGAAACGGCAGAACAGGCCAGATCGGCAGAGATGTCCATCTGTCCTCCTGACCTTTGTAGATGCTGGACAAGCACTCGGCGACACATGTACTTTGTCCGAGGTAGTTTCAAGCCCGGAATCTGCCACAAAGGCGGCAACTGAGTGCATCCGCTCACGCAAAACGAGGTTCCGGTTGAAAACTACCGTAGTTCGGCCTATCGTACTGATGCTCGGTGCGACAACAGCTTGTTGCGCCGGCAAGTCTCGCCACCACTGCTGAGCCATGCAGTCGGTTGTGAGTTCAGGGCCTTGAGCAGTTGGCTCCCAAAAGGGAGAACGGAAGCGCGCATAATTATGGGTGCGGGTTGCGTGGCTCCGAATCAACAAGGAGATCGGCAGATGGAAAACAAGCCGGCACAGAACATTCAGGACTCGTTTCTAAACACCGCCCGAAAAGACAAAGCAACCATCACCCTGTATCTGCTCAGTGGAGTGAAGCTGACCGGACGCATACGTTCGTTCGACAAGTATTCAGTCGTTCTTGAGACGAACAACCAGGAACAATTGATTTTCAAGCACGCGATCTCAACGGTTGTGATGGCCAAACCTCACGGACCCGAAAGGGTTGCACCCGCCGAGCGGGTCCAGCAGGCAGCGGAATCGCGCTCGGTAGATTCCAAGCATCCCGAAGCAAGGCCGGCAGCCAATGCTGGGACGGCTACAGCGCCGTCAACATCGCCTACGACGACGGAGGGTTGATATTCGCAGGCGAAGTGAACCTCCATTCGGTCCGAGGGATTCCAGTTCGAGGCATAACCGTGGAGCGCGCCCGGGTGAGACACCCGAGCGCGCCTTCCTGGTCGGGATAGACTATCGCCGCAGCGGCGGTTCTTCGCCGCAAGTCGACGAATCTGCCGACACCGGAACCCGCTCGAAAGTTGGTCTGACCAGCGGACAACGTGCGGCACGAAGTGCTGTTCTCTCTGGTTCCGAACGAGCCAAGAGCGTGCACGTTCCGCAATTCAGTGCCGAGGAGTCCCTGGCAGAACTCCGCGAACTCGCTACCAGTGCTGGCGCGCAAGTCACGGGGGAATTCCTCCAGTACCGCGACAAACCTGATCCGGCAACGCTAGTTGGTCGCGGCAAGCTAGACGAAATTGCGGGGGCGGCAGCATCCAGCAACGCCGATGTGATCCTTTTCGATCATGAGTTGACTCCATCGCAGCAGCGCAACATTGAAAAGGTCGTAAACGCGCGCGTGATCGACCGCACGCAACTGATCTTGGACATCTTCGCTCGTCATGCGAGAACACGCGAAGGTCAGTTACAGGTCGAATTGGCGCAGCTTAAGTACCTGATGCCGCGACTCGCGGGGCGCGGCAGGGAGATGTCCCAGCTTGGCGGCGGCATCGGGACGCGCGGACCGGGCGAAACGCAGCTTGAGACGGATAGAAGAAAAATCTTCCGCAGAGTCAGGCACCTTGAGCAGGAACTGGAAAACGTTCGCCGCATCCGCGCCCAGCAGCGGCAGCGGCGCGAATCTGTTCCGGTTGCAACTGTAGCGTTGGTCGGCTACACGAATGCGGGGAAGTCGACGATCTTCAACGCGCTGACCAATGCGGGTGTGCTTGAATCTGGGCGAATGTTCGCGACGCTGGATCCGACAATCCGATCGGTTCTGCTGCCTTCGAAGCGCAAAGTTCTTCTTTCAGACACCGTTGGGTTCATCCGGAATCTGCCGCACACCCTTGTTTCGGCCTTCCGCGCCACGCTCGAGGAAGTGCAGCGTGCAGCGCTTATCCTCCACGTTTCCGATGCCAGTAGCCACATCGCCGCCGAACAAGATGCGCAAGTAGAGCAGGTCCTACGAGAACTCGACGCCGCGAACAAGCCAAGGCTGAGGGTGATGAACAAGGTGGATGTGCTGTCGCCGCTGCAACGGGAATCACTTGTAGACGACGAGAGCACAATTCATGTATCTGCCAAAACCGGCTTCGGACTCAGTGCCCTGCTCGAGCGAATAGATGAAATGCTCGCCGAAGATCCGCTGAGTCGGGTCCGTGTGCGGGTCCCGCAAAGCGAGGGCAAGGTGTTATCGCTTTTGGAAGCGGGTGCCCGAATCTATGGGCGTGAGTACCGCGATGGTGTTGTAGAGCTGGACGTGCAGGCACCGCAATCGACGGTTCGGAAGGTGAGGCAGTTCATTGTGGAGTGAGAAACTCTCGCGCTCCGATCCTTTCATCGAATGAGCTAACTCAGTTCGCCACTTCCAGAAAACGCGTTGGTGTAGCCGGACGTCTGCGAAACGCGAGTCGGAAGAAAACACCTCAGACTAAATGAGCCCACGATCAAGAAGCGGTGACATTTCTTGACCGGGGGCCCATTCGATCCGGAAGCGGATCGGAGGTGATATAAGTATGGTAGCGCTATTAGCACGAAAGTCAAGTCTGGTTATGTGTGGGTGTACGGACGTGTAACTATGCTGTCCTGTGGTGGCGTGCACTGTTAAGGGATGAAGTGAGCGCGACTTGCGCTTTTTCCCTTCAGTGACTTACATTGACACTGTAGGAAATGCGGTGGTAAGTTTTGCGAAAATGTTCCGCTCGCGTTTACCTTTAGTTGTTACCTTTTGCGATTTAGTCAAATGGACGAAATCCTAAGACAATTAGGCGGCCTGCTGCTCGGGGCCATCCCGACCATCGCGCTTTTCCTGCTGCTCTATGTGGCGTACCGGGTCCTCGTACACGGGCCACTGGAGCGGGTTCTTTCCGAGCGTCGCGATCAGACGGAAGGTGCGCTGGAGAGATCGCGCGCGGACATAGCCGCAGCTGAGGCGAAAACGGCAGAGTACGAACACGCGCTTCGTGAAGCCCGCTTATCGGTTTTCAAGGCGCAGGAAATTCGCAGGCAGAAGGCGCTTGAACTCCGCTCGGCCGTTGTCGCAGAGTCGCGGCAGAAGGCCGAAGCACAGGTAAGGGAGGCCAAGGCGGCGCTCGAGCGGGACATGGCAGAGTCGAAAATCAGGTTGCAGGCTGATAGTGAGCGGCTTGCATCAGAAGTCATCGAGTCGATCTTGCGTCAAGTTGGAGCAGTTTCGCCGGCGGGTGGTGGCCAGAGATGAGGACCACTCGCATGCGTCTTTTCTTCGTCTTCAGTGCATTAATCCTTGCGCTCACGGCAACGTTGTCGTTCGGTGTCTCCGCAGCAGCTCAAGAACATAGCTCGACGGATCAACACGAACAGACTTCCCAGCCCCAGTCCGGTCAAGAGGCATTAAGAGAACAACTGGCGGAGCAGTCTCACGAGGCCGCTGGCGGGGGACACGAAGGGCACAAGGAATTCAAGGAATCACCTTCAGTAAAGCTTATTTCCCGGATCACGGGTCTGAGTCTTAAGTCAGCGTACTGGGTCAGCATTGTCCTGAACTTTGCGATCTTGGCGCTGCTGATTTTCCTGATTTCGAAATCGAAGCTGCCTGCCATGTTCCGTACCCGCACAGGCGAAATCCAGCGCGGGATTGCCGAGGCTCGCAAGGCGAGCGAGGACGCCAATCGACGTTTGGCTGCGATTGAGGTGCGTCTCTCCAAACTCGACGGCGACGTGGCGGAGATGCGGGCCGCGGCAGAGAAGGAAGCGGCTGTTGAGGAGCAACGTATTCTCCAGGCGGCGGAGGATGACCGAAACAAGATCGTGCAGGCGGCAGAGGCGGAAATCGCGGCGGCAGCCAAGATGGCCCGCCGTGATCTGAAAGCTTACACGGCTGAGTTGGCGATTGCGCTTGCGGAGAAGCGCATTTACGTGGACGCGCAGACCGATCGCGCGCTGGTCCGGAATTTCGTCGACCAACTTAAAGAGCCCGAAGTTATGGGCAAGGATGGGAAGTAGATGGCGTCCGTAACCAGTCGTTACGCTCGTGCTTTTGCTGATGTCGTGCTTGACCTGAAACTGGACGTCGCCAAGGTTCGCGAGGAACTTCGGTCCATCGTGGATTTGGTTTCGACCAACCCAAGCCTGCGTACCGTATGGGAAAGTCCGGCTATTTCGCACGAGCAGAAACTTGGGTTGCTCGATGCTATCGCAGCGCGGATGGGGTTGGTGACGGCAGTGCGAAACCTAATCGCGGTTGTAATCGATCACGGACGCATCGCGATGTTGCCGCAGATAGCACGTCAGTTCGAAGGCGAATTGAACAGCCGGTTAGGGTTAGCGGAAGCAAAAATAACGAGTGCACGTGAACTAAGCGCAGAGGAGAGACTGGCTCTGGAGATGCAGATCGTCCAGATGACAGGCAAGCAGGTGATCGCGCAGTATGCTACAGACACCAACCTTCTCGGCGGAGCCGTAGTCAAGATCGGCAGCACAATCTATGACGGTTCGGTGCGTGGGCAGTTGCGCAAAATGAAAGAGGAATTGAGCGCACATTAAGCCGTAAGTTGTAAATGAGCCGCGAGCAGATTTGAAGAACTGAGAACTTCACAATGGCGCAGATCAAAGCAGACGAGATCACAAAGCTAATCCGAGAACAGATCGAGAACTACGAGTCCAAGATTGCGGTGGACGAAGTAGGCACAGTCATGTCGCTGGGCGACGGTATCGCGCGCCTGCACGGGCTGGACAAGGTGATGGCGGGCGAATTGATCGAGTTCCCGCACAATGTGGCCGGAATCGCCATGAACCTGGAAGAAGATCAGGTCGGTGCCGTGCTGCTGGGCGACTACACCGAAATCAAGGAAGGCGACACTGTTAAGCGTACCGGCCGCATTATGAGCGTGCCTGTGGGCGAGAGTCTCATTGGCCGCGTCGTCGATGCTCTCGGTAAGCCCATTGATGACAAGGGCCCGATCACGGCAGAGAAGTACAACGCGGTAGAGCGCATTGCGCCCGGTGTTATTGATCGCCAGCCCGTTCGTGAACCCATGGCGACCGGCATCAAGGCGATCGACTCGATGATCCCGATTGGTCGCGGCCAGCGCGAGTTGATTATCGGCGACCGCCAGACCGGCAAGACGGCGGTGATCCTTGACACCATCATCAACAGCAAGGGCAAGGACCTGATCTGTATCTACTGCGGCATCGGCCAGAAGCGCTCGACAATTGCGCAGGTTGTGAAGACTCTGACCGACGCAGGGGCCATGGACTACACGATCGTGGTCTCAGCATCCGCTTCGGAACCCGCGCCGATGCAGTACATCGCTCCTTACTCGGCGTGTGCGATGGGTGAGTACTTCCGCGACAGCGGACGGCACGCGGTCACGTTCTACGACGATCTCTCGAAACACGCGGCGGCCTATCGTGAGATTTCGCTGCTGCTACGGCGCCCACCGGGGCGTGAGGCATACCCGGGCGACGTGTTTTATCTGCACTCTCGGTTGCTCGAAAGGGCGGCCAAGCTGAGCGACAAGAACGGTGGCGGTTCGCTGACTTCGCTGCCAGTTATTGAAACTCAGGCGGGCGACGTTTCGGCGTACATTCCGACGAACGTGATTTCCATTACGGACGGCCAAATCTATCTCGAAACCGACTTGTTCAACTCCGGCATCCGACCGGCCGTGAACGTGGGTCTTTCGGTAAGCCGTGTTGGCGGCAGCGCGCAGATCAAGGCCATGCGCCAGGTCGCCGGCTCACTGAAGCTCGAATTGGCTCAGTACCGAGAGCTGGCCGCATTTGCCCAGTTCGGCAGCGATCTCGATAAGGCCACACAGGCGCAGTTGAATCGCGGACAAAGACTCGTCGAGATCTTGAAGCAGGACCAGTTCCAGCCCTTACCGTTCAGCAAGCAGATCTTGATCATCTTCGCTGGAACCAGCGGTGTGTTGGACGATTTGCCGGTCGAGCAGTGCCGCCCGTTCGAGCAGGCGCTTTATGGGTATGTCGAGACCATGAACCCGGGCTTGCTGAAGCAGATCGAAGAGAAGAAGGTGCTGGACGACGCGATCAAGTCAGAAATGACGAAGGTCATCCGCGAAGCGAAGGAGCGGTTCGTCAGCGAGAAAGCTGCGGTAGCAGCGGTATAACAGGCGCTATTGGCTGTGGCGTTTGCTCCGATGTTTCGGAGCCCAACAGAAAGTAGCAACTACCGATAGCGAAAGGCCAAAGCGACTTTCAAATGCCCAACGTACTTGATATCCGGCGGCGCATTCGGAGCGTGCGCAACACGCGACAGATCACCAAGGCCATGAAGATGGTCTCGGCGGCGAAGTTGCGCCGGGCGCAGGAACGTGCTTTATCCGCGCGTCCCTATGCGCAAATGCTGGCGAACGTGCTGAAATCGCTGGTGACTCGTGCAGAAATCTATGATCCCGAGACGGGCGAGCCAAGGCATCCCTTACTTGCCCAGCGTGGCGAAGAAAACATTCTTCTGGTTGTTGTGACGGGTGACAAGGGCCTCGCGGGCGCGTTCAACACCAACATAAACAAGGCAGCCATGCGGTTTCTCGAGAGCCGCTCCGGGAAGAAGATCGATGTCGTCTGCGTAGGACGAAAGGGCCGCGACTTCATCCGGCGGCGATTTCCGCCGGCGAACGGCGAGCAGCGCGCAGGACAGGTTCAGGTCATAGGCGAGTACGTGAATATGCTCGGGCACCTGACGTTCAAGGATGCCGATGGGATTGCACAGAACGTCATCGAGCAGTTCACGGACGGCAAGATCGACTCCGCATATTTGCTTTATAACGAGTTCAAGTCGGTCATTTCTCAGCGCCTGGTTGTAGATCAGATCCTGCCGGTGCGTGAGATCGGTGTTCGCGATGTTGCGGATGTGGTTGAACTCTCGGAAGAAGAGCGCGAGAGAGTTGCTAAAGCCGCTGAAACTGCAGGCGTCAGCGTTCGTGGCGCCGACACCACCGAGATTGACCGGCAGTCAGCGCAAATCGCCAGCGCGCAGGTCGATTACATCTACGAGCAGTCGCCGGAGGAGCTGTTCCGGTCGCTTCTGCCCAAGTACATAAGCGGCGAGATTTACCGTTCGATGCTGGAGTCGGTTGCCGCCGAACATGCAGCACGCATGACCGCCATGGAATCGGCGTCGAACAATGCCAGCGAAATGATCGATGCTCTGACGCTCGCGATGAACCGAGCGCGTCAGGCTAAGATCACCAAAGAGATTATCGAGATCGTGAGCGGCGCTGCCGCGCAGTAGTTAAGAGAAGCTTTCAAAGTTTCAGAGTTTCGAGGCTTTCAAAATTGAATGCCTTTAAAAACGAAACAGCCTTGAAACCTTGAAACCTTGAAACCTTGAAACGGATTCTTCTTATGGCTGAAAATATTGGACAAGTGATTCAGATTGCCGGTCCCGCCGTGGACGTGCAGTTCTCTGAAGGCATGCTTCCGCCGATTTACCAGGCGCTGCGCGTGACCAGCGACGGCTTCAACGTCCCGATGCCGATCAACGTCATTCTCGAAGTGGAACAGCATCTTGGCGAAGGCCGCGTGCGCTGCGTGGCGATGGAGCCGACGGACGGCATGGTTCGCGGAATGAAGGTGATCGACCTCGGTGGCCCGATCAGCGTACCCGTGGGCCGCGAGACCCTGGGACGCGTGATGAACGTCATCGGCCAGCCCGTCGATCAACTTGGTCCGATCGAGACCAAGCAGAAGCTGCCCATTCACCGTCAGGCACCTTCGTTCGAAGAACAGTCGACCACGGCCGAGATGTTTGAGACCGGCGTGAAGGTCATCGACCTGATTCAGCCATTTTTGAAGGGCGGCAAGATCGGGTTGTTCGGCGGTGCTGGCGTCGGCAAGACGGTCGTGATCATGGAGCTCATCAACAACGTCGCGAAGCAGCACGGTGGCTACTCCGTGTTCGCCGGCGTTGGTGAGCGCACCCGTGAAGGGAACGACTTGTGGCTGGAGATGTCCGAGTCGGGCGTGATCAAGCCCGGAGATTGGCAGAACTCCAAAGCTGCCCTGATCTACGGCCAAATGACCGAACCGCCTGGAGCGCGTCTGCGTGTGGCACTTACCGGCCTGACGGTCGCTGAATACTTCCGCGACGTCGAGGGTGCGGACACACTGCTGTTCATCGACAACATTTTTCGATTCACCCAGGCTGGTTCGGAAGTATCGGCGCTGCTGGGCCGCATGCCGAGCGCCGTGGGTTATCAGCCTAACCTCGCGACCGAAATGGGCGAGTTGCAGGAACGCATCACGTCGACCAAGAAGGGTTCCGTAACTTCGGTGCAGGCAATTTATGTGCCGGCTGACGACTTGACAGACCCTGCTCCCGCAACGACCTTCGCTCACCTGGACGCGACCACGGTGTTGAACCGCGCCCTGACCGAAATCGGAATTTATCCGGCAGTTGATCCGCTGGCCTCGACCTCGCGCATTCTTGATCCGCACATCGTGGGCAAGGAGCACTACCAAGTCGCGCAGGGGGTTAAGCAGATCCTTCAGCGTTACAAGGACTTGCAGGATATCATCGCCATTCTTGGCATTGACGAGTTGAGCGAAGACGACAAGCTGACCGTCGCGCGAGCTCGAAGAATTCAGAAGTTCTTGTCGCAGCCGTTCCACGTTGCCGAGCAGTTCACCGGCTTCCAGGGACGCTACGTGAAGATTGCCGATACCGTGAAGGGCTTCCGCGAGATCATCGAAGGCAAGCATGACGACCTTCCGGAACAGGCCTTCTACATGGTCGGCACGATCGAGGAAGCACTCGAGAAGGCAGACAAGCTGAAAGGCGCGGCCGCAACGGCGTAATGCAGTCGTTCGCGTTGATCACTGGCGCTTGACGCTTTGCTGCGCTTCAGCGGCTTTGACCAGCGACGAAGGACTAACGACTAAGGACCTGTAGATGGCAGAAGCTATCGAAATCGAAATCGTCACGCCTGAGCGGCTAGTCATCAAGGACGTTGCTCAGGAGATACAGATTCCGGCGAAGAACGGCTACATCGGCGTTCTTCCGGGTCACGCGCCGCTCATCACCGAGTTGTCGGTCGGCGAGATCGTCTACAGGAGCGGTGGTGCCGTGCATCGGTTGGCCTGCGCTTCGGGCTTCGCAGAGGTTCTGCCGAACAAGGTCACGATCTTGACCGAAACCGCTGAACGTGCGGCTGAGATCGACACTCAGCGGGCACACGTGGCGCGAACCCGCGCTGAGGAGCGCCTCCAGACCGCCCAGACGGAAGCGGATTACGAACGCGCATTGAATGCGCTCCGCCGGGCTGAAGTCCGGTTGCAGGTTGCAGCAGGTCTATAGCCAGCACGCAAACCCAAGTCTAGAGCCTTCGCCGAGCGAAGGCTCTTTTCTTTGTTAATTAAGTTCGTGCCATTGTCAGCTACAGCGCTGGATGATCAGTTGGAGCGCTGAGTGATAGTGCGCATTGCTCCTCAGTGTTGCTGGTGCTGCTGTGACTTCATTCGAGCGGCCTCGAATTCGTCGCCCTTATTCCAGTCGATGTGCTCGGGTTGCTGTGCAGCGCTTAGGCCAAGCACATATGCCACGTCTGCGACCCGGGCATTCGCTCGGAAATCCATGGCGGGTCGGTATTCATCGGTGGGCTGGTGATAGCGCTGCGTGACGAACTCCCTGGCTTGAGCCTCTCCCCAGGAAGCATCGTGACCGACGAACTTGCTCCCCGAGGCAACCGAGAAAGCCGGAACGCCTACGCGTGCAAGACTGAAGTGATCGGAGCGGTAGTAGTAACCTGCCTCTGGAACCGGGTCTGGTCTGATTGTCATGCCAAAGTCTCTGGCAGTCTTCTGGACTTCCGGGTAGAAACTCGTTCGCTCGGCACCTGAGACTTCAAGCTCTTCCGGAACCCCGACCGGCATGATGAAAAGCCCCTCGAAGTTCAGGTTCAGCACGATATTTTGTACTGGAATCGGTGGGTGCTCAGCGAGGTAACGCGATCCAAGCAACCCTTGCTCCTCTGCGTCGACGGCGGAAAAGATTATGGACCGGGCGGGCGGACTGCCTTGGCTGTATATTCGTGCGACCTCGAGCAGCATGCCACAACCGGTAGCGTTGTCGATTGCGCCATTGAAGATCTGGTCGCCTGCTCTGTCCCGCTGAATTCCAAAGTGATCGTAGTGCGCCGTGTACAGAACGGCCTCGTTGGCACGTTTCGGGTCGCTGCCCTTAAGGCGCGCCGTGATGTTCTGCCCGTCGTAGGATCGTACTGCGCTGACGAGCCTTGCGTTCAGCGAGGCGTTCATCGGAAAGGCGCGGAATCCAGGATTCCGGATCTGATCCATTGCTTTGTCGATGCTCAAGCCCGACGCTGCAAAGAGCTTCCGGGCAACATCGAAGGTGATCCACCCAGCCGCCGCAAGCTTCGGTCGGGGATCGTCACGTAGATAGGCCTGCTCTCCTCCCCACCCGCGGCTCAGGACCGTCCAGGGGTAACTCGCCATTTCGGTCTGATGAATCAGTATTGCGGCAACGGCACCTTGACGCGCGGCCTCCTCGTACTTGTAAATCCACCGGCCGTAGT
>DASPIK010000034.1:0-45628 GCA_035629075.1 Terriglobales bacterium | reverse complement strand
TGGTCAGGCGGTACCAGCGACTCGATCGTCACCAGCTCCAGCTCCTGCTGCTGCACTCCAGCTTCTCTCAACATGACCGCATAAAAGCACAAAGCCCTCGTAATTACGAGAGCTTTGTGAGTACCTTTGTCAGCAGTCTGTTGGGCGCTCTGGTGAGCGCCCATTTTGTTTTCCTTTGAGTGCCTGCTAGTACATGAATGGGCTAACCCGAACCCTCCTCGAAGGATTCAGCAGCTTTCGTTTGCGCCAAACTCGTGCGCTTCCCGCGGCATCGGAAGGGGAAACAAATCCAAAACGAGAGGCGTGCGAATGAACTTGGAGGGTGCGCGCAACGGAGGTGGCCGTGGGAGCAGGCGAGGGCGCCTGGCTGCGGCCGAACCTTGGGCCTCAGTGATCGCCGGCAGTGCGCTGGCCATCTACGGAGTGTCCCGGAAGTCCTTCCCCGGCAGCGCCTTGGCGGCTGTCGGCGGGTTGCTTATCTATCACGGAGCCACGGCCGAGCGCCGGCAGACCGCCGTTCGCGTGGAACGAACACTGACCATCCTGAAGCCAATCGGCGAGGTGTACCGCTTCTGGCGCAATTTTGAGAATTTGCCTCGGTTTATGACCCACCTGGAATCCGTCAAAGTGAGCGGCGACCGCTTCTCCGAGTGGACAGCCCGTGGCCCCATGGGCGCCAAGATCAGTTGGCACGCGGAGATTACTGACGAGCGCGAGAATCAATACATCGTCTGGCGCTCGCTCCCCGGTTCTGACATCGAAAATGTCGGCTCAGTACAGTTCCGTCAGGCTCCGGGGGATCGTGGCACGGAAGTGACCGTCTCCATCCAGTACAACCCACCGGCCGGCATAGTGGGCGATGCGCTTGCCCGCATGTTCGGCCGTGCTCCCGACCAGCAGGTGCGGGAAGACCTTCGCCATTTCAAGCAATTGATGGAGGCCGGCGAGATCCCGACGACGGAAGGCCAGCCTCATGGACGCCGCTCCATGCTCGGCAAGGCTGCCGCGGCGTGGGGACGCGAAGAGATCCCGCAACGCAGTCGCGAGCAAGCGGTTCCCAGGCAGGTTCCGGCTTAGCTGTGAGGATAGGAGCGCCACGGAGTTATTGGGTCACTTCCGTCTGGCGGGCGCGAGGGCTTTTGAGGTCACTTCGCTCCATTCACTCAGGATTCGTACGGAGAAATTCGATGAAAGCAGTTTGCTGGTTCGGAAAAAATGACATGCGGGTCGAGAACGTTCCCGACCCGAAGATTCTCAATCCGAGAGATGTGATCGTTCGCATCACTCGCACGGCGATATGCGGCTCCGATCTGCATCTGTATGGCGCCTTCATGCCCACAATGGAGCAAGGCGACATCGTCGGGCACGAGTTTATGGGCGAAGTGGTCGAGACTGGTTCGGAGGTCAGGAACCTGAAGGTCGGCGACCGGGTGGTTGTACCGTTCACCATCTGCTGCGGACAGTGTTGGCACTGCAAGCAGGGTCTGTGGTCCACGTGCGAGAACACGAACCCGAACGCCTGGATGGCCGAAGGCGTGTTCGGCTACACCACTGCCGGACTGTTCGGCTATTCACACATGACTGGCGGCTACGCCGGAGGGCAGGCGCAATATGCCCGCGTGCCTCACGCAGACGTGGGGTGCCTTAAGATCGAAAGCGACCTGCCGGACGACAAGGTCTTGTTCCTGTCCGACATCTTCCCGACGGGCTACCAGGCCGCCGAACAATGCAACATCAAGCCGGGTGATTGCGTTGCCATTTGGGGATGCGGGCCCGTGGGCCAGTTCGCCATCCGCAGCGCATGGTTGCTGGGTGCAAGTCGCGTGATCGCAATCGACCGCGTGCCCGAGCGCATCGCGTTAGCCCAGCGGGGCAAGGCTGAAACCATCAATTACGAAGAGGTCGATGACATAGTCGAAGCGCTGAAGCAGATGACCGGCGGCCGCGGCCCCGACGCTTGCATCGATTCGGTGGGCTTGGAAGCGGACGGTCACGACTTCCTCGCCATGATGGACAAGGCGAAATTCCGCATGGGCCTGCAGACAGATCGCCCAACGGTTTTGCGTCAATGTATCCAGGCGTGCCGCACAGGCGGAAAGGTGTCCATCCCGGGTGTCTACGGCGGCATGGTCGATGCCGTACCAATGGGAGCGGCCATGAACAAGGGCCTCACATTGGTGCTGGGCCAGACCCACATGATCAAGTACATGAAGCCGCTGCTTGGTCGCGTTGAACGCGGCGAGATTGATCCGTCAGAGATCATCAGTCACCGGACGCCTCTCGACGATGCGCCGGAGATGTACCGGGTCTTTCGCAACAAGGAAGACCACTGCATTAAGGTCGTGATGGATCCTTGGGCTGAACGCCGGGCAGCCTGACGTAGGAAAGGCCAAGATTATCGAACGACAACAATCACCAAAAATCAGCGGATGGTGATGTCAGAGTGACTCCGTTTACTGCTGACATCACCATGCGCCGCATCCGCTCAGGAAAAACTATGCCGCAGCCGAACAAGTTCGACGAACCGGGTTCACCCGGCGGAACTGAGCCCAAGAAACCGCTCGAATTCCCTCGTCGCGAAGAAAACGCTCATACGATCAACGTTTGGCGAGTCACGCTCTATACAGTGGCGGTGATTGTTGTTCTTGCTCTCTTAACCTGGTGGATCGTCCAGCCGAAGTGAAGAAGGCTGAGAGTCCTCATGTTGTTTGCTCATTCGACCTTCGATCATGGGGTGGCAGGGCAAACCATCGGTCCAACTCTTCCAACCTCGGGCCATCCCCACCATAAGTGTTAAAATCCAAAGTGCTTTCCCCGGCCGATACTTTCTTTCGTAGGACGTAGCTTTGGCACAGATGACGGTCAATGAACGCGATTCCATAACTTACGCCGATGCTGGCGTTGACATCGATACTGCCAACCGCACCAAGCAGCGCATCAAGTATCTCGCTCACAAGACGTTCACTAAGAACGTAATGAGTGAGATCGGCTCATTTGGTGGCATGTTCTCCATCGACAAGAAGAAGTACGAGGAACCGATTCTGGTCTCCAGCGTCGATGGCGTAGGCACCAAGCTAAAAGTTGCCTTCGAGATGAACTTGCACCACACGGTTGGCGCCGATCTGGTCAATCACTGCGTCAACGACATTGCCGTGCAGGGCGCCGCGCCGCTGTTCTTCATGGACTACTTCGCCGCGGGCAAACTCCTCCCCGAAATAGCAGAGAAAGTGGTTACGGGGATCGCGGATGCCTGCAAGCACAATGGGTGCGCCCTCATCGGCGGCGAAACGGCCGAGATGCCGGGCTTCTATCCGCCCGGAGAATACGATCTCGCCGGTTTCATCGTCGGCATCGTGGATAAGAAGAAAGTCGTCACGGGCAAGGACGTCCAGGTCGGCGACGTGCTTGTCGGCCTGCCCTCAAATGGTTTGCACACAAACGGCTACTCTCTGGCTCGCAAGCTGCTGTTCACTGTTGCCCGCTATTCGCCCGACACTTACGTCAACGAACTGAAAAGCAAAGTCGGCAACGAGTTAATGCGCACGCATAAAAGCTACTGGCCGGTGCTTAAGAAGCTCATCGAAGCCGAAGCCGTCAACGCCATGGCGCACATCACTGGCGGCGGCATCACCGAGAACCTCCCGCGCGTCCTGCCGAAGGGAGTCGGAGCCGTTGTCGATACGGCATCGTGGCCGACGCAGCCGATTTTCGATCACCTGCAGCAGCTTGGCAGCATTGAGAAAGACGAGATGATGCGCACCTTCAACATGGGTATCGGCATGGTCCTCGTTGTGTCGCCGAAGAAGTTCAAGAAGGTTATGGGCGTTCTCGAGAAGGCGGGCGAGAAAGCGTACACGATCGGACGCATCGTCAAGGGCGAACGGAAAGTCAGCTACGCGTAAGGATCAGGTCTTAGGGAGTAGGTCGTTAGGTCTGGGTATTGCGATACGTCTTTGACCTAACCCCTAAATACCTAACACCTAATACCATGATGAAGAACATCGGTATCCTGCTTTCCGGTCGCGGCTCGAACTTCGTCGCCATTGCAGATTCTATCGAGGGCAAGCGCATTCCGAACGCGCGCATCTCGGTCGTGATCTCAAATCGCGCCGATGCACCGGGCATTGAAGTCGCACGCCAGCGCGGTCTGCATGCGGTCGTCATTCCGTCCAAGGGCCGCGTTCGCGAAGAGCACGACGCCGATGTCGTAAAAGTCCTGAAGGAAAACTCTGTTGATCTCGTATGCCTGGCAGGCTATATGCGCTTGCTCTCGCCGGGCTTCATTCAGGCTTTTCCGCAGCGTATCCTGAACATCCATCCGTCGCTGCTGCCCGCTTTTCCGGGCCTGGATGCGCAGAAACAGGCGTTCGACTACGGCGTAAAGGTTAGCGGCTGCACCGTGCATTTCGTTGACGAGAACCTCGACCACGGTCCAATCGTTGTGCAGAAGGCGGTTCCTGTGTTCGATACAGACGACGACCACGCCCTGGCGGCACGCATTCTTGAGCAGGAACATATCTCCTACACCGAAGCCATCCGGATCGTGCTCGAAGGGAATTACGAAATTCAGGGTCGACGCGTCATCATGCACAACGAAACCGCCGCCACACGGGCGCGGTAGTCCCTACAAAAGCGACGCGCCCCGTTTCCACCTTGGTACTCCTTCGGCCAAAACTGTCGCATTACTGCGTCTGGTTTTGTAGTTTGACGGCTATGGAACTCGCCAGCGTGCGTGAACAGGTTCTTCAAGAATGTCAGAGGCCCGGCAATGTGCTGGGACCTTCGTTCTTCGATCAGCACGTAGCCGTTGTCGCCGACTACGGCGTGCAACTTGCCAAGTACCTCGGCGCAGAAGCAGAAGTCGTTACACTTGCCGCGTACCTTCACGATTTTTCCGCGATCCGCGACTTCACGACTTTGCCGCAGCACGCAGCGGTTAGCGCGGATATGGCTCGCGACATCCTTGTTGGCCACGGCTACAGTTCGGAACTCATCGACTCTGTCGTGCAAGCGGTCGAGACGCACTCGTCTCCGATTCAGATCGGCAGTGGATCTCTCGAGGAAGTGTGCCTGTCGAATGCAGATGCCATCGCGCAAATCGTGCGGCCGCAATATTGGTGTTACTTCGCCTTTGGCATTCGGCGGTTGAGCTTCGACGAAGGTAATAAGTGGTTGGCCGAACGCCTCAGCGCAAACTGGGCCAGCCTTATCGAGCCAGCTCGGGAACTCGCTCGTGAGGGGTACGGGAAGTTCAGATCATATTTTGATGGGCAGGCCTCGCCACGCAACTGAGAGTTGAATTGGTAGCGCCGCCGGACCGGCGGTTGTCGCGCGGGCGGCTCGTCCGCACTCCCGGAATTGGAGTACATACCTGCCTGAGTGAGCATGCGTGAAATGCGGTAGTGCAGACCTTACGCTGCGATGACGTCCCGTGGTTCAGGGCGCTTTTCGTCAGCAGGACGACGCCCCCATATTTCGATCAACGCATCTGCCAGCGCGAATACCACGGGGCCGATCACCAAGCCGGACGCACCGAAAACAGCGACGCCGCCGAGTACCGAGAAAAAGATGGCTAGTGTATGTAGTCGCAGGTCTTTGCCGACCAGAATGGGATACAGGAAATTGTCTGCTGTGCCGATGACGACGCCACCCCAAGCAACAAGTATGACCGCCTTGCCTGGATGTCCTGAGATGAGAAGGAACAGCGCAGCCGGTAGCCACACAACAAATGCGCCCAGCATGGGCACCAGCGCGAAAAGCGCCATCACCGCGCCCCACAACACCGGCACGGGCAGGCCAAGGAACCAGAACATCAGTCCGCCAAGCGCGCCCTGAAGCAACGCGATCAGGACTCTGCCGCGGAGGGAGGCATCGACCGTGTCCCGCACACGCTTGAACACCGCTTGGGTATCAGCGTCGGGGAGCGGAACGAGGCAGCGCAGCGCTTCCCGGAAGTGATCGAGATCCCGCAGCAGGAAGAAAGCCGTAAATAGCGCGATGGCGATCTGTGCAAGTCCTGCAAGGGAATTTATGAAAGCTGCCGGAACAGCCGAGCCGGCATTGCCGAACACAGCCTGTGCCTGCTCGCCTAAGTCCATGCGGCTTTGTAGCCAATCCACCGCTTTCGCCAGCTTAGGCTGGTTCATGATGGGAGCCAGTAGTTCCGCGCGGCTTTCGGGCGAGCTGAGCGCCCGCAAAAGCTCAGCCGCTTGAGACACAACCTGCTGTGTCAGCAGTGCCACAGGCACCACGAGCACCACCGTGATCACGACGACTACTATGCCTGCGCACACGCTGCGATTATGGATCTTGCGCTCCAACAGTCGATGTAGCGGGCGGGCGACAATCGCTAATGCAACGGCCCAGATAAGGGCGGGAAGAAATGGAAGCAGGATCTTGTAACAGAGATAAGCGACAACAGCCGTTGCCATCACCAAGCCGGCAAACGTCAGGTTCTCTCGGAACGACCGAGGTGGATTTGAGCTTACTGGACTGGAGCGCGGCATGGGATCGTGATTCGGATGCCCCTTGTCCATCGCAGGGTGCCCCTTTCCCGGGCAGTGCCGGTGAGCGGTAGCCTAGGCAGCAGAATGGCGAGTTCCGGTTCGGACTCGTGCGACTCGCCCAAGGTGAGCCAGTCTTCGCCAAACAACTCAAACAGGGTGCTGGGTGCGCACCGTTCCGTTCCCGCAAGCCAGAGAGTCGGCAAGGCAATACTTGTCGCAGCCCCAGCACACCCGCTCTGGGTGTTTTGGATGCAGGGGAACTTTCAACAGAGTCTCTCCTGGTAGGCAGGATGTGACAGACCGGGCACATTCGCCTTCATACGCCATAATTGGGTATACCTGAATGATGCTGCACCCGCGCACTTCGATTCACAGCCGCCCGGAAGCTGGTCCGCCCTCAACGTGTCAAAATAGCAGAATCTAGAGTTCTGCATGAAAGCACACACCGCACCGCCGAACGCCAAGCCACACCGTCTCCCCTCGCGGGAAATCATTCAAGTTGAACAGCGAGTGCCCTTGCTTAAGGGTATTCCGCTCAGTTTGCAGCACCTGTTCGCGATGTTCGGCGCGTCCGTGCTGGTGCCGATTTTGTTCAATCAGGCGGCGGGTACAACGGTCGTCGATCCGGCTCTCGTTTTGCTGATGAACGGTGTCGGCACTCTGATCTATACGTTCGTGTGCCGGGGCAAAGCGCCAGCGTTTCTGGGGTCAAGCTTTGCATTCATTGCGCCCACCATCACCTGCATTTCCATCGCAGCAACGCCGTTGGCGGGATATCAGCGTGCACTGGGCGGCTTTGTTGTAGCCGGTTTGATTTTCAGCATTGTTTCGCTGGTAATTCGTTTTGCCGGGAGCAAATGGCTCGACGTGCTGCTTCCGCCGGCAGCGATGGGCCCGATTGTCGCACTGATCGGACTGGAACTTGCGCCGGTGGCGACCAAGATGGCGTTCTACAACAATGGTGAAGCGTTCAGCGCCACGGCGACGTTGATTTCGCTCTTTACATTGCTGGTGGTCGTGATCGGTTCCATGGTTTTCCGAGGTTTTCTCGCGGCCATTCCCGTTCTTGTCGGAGTCATCGCCGGTTACGTCATGGCGATCATCATCAACGTCTGGGTTCCCGGGGTGATGGACTTCGCTCCATTACGCGGCGCCGGCATCTTCGCTGTCCCCCACTTCGTGATGCCAGTGTTCGATTGGGGAGCCATCCTGATCGTCATGCCGGCCGCTCTCGTGGTGATCTCGGAGCACATTGGACATCTCTTCGTAACCAGCAACATCGTTGAGCGCGACCTCTTGAAAGTCCCGGGCCTGCACAACTCGTTGCTGGGCGACGGTCTCTCGACCATGCTTTCCGGGTTCTGCGGTTCCTGTCCAACGACGACCTACGGCGAGAACATAGGCGTCATGGCACTCACGAAGGTGTACTCAGTGTGGGTGGTGGCTGGCGCGGGCCTCATCTCCGTTGTGATAGCGTTCTTCGGGCAGGTGAGCGGGGTGATCCGTACCATACCAATCCCGGTGATTGGCGGCATCAGCATGATGCTGTTCGGTGTCATCGCGGCATCGGGTCTCCGAATGTTAATCGAAGCCAAAGTTGACTACTCCAAAAGTAGAAACCTTCTTCTATCTGCGATTGTCTTCGTTGTCGGAATCTCCGGCGTCTCACTGAAGATCGGACAAACCCAGTTCCGCGGCATGGTGCTGGCAACAGTAATTGGCATCGTCCTAAGCCTGCTGTTCTATGTCCTTGACAAGTTCGGATGGACAGCGGAGGAAACACCGTTAGCGGCGGGAGAGTAGAGGATCAACCATCGAGTCGTCGGGTCATTGACTCATCGGATTTGCTTGTTCTCTAAGTGTCATCTCAACCACATCCTGAGTTGATCCTGAGCGCGTTTGACTGTCGCCTGAGAGACGCGGTAGCATCTTTCGGTCAGAAAGCGATTCTACGATGCGAATCTCTGCTTAAACCCGCCGCCTAGCTTTGCTCGACTGTTGCGTTCGGATACCGGACGTACACCGAAGAGCGCTGCAACGATTCTCGACATCTCAAGGAAACGTCTGTCCCCTGCCTCGTGCTGCGGACCGGAGTCTTGCATGGGTTCTTACGCACTCGAAGTCCACGATCTTGTGAAAACGTACCAGTCGCGAACCGGAATAGTTCGCGCCGTTAATGGAATGAGCTTCAACGTAGCTACGGGCAGCATTTTCGGACTGTTGGGCCCGAACGGTGCCGGGAAAACCACCCTGCTTCGCATGTTGACCACTCTGACGCAGCCGACCAGCGGCACGGCACGCCTGCTCGGATTTGACGTTGTGAAGCGCCCGCTGGAAGTGCGCCGGCGGATCGCGTCCGTCATACAGGAGACCGCCGTTGACCTGCTGTTGAGCGTGCGCGACAACCTGCTCACGTTCGCGCGATTTCACACCCTTGATGGCGTCACCGCGCGGGAGCGCGCCGACGAAGTCATGGAACGCTTTCAGATAACGGGGGAGGCCGACCGCAAAGTGCAGGATTTAAGTGGCGGTTACCGGCGCCGCGTTCAAGTCGCGAAAACCTTCATGGTGCGCACGCCGGTGCTCTTTCTGGACGAGTTCTCAACCGGCATGGACCCGATCCTGAAACGGTCGGTCATGACGCAGCTCCGCGAAGAAGCGCGGGCTGGACGGACGATCGTCCTGACGACTCAGATCCTGAGCGAAGCTGAGGAACTCTGCGATGACATTCTGATCATCAACAAAGGACGGCAAGTTGCGCGAGGCGATCTGAACGCTCTCAAGCTGCTATCACAAGGTGTGTACGAGGTCTCGATCACCTTCGACCACATGCCGGAGGGCATCGAGGCCGAACTGGCGACACTGCCCACGCTGCGCACCCATAAAGAAAACAGCACGCTAGAGGTCGCGCTGAAGGCCCCGGAGGGCGAAGTGTTTCAGGCCGTCGCGGCTTTGGCGCGCGACCGGCGCGTGCTGCGCCTTGAGGTGAACGGAGCCAGCCTCGAAGACATATTCATCGAGTTGACCCAGAACGAGGTGCCTGCATGAGTCCAATCGGTGCCATGCTTTATCGCGAGGCGAAGATTCGCGCCACCAACCTGATCTTCATCTTCTGGGATGTGATCAACCCGCTGGCATACATGCTGGTGTTCGGCGTGGGAGTTAACGCCGCGATGGGTTCGCCGTTTGCCTCCGGCGAGGTGGATTACAACGCCTTCTTTCTTGCGAGCGTCCTCGCCATGGCAAGCTTCGGGATCGCGTCCAATACGTCGTGGTCGTTTTTTCTCGACCGCGACAACGGCATTTTTTTCGAGATGCTGACTTACCCGCTCAGCCGTTCGGCATACATGCTGGGTAAAGTCATCTTCACTGTGCTTGTGAGCGTTGTTCAGACAGCCCTCACGCTGATCCTTGCCGCCACGCTGTTTCGCATACGCCTGCAACCGGCGCTCATACCGCTGGTGTTTCTGGCAATGATCGTAGGGACCGCGGGGTGGTTTTTCTTTTACTCCATCTTCGCCCTGCGTACTCGGCGAAATGACATCTTCAACACTGTGACGTCGATCCTCTATTTCGTGTTCCTGTTCGCAAGCTCGCTATTTTATCCGCTGGAACCATTGCCGAAGTGGTTCCAGACTGCGGCGCTGGTGAACCCGATCACATGGCAGATCGACCTCATGCGGTACGCGACGATCGGCATCGGGAGTGCGCGGACGGTTGTGATCGAATCCATCGCTTTTCTGGTATTCGGGCTGGCGTCATTCATCTATGCAGCTCGATGCCTTCAGAAGCAGGAGTAGGAGGCCGCATTCGGGTCAGGAGTGATTCCGCGGAAACGGCTTCTTTATAATGTTGTATTCCCATGAACTTTCCTGACGTTCAGCAACAACTCGACTACCTCCTGAAGGGCGCGGCCGAAGTCATCTCGGTCGGCGAACTGACTGAAAAGCTTAAGAAGTCAAAAGAAGCAGGCAAGCCGCTGCGAATCAAGGCCGGCTTTGATCCGACCGCGCCCGACCTGCATCTTGGCCACACTGTCCTGCTGCGCAAGATGAAGCACTTCCAGGACCTCGGCCATACGGTGATCTTCGTTATCGGAGACTTCACCGGCATGATTGGCGATCCGACCGGCCGCAACGTCACGCGCCCGCCACTTACCCGCGAGCAGATCGAGCAAAATGCCGAAACCTACAAGACGCAGGTTTTCAAAATCCTCGACCCGCATAAGACCGAAGTTGTCTTCAATGGGGACTGGCTGCGTCCGCTTGGTGCCGAAGGGTTCATTCGTCTCGCCGCCAAGTACACGGTTTCGCAGATGCTCGAGCGCGAGGACTTCCACAACCGCTTCCAGACGGAAAAGCCGATCGCCATTCACGAACTGCTCTACCCGCTGGCGCAGGGTTACGACTCCGTGGCGCTCGAAGCTGACGTGGAGATGGGCGGCACCGACCAGAAGTTCAACCTGCTGGTAGGCCGCGAACTCCAGCGCTCGTACGGGCAGGCTCCGCAGGTCGTCTTCACCATGCCGATTCTTGAAGGCCTGGACGGCGTGCAGAAGATGTCGAAGTCGTTAGGCAACTACATCGGCGTAACCGATGTCCCGCTGGATATGTACGGCAAGATGATGTCGATCAGCGACGACCTGATGTGGCGCTACTACACGCTGCTGACTGATGTTTCGCAGGCAGAAATCGAGCAGATGAAGGACGACGCCGCACAGGGTCGCGCACACCCCATGGCGCTGAAGAAAGCGCTGGCGCTCCGCATCGTCAAGGACTTCCACGGCGAGCAGCCTGCAGAGCACGCCGCCGAAGACTGGGCGCGGCAATTCCAGAAAAGGGAAGAACCGGACGAGATCGAGCATATAACCGTGTCGTATACCGACATTGCCGCGAAAACTGCTGACGGCCACGCTATCAAGCTCGACAAGTTGTTGCTCAAAGCTGGGCTCGCTGATTCCGGCAGTGATGGGTTGCGCAAAGTTAAATCGAAGGCGGTTCGTATTGACGGCGAAGTTAAAGCGGAACCGGTGCTGTCAGTTTCCGTCCCGTCGGAATTTACGTTACGCGTTGGCCGCCTGATGAAAAAAGTCTTACTCGCCTAATCAGCCGCGCAGGTTCGGAACGCAGAAGCAGACTGTTCCAGAAGTCTCTCTCTGCGTTCCTTCGCGCACTGCCTTTCCGGGCAGCGCTGCCCAATGTTCACGCAGAGAATACAAGAAGCGGATCGTATTTGTTTCCCCTTGAAACTTTAAGCTCGACACTGGACACTTTCCTCGCATGCGCGCCGCTGCCATTCTTGGGCCGAACGCAAGACCTGAGGACGTCCGTTCGTTCAACCGACCTGATTTAGGCGTTCTCATCACGCAGGCGCACGCTCCGCAACCCGACGCCGACGCGGTGTTGATCGTGGGCGGCGACGGTACGATTCACCGACATCTACATAAGTTGATCGAAATGCGCGTGCCGCTGTTACCAGTCCCGGGCGGCAGCGCAAACGACTTCGCACGCGCAGTAGGTCTTCGCAAACGGAGCGACGCGATCAACGCCTGGGAGAAGTTTTGCCGTGGCGGCGGGAACGTCCGCGAACTTGACGTGGGCGTGATTACGCCTGTGTCGGGCGACACTCAAATCGCGGCGTCTGAGGCTCGGAACTCGACCTACTTCTGCAATATCGGTGGTGCCGGCCTGGACGCCAATACCAACCGCCGTGTGAACGGATGGCCCCGCTGGGTGCGTGCGCATGGAGGTTACGTCGTGGCAGCATTGCAGGAGATCGCGAACTGGCGTCCAGCACACATGCGAGTGTGGGTTCCCGATACCTCAGGCAAATGGCGCGAATGCATCAGCGAGCCAGCGACATTCGTGGCCTTCGCCAACTCTCCTGCATACGGCGACGGCATGAAAATCGCTCCGCGCGCGAAACTCGATGATGGTCTGCTCGACGTGTGCTTCGTACGGCGGGCGAGCAAGGGCAAGATCCTGACGTTCTTCCCAACTGTCTTTTTCGGCGCACACCTGCGCCTGCCCGAAGTTGAGTATTTCCAGGTACCGGCCCTGCGCCTCGAAACCGAACGCCCGATGAATGTCTATGCTGATGGTGAGTACGTATGCAAGACGCCAGTGGAGGTTAGGGTGGTTCGATGCAGTCTTCGAGTGATCTACGACGCCGAGTGATCTACGACGCCCCTCCCTACCTTCACTGACTCCACCGGACGAAAGTTATCGGTGGCCATGCTAAACTCGCCCTCTTATGGACCTGAACAATCCAGACGTTCCGCCCAGCACACCGGGTTCTCCCAACGCCGGGCCTGCCGGTCAGGAGCCCGCTGTTACACCTTCTGGTGCGCCACAGCCGCCAGCAGCAGCCGGTCCGCAAGGGCCCGCCGTGCCGCCCCATACCGCGCAACCAAACGTTCCGTCGCAGCCAATCTTCAACCCGCCGCCGTACGGGGCGGGGCCACGGCAGTACGGAGGGTTTCCGCCACCTCCGCCGCCTTCACGCGCTTCGCGTACGTGGCTGTGGGTGGTGATCGGCGGGGGCGCATTCTTCCTGTTCGTCTTGGCGGTGTTCACGCTCGTGTACATGAGCATGCGAACGGATCGCCAGGGGCAGTTCGCCACTTTCGGTGACAAGATTGGCGTGGTGGATGTGGATGGCGTCATCCTGTCTGCCAGCGAGACCGTCAAGCAGCTCAAGAAGTTTGGCGATGACAGCTCGATCAAAGCCATCATAATTCACGTGAACAGCCCGGGAGGCGGTGCTGCGGCTTCCGAAGAGATCTATCGCGAAGTCCGACGCATTCGGGACGAGAAGAAGAAGACCATCGTTACCTCCGTCGAGACGGTTGGCGCAAGCGGTGCGTATTACATCGCCGCCGGGTCGAACAAGATTTATGCCAACGAGGCCAGCGCCGTCGGGTCCATCGGCGTGATCGCCGAGTGGTACAACTACTCCGACCTTCTGAAGTGGGCCAAGCTGAAAAACGTCGTTATTAAAACGGGCGAGATGAAGGACGTTGGCAATCCTGCTCGCGAGATGACGCCCGCTGAACGCGAGTATCTGCAACACCTCGTCAACAACATGAAAGACCAGTTTGTGAGAGCGGTGGCCGATGGCCGTGGCAGAAAGTTCGAAGAAATCAACGCCATCGCCGACGGGCGCGTTTGGAGCGGTCAGCAGGCCCGCGACCTCAAGCTAATTGACGAGATCGGCGGCTTCCAGAAATGCGTTCAGGATACGGCCAGATCCGTAGGAATCAGCGGAGAACCGGTACTGGTCCGCGCTGAACCAGACAAGCGTACGCTTGCCGACTTGCTGTTCGGCGACATCAGCGACATCATCCCCACGCAAGCGAAGATGATGGATTCGCACGTCGGCTTCTACTATCTCTGGAAATAGTAGCGTCAGCAGTCAGTGCTCAAGTACAGCGATCGCAGTCCTAAGTAGGGTGCCGCACCCTTCCCCGGCGGGGGAGGGTGCGTTTCACTAGCACGTTGCTAACGGCCAACCGCTATTCTTTCCCTCTCACCGCCCGAATCACCGATTCCATGTCCCGCAGATAACGGTCGAACGCCTGCCGCCCCGAGGGTGTCAGCTTGTACTCGGTTTTCGGCAGTCGTCCTTCGAAAAACTTGGAACAAGACAGGTATCCGGCTTCCTCAAGCTTGCGTGCGTGGACGCTCAAGTTGCCGTCCGTGGTCTTCAAAAGTCGTCTGAGATAGGTGAAACTCAGCCCGTCATTCGCCGAGAGCGCGCTGACGATCCCAAGTCTCATTCTTTCGTGAATGAGAAGGTCGAATTCCGGAATGGAAATTGCGTACGGACGCTCACGGCGGGATGATCGCTTGCGAGGAGCGGCGTTCGGAGCTCGATTCGATTTGTATCCTGCTCTGGCCATCGCTTTGTGCCTGCGCTCAAATTAGTGGGTGTCCGTATCCTCGTCAAGCTCTTTGTATCGCAAAGTACATGCCTCTCCTTTGTGAGGCGCGTCACAGAGCAGACGTGCCACTGGGCAATCCGCTGATTACCAACGAGATACGCAGGCTGCGGATATGCAACTATGTCGTACTTCCGGCCTCTGTTTGGAATATGATGTTGCCGTCAAATCAGTGATCCGGGATCGGACGTTCGTGGATCCTCAGGGGAGGGCGCCGATGTTCGAAGAGGAACTCAAACTCGAAAAAGAGTCCAAAGCACTTTCTTTCAGCAGTCCATTTCTTTACATCTTCCTGATCATCATCCTTGTTGTGGGTGGCGTGGCTTACTGGATGGTCTCTCAGAACAGGGACGTCACGCCTGATCAGGCCAAGATAGTTCTCGAAAACGCTCTTAAGGCAAGAGGTCCGGCCACCGTGCATTTCCACTTGGGTGCGGTGAAGGCCAGCGTGGATGAGAAGCCGCGCGACCCGCATTACAAGCTCCTGGAAAAAGCCGGCTTTGTAAAGCTTGGGAGCGGTAAAGACGGCGCCGTGCTGGTGAACCTGACTCCGCTTGGCGAAGGCACCTTTGCCAAACTGCCCGAGTTCCAGAAAGCTAAGAACCCGGATGGCACCGACGCTGTGATGGTGCCGCTCGCCACCCGCGAGCTAGCCGAAATCACGAAGGTGGAAATGACGGGTGTCAATACCGCCCGCGTCGAGTACGTATGGAAGTGGAAACCGAACAAGGTCGGCGAAGTCTTCGACGCAACGGGAGCCACGGTCAAGGGCTTCAGCCAGTGGGACCGCGCAACGCTGATCAAGAACTACGGCGTTGACTTCTACCGCGAACCGCAGAAGGGCTCCGTGAACCTGGTGCGGTCGGAAAAAGGCTGGAAGATCGGCGAAGCAGAATAGATCACCGAAGAGTCCAACGAGAGGGGCGGGAGGCCGTCCCTCTCTTTTTGTTTTTACGTCATGTTACGTTACGCGCCGCTCGCCTCGAATTCAGGCGACACATGCTTCCCACACCCGACGGCGAGATTTGTGTCTGCTTCCCAAATCGGGAAGCACAGCCGGAACAAAAGGTGTACTATTCTGTCGCTTGTTCGTGAGCATTCGCTCACACTCAGGTTCGTCTCCCCCGTGTCCCTTCTTGCGAAGGAGGTCGACGATGATACATGCCGAACTGGGGGATGCTGCCATCGCGGTTCAATTCCGCGGTGCTGGCAAGCCACTTCTGCTAATTCACGGAACTGTTCTCGCCGACGGATTGCTTCCTCTTGCCGAAGCCTTGAGATCCCGGCGTGAGCACCTGATCCTTCGCTACCATCGCCGCGGTTACGGTCGCAGTTCGCGCATGTCGGTTCCGTGGAGCGTGGAGCAGCACGCCAAGGACGCGGCGCGATTGCTGGAGCACCTCGCGCTACAAAAAGCAGATGTGGTTGGGTACTCCGCGGGCGCTGCCGTTGCTCTCCAAATGGCGCTCGACTTTCCGCGCATGACCGGCGCGGTCGTCCTGATCGAACCGTGGTTCTCAGCGCAGGCGCCGCAATTCCAAGCCTTCGAAAGCAAGCTGGCTGCAATCCAGGGCATCTACGAGTACGGCGACACAGCCGCGGCCATGCAGGAATACCTGACGTTCTTCTGCGGTCCAGACTATCGAAACGTGCTCGATAATGTGTTTTCGCCTCGTTGGCTCGAGATGGCCAACCGCGACGCACATACGATCTTCGTAAACGAGCTCTCGGCGCTGCGTTTGTGGCGTCTGGATCGAGGCATTGCCGAGCGCCTTACGACACCTCTGCTGCTGGTTCGAGGCAGTCGCACGTCGCCATACCAGGCCGAAGTACATGCGGAACTCGCCGAATGGCTGCCGGAGGCCGAAACGGTTGTTGTTCCCGACGCCGGACATCTGGTGCCGACTGAGCGGCCAGCAGCACTGGCCCGTTCAATAGCACGGTTCCTCGTGCGTAACCCGTTGCACATCGCCGCATCCGCTGGCTGACGAGACGGTACAATAGTCGGGTGATGGACCTGGGAAAGGTGCTCATCGGCCTCGGCGTGCTGCTGGTCGTTGCCGGCTTGGTCGTGATCGTCGCAGGCCGGCTTAACCTGCCGATCGGTCGCTTGCCCGGCGACATTGTGTATCGGGGCAAGAACACGACTGTTTACTTCCCGATCGTCACTTCCATCATCCTCAGCATCCTGCTGTCACTGGTGTTGTGGCTGTTCAGCAGGAGATGAGGCTTCGCAGCGTCGCCAGTCTCGCGAAAGTTCCCAAATCGCCAGCACTCTTCGTTTACACTGCGTGCGATGTCGTCTCCGGACCAACTCGGGTTCACGTTCCAACCGCCTCAGCGCCGCGTCTGGACGGTGCGCGAACTCGTGTCGGATGTCCGCACGCATTTGGAGCGGCAGTATGCGGACCTTTGGGTACAAGGCGAGATCTCGAACTATCGTCCGGCTGAATCCGGTCATTTGTACTTCACCCTGAAAGAGGATGGAGCGCAGATCCAGATCGTCATGTTCCGGTCTCAGGCGCGACTGTTGCGGTTCCGTCCGGAGAACGGGTTGCAGGTTATCGCGCGCGGGCGAGTGACGATCTACGAAGATCGCGGCCAGTTGCAGATGCTGGCCGAATACCTGGAACCGAAAGGCGCGGGCGCGCTTCAGGTTGCGTTCGAGCAGTTGAAGGCGAAACTCGCGGCTGAAGGGCTGTTTGAGCAGTCGCGCAAGAAGCCGATTCCGGCGTTGCCGCGTCGCATCGGTTTGGTGACTTCGCCTCGCGGCGCCGCGGTGCAGGACATCTTGAACATTCTTCGTCGCCGGCACAAGAACGTGAACGTGCTGATTTATCCGGCGCAAGTGCAGGGCGAAGGTGCATCGTCGGAAGTGAGCGCCGGAGTGCGTTATTTCAATCGGGCGAAAAATGTTGATGTGGTGATCGTCGCTCGCGGTGGAGGCTCGATCGAAGATCTAGCGGCATTCAATGAGGAGGGTTTGGCTCGAACGGTTGCGGCATCGGCGATTCCGGTGATCTCGGCCGTGGGACACGAGACGGACTTCACGATCTGCGATTTTGTTGCCGACATGCGCGCGCCGACGCCATCGGCTGCGGCTGAACTGGTGATCCGGTCGAAGCAGAGTCTCGAGGATGGCTTGGGCAACCTGCGCCAGCGACTTGCCCGTGCGATGCGGTATCAGCTCTTGGATGCGCGAAATGCTGTGACGGAACTGACGCGTCACCGTGCATTCGCGCGAACCACGGACCTGATTCATCGTCGCCAGCAGCGCGTCGATGAGCTGACGTACCGTATGCGAATGGCAGTCGGAATGTCGATTCAGCGCTATCGTCAGCGCCTGGAGAGCGACACTGCGCGACTGCACTACCACGATATCCGGCGCTCGATCGGAGACAGCCGGCGCGTGCTTGATGGCCAGACCGCGACCCTGACGGTTGCGGTTAGGAACATGTTCCTGCACCGGCGGCACCAGCTTGAGCGCCTGGCCGGACGGCTCGAAGCACTTTCGCCGGTCGCGATCCTCGAGCGAGGCTATGCGCTTGTGTTCGACGAGCGCGGCGTGCTGGTGAAACACTCCGCACAGGTGCGGCCCGGCGACGACGTTACCGCACGCCTAGCGCACGGCACGATCACGGCGACCGTGAAAGACCGACAGTAATCGGGCCATGGACTCATCGGGCCATCGGGCGATCGTGCGACCGTATATCTGAGTACCCCCCTAGTCTTGGAAAAACCGCTGTTTACGCGGGGTGCCGCGAGGGGGATATCTCAAATTCCTGCAAACAAACAGGTTAGATTCTGATTGGCTTTGTCTCCGAGTGTCCTGATGCTTCCGCACGATACGAGCTACTCTCCAGAGTAGCAGGATTACAGGATGGAACCCGACAACGTGCGGGGAAGAATATCTCGTGCGCTTTCATGAAGCTGCGGAGATATGCACAAGCGAGGAGGGTTGACGAAGCTCACAGCTGCTCTGGATAGGTGGTGAGAAGCGCTGATATCGCCAACATCGTGGAACTCTGCCGTGATTCGGCGTAAAGTGCTGAACCGTGGAAATAGTTATCTTTCGCCATAGCAGTCTGCCGGGTTGGCTAAAAGCATTTTGGCTGTGCTGTTCTCCGCTGGCATTGGCATTTGCGGCTCGCGTTCTATGGGAAAAAACCGTGTGGACGTGGACTCGCGGCCCACAGGCGGTCGGCTTTAGCCTGCTTCACATCCACCCGGGTTTTGCCATCATCGGCGTGTTGTGCTGCCTGGGATTATTTGCGTGGCTAGTGGTCGCCTTTCCTTTTCTCATTGCACGTAGAAAGAATATCCGCGCAACCGACCTGATGATGGTCAGCTCTGCGGTGTTCGTCGCAGCAGCCATCATGATTCCCGACACGTTATTTGCGTAAGCAGTCCTTTCAAGCGGCAGCTGTCAAAGTATCGGCTGAGAGTACCTGCGATAGCCGTGTAGGCTCGACGGATGAACGAGGTCAAATGATTCGGTCAAGACACGGATGCTGGCTGCTATTCATAGCCGTTCAGGCCATGGGGAACAGGCGTTGTATAAAGCTATCAATGACCAGAGCCATCATGCCACTCTTTCAGTCGTTGATAACAGCGATACCGTTCAGTTCGGGCGTTCTGACTGCCCCACTGGTTGCGCAGCCGGAAGTGGTCATAACACACTAGATCGATCTGATTTGTCCCTTGCAGGCGGGGCTAACAAACAACTTCCGGGCGAAATCATCGCACACGAAGCGCTGGAGGCCTACATTTCCACTCTTGGAAATGTTCCATATGGGATTGCGCACGGATGGGCGAATCAGTACTTCGGTGACGCTGTGCATGGCTCTGGGGAGAACCACACGTACGGATCAGGAGGAATGCATCACTACACCCTAGATTGGACTTTTCAGCGCCTAGGCGTGACGGTCCAGACGAAAGTGATCGTGACGCGTCAACCGCCGCAAACAGTTCCGCAGGTCTATACACCGGTCTCAGGTTAGCGCATGCGAAAGAAAAATTTTGGAGTGGGCTGCTAACGACTCTGCTCATCTCGGTGATCGCGCACCTTTCGATGGGGAGCTGCCAAATGAAGATCGCAACGACCATTCTCCTTCTCATTGTTACTTCGCCTCTGTTTGCACAAACCGAAGCGGTGGAATTAACGGTCGTGCACACGAATACGCTTACGGGAGGGGATTTCGATCACCATTTGACGGCCATCTTCCCGAAGGGGGAGGAGCCGCACACGGGCGAATCCAGGAAAATCAGGCTATATCCGCGTCCAGTTCCATTCGAACTTCGAGGCGTTCAGGGGAAGCTCACTTGGTTTTCGTATACGAATCCCCCAGAAGACAGCAGCGTTATCTACACGGAGGCGGATCAGCCCACGTTCGGTTCGTTTCTGTTACGGGACCATCTCTACGTTTGCTCGTGGCGTTCGATTCAATCCTCTGTGCCGGTGATGAATGCGCTTCTTTCTTCAGTCACCTCCGAGCCCCTGACGGAGCCTGAAGTGCGTTCAATCGCTCTCCTTTTTGCGAAGTGTTCCGACACTCTGCAAATCTTCGGCGATGAAAAGCCTTCATTCTCTTCGGCGGAGGCGCAGAAGCAGATGGAGAAAATCGCTACCCCAGTTGTCAGCGAGCTCCGTGACGGAAACATATGTGTGGTGGTTTTATTCATGGGCACCACAGCGCACCCTCCCCTAAAGGGGGAAGGGTGCGGCACCCCATCTGTGGTGAGGTGCGAAACGGTGCGCCACCCGCCCTGCGGGGCCCAGGTCTGCGTGAAACCCGAACTGACTCGATAAGAACAGCGAATCAACGAAGGGCCGGAGCGGATCCGGCCCGATGCGATTTTCAGAGATGGGACGGGGCGAACATGTCTTCTCACTCTGGTTGGTCAGGGTGCTTCAACCAGATGAGAGAGCCGTCTGACTGGCGCTGGGCGAAAAACCGAGCCTGCGTTGTATGAGGAGATGTCCATGGCCAGGGGTATCGGTATTGTGCTTTGATGAGGATGTCGCCTCCAACTACGAATGGTCCGTCAGTCACGGTGCTGCACGCGTTCGGCACGGGTACGGTATCGCCTGCACGCAGCTTGGAAACATGCATTCCATCTATAGCCGCGATTCTATTTCCCCGTATTAGGGTTCCGTTTGACATTCTTAGTTCTGTAATTACGCATTCGACGTCTATGGCGTGTGCGGGGAAGCGCCCGGTGTTGGACAGCAAGAACGCTGTAGAGAACGGTTGAGAAGCGTCAGGATTACCGCGCGCTTCGATCTGTACGTTGGGCAGAGCATCAACGATGAACCCCACAGCGCTCGGAAGCCCAATAATTACGAGAATTGCCGCCACGAGCTTTCCGATACACTGGAGCCAGCGCCGGACGTTCCATTCGGAACCGTTGTTTTTCTTTGCGGCTCGCGCTTTCCTTCGTCGCGCAGCTCGTGCCTGAGTCGCCATAAGTTTCGACGCGAAATGATCTCGCCTTCACGATGAAAATTCAAATCGATTCTATTTGACCTGGCAATTCACATGCGCGGCAACGTCAGCGAAATCCCCCTTTTTTGTGTCTGAATGAAAACTGCCCAAACTGAACACGAGATTTCACGCACCCGCCGTACTCTCCGGTTGCAACAGAGGTCCTAACTCTACTGACGAAAGGAGAGTGGGGATGCCAGAGCAAGGCGAGCGGGCTCCGGGCTGGGAAGCGAGGCCCGGCACGGAGACGAAAAGGGGCGGCAGTGGAATCTTAGCTGGTGCGCGGGACTCTGGTGCATGGGGGCGGGAGTTTTTGCTCTGGCTGCAACAGCTTCCAACACTAACCAAAACGTTGTGAATGCTGCGTCAACAGTGATGATGGTCGGAATTGGCCTTGTTGTCGCCGCAATCGCAACGCACGTTGCGCTCTGCCGTTGCCCTGTTTGCGACAACTTCATCAACAATAGCGAACGTTGCCGATCCTGTGGCGCAACACTTCGGTAGGTGTCGAGAAATCCGCCTGTCCCTCATAGTCCCGACTCGGGACGCAAGCCCCTCGCGTCAGCTAGCTGCCGAGCGGCTCAACTCGCGCACGAACTGCCTCACGTAGAACGCACACGCCTTGAACTTGTCTGAGAAGTGATACTCCATTCCATCAGGGTATAGACCCACCTTCCAATCGCTGCCGCCTACTGCTTCACGCAAGTACCACGCAGGAGTGGAACGTGTGTTCAACGACTCCATGACCCACGATTCGACCAGTTCGGGATGGCTTCTTAGATAGTCCTCGATGCTGTCCTGGCTAATGGGATCGGCTTCGGAATACGCTGACCGATGCAGCAAGGCGACCATCGACACATCACCTTCACGCGCAAAGTCCTGCGCCAATCGACAAAGTGCAGACACTGTTTCGTCCCGCTCCATCCTTATCCCGTCGCTATTTTGGAGTAAACCGCGGCACTCCAGTATGCCGCAACGGCGCGTTTGTTGACGGTAGATCGCCATTTCACTCGGTATCTTGTTTTCGAGAAAGTAGAAGGTGTGGTGCAGATCGAGTCGCAGTGGATGGCGAGTCGGCGCGAGCGCACTGGAGTTGTGCTCCGCTCGCGAAATGCCCCACTCAAGCCAAAACCGGGCTTGAATGGGCCACCTCAGCATTGTCCGGGCCACCCGTCCACCAGAAGGCTTGAAAGGGGCACCATCGTGACGAGGGTTGTGGAGCTAACAGCCGTTGTGCCGGCCACCCGCCAATCCATATAGTGACAGTGACTTATATGAAACTCAGCCGCTGGTTTCCGGTTACACATTGGTTGTGGGCGCGTCGTGCAGTTGTTGCGTACGTAGTCCTTGCGACGGCCCTGCTGGGAGCTGCTGTCTACAAAGCTCCTGAACTGGCCTATCTGTGCAATGACTGGTTGAACCGCGAGAAGGCGTGGCGAACTGAGCGGTGGGAACTCATTAGTATTGCAGGCGAGAAAGCTAAGGACTGCGGTTACATTCGATTTGGAGGAAAGCCAGAAAAGGCAAATAGCTGTGCCTTCGAGTCGCTCGCTGCACGACAGCCGTTCTATGTCGGATATGACGTGCAGGGCAAGGATTCACACCTGATTGTTGGCCTCGCGCTGGACAGTTCGGGTCAACTGTACAGTGCGTTATTCGATAGTCAGGGTGGGGAAACATTGGGCCTGAAACCGCCAGAAAGGGTGGTGGGTCAGGTTTACATAAAGCCCTGTGCTCATGCGCCCGAAGTCACTCCTCGCGGGTATCTGTCTTGCGAGTGGCCGAAAGGCTGGTGAAGCGCGCGAACTACCCGCTCAAGCCAAAATAGCAGAGAAAGGGAGTCCTGCTCACGAGCGATAGCAGAGCTGATGCACGCTGATTACAACATATCCAACGCTTCGTCGGAGTGAGGCTTGCGTCCGTCTGGAATCGATGGTTTTCTGATGCGTGGTGAACCAGAGTTGGCGATTAGCGCTGTAGAACGGAAAATACCCACCCTAAGCGCGAAACCGGCGGTTAGGATGGGGCACCCGGCGGGTAGGCTGGACGAATCTCAGAGATGCTCTGGATAGTCGTGTCGGAGGCGTCCTGGAGTGTGCGGCGGCTTCCAACATGACGAGGGACAAGTACATGGCTCTATCAGACTTTCGATGTACCACCCGGTTCCGCGTGCCGTTCTGCGATATAGACATGCTCGGTCATGCCAACCACGCGTCGTACGTCGTGTGGGCGGAAACTGCCCGGTGCTTGTACTTCGATGAGGTTCTCGGCGAGTCGTTGACGGGGCAGTGCGGCATCATTCTGGCTCATCTTGAGATGGACTACGAGAAGCCACTCGACTACCGTGAAGAGGCGGCAGTGGGGTGCCGAATTGGGCGGATGGGACGCAAGTCGTTCGACTTCGTCTATGAGATTTGGAGCGAGACCCGGCAGGCACGGGCCGCGCACGGCATCAGTACGATGGTTGCGTTTGATTATGACCGCAAGACCTCGATACTCATCCCGGAGCGGTGGCGAGAGGTGGTTTGTGCATACGAGTTGGTTGCTCCGAGCGTGACGTGACGATTACGAGTGCGTGTTAACTCTGGCCAACCGACACGGGCTCTGTTAGGCTTCTCCGCTCATCGCTAATTCAAGTTTTGGCAGTTCCAACGCTGTGCGGAGATAAACATGTCGAAGCGCATTGCCGTTGTTGTCTGTCTGTTCTTCTCATTCATCCTCGCCACTACATCGTTGGCGCAAGATACGCCTCAGAACGTCCAACAGGACCGGGCGCGCGCGCTGGAGTTGTACGACCAGAACAACTTCAAGGAGGCGCTGCCGCTGTTGGAGCGCCTGGCCGTGCAACTTCCAAAGGACGTTGTCGTGCAGGAGCGGTTGGGGATGGCAATCGTGGCCAACGCTGCCCAGATAGCCGACCCGGAAGAGCGGAAGCGCGAGCGCGTGCGTGCGCGCAAGGTCCTGCTTTATGCGAAGGAGTTGGGAGACGACAGCAATCTACTGAAGGTGCTGCTCGATGGCATTCCGGAAGATGGGGCGTCGCCGACGTTCTCCGATAACAAAGAGGTTGACCAGATCATGCGCCAGGCGGAAGCCGCTTTCGTCAGGGGCGACATGAAGAGCGCGATCGAGGGTTACACGAAAGCCATTGTGCTCGATCCCAACTTGTACTATGCAGCGCTCTTCGCTGGGGACGCCTATTACAAGCAGAAGATGCCGGGCAGTGCAGGTGAATGGTATGCGCGCGCCGTTCAGATCAATCCGAACGTCGAGACAGCGTACCGGTACTGGGGCAATGCCCTGATGAGCCAGGGCAAGATGGACGAAGCGCGATCGAAATTCATCGAGGCTATCGTCGCGGATCCGTATCGGAGGGCGAGTTGGATTGGGCTTCAACAGTGGGCCGACCGCAACGGGGTCAAGCCAGCGCATCCGGAGATCAGGCAGCAAAGTTCGTTCTCCGAAAAGAGCCCAACGGAGATGAACATCATTCTGAACGCGGATGCGCTCAAGAAGAAGGACGGCAGCAACGCCTGGATGTTTTATGGCATTTCGCGCGCGGCGTGGCATGGAGAGCGGTTTAAGAAGGAATTCCCGAACGAGAAACAGTATCGCCACACGCTGCGGGAGGAAGTTGCTTCTCTCAAGATGGTTGCCGACATGGTGGCCGAAGACGTGAAGAACAAGAAGTTGAAGCTAAAAAAGGTGGAGCCCGGTCTGGCTACGCTCATGAAGTTGAACGAAGCAGGCTTGCTGGAAGCGTACGTGTTGCTTTCGCGCCCGGATCAGGGGATCGCAGAGGATTATGCGGCGTATCGGGAACAGAACCGCGACAAGCTGCGGCAATACCTGGATGAGTTCGTGGCGCCGAAGACGCCGAAGCAGTAGGCAGTGAAGCCCGCGTGTGCGTCGAACAAGAGGAACATTGGCTCCGAAGGGACCAGTAATGAAAGTCGTTGGACGTCTGAGAATGAAACGGACAATCGTTCTTGGTGGGATTGTTGCGGCATTGTCAGTCGGCACGATTCGGGTTGATGCCGGCCGTGCGGTCCCGTCTGGCGGCTCAGTAGAGGTCGCGCCGCGCACCGCTCCTGAGGACGATTGTACGTTGGGGGAAGTAGCCCCAATTTTGAATGATGGAGCTGGAACTACTGTCGAGCGACTGAGAAGGAGCCCCCGGCAACTGATCGAGCGCACTCTCCTCGCGCCAGGCTTGAGGGTGGAAGTGGCTCAAGGTGGATGCGCGCATTACGGCGTGCAAATCACATTTACGGACGAGCGAAAGTCTGCGGGTCGCCGACCGCCCGACCGCCTACTTTCGGAAGCACTAAAGCTGTTGACAGCCTTGAAGCGGAGAACCGAGTCATCAGCGGTGAATGCGACGGTAGAGATTCTGACTGCACACCAGCGTGAAGCCTATGAGGATGGAGGCGTCTTACAGGATCGAGAATTTCCGGACGTGACCGTGTACGTTTCGATGCGCGATGGCGAGAACGGCCGTAAGGTGGAGGTCACGTACTCGCTGGTGCTGTAATCGGAGCGTAACAAGACTCGCGGGGGATTGCTCGCCGGTGTTGCCAACTCTGCTCGCCGCGATATGCGCTGAACTCTGCGATTGCATCCTGCGCACTCTGCTCAGTCTGCGTTTTCGAAAGCTCTTGCATCTAAACGGCAGTTCTGAGGGAGATGACATGGGAAAGTTCATCGCCGGCGTGATATTTGCAGTAGTTGTGATTGCGGTGGGGCTGTGGATCTATTTGCGTTACGGCTATGTGAACCTGGCGGCTGACGCGCCAATGCCGCGGATTGAGAAATTCTATGTCCGCGGCATGGTGGACGCATGGGCGGAGCGTAATGCGCCCAAGGTGAACAATCCGGTGCAGGCTACAGAGGCTAACTTGGCTGATGGGGCCAGACTTTACAAGGAGAACTGTGCGGTGTGCCACGGTTCGCCGGAGATGCCGGTGGCCGGGCTCGGGCGCGGACTCTCTCCGCAAGCACCGCAGTTTCTGGATCACTCACCTGCGCACATGGATGAGCGGGTGATCTTTCACATCACGAAGCACGGCGTCAGTCGGTCGGGCATGCCGGCGTGGGGCGAGTTGCTCAATGATCAACAAATCTGGACGCTGACGGCATTCATGAAGAGCATGGAAAAGCTGCCGCCCGCAGTGGAAGCCGAATGGAAGAAGCCGAGCCAGGCGATGCCGGGTTCGGCAGAAGCCGGTGCACAGAAGAAGCCTGCTGGAACCGAAAGTCCCGAAGTGAAAAAGCAAAGTGGGCACGACGACCACGATCATGAGCACTAACTTCCCGGCGAGAAGTGTCATCAGCCGATGCCGGGAATAGCGCCGTTCCAAATCAAAGTCGAAAATTCGCATTTTGAGACACGTGTCACCTGGGATGTGGCACGTTGTAGTTGTATTTGACCGGGCAAGGTCCAGCGGGTACGATTTGTGTTCCGGGTTAGGCCAGCAGGATGTTGCTCCAGCGCGAGCGGTGCGGGTCTAGTACGCCGTGTGTCGTGGCCCAGAGTCATCTTTACATGGGCCAAAGCAGGCAAGTACACTTTGAACTTACCGCAAAAAGTCAGTAGGAGGCGCCACTGAGATGGCTTCTGTCGAGGATAAAGTTAAGCAGATTATTGTCGAGCAACTGGGCGTAGACGAAGGCGAAGTCACGCCGAATGCTTCGTTTGTGGATGATCTCGGGGCGGACAGTCTCGACACAGTCGAACTCGTCATGGCCTTTGAAGAGGCGTTTGATCTTGAGATTCCGGATGAGGACGCCGAGAAGATCAAGACCGTGCAGGACGCGGTAGATTACATCGACAAGAACGCAAAGGTGGGCAAGTAGCCCTTTCGGCCGCGGAACAGTGAATTCGACCAGCCGCGCCCCCCGGCGCGGCTTTGCTGAGAAAGCCAGTGACTAGTGGTAAGTGGCCAGTGGCTAGTCACTAAATGCAAGAACCGTCGCAAGCAGCCGGTCTAATACCCGCCACTCGCCACTAAAACACTTTTCAATGTAGTCCTGAGGAGACAGATGGCATCGGTTCAAGACAAAGTAAAGCAGATCATCGTGGAACAGCTGGGTGTGGACGAAGGGGAAGTCACGCCCAACGCATCATTCGTTGACGATCTCGGGGCCGACTCGCTGGATACAGTGGAGTTGGTCATGGCCTTCGAAGAGGCGTTTGACCTCGAGATCCCGGATGAGGATGCCGAGAAGATCAAGACCGTGAAAGACGCCACAGACTACATCGAGCAGCACGCGAAGGGGAAATAATTGGCGCGTCGGGTCGTTATCACCGGAATAGGCCTCATTTGCGGTGTCGGAAATACGACGGAAGAGGTCTGGCGAAACCTGCTGGCGGGTAAGAGCGGGGTCGGCCCGATCACGCATTTCGACGCCTCACAGTTCAATTCCCAAATCGCGGCCGAAGTGAAGAACTTCGACCCGATCAACTGGATTGAGAAGAAAGAAATTAAGAAGATGGGACGCTTCATCCACCTGGCGATTGCCGCGGCGGATGAAGCGATGAAGTGCTCGGGGCTGGAAGTTGCGCCGCAGAACGCGACCAGGGTGGGCGTCCACATTGGTAGCGGCATCGGCGGCTTCGACGTAATTGAGCGCGAGCACGCCAATCTTCTACAGGGCGGGCCGAGAAAGATCTCGCCGTTCTTCATTCCTGCTGCCATCGTGAACCTCGCCGCTGGGCACGTGTCCATTCGCTATGGAGCGAAGGGACCGAACGAGGCCACGTGTACCGCGTGCACCACCAGCGCACATGCGATCGGCGACGCATTCAAGATCATTCAGCGTTGCGACGCTGACGTAATGATCGCGGGCGGAACGGAAGCGGCAATTACTCCGATGGGCGTTGGCGGCTTTGCCGCGTTACGAGCGCTTTCCACGCGCAACGACGCGCCCGAAAAGGCGAGCCGTCCGTGGGACAAGGACCGCGACGGATTCGTGATCGGTGAAGGCGCGGCGATCCTGATCCTGGAGGAATTGGAGCACGCCAGGGCACGTGGAGCCAAGATCATCGCTGAACTGGTTGGATACGGCATGAGCGCCGATGCGTATCACATCACGGCACCCGCCGAGCACGGCGAGGGCGGTTACCGAGTGATGATGAATGCCATGGCCGATGCAAAGATCCAGCCGGAACAGATTGGCTACATCAATGCGCATGGCACCTCGACGGATCTGGGTGACAAGCTGGAAACTGAAGCAATTCGGAATGCGTTCGGTGAGCACGCCTATAAGCTATCTGTAAGCTCCACGAAGTCGATGACGGGGCATGTGCTGGGTGGCGCGGGCGCGCTGGAAGCGGGAATCACCGCGCTGGCCTTGCGCGACCAGATCATTCCGCCGACGATCAATCTGGAGAACCCAGACGAAGGCTGCGATCTTGATTACACGCCCAACGTCGCCAAGAAGAAAGAGATGGAGTTCGCATTGTCGAATTCCTTTGGCTTCGGCGGCACGAATGGATCGCTGATCTTCCGTCACTGGGACTAAAATAGTCAGACATTGAAAGAGTTCGTGGGCGCTCCTTAGCGGAGCGCCTTTTTTGCATCGCGCAACGACGCATATTGCTCCGCGCCTCCGGGCGCTCGGATCGTATAGCCAGAAATTCGAAGTAGCTGTGCTGGGCAGAGGCGTTCGGACGTTCCTGCGCCGATGCAAACTCTCCTTTCCACTTGCCATCAAATTCTTTGTTCCCACAAGAAAACGAAAGGCTGGTGCTCTATGAGAAGCATATGGTGGGTTCTGGCTGTCTCTGTGCTGGCGATCCTGGCGACTGCTGCGTGCAGCCGACGCGAGAATGTCTCGGTGAAGGAGAACGTCGAACAGGCGCTGAAGCAGGGCGGTTACGACAATATAAACGTTGATGAAAACCGCGAAAAGGGCGTGGTCACCCTAAAGGGCGAGGTCAAAACAGAGGACGACAAGGCTCGGGCAGCTCAGTTGGTGCAGCAAGCAGCAGCAGGGCGAGTGGTGGCCAACGAAATCGCAGTGCGTCCGGAAGGGATGGAAGGCGTTGCGAAAGACATTCAGTCGAATACGGATGATGCGATCGAGAGCCACTGGAAGGCCACAGTCGCCGCAAACAAGTGGGAGAACCAGGACATCAACGCGGAAGTCAACAACGGTGTGCTGACACTCAAGGGCGAGGTGGACACGACGGCTCAGCGGAGCGCCGTTGAGAAGGCAGCTGCAGCAGTTCCCGGCGTGCAGCAGGTCGTCAATGAACTCAGCGTGAAGGGCCAGAAGAAGCCAGCGGCGAAGGGCGGAAGCTGATGGGTAACGTGTGATGAAAGATGGACGATGTAACCGGGCCACATCGTCCATCCGACCGACTTCTTACGCGGCTTTCTTCCGCTTGATCGCCTTGTGACTGCCCTGGTCCGAATGGCGAACCGTTTTGGAAGTTTCCTTGCTTTTGGGGTTGGCCTGCTCACCTTGCATGCGGGCCGCGATCCGCTCGGCCTTGCGTCCGGCGGCGCGGGTGGGCTTGTTGGCGAAGGTAGCGCTCGGCCCGCCCTTTTCCACCTTCTCGCGCACAACTTTCATGTCCGTCCTGATGTCCGGCTTCTTCCCTGCCATTCGATTTCCTCCGAATGACCGGTTGGATGCGCGTGGAACCAGTGCGAGCTATTCCGTGATAACGAGGGACGCGCCTTTCGGCAGATAGCTCTTGCGGCGGAACCAGTCTTCCATTGCGTCTCTGAGGCGGTCGAGGGGCACCTTGTTGCCGATTTCCATCCGTCCGTCGGCAATGGGCAGGGTGTCGTCGAAGATGGGATCGTTGGTGAAATTGCGCATGGCGAAATTGTCGAGCCACTTCAGCTCTGCGGGATAGCGCTGGCCGTTGTCGTCGTATTCAACGTGAATTTTGCGGGCGAACATCGATTCATTCCATAAGGACGTATCCTGAGCGTAGCGAAGGATCTGTGCATTTAGCCCGCAGCATGGGAATGCATGGACCTTCGCTTCGCTCAGGATGACAGACGCTCTTGAAATCCTGGTTTAGTACAAACTTACTTCTTCGCTGCCAGAAGCCTCTTTTCCAGCTTGTCCACTTCCTGCTTCATGCCTTCGGGCAGGTGCGAGCCGAATTTGGCGAAGTGCTCGCGGACCAGCGGAATCTCCGCAAGCCAGCCATCGACGTCAACGTCGAGCAGCTTGTCGAGTGCGCCGGGAGCAATGTTCAAGCCCGTGACGTCAAGCGCGGTTTTCTCCGGCAGACGTCCGATCGGAGTTTCGACGGCTTTGCCGTCGCCATCGCAGCGCTCGAAGATCCATTTCAGCACGCGGCTGTTCTCGCCATAGCCCGGCCACAAGAACTTGCCATTTTCGTCCTGGCGGAACCAGTTCACGTAGAAGATCTTCGGAAGCTTTGCGCCGGCCTTCTGGCCGATGTTGAGGTAGTGCCCGAAGTAGTCGCCCATGTTGTAGCCGCAGAACGGCAACATTGCCATCGGGTCGCGACGGAGCTGGCCGACCTTACCGGCTGCGGCGGCTGTTGTTTCGCTGCTGGCGGTGGCGCCGAGGAAGGTACCATGCTGCCAGTCGAATGACTCGATAACGAGCGGCACGACGCCCGCGCGGCGTCCGCCGAACAGAATGGCATCAATGGGCACGCCACGCGGATCTTCCCACTCGGGTGCGATCACGGGGCACTGCTTAGCGGGCGTTGTGAAGCGAGCGTTCGGATGCGCGGCCTTGCGGCCCGACTCCGGCGTCCACGGACGGCGCAGCCAGTCGGTGAGATGAGCAGGCTTCTCGTCCGTCATGCCTTCCCACCACACGTCGCCATCCGGCGTGAGTGCGCAGTTGGTGAAGATCGAGTTCTTCGCCGCCGTCAGCATGGCGTTTGCATTCGATTTCATGCTGGTGCCAGGGGCGACGCCGAAGAAACCGGCTTCAGGATTGATGGCGTACAGGCGGCCGTCCTTGCCAAACTTCATCCAGCAGATATCGTCGCCGACGGTTTCGACCTTCCAACCAGGAATGGTGGGGATGAGCATGGCGAGGTTGGTTTTGCCGCAGGCCGATGGGAATGCGCCGGTGATGTACTTGACCTGGCCGTCTGGGTTCGTGAGCTTCAGGATGAGCATGTGCTCGGCCATCCAGCCTTCGTCGCGTGCCTGAACGGAGGCGATGCGCAGGGCATGGCATTTCTTGCCGAGCAGAGCGTTGCCGCCGTACCCGGAACCGTAGGACCAGATTTCGCGCGTTTCGGGGAAGTGGCAAATGTACTTTTCTGTCGAATTGTTGGGCCATGGTGTGTCAGGGCTGGTGGTGTCGAGAGGAGCGCCGACCGAGTGCAGGCCTTTAACGAATTCGCCGTTGGAGCCGAGGACGTCGAGCACTTTCGTTCCGACTCGCGCCATGATGTGCATGTTCGCCACGACGTAAGGCGAGTCCGTGACCTCTACGCCAATCTTCGCGATCGGAGAGCCGACGGGACCCATGCTGTATGGGATCACGTACAACGTGCGACCAGTCATAGCGCCCGTGAAGAGCTTGGTCAGGATCGCCTTCATCTCCTGCGGATCACGCCAGTTGTTGGTCGGGCCGGCATCTTCCTGCTTAACTGAGCAGATGTAGGTTCGATCCTCCACGCGCGCGACATCGGCCGGCGTTGAGCGTACGAAGACGCTGTTAGGCCGCTTCTCGGGGTTCATCGGAATTGCGGTACCGGCGTGGATCATGAGTCGGAGCATCTCCTGGTACTCGGCGTCGGAGCCATCGCACCAGTGAACGCGATCGGGCTTGCACATCTGCGCGACTTCGTCGACCCACTGTGCGAGAAGCTGGTGCTTGATCTCGCCTCGAGTTCCTGCAACCGTTCCGGTTGCGCGTGTCGGGCTGGACATAGTCATCTCCTATAGGAATGCTGCTAGCTAGTGAAACTTTGTCCACCTGTTCAAAATAGGGGCGAACACCACTGAAGGTGCAAAGTTGAGAATCACCCAAAGCCAGGTGGAGCCGTTCTGGCGAAACCCTAAGATTGTGGTCACGGAGGCTGTTGGTTACGGTGCGCCCCATCACCGGAAGCTGTGATTGCGGTCAGGGTGAGTGGACCTATCGCCTCAGGTGTGATCAGGACGAACCGTGCGGAGTTGGCTCGATTCTGCCCAGTAGGCCGGCAAATTGCTGAGTGGGCTCAGGAAGGGCGGGTCATTCGGTACGCGTGGGCACTCAGTGGGCGCGCAAGGCATGGCTCGTGCTACCGGAGCGGGTAGCGCTCAGGTCGGCCAAACGGCGGGCGTAACCAGATCAGCCGTGAGTCGCCGCGCGGGCTTCGAATTCCTTCTGGAGCCCGTCGATCTGGCGCAACGTTTCTTCAACGGTAAGGACGAGCATTTCGCGTCCGCCGTCTTCCCCGTTTTCTATGGCCTGCTTCAGGTATCGTCCCGCGACTTGAACCGCCATCGGATCGGTCAGCACGTTCCCAGTGCGCTTGTTGTACTCGACCCACGCGGGGCATGGCAGCGAGATCCACACTGGCTTGCCGTTGGCCAGAAACTTTACATCTACGGCGTCGGCGTGCCGCGTGGCGATGGCCATGATCAGCGACTGGTAAATACAGTGGACAGGTTGCCCGGTCCAGCGGTCGGTAACGGTAAAGTCATCGTACATAGCTGTAAACGTGAGTTTAGCTGATGGAAGGGGGTGGTGGCGAGAGGCTGGTGAAATCCGGTCATCGAGCCATCGGGTCATCGGGCCATCGGGTGATCACCAGCAAGAAGTGTTGAGCCACCGTGTCAGCGTACAAGGCGACTTAGACGCGGCGTCCGAAGAGTGTCATTTACAATCGGGGTGATGTTCACGGCCAAAGGTAAGACGATCTCGCGCAAAACCAAGACAACCACGACCACGACGGCAAAGAAGTCGCCCTCGCGCCGCAAAGGGAATGCCAGTTTGAAGGTGCTCACTGCCGACAATCTGGCTAAAGTTCCGTGGCTCGTGCACGGATTCAGCACGCGGAATGGCGGCTTCTCGAAGCCGTATGGCGGAGCGGCGCTGAACCTGGGGATCACGAAGGAAGATACGCGTGAGGCGGTGGAGCGCAACCGTGAGGCGTTCCTAAAGAAACTCGGTGCCCCTGAGTGGCCGATTGTGCACATGCACCAAGTGCATTCGGACGTGATCTATCCGATCACCGCGTTCCCGGAGCGAACGACGGACAATGATGGCAAGCCGCTGCTGGTGGGCGACGGCCTGGTGACAGACATCCCGGGAGTCCTGCTGGCCGTGAAAACAGCGGACTGCATGCCGGTGATGATCATCGATCGGAAGAAACGTGCAGTCGGCGTTTTTCATGCGGGTTGGCGCGGTACGCTGCGACGAATCGCAGAGAAGGGCGTGGGCGAGATGCGGCGGTGGTTCAATTCGAAACCCGAGGACCTGCACGCTGCGCTTGGGCCGAGCATCAGGAATTGCTGCTACTCCGTGGGCGAAGAAGTCCGAGACAAGTTTCAGTCGCAGTTCGCCTACGCGGACGAACTCTTCCGCGAATGGCAGACCTATGAGGATATCCACTTGAAGTACCCGCTGCTGTTCCTCACCATGCGTGCACCGGGACACAGCGAACTGCCTTATCGAATCTTTTTGGATCTAGCCGAAGCGAATCGCCGCCAGCTTCTTGCCGTGGGCCTGCGGGACAAAAATATCGCCGTGCTTCCGGGTTGCACCTCGTGTGACACGAAGCAGTTCTTCTCGCATAGAAAAGAGAAAGGCGTTACGGGAAGGATGATGGCGGTGGTGGGAATCAGAAGATAGAACGGATGAACGGATGATCGGATGAACGGATGATTGGGAACGCAACGCCGGTTCGAGATCAGCGGTTCATGCGTTCAACCGACCATCCGTTCTGATCTTTACTGTGCCTCGCCGCTTGGTTCCGGAGCCGCTGCGGACTCGACCGATGAGCCTTCAGTGTTGACGAGGTCTTTTAACTCCTTGCTGGGCTTGAAGAACGGAATCTTCTTGGCCGGCACTTCGACGCGGTCGCCGGTTTTGGGGTTGCGGCCGACGCGGGGCTTGCGCTGGCGCGTACGGAAACTGCCGAAGCCGCGGATCTCGATTTTGTCGCCGGCGCGGAGCGAGCGGACGACGCTGTCGAAGATACTCTCAACGATGATCTCGCTGTCTTTGCGCGTCAACTCGGCAATGCGTGAGACTTCATCAATCAGGTCAGCCTTGGTCATCGCTCTGTCACTCCGATCCCAGCGAATCCGCCGGGGAACAGTTGCAATTCTGAACGCCTAAGTTCTCAAATTTTAAGGGGTTTTGGCAAGAGCCGAGTTCAGAACGTGGAGTTCGCACCCGCACGGCTTCAGAAAATTGTCCGGATTGTTTCTCCGCCCTGTGTTTACGTCTGCCTTGTCGCTACTCTGGCTCTCGATCACGAACTGGATACCTCCATATCCAATGAACGTGGGCTGGTTGCTTGCACCGGTTACGCTGCGGCCTGCCATAAGCATCGCGCGAATGGACTGGTTCAGCGCGATTGTTGCGCCAAAACCAAACGTGGTCTCGCGTTCCTCCGCAGAGCCAATCGAGTAGGTTTCAGCAAGGAGTTCCAGCCGGCTCGCAACTCGCCGCCCGACCGCCGTTCCGACGAAGAACTCGTCCCGGCCGCGCTGGACAAACCAGTAACCGAGCTCCGGGTTCACGTCGATGGGACCAAGTTTTTTGGCTATTTCGACGGGCAGCAGAAGTCGCGTACCACGTTCAACGAGCCCGCGCTCGACCGAATGGGATGGATTGTTAAACTCGAGTTGCGGATACGTGGCGACTTCGAAGTCCTGCCGCTCATCCTCGAAGAAGCGCCACTTCACCCCCAGCAACGTGTTCCCGAGGCCGGATTTTGTCTGGGCATCATTCGTGCCGCGAACGATCCAAGGTATTTCAATCTTCAGTTGAAGGCGATCACCAACGCCGTAGTTGATGTCGGCCAGCGGGGCCTCAAATACACGCTCTCCTGCGCGTCATTCGGAGGTGAGAGCGAGGTTTATCTCCCAATTACCGCTACCTGGAGTCCCAGGATCGTCCGTGCGCATTGGCGGGCCGCCCTGACCCCAGAGGCATCCGGCGCCGAGCAACACGCAACCGATAACCCATCTCCACAACATGGCAGTGCGTACTGTATCAACTTCGGGCGAAGCTGGTTGGATCATATTCGTGGTCAGCAGCGGAAGCCCCCGAGATGCTGCTGCAGCGAAAGGGTGCTCGGTTGCGAGATACTGGCTACGTCAGCATGACAGCTTCTATTTCGGTTATGCCTGCTGCAGTTCAATGCCGAAAGTTGCGTTTGGAGTTCGGAATGTAGCTGTTCAGGCGTGCATTCATTGACAAACCTTTGTCTGTCACCCTAGGCTGTGATCAGCATCAGGAGAGGCCCGGAAAGGTTCCGGGTCCGGCAACCGGGCTTGGAGACGCCACGGTGCCCCCAGAGAGAAGCGCGCAGGGAGCCGCAGACAGCGGCGGGCGAGTCTCTCGATGTGCGGACGAAAGTCCGAAGGAAGTCTCCGCCACCGCAATGGCCGCCCTGATGCTGGGCGGTTTTCGTTTATGTGGCTCGTTCCTGATGCATGCCAGCTTTAAGGAGCATGCGTTTTATGGCCGATGTGGTTGTTGACATGAAGGGCGCGGCAGCCGCGACCCTCACCACCCCCGTTGTTTACACCTTTTCCTCCGAATCCGTTTCCGAAGGCCATCCCGATAAAGTTTGCGACTACATTGCTGACTCGATTCTCGACGCATATCTGACCGGCGATGCGCACTCGCGCGTGGCGTGCGAAGTGCTGTGCAAAGAGGACCACGTAGTGCTCGCTGGCGAAATCACCTCGAAGGCGACAGTCGATCACGAAGCGATCGCGCGCAAGGCGATCCGCGAAATCGGCTACACCGATCCGGGCTTCGTATTCAATGCGGACGGCGTGAAGGTCGTGCAGATCCTGACCAAGCAGTCGGGCGACATCGCTCTGGGCGTGGATACCGTCACGAATGAAAGCAAAGAACAGGGCGCAGGCGACCAGGGCATCATGTTCGGTTACGCGACGGATGAGACGCCCGAGTTGATGCCGCTGGCGATCACGCTGGCGCACCGTTTGACCCGCGGCTTGGCCGAGGACCGCAAGGCCGGCAAGTACGCGTGGCTGCGTCCGGATGCGAAGTCGCAGGTCGCCATCAAGTACGCCGACGGAACGCCGGTCGAAGTGACGGACGTGCTGGTTTCGACTCAGCACTCGGCTGATGTCGAGCGCGAGACGATTGCCGCTTACGTGCGCGAAGAACTGGCTCCGCGCGTGCTCGGCGATTGGTTCAACGACAAGATTTCTTTCAAGGTGAACCCGACGGGGCGGTTCGTGTCGGGCGGTCCCTCGGCCGATGCCGGCGTGACCGGGCGCAAGATCATTGTGGACACCTACGGCGGCGCCGCGAAGCACGGCGGCGGCGCGTTCAGCGGAAAGGACCCGTCGAAGGTCGATCGCAGCGCGGCTTACTTCTGCCGCTACGTTGCTCGCGAGCTGGTGAAGGCCGGCGTTGCGAACCGCGCCGAGATCCAGGTGGCGTACGCCATCGGCGTGGCCCAGCCGATCTCGGTGAAGGTCGATACGTTCGGCACTGGTGATAACGCAGCCGCAGTCGAATTCGTGCGCGGCTTTGACTTCCGCCCGGCAGCCATTGTTGAGAAGCTGATGCTGCTGCAGCCGATCTATCGTAAGACGACCAACTACGGCCACTTCGGCAAGCCGGAACTGCCGTGGGAGAAGTAGGAAGAATAGCGGGTAATTAGCAGCGAGTGATGAGTAGCAAGTAAGCCGATGTCATCCTGAGCGGAGCGAAGGATCTGTGCATTTCAATGCGGGTCGTTCGCTTTGCTCGGGGCTACGAAGCAAGATGTGTGCCGCCTGCGGGCGGCGTTTTTATTGTGGTAGCCCTCCAGTTCGATGAGATGTTGCAGTCTCGAGCTTTCGTGTCGCAATAGCTCTTGCATTCACGTGCCAGCAGAGTTCTACTTTTCGGCCATGAACTGGATGTTCGGGTACAGGGCCAGATGAGAGCGAATCCTGCGATCATGCCCACACTCATTTTGGGAGCGTTGTTGTTTGCCGCTGGGGCGGCATGCGGGCGTCGATATTTGCGTTTGGCGTGTGCCTTCGGAGTCGTGCTTGCACTGCCGTGCTTACTCGCGGTGTTCTACTACACGCACCTGTTCGACAACGCTGCATGGTTTTATGAAGCTCGATCTCTGCCGTTCTTCGAGATCACCTTTGCGGGAATCGGCTTCCTGGGTGGCGCAGTGCATCAGTGGCATGCTCCGGCAACGTGGAAAGAGTGGGTTGCGGTTCCGCTGGTCACCGCTGCTTTCGTGCTCATCCCGTTCATCAAGCCCATACTCGATCCGCTTGATCTTGATGCTTTGCAGGACCGGTGCAGTGGCGAGGTGTGCCTGCAGAGCAGCCTCTCTAGTTGTGGCCCGGCGAGCGCGGCGACAATCTTGCGAAGTTTTGGACAGCGCGTAACGGAGAGGGACCTTGCGGCTGAGAGCTTCACCTATCACGGCGGAACCGAGGCGTGGTACTTGGCGCGCGCACTTCGGCGGCGAGGTTACAGGGCAAACTTCGTCTTTAGTGAAAGTTCGTTACCGCATCCCGCGATCGCCGGAGTGAGGCTGCGCGGCGGCGCAGGGCACTTCATTGCTGTGCTCAACGTCAGCGGCTCCGACGTGAGGATTGTTGACCCTATGTCAGGGCCTGTCACCATGCCGATGAACAAGCTGCGAGATGCGTATCGGTTCACGGGCTTCTTCATGAAGGTTGCACCGCAGCAAGGTGTTCCGTAGCAGTGAGTCGCCGTCAAAGACCCACATCTGCCAAAACCGGACAGATATGGGGCACCAACGGACAGAGATGCGGGCACAGAGATGCGGGCCACCAGCCTAGCTAGCGGCTGTAGCGGTTTTGGCGCGTGGGGCGTCGGTGGCCTCGGCGCGTCGCGTGAACAGCAGGACAAGAACGCCGGCGTAGGCGAAAGAGTCGAAGGTGATCTCGATGCTGTGAGCGATGCGAAGCACGTTGGGGAGCCAGTATGCCTGGGCGAGTCCGAAGAGGCCGACCATGACGGCGTGGGCGATGCCGAGCGAGAGGAAAAGACTGCGGCGCGACTTGGTCCAGAGCAGGATCGCGGGAAGCGAGGCGATCAGGAACAGAGGACTGCGCAGCAGTTGCGTGCTGACGATGATCGGGATTGGTGGAATGTGTAGTCCGCCGACTCCGGCGCGGTAATACTCCGTCACGAGCGGGGCGACGCACATGCCGAAGGTCCAGTAGATTGCCGGGAACGCGAGCCATGCGACGGCAGCGCGCCAAGCCCATTGTGCGACGCTGAAGCGAGGTAACGAAGGCGCAGGCTGACCTGATCCGAAAGAACCGGCCAAGACGGCGGCAGCGAACGCGCAGGGCAGTACGTAATGAAGCGACATCGCTCCAATTCCACCCGTGATCAGGTTGGAGAAGATTGCGGCCTCAACGATCGTGTTGAGTCCGACAGTCACGTACAGAATGGCGAACACTGCGGCAAAACGCACAACGAAGCGGCCACCAAGTCCCGAAGACAGCGCGATGGCACCGGCAATCAACAACGGGCTGAAGAGCACAAGATTCCTGGCGAGCATTCCCGGCGTGGTGCCCGGAGGCGCCGAGGGCGCGGGCAGATGCAATGCAGCGGCCATCGCTCCCGACAGCATGGTGCCGATGACGTAAGCAAGGGCCGCCAGCAAAATCTTTGCGATGGTTTTCATGCGGTTTTCTCCATGACCTTTTTGCGCGCATGGCAGGGACGGGTCGAAGACCCGTCCCTGCACGCAACAGTACCGTGGCTCGGTGTTACTGGCCCACTGCTGTCGGTTGTTTCAACTGGATGGGAACTCCGGTGAACAGCGTGGATGCACCGCGCTCCAGAGCCATCTTGTTGTAGTTGGCGACGTCGGTTCTCAGCAGGTTGTTGAAGTTGTTGATATACGTCTCAGTCATCTGACGCAGAGTGGTCATTTCCTCTACGAGCAGCGGGCTGGGTACCTGGTTGTAGCCGGACATGATCTGGCTTAACAGCGACTGCACACGGTCGTGCAGTTTCTCGTGATAGCGTATCTGATCGAGGGGGCTTTCGGCCTGGACATCCACGTTGAATGCCGTGCTCTCGAACTCCTTGAGTTTCTTTTCCAATGCATTTGCTTGCTGGGCGAGTTTCGTGTATTCAGCCGGGATCGTGGACGGCTGCGAGCCCGAGGTCATGAACTTCTCAAGGGCCTTGAGTTGCGCGCGCATGCCTTCAAGCCGGTTGAGCGACTCGTTTATCGCAGACAGTTGATCGCGGACTTCGAGGCCCGCCTGCGTTTGAGCCTGGAACGCGGCGACGTCGGACTGGAACCGCGGATCGGGGTTGACCTTCACCGACTGGGTGAGCGTCTTGCCGCCGAAAGTGACGTTGACGTTGTAGACTCCGGGGACAACAGCCGGGCCGATATGGGCCTCGGTGAACTCGCCTTCCTCCGGCTCAGGACGGAAGTTCAACTGGACCGGATCATCGTGCTTGAGGTCCCAGACTTCGCGGTTGATTCCGTACTTCGATGAGCCGTAGAAGGTCTTAACCGGCTTGCCGGCCTGGTCCGTGATGGCGATCTTCACGGGAGTCTGTTTCTTCTGCTTCATCTCCGGCGAGACTTCGACTTCCTTGCTCAGGTAGTAGTCGATAATCGCGCCGTTGGGCGGGTTTGGAGCGACGAAGCCGGCCTTCTCGAATCCGCGCTTACTCCACAACAACCAGCGGTTCGCTGGCGCTGTACTGAACAGGTGGAAGTCGCTGCTCGTAGCCTGGGGCGTCAGTTCCGCGAGCGGTGTCATATTGTCGAGCACGAAGACGCCACGGCCATGGCTGGCAACGAGAAGGTCTCGGGTAGCCTTTACGAACTTGATGTCGTAAATCGGGACGGTTGGGAAGTTGCCCTTCAGCGGCGTCCAGTGCTCGCCGTCGTCACGTGACCAGTAGAGGCCCGTGTCGGTACCGAGCACGAGGAAGCCGCGGTGGTTGGGATCTTCGCGGACCACGCGCGCGGGTTCGTTCGGACGCAGGCCGTTGATGATTGACGTCCAGGTCTTACCGCCATCTTTCGTCTTGTAAACGTAGGGGCGATTGTTGTCGAGCTGGTGCAGATCAAACGCCACGTAGGCAGTGTCGGGCGAGAATGGCGAGACCTCGATCTGCTGCACACGGCCCCACTCGGGAACGCCCTTCGGGGTGACGTTGTTCCAGGTTTTGCCACCGTCGCGCGTCATTTGGACGAGACCATCGTCTGTGCCGACCCAGATGACATTCGAATTGCCGGGCGCGAGAGTCATCGACAGGAGCGTGTCGAAGGTCTCAGCGCCGCTGAGGTCCAGTTCGACGGGACCTCCGCTGGCTTCCTGCTTCGATTTGTCGTTGCGGGTGAGGTCGCCACTGATGGGCGTCCATGTGCCGCCGCCATCGGTGCTCTTGAATACGACGTTTCCGCCGAGATAAACGGTGTTCGGATCTTTCGGGTCGACCGCCACTGGCGAGGTCCAGTTGAAACGATACTTGAGTTTTGACGGCGGCATCTGGCCGACGTCCGCCAGGTACGGACGAATAAACTTGCGGTAACCTGTGCGGCTGTCAAGACGGGTAAGGTAGCCGTTCTGCGAGGCGGCGTAGATCATGTTGGTTTTGTGGCCCGCTGGGACAACATATTCGCCGTCTCCGCCAACAGCAACCCACCACTCACTTCCATCGGAACCGGTGCGGCTCAGTGTGTTCGAAGGGCCACACCAGCCGTTGTTGTCCTGAAGCCCACCGCAGATGAGGTAGGGGTTCTCATCGTCGGTAGCAACCATGTAGAACTGCCCTATCGGCAGATCGTTCAGATACTCCCAACTTCTGCCACCATCATTCGAAAGGTACACACCGCCATCATTGCCGTTGATGATGCGTTTCGGGTTCTGCGGGTCGATCCACATGGCGTGGTGATCGACGTGGACGCCCTGGCTGATCTTGCGCCCGGTCTTGCCGCCGTCATCGGACTGAATGATTTCGAACGAGAGGAAGTAAAGGCGGTTCTCGTTGTCGGGAGCGACGGTCATTCGGGTGAAGTAGAAAGGTCGCGCATTGAACTGGTGATTGTCGCTAACCTCTCTCCAGTGCTCACCGAGATCGGTGGACTCCCAGAGCACGCCCTTCTTCGCATCAACGAGCGCATACACCTTGTACGGATTGCTGGGTGCGATCGCCAAGCCGATACATCCGATGGGCGGCTTGGGAAGACCTTCGGTGAGCTTCTTCCATGTTGCGCCGCCGTCGGTCGAGCGATAGATTCCCGAAGTCTCGCCTCCGTTGATCATCATCCATGGGAAGCGCTGGAGATTCCACATGCCAGCGAACAGCACCATCGGATTGCCGGGCTGCATGACGAGGTCCGAGACGCCGGTCTTGTCGTCGACAAAGAGGACTCGCTGCCAGTTCTTGCCGCCATCAAGAGTGCGGAAGACGCCGCGCTCGGGATTCGGTCCCCAAACGTGGCCCTGCGCGCCGACGTACACGATGTCGGGGTTATACGGATTGATCACGATGGACGAGATCTGTCCTACGTTTTCGAGTCCCATGAAACGCCAGCTATTGCCGCCATCCGGTGAGAAGTAGACACCGCGCCCGGTGACAACGTCGTTGCGCGGGTTCGATTCGCCGGTACCGACCCATACCAGGTTGGGGTTGGAAGGCGCAAGCGCGATGGCGCCAATCGAGGCGTTCGCTTCCTTTTCGAAGATCGGCTTCCAGCTTACGCCGCCATCAATGGTTTTGAACACGCCACCGGCAGCGGCGCCGATGTAGTAGATGTTCGGTTCACCCGGTACGCCAACGACAGACGTAACGCGTCCGCCGCCCACGGCCGGACCAAGGTTGCGAAACTTCAGCGTTCCGAGAATGTCTTTCGGCTTTGACTCGGCAGGCTTTGAATCGCCGGGCTTAGATTCGGCGGTTGTCTGGGCCGGCTTCGGTTGGGGCTGCGGCGCAGGCACTTGCCCAAAGGCCGAGGCGGTCAGGAGAAGCAGACCTGCGAAGGTGGCAACGAAAGCAGGATGCGATGTTTTCATAAGTGAGCGTCCTACGACCCAAAGAGAATAACGAACGGAGCACTTGCAGGCCAACACGGGCCAGAAGCTCTGAAACGTTTGACGCCCAAATCGGGCTTTTGGGGAGGCGCGGGCGACGAAAATGCGGAATAGGAGTTTTCGCACGCTGTACTACTCGGGGTGCCGGATTTGCTTGCGCGTCGGCGTTGTTCCGCTCCTTAGATTCCAACCTGCTGCTTCGGTTCGGCGTCCTACTACGCGCTGGAGTCTTTGGACGGATGCTAAGGAATATGTCCATTTCTGTCGTCGGGAACTTCGTCTTCATCGCTGGACTGATGCTGTACGGATTCACACTTTTTGCGGAGTATCACTCAAAGGGGCGCTGGGCGAAAAATGTCACATCATTGCTGGCAGGATTGGGAATGATGTCGCTGGCCTTCGCACTTGTCCTAACGCCCGGCAACGCTGAGGTGATCCGCAAGATCGCGGAGACTGATGCTTCCCGAGTCTTTCAGTGGATCAGTACGGGGCTGCTTCTCGCTGCTATGGCGGCATTCGGAGTCATCACGTATGCGAAGCCGCTGCGGCTTTGGCATGAGCGCAAGATCGAACGGGACTTAAACCGTGAGCTCCCCAAAATTCCGTAAGGGTACACCGGCGGATCGAGGCAAGCTGATACGGTTCCCGGCACCGCAGGTTCCGTCGGAACACGGGAATGTCTGGAATACGTTACGGAGCCTAGGGCCGGGTATCGTCACAGGAGCGGCTAACGTCGATCCTTCGCTGGTGATCACCGCAACGGTTGCAGGCGCGGCATTTCAGTATTCCGTGCTGTGGGTTGTGGCGCTCTGCGTACCGTTCCTCGTCTCAATTTTCGCGGTCGCAGGACGCATCGGCTATGAGACGCATAAGGGACTTGTGGACCTGCTGCGTGAGCACTACGGGCGAGTATGGGCTCTAGCCTGCGCGGCAGTTGTGGTCGCCATCAACATGGCGATGATCATCGCGGACCTGATGGCCGTTTCCGCAGCACTGTCGATTATTCTCCAGCAGAAACGCGCATTCTTTGTTGCTCCCGTCGCGTTCTCGATTTGGTACGTACTGATTTTTCGCGACTACCGGAAGATCACGCGCGCGCTTCTGTGGCTAGCCCTGCCTCTCTTCGTCTATGTAGCCGCTGCGATCGTAACGGCGCCTCACGTTAGGGAATTGTTCTCTCAGTTCCTGCTGCCGCGCATTTCCCGTAGTGCTGATTATGTCGGCGCGGTGGTGGGTCTCTTCGGCTCGTTGCTGACGCCTTATGTGCTCGTCTGGCAGACTAGCTCGCGGCGCGAACACGCGCAAATCGGCGAACATACGCCACTCGAAGCGCAGTCGAGGGCGGGAGCGTTCGTCACCTCGGTGCTGTCGTTCTCGATTATCGTGGCGGCAGGGTCGGTCCTGCGCGTACCGAATCCTTCGGACATGACAACGCTCCAGGCGGCCGAGGCGCTGCGACCTGTTGCTGGTGATGCAGGGCCAGTGCTATTCGCGCTGGGTATCATCGGCGCCGGCATGGTTGCCCTGCCGGTGCTCGTCGCGTCGATGTGCTACAGCATTTCGGAAGCGATGGAGTGGAAAGCCGGCCTGAGTGAAGTTCCTTGGGAAGCGAAGCGCTTTTACGTCCTCATATCGCTCGCGATGTTCGTCGCCGCTGCCGCCAATTTCCTGCCCATCAACCCTGTGAAGGCTCTCTATTTTTCGCAGATCCTTGCGGGTGTGTTGACGATTCCGATTCTCGCCTTCACTCTGACCATCTCCCGCGACCGCCGGATCATGATCACGACGAACACGCGAGCCCAGAACTTCTGGATAGGGGCGGCCATCGGTGGCCTGCTCGCGGCCGGTGTGGTGTATGCCTGGTGGAAGACAGCGGCTAACGTGTGAAGCGGCTTCTATTTAGGACGAGCCATCTTCGTACGAACGGATCTGTACGGTTTGTGACCAAAATGTGAGCCCCGCCGTCATGGCGGGGCGGAGTGGGGGAGAGGCTACGCTGCTTTCTGTCCACTTACATTTCCCAAGCACCTGTGTAGATGCTGCTGGAGTTCGCTGATGTGGCGCTGGTCGTCCTCACGTATTCGCTCCAGGGCATTACGCACCTGCTGGTCGTTCTGGGCGTCGCGAAGGTACTTGTCATAAGCCTCGAGAGCCTTCGACTTCTCGTGCAGGATGGTGATGAGGTCGAACGTGAGATTGTCGAGCGGGAAGGTTCCCTGTGCCATCGTTCTCTCCTGGTTAGATTTCGCGTCCCGATTAGGATGCGACGGATTGCAGGCGCGGCGACCTCAGACGAGTGCGGTTCAATTGGTCGGTGCTGGGCAGGTGTTGACTGAGGCGGGGGCCGGGAGCGCTCCGGCCACCCCAGACAAGCGCAGCGACGATAAGGAGCAGGAAGGAAATGCCGGTCTGACGCACTGAGCATCAAAGAACAGGGAGTTGCGAACCATACTGAAGACCGCAGCTCTGGTGTAATCAACGTGGTAAACAGAATGCGAGTTTCCGCGGGCCGTCGGCGTTTGACGGCTGGAGTTCGCGTCCGTATACTCGGAGATTCGCGCTAACAAGCCAGACAAGATCCGGGCGGTTCAGCCGAGCTTGCTTCGACAGATTGATTCCCAGTTAGAAAAAGGTGTTTGACGAAGCTCTTCTAGATCTGTATATTCAGGAATTCGCGCCAACAAGCCAGACAGGATCCGGGCGGTTGAGCAACCGAATACATTTTGAAATCGCGATGCGAAGCGATTCACAGCCAGATCGGGCAGGGATGAGCCCTCGGTTCCCGCCGGCGCGTGAAGATCGTGATCGACAAATTGAAAAGATATTTCAAAATGTATCGAATCAGGGTTGCGTGAACAGCGCGGCGCTGATATAACAAGAAAGTCGAAACGGACAGGCGTTGTTGAGAAGCCGGCGGTAAGGTTGAAACCTTTAGTAGTTTCCGGCATCAAAAACAGTACGACGCTGAGATGGCCTCGGCCACGAGGTCAGCATTCGGGAGCGAGGCTCTCGAAGGGTTTAGCGTAGATCGCTTCAAACCTCCAAATGATCTTTAACCAAAATTTTTGAATGCTTGCGGTGAGCTATCGCCAAGAACCGCAGGCTTGAGCATGCCGCGTCCCAGGAGGCAGTTTGGCCAAAACGGGACAAGCGATGCAGCGCTCCTCCAAGCAGTCGTCGGGCACCAAAGTGGTAACCGGGTAGAGGCTTGAGAGTTGACAGCGCGCAGCAATTCGCGGTATGTTTGAAAGGTTTTCGAGGACAGACGAAATCGACTGAGAAGTTGACGCCGTCGCTCGATTGAACGGTCCGCCCAGTGCGGGTAGCCGGTTCGATCATTGACAACAGGTTGAACGTGCCAGTCGTGAGTGAATGTTTGGGTTTGAAGTCCAAACGAACTCACAAGATAAGGTCAGTCGCCATTTCGAGCGCGACTGGCAAGTCCCGCTGACCCTGTCGCGGGGCGATTCAGGTTTCAAACGAGAGTTT
>DASPIK010000033.1:0-163879 GCA_035629075.1 Terriglobales bacterium | reverse complement strand
GAATCACTGACAAGAACGGCATTTGAATCGCCGATCTCATCCAGAGTCGAGAATGTCTCGATCTTGTCCCAATCGATGACGGCTTTGACGCCTTTGGAATCAGTTTTGCGATACGATACAGACTCCACGGTGAGAAGGCGTGCTAATTTGTGCGCCGCGAGCCGGCCGATACCCTTTGCTCCTGTGTAGCGTCGGTGCAAACGGGGCGATCTACGTTCTCCTTCTTCCTTGATTCGTGAAGCTATGCGCAAGAAGCCATTCTCAAACTCCTCGCGAGTCATTCCGTTTCCGTTGTCAATTATGCGGATCGATCCGGAGCTGATGCTGGAAAGTTGATCTCCGGACACTGTGAGCTCGGTCGCATCAGCATCGTAGGCATTCTTGATGAGCTCCAGCAAGGCGGTCGAATCGCGACCCACGAGGAGTTCGCCCAACTCGCGAAACAGATGTGTGTCAACGGTAAACTTCGACATGCCGAATAGTCCCGACGGTCAAGATAAGAATGTGTACACGTTGAACTTACAACATGCTCGACTCATCGGCAATCGATGTAAGTCTGCATGCATCAGAGGCAACACCCCCCACGAGTCCTCATTAATGGGAATGACAAGCCGTCTCGCCAGGAAAGCAGCTAATTATTCGGACTTGAACTGAGTTCGGACACGGCACGGACACGGCGAATCCGCCGAGCGGGTGATGCTGAAGTAATCCGCAAATCCCCAATGTTTACAAAGGATTTGGTGAGCGCGGAAGGAATCGAACCTTCAACCTACTGATTAAGAGTCAGTTGCTCTGCCAGTTGAGCTACGCGCCCACAACTATTGTGCGGTGGATTCAGTGTACACAATGCCTGCGCGAAATCGCAAGTCTAACGACGTGATTTTCATCGGTGAAATCGCACTGCCAGTGCTACAACTCTCAGCGCAACGCCACACTCATCAGCGCAAGGAAACAACTCTCAGCACAGCGCGTCTGTTTTGCTCCGCATCCAATCTTAACGCCGAGGAACCGAAAGAGATATGACGCGCTGGATAGCGTTCGATGAAGAAAGCACCGCAGCGGTAGCAGCCCAGACATCCCACGCTGTTTTGTTTCAGCGCGGCGACGCTCTCACTGCTGCACTAGCCACCCGCAAGCGCTCGATGGTTATTTTGCCGGAGCGTTCGTCCGGCAGCGTGCTTCTGCTCGATGTTCGCTTCAACACTCCTGCATCCTCAACCGCCGAACCCCTAGGGTACGAAGCCACTGGGTTCCTTGGCCTCATCGATGAACCCGTTTTCGCTCATCAAGAGCCTCAACAACCACGAAAGAGGTGGTGGCAGCGCCTGTTGGGCTGAGGAGCGGGCAATCGATAGACCACGCACGCGATAGGCGATAGGGGTAGTGCCACGGTGAGGCTTGATCTTCGCTATGGCCTGTTCGAGTGCCCCCACAGGAACGAGAAAGAAGGGCGGGGGACCAACTGGCTTTCTACAGCGATCGGGGATCTTATCAGAAGGTGAAAGACACTCCGCCACGAACGGCGCGACCAGATTGGACCAGATACACTGTTTGACCATCCTGTCCAATGACCGGCACATAACCTTGGGCCAGCAAGTTGCGGACGTCAACCATTGCTTCCACGTTCCCCGGCATGAACCCGGTTCCAGGGATTGGTTGCCGAACAAAGACGTTTAGGAACGGGTCGCTCTGTCCGGGACCGGCGTTGAACATGTCTACAGGAGTAATGGCATCTCCGCTCGTCCACTTGTAGGAGGCAATCCATCGCGTGTTATAGCGTGGCACTTTTCCTGCGACTTTGTACGCGAGCGAATGCCGTTTCGTTACATGGGCCAAATTACGAACGTTCTCGATACCCACTCCGTCTGCAATGTCCAGTACACCGCCTAACGAATAGTCCACCGTAGCGGTCAAGTCCTCCATCAGCTTTCGCTGATAGACCACTCTGACACCCCGGGTAGACAGATCTCGGCCAGTGAGACTGAACGTGCCCGAGTAGATATCGGGCAAAAGCAAGCCCGTATCGGAGTTCACGTCACCGACACCGGTGAGCACCGGATTCGAGATGCGGTCGGAATAGTACGCCAACTGTAGTTTGTTGCGGCCAATCCGCCGCGAGACCGACAGCTCGTGGTGACGTGCCCGCTCCAAGACTGGTTCCCAGTCCCTCATCGACATACGCGGACCCGACTCACTCAGGTCTGCCGGTGCGGAATCAAAGCCCTTCGCAGCGCGCATATTGGGTGCCGATGTCGCGTATCGATAACCGACTACAGTGTTCGGCGATAAATGCACATCGACGGAACCGAACGGTCTTGCTGCCGTAACCCGGCCCAAAAACTGAATGGACTGAAGCTCACTGCCGAAGCTGAGGTCCACAACATTGCCGAAAGTGATCGAGTCAGAGAGCGAAAGCGCAAGTGCCTGCAAGGCAGCGTTGTGGGCCGCAAGTTCTGGAGTGGCGAAACGTCTAACTGTCAGCGCGACTTCGGGCTTTGAACCGTTCGGCATCTGGTGAGAATAGCTGGCACGGAAAACGGTTCCGGGAACAACAGTACCGTTATAGCCTACGTCGCCATCGAACGAGATTTTTCCGGATGAGAACAGCGAGTGTTCAAGTCGGAACGACGTTGTCATCTCGGCGGCGCCGCCGAAGCCTTCAGACTCCGATCCGGCCAGAAATGCGACACGAGCCTTCAGCACCTTGTCGTCACTCCGGTCAGAGCGCGACACGACCACAAGCGGTCCATCGTCGAGGACACGCAAAACTGGTCGATTCGACATGGAACGCAGAGTCCACTTCCAGTCGTCGTCATCCTCCGGCACTCTCTGGCGGATCGGAACCAGTTGCATCGCCTCGAAGAGGGTGTTGAGCGTGACGTTCACGACCATGCTTGCGCCGGACCGCAGGCCCACGTTTTCGCGCAAGGATGGAAGGAAAGACGGAGCGGTGACCTTGAGTTCGTAAACTCCCGCACCGAGTCCCGTGGCGGTGTAAGCTCCCCGCGCGTCTGTGAAGACCGTCGTACTGAAGTTGTTGGGCCCCAGCACCTCGACGATCGCGCCCATTTGCGGTACGCCGGTGGAGTTCCTCACCATCCCCGAAATCGAGCCCAGTTCACCCGCAGCGGCAGGAAGCGCCAGCGCAACCACCATCACGAGATATCCGAGTTTTCGGGTCATCGAACCCCCTCAGGGGGCCCCGTTGCGACTTGCCGTCCCAATGGGGCTGGAACTCGCCCGGGACGCACCCCGCGTCCCGGCACTCACTCCTAAAGCACCCGAAGCTGCATTGGGCACTTTCTGCGTCACCCCTCGTGACGCATGCTGACGCTCATACTTTCGCGTCAGCAGTTCGATTTCGATCGTCTACTCGACCACAAACCGCGCCGTTGGCGTTATGGTCTGTTTCGAGAGATTATCATTCACTTTGATGGTCACGTGGTACGTCCCGGGTTCAAGCGCCGCCAGAGCCAGTTTCTTCTCTAGCGTAATCTGGTCACCCACGTTACCCATCTGCGCCGTGTCTTCGACCGCGTGAACCACTGCCTTATTAGTGGCAGCATTCACGATGTCATACTGGACTGTCGCCGATGGTTTATTGGTCTGCTTGTCCACTTCGAGTCCGTAGACCTGCATCCAGATATTCACCGCCTGATTCCGCTTGAAGATCGCAGGCTTACCGTCCGAAGGCTCTACTCGCGGACGCACCTTAGTGGTCCCGATTACAAAATTTCCCGAGCCTATGTTCTTTGCCGGCACCTTTTCCATCTGGTCCGCAAGAATCAATGACGAAGACGCCAGCTTGTCTTCCATGTACTCGGGTACGACTATGCTGCGGCTCCACGAACCCACGCGATCTCCATTTACGTCCTTAACTACGATGTCAACGCGGTAACGCCCGGAGCGCAAAGGCAAAGCTTTCCAGTACACCGAGGCGTTTCCCAGCGTCTTTGGCAGCAGTTCCGCCGGCACGTCTACTTGCACCGTGTCCTCAAACGTCTGCGCGATACGCCCGGTCAGGGTTGTCACTCGTCCAAAGATGTTGACAGTTCCGCGCTGCACACCATCCTTGTTCTGGAACGTCACGTCCTTATTCCTTACCTGGATCGTGACTGGGACGAGCGATGTATCACTGGTAACTTTGATGTAATCAAAGCGCACATCAAACGGCATCAGGTTGACGTTGATCTTGTGCGTCACTACTTCTTCAAGATCTTTGAACTTGACTGCCGGAGGCCTCTGCAACTTCGCGAACAGTTCCAACCTGTCGAACTGCTTGGAATCCAGGTTGCGGTTAAACGGGCCTTGCCCCAGTCTTTCGAGACCGCCGCGGTTGAAGCGGTCCACCTTGCTGGACATGCCCATTTCCTCAGCCCACGTCAGGCCTGCGCCCGGCACCATCAACAACGCGTCTTTCTCAGATCGGTCGAGCGTCATGTGGTAGTCGCCGCACATACACGTATCGACGAATTCGATCTCGACTTCCTGACCGATGCCCTCCAGATAGCGATACCGCCAGGTTTCGAACGGAAAAGTCGAGGTGGTGCCACCGCCCTCATCCTGCGGTCGCTGGTAGGTGCCGCCGCTCGGGTGCGAGTCTATCTGATCGGCCGGACCAAACATGATGTAAATGCGGCCACGGTCTGTTCTCCACCCAGGAATGCCCGCCGGGAAATGCTCGTTGGCGTACGCGATGCGGCGGTAGTGCTCTTCCTTATATTCGTTCTCCACCGTGTCCGGCGTCGGATCACGCCGCAGCCAGAACTGTTCGATGAACTGATCTCGTTCTTCGTCGTTCGATAACTGCTTGAAAGCCGCACGTTCCTCGTCAGTTAAGATCCAGCGGACGTCCTCGTCCATCCACTTCTTGTAGACCTTACCAAGCTCTTGAGCGAGCTTCTTCGCGTTCTCTTTCTTCTGCTTTTCCGAAAGTGGACGCTTAAGAGGATCTACCTCTTCCTGACTTTTACCGGCCGCTTCGCCCGAGCCGCCATTGTTCTGGGCGATGACAACCCCGCCCACGAGCAGTAATGTCATCACGGACAGCAGAAACCATCGAGTTAAGCGCTGGACCGACATAGGAAAACGGAACTCCTCGAGTTTTCGGGTTGATATATTCTAGGTTTTTACCCGTCCCGAAGCAAGGCTCCTTGCCGCCGAACGGATTGGAACACAAAAGTAAATCCAGAGTTGCCAGCTATTTATCTCAAGCTTCTCGCTTCGGCAACTCTCCTAGGCAAAGTATAATGCTGTCACGGGCATAAGTTCAGATCTGCCAGTCAGATTGAACCCGAATCTCGGGCAAATGTAGTGCTGGCGAACTCCGGCTCGTTGTTGTTGCCCCGGGCGTGAGCGCCTGGTGTGCTCGCGGGGGCAGTCATCTTCGTGGCTGCGGCCACTTACGATTGAGGATTAATGAAGACCTGGAAAAAAGTTGCGATTGCGATCGGGGCTGTCGTAGTCCTTTGTGCTATCGTAGGCTTCACCATCTACCAGAGCCGGAAGAATGTTGTCGCGGTGCAGACCGGCCTCGCGAAGCGCCAGGACCTCACTTCTGTCGTAAGCGCATCTGGCGAGATCAAACCAGACACCTACGTCAACATCGGTGCCAATGCCTACGGCAAGATCACACGCCTTTACGTGAAAGAAGGCGAACCAGTGAAACGTGGGCAGTTGTTGGCGCAATTGGAAGACGTGCAGCCCAGCGCTGATGTAGCGGCCAACCGCGCCGCCGTCGAGGTCGCCCGCACAGACATTGTTGCTGCTGAAGCTGGCTTGAAAACTGCGCAGGCCGATCTCAATCGCGCCAGAGCCGATGCTCAACGAGCGAAGCTCGATTTTGAACGCGCCGAGGGCTTGTTCAAGGCCGCGCTCATCGCCAAGCAGGAATACGACGCCAAGAAGGCGGCGTGGGAAGCTGCGGACGCGAGCCAGGCTCAGGCTATCGCACGTGTCGCACAGTCGAAAGCCCAATTGGATTCTGCTCAGCGCAGAGTCAACCAGAGTCAGGCCACTTTGACTCGCGCATCCGATGCATTGAGCAAGACCATCTACACTGCCCCCTACGACGGAATCATCACAAACCTCCCGGTTCGTGAGGGCGAAGTCGTGGTTATGGGTATCCAGAATGCGCCCGGCAGCACGCTGATGACGCTTTCCGACATGTCGGTCATCACGGCGGAAGTCAAGGTCGATGAAACTGACATCGTGAATGTTAAGCTCGGCCAGCCTGCTGACGTAACCATTGATGCCATCCCGAAAAAGGTCTTCAAAGGTACGGTCACCGAGATCGGCGACAACGCCATGCTGCGCTCAACGGGCGTTTCGAGTTCGCAATCCACGTCCGGAAGTCAGGAAGCGAAGGACTTCAAGGTGGTCGTCACCATTCAGGATGCTCCCGCAAACCTGCGTCCGGGCATGTCTTGCACGGCCAAGATAACTACTGCTTCCCGCAATAATGTGCTGAGCATCCCGATTCAGGCGCTCACAGTTCGGTCACGCAAAGATCTGGAAGACACAAAAAAGAAGAAGGGCGAGGCGGTCCAGGCCGCAGGTCCGGACGACGCTAAGTCCAAGGAAGAACTTACGGGCGTCTTCGTTATTCGCGACAAGAAAGCGGTATTCGTGCCTGTAGAAACCGGCGTCACCGGCACTACCGACATCGAAATTACGAGCGGTATGAAGGAAGGCGACGAAATCATCACGGGCAGCTACAAGGTTCTGCGCTCGCTGAAGAACGGCGCCAGCGTCAAAATCGACAATTCGGCCCCAAACAAGGAAGAAGACAAGTCATAGGAAGAACGTAAGCAGTCAGGAACTTGCGGCAAAGTTCTTCACGTGCGGGAACTTTTGCCGGCCAGCTTTCGTAACGTTTTCTTGGACGGTTCGTCCAAGAGTGAAACACGATGGACGATAGGGAGAACAGAATGGCAACGGATGTCGCGAACCTGGCTGAGGTCGTCAAAGCGCCGCCTTCAACCTGCATGATCTGCACCGAGGACCTTTGGAAAACCTACGACATGGGTTCAGAGCAGCAAGTTCATGCGCTGCGCGGCGTCAACCTCAACATCGGGCGCAATGAGTACGTTGCCATCATGGGCCCGTCCGGGTCAGGTAAGTCTACTCTGATGAACCTGATCGGATGCCTGGATACACCAAGTCGCGGCCGTTATTGGCTCAACGCGCAGTTAGTCAGCGAACTTGATGATGACGAACTGGCGCGCATTCGCAACAAAGAGATCGGTTTCGTTTTTCAGACGTTCAACCTGCTGGCTCGTGCCACCGCGTTACACAACGTCGAACTGCCGCTGATCTACGCCGGAATGCCGGCAGATGAACGCATCGAACGCGCCCGCAACGCTCTTGAGGCTGTTGGAATGGGGTCACGCATGACCCACAAGCCCAACGAACTTTCCGGCGGTCAGCGTCAGCGTGTTGCCATAGCCCGGGCGCTGGTAAACAATCCTTCGATCATCCTGGCCGACGAGCCGACTGGTAACCTCGATTCCCAAACTGGTATTGAGATCATGGCCCTGTTTGATCGTCTGCATCAACAGGGCAACACCATCGTTCTGGTAACGCACGAGCACGACATCGCGGAGTACGCTCATCGCGTCATCCACATCAAGGACGGCATGATCGCAGGCGACGAACTCACTGCAAAAGGCCGCGCAAACAGCAAGTAACGCGCCATATTCGGCTTCCACCCGCCCATTTGGTGCGGGTGGATCGCCCCGCCGAACGGTGTTGATCGCTCCTGCCTTTCCCTCCTGGCGTAACCGGTAAGAGCCACCCACGTTTTCCTTTCCCCTTTCGGAACCTCCGTGGTCACTTCAGTTTTCCTCTTCCTTTTCTCAGAAATCGCGATACACTTTCCCGCCGAAATGTACTCTGGACGGAGGTTGTTGATGCGGAAGGCCTGCGCAGTATCTTTACTGATGCTCCTGGCGATCTCGCTCGGATGCGGACATCCAACTCAGCTGGTCGAAATGTCGCTGAATCCATCAAGCGTCACAGTGATTGGGCTGGCCTCACAGGGTAAGGTGCAGTTCACAGCATACGGTCGGTTCATTCACCCGAACGAAACGCGGGACATTACCACGCAAGTCACGTGGACAAGTTCCATCCCCGATGTCGCCACCGTGGATAACAAGGGCCTTGTGACGACTGCCGGACTCGCCTGCGGAACGACGACGATCACCGCCACCGCTGGTCGCGACCTCCAGGGCGTCGGTTCCGACACGAATATTCGCACCGCTATCGCAACCTTCACGGTCGAAGACCCGGCATGTCCGGGCAACGACTGAGTCGGCACCGACTCCGCGTGTCACGGGTTTAAGGGCGACGCCGTGGGCTCGCAACGTGAAGCTTACGGCGCGCCGCCCACATCACGTGATTATGTGCCCTCATCGCGCCCAGTTCTTGTAGGTCCCTTACCATTCGTGTTCCAATTGGTGTCGTGCACGAGCTCAGCATAGCTTCGGCCATCCTTGAGAAGGTTGCCAGCGAAGCGGATTTGCGTCCATGCGCCCGTATAACGAAGGTCGGTGTGCGAGTCGGGGAGATCTCCGGCGTTGATCCGGATGCGCTCTCGTTTGGCTTCGAATGCCTTGTCAAGGACTCACCTTTCGACCCACTGGACCTCGACATCCAGCTATGCCCACGTACGCAGCGCTGTCCCTCCTGCGTACACGAGTTCCCTGCTCCGGATTCTCACACTGCCTGCCCTCGCTGCGGCCGGCCAGATACACTGTGCATCAGCGGTGAGGAATTGGACATTGCCTACATCGAAGTTGAAGAGCAAACGCCAGCCGGCACCGGCAACGAGGATTAGAAAAGTGACGACGCGTGTTCAGGTCGAGCAGAAAGTGTTGACCGAGAACCAGCGCCTCGCTATTGAACTCCGCGAGCGCTACCGCCAGAACAATGTGTTTTGTCTGAACCTCATCAGTTCGCCCGGTTCCGGCAAGACTTCGCTCCTTGAGCGCACGCTGGCTGCATTTCCGAAAGACACTCGAGTAGCCGTTCTCACGGGTGATATTCAGACCGAGAACGACGCACGGCGACTATCGAAATACGGCTTCCCCGCTCGCCAGATCACCACCGGCGGAACGTGCCACCTCGACGCGAGTATGATCAATAAGCATCTCGCCGACATAGACCTCGCTGCGCTCGACTTGCTTTTGATTGAAAATGTCGGAAACCTGGTATGCCCCTCCAGCTACGACCTTGGTGAACATGCGAAGGTCGTCCTACTCAGCGTCACGGAGGGCGAAGACAAGCCGCTCAAGTATCCGTCGATCTTCTCGAAATCGGAATTGTGCGTGATCAACAAAATTGACCTGCTACCTTATGTACCTTTCAGTCTTGAGCAGGCGCGCGAGAACGCTCAGCGAGCCCATCCCGGCATCGGTATTTTGGAAGTATCGTGCACAACCGGCGAGGGTCTGGACCAGTGGTTGGGTTGGCTGCATCGCCGCCGCGATCAGGCGATTGCAGCAGCTTCCGCCAGGAGCTGACACTGATGAGCGGCCACGCTTGATCATCCAGAGTAAAGAAGAAAGCCCGCATTGTGCGGGCTTTCCACTCAATCCCCGAACTCAGCCTACCCGATAAGGTCTCATCATCTCGTTGTCCTCGTGCTCCACGATGTGGCAGTGCCACACGAACAAGCCAGGGATGTCAAACTTCGCCTTGATTCGCGTCACCTCGCCTGGATAAGCGATCACCGTGTCCTTGTAACCTGTTTCCCAACTTTCTGGACCTCTGTTCGTACCTGGGATGAGAACGGCTGGCTTCATCGCCATGCCTTCCTCATCGGTCTCAAGTTGCTGTCGGCTTACAACCTGGAACTGCACCTGGTGCACGTGTATCGGATGTGCGTCGGCGGTGAAGTTGTAGAGCTCCCACACCTCCGTGGCGCCTACAGACGGGTTCTCGGTTATCGGATCGTGCCAGCCTTTCTCAACCGGCATGTTGTTTGCGTCTACGGTGCCCAGCTCGGCCTCGCGAGGGCCGACGTCCTCCAACACTTCGGAGTCTGCTTCGTTCAGCGAAAGCTTTCTGGTGATGGACGCAGCTCCAAGACCCGCGAGCACCGGCAATTGGCGTTGCGCTGGAGGGACGCTTGTGTCTGTCGACAGCAGCGGCCCGACGACGAACTTCATCACCTGTCCTGTGGTATCTGGATCCGCTGATGGTCCACCCAGCCCGCCGAACGGTTCGTCCGGCCCCTCATTGATCAGAAAGATTTCGGTACCGGGCCTCAGACCCGTGAAGTCCACAACCACGTCGGCGCGTTCCGCCAAGCCCATGATCAACTGATTCAGTTGCACGGGTTTCGGCAGGAATCCGCCTTCCGCGCCGATTTGCCAAAACGGAAGCATTGCCGATGCTGGCCGCTGCGCCGTCGGATTATCAACCATTTTCAGAATTAAGAATCGTGAATTGCATCCGTTAAGTAAGCGGAACCGGTATCGCCGCGGTTCTACCGTCAGATAGGGCCAAGTGTTCCCGTTCACCACCGTTGTGTTTCCAAAGAACTCTGGGTTGAAGATTGGTGATATGTCAGATTCCGGAATATAAGGCCCGCCAAACTCGTCGAAGAATTCGCGGCTATCGGGGTAGAACAGCGATCCATCCCCATTGAATGACCGGTCCTGAATCGCAATCGGAATTTCGTAGTACCGGGTTCCCGGCAAATCGCCCGGTGCTGGCGCCGGTCCGGGCAGCACGCCACTCTCGACGTCGGTACGACCACCTCGCAGCAGGTAGAACCCCGCTGGCCCCGCATACACGTTCAGACGAGTCATGCCGAGCGCGTGATCGTGATACCAGAGTGTAGTCGCCGCCTGATCATTCGGGTATTGGAAAACGGATGATCCGGGCGTCCATGCCTGTCCCCATGCAGCTTCAAAAGCCGCCTTAAATCCATCGTATTTCGACCCTACGCTTGCAAACCCAGATGGGACGTTGCGAGCCTCGGGCAGGTACCAGGCCTCTGCGAACCCGTCGGAGTGATCATAAGTATGAGCGCCATGCACGTGGGTAACGATTGGAACCGGTCCTGTGTACGGACCTGGTGTAGATAGGAACTCCGGGCTCATGTCTCGTCCCATCTCGCCACCCGGAGGGTTGGCCCAGTGCAGTGTCGGATCGACTGGCAACAGGTGTGGCAGGTAATTTCCATTACCGTCGACGAGTTGATTGATCCATTTGACGCGCACCGGCGCGTCCTGTTTCGCTTCGATTGTGAAAGACGGATAGTTGAAGCTGCCTGGGTGGTTTACCGAACCGTAGCCCCATACAGTGGTAGACGGCATCCCGGGGGGCAGTATCTGCTGTTGCAACTGACGTACTGCGGTCGTAGTAGTCAATGTTTTTGCCTCCGCGAACCGTCAACTTTCGAGTCCGCGGCATTGCAGGAGGGATTACGAGCGGGCTGACGTATTTAGGAATACTGTTTGGCGGGAGCGTTGGTATAGTCTGTGCAAACAAACGCCCAGACCATTTCGACATCATCAGGCTTCCAGCCGCGACGGTACTGATCTTCAGAAAGTCTCGTCGAGTCGACATGGCGCGCACCTGCGGAAAGTGAGTGGGCGGCCTCGCGGTCGCAAGTGGAGGATTGCTGCGCATAGTCAGCCGCAGCGACTGGCGCACCGACAGCTCTTAGCTGTCGAACGGGAACTACGCTCCTTCAACCCTACAATTCAGTTTGGAAAACCCGACGGTCGTGAGTTGCGGAACCTCGCCCCATGGTGCAGCACGATACTTTATCCCGAAATGAAGCCTCTGTGACCGGGGTCACGAAAGAGCGGAATTTCTGAACACGACCCCGCTCGTCTTCATCGTGTGTGGTCCTATTTCAGACAGTTTTCAGGCGAGAAGTGCATTCGTTGCGTACGCACTACATGCATCAGAGTTGTTGATGGGCAAAACCAGAGAACACGGATGGTTCCGGCACTCAGCAGATCCTCGGTAGTTGCTCGCCCGTTAGCATATCCAGCACGCGCTCGGTGCCGATCGAACGTTTCAGAGTCACCCTTGTTCTTAAATCGTCGGTCACGCGCCCCACTGCTGCTACTCCTGCAGATACCGGATGAGCCTGCATTATTTCGAGTGCCCGCTCAACGTGGTTTTCGGGCACAAACGCCACAAAGCGTCCCTCGTTCGCGAGATATAGAGGATCAAACCCAAGAATCTCGCACGCTCCACGAACACTCTCGTCAACCGCGATTTGCGCCTCCTCGATCGCGAGGTGCAGATTCGACGACTCTGAAATCTCGACCAGCGTTGTAGCCAGACCACCGCGCGTCAGGTCACGCAGACAGTGAAGTTCTACACCCGCCTCGATCATCGCCAGCACCGGCGCGGCTACCGGCGCGCAGTCGCTCTCGATTGTCGTTTCGAATTCGAGACCTTCGCGCACGGCCATAATAGCTATACCGTGTCGCCCAACGTCCCCACTCAACAGAATGACGTCGCCCGGCCGAATGATCGCTGGCGAGATACTCAATTCGTGCTCCACGACGCCGATCCCTGCGGTGTTGATGAACAACCCGTCGCCCTTCCCCTTGTCGACGACTTTAGTGTCTCCTGTGACGATCTGCACCCCTGCTGCTTCGGCGCTCGTACGCATCGATTCGATCACTTTCGCCAACCACTCAATGGGCAGCCCCTCTTCCATGATCAGCCCAGCGCTCAGGTACAGCGGCTTTGCGCCGCACATAGCAAGGTCATTCACAGTGCCATTCACCGCAAGACTTCCGATATCACCGCCGGGAAAGAACATCGGCCGTACCACGTACGAGTCCGTCGTAAACGCCAGTCGTGTGCCGGAGATATCCATCACCGCACCATCGTGGCGTGACTCCAGTTTTTCGTTTCGAAAGGCAGGAATGACGTACGTTTCCAGAAGCTGGTGCATCAGCTTTCCGCCGCCACCGTGCGCCATTGTGATTTGCTCACGCACGTCCACCGGCATCGGACAACTCACTGTGAAGTTTCTCGTATCGGGCATGTGAATGGTGATCGTCTCTCTCGCTTCTTCAACTGACGGCTGAAGGCTGATGGCTGTTTTCTATCCTGCCAGTTGGGACTGCTCGCGCGTTTCACGCCGGCGATAACGGTAGTACGCGGCACATGCGCCCTCACCGGAAACCATCGTGGCCCCAAGCGGATGCTCGGGCGTACATCGCGTCCCGAATGCCGGGCATTGGTTTGGCTTCGTTGTACCACGCAAGATCAAGCCACTGATGCACTCAGAATCTTCTTCAGCGTGGTAGTCACTGATCCCGAATCTAGCCTCAGCGTCAAATTTAGCGTACTCAGGTGTAAGCCCGAATCCGCTTCCCGGAATCTCGCCGAACCCGCGCCACTTTCGAGGAACAACGCGAAACACCTTACCTATGAGTTCCTTCGCAGCCACGTTGCCCTCGCACCGCACCCAGCGTGCGTACTGGTTCTCGACTTCGGCCCGCCCTTCTTCCAGCTGCTTCAGGCACATGTACACGCCTTGCAGGATGTCAACAGGCTCGAACCCGGTCACGACAATCGGCACACGATATTTCTGCGCAATCGGGTAGTACTCCTGATACCCCATGACTGTGCACACATGGCCAGCGGCGAGGAATCCATTCACCCGGCAATCAGGTGAATTCAACACGGCTTCCAGTGCCGGAGGGACCAATACGTGCGACACGAGAATGCTGAAGTTCTCGATGCTCTGCTGCTCTGCCTGGTGTACCGCCATCGCATTGGCGGGAGCAGTTGTCTCAAATCCAACTGCGAAGAACACTACCTGCTTCGACGGGTTTGACTTTGCAATCTTCAGCGCATCGAGCGGAGAGTATGCGATCCGGACGTCGCCGCCGTTCGCCTTGACGTAAAAGAGATCACGCTGCGTCCCCGGAACTCTCAACATGTCACCGAAGGAGCAGAAGATCACGTCTTCTCTGGCTGCGATCTGTGTGGCCTTGTCGATCAGTTCAACTGGGGTGACACATACGGGACAGCCAGGCCCATGCAGCAGGGTGACCGCACTCGGCAGAAGTTCGTCGATGCCGAATTTCATGATCGCGTGCGTCTGCCCGCCGCACACTTCCATGATCATCCACGGCTTGGTCACGAGTTCGTGAATTCTAGCCGCGAGTTTCTCAACGGCTTCGCGGTCGCGATATTCGTCAATGAACTTCACGAGTGTTCTCGTTTCGTGGCTTCTGCTGTTTCAGCTTCGGGCTGCAGTTCTGCTATTTCACTTCCGCCCATCTCCCGTAGATATTGGAGCGTTTGGGCCGCCTCGGCTTCATCCACCACGCTGATCGCAAAACCTGCATGAACCAGCACGTACTCGCCTTCCCGCGCTTCTGGTACATATGCCAGATTCACTTCTTTGACGATACCGCCGAAGCTTACGCGTCCCGTGCGCAACTCGGCCGCGCCCGCTATGCTCAGGATTCTTCCGGGAACCGCAAGACACATACTATCGCCTCAATTCCCCATCTTGCCGCGTTCGCGCCAGTTCAGCGCGAGCAGCTATTACTTGCCCCAAGGATATCCCACCGTCGTTCGGCGGGATACGCTGGTGCCAATATGGTTGAAAGCCAGCCTGCTGCAGATTTGTGACAACCGACTCAGTGAGCACGCGGTTCTGGAAGCATCCTCCGCTTAAGACCACTCGGTGCAGGCCACTTTGCTTCGCCACCTCGGACACGAGCCCGGCCAGGGTCATATGGAATCGTTTGGCCACTTTCCCCGCTGGAGCCGGCTCCGCCACGATTACGCGTACCATAGGCTCCCAATCCAAGACATAGCCCTCTCCGTCTCGCCGGATGTCGAACTCATAACTTTCGCTCGAACCAAATGACACAGCCGAAAATTCCAGTTCCATTGCCGCCTGGCCTTCGAATCCGCATACCTGCCGAATACCCGCCATGGCCGCCACCGCATCGAAGAGTCGGCCCATGCTCGACGTTACGGGCGCATTTAGGTCGCGCCGTAACATTCCCTTCAAGACCCTCAACTGCTCCGGTTTGAAAGATCGAACTGGCGCTATGTCCATCTCGAACGCCTGGTCCCCAAATACTTCGTAAAGGAGGGCGAGAGCAGCACGCCTGGGCTCCTTTACTGCACGCTCTCCGCCCGGCAAGCGAAACGTTCTCAGATGAGCGAAGCGCTCATACCCAGTATGGGTAACATGGAGGAACTCTCCTCCCCAAATTGTTCCATCTGGCCCGAAGCCGCTGCCGTCCCATGCAACTCCCAATACAGGCGGCTCCAGATCGTTCTCTGCCATGCACGCAAGCACATGAGCGTGATGGTGCTGAACGGCTATGACAGGGATCATTGGCATGCGCCGGGCATACTGACTTGAAAGGTAGTCAGGATGCATGTCGCACGCCATCGCTTCTGGCTTGAGCTCATACAAGCTGCAGAACGCAGTGTTCACTCGCTCAAAGGCATCCAGGGATTGGGCCGTCTCAAGGTCGCCTATGTGTTGACTCACATAGACCTGGTCGCGAACCGAGCTTGCAATCGTGTTCTTCTGGTGAGGACCAACGCCGACCACCGTTGGTCCTGCGTCACGAACCTTGACTGGAAGCGGTGCAAACCCTCGCGCTCGGCGCAGGATCATTTCCCTCCCCGCCATGGCGCGGACCACAGAATCGTCTACGTGTCGGAGAATCGGCCTGTTGTGTACCAGGAAGAAATCAGCAATACCACCTAACCGGAGAACTGCTTCCTGCTCGTCCGTACAAATCGGCTCCTCGCTCAGGTTACCGCTGGTCGCCACTACTGGGAAGCCCAGTTCCTGCATTAGGAGATGATGTAGTGGCGTGTACGGCAACATCACCCCGAGAAACGGATTGCCCGGCGCTACCGAAGCAGCAAGTCCGTCCAGTCGCTCTCTACGCCGGAGTAGCACAACCGGTGACTCGGGCGAGCGCAGCATTCGGAGTTCAAGTTCGGAGCATTCGCAATACTCCAGCGCGGAATCCGCACTCGGCAGCATCAAGGCTAGTGGCTTTTCCTCGCGACGCTTGCGACTCCGGAGTTCCCTTACGGCACTGTCGCTCCGTGCGTCCACAATCAGGTGAAAACCACCGAGTCCTTTGACCGCGGCAATTCCGCCAATTCGAATCTGCTGGGCGGCCGTCAGGAGAGCTTCGTCACCAACTCCGATCTTTGAACCTCCGGCATCCCACAACTCCAGTTGTGGCCCGCATGCCGCACAAGCATTCGGCTGAGCGTGAAACCGCCTGTCGGCGGGGTCGTTGTACTCGCGCTCACATTCGGCGCACATGATGAAAGCTCGCATGGTTGTGCGCGGCCGGTCGTAAGGAAGCGACTCGATGATCGTGAAGCGTGGTCCGCAATTCGTGCAGTTCGTGAAAGGATAACGATATCGACGGTTTGCAGGATCATCGATCTCTCTCAAGCAGTCCGGACAAATCGCGAGGTCCGGTAGGATTATTGCGGTCTTCTCCCCTCCCGAACTCTCGCGGATCTCGAAGCTTTTGAATCCAACTGCATCGAGGTACGACGACTCCAGACTTTGAATGAAAGAGATGGCCGGCTTTTCTGACTCAAGCCGTCGCAGAAAGGCACCTAGCTGCTCATCCGTACCCTCCACCTCGATGAACACGCCACTGGAGGAATTCTCAACCCACCCTGGGAGCCCCATCTCGGCTGCAAGCCTATAGACGAATGGCCGAAAACCCACACCCTGAACAGCGCCACGGATGACGACACGCAACCGGCGGTCGGTACTTACGGCTTCGGGTTGAGAGTGAACGGCCATGCAATGTATCTTTGACCGACAAAGCAAGTTTCGCCTGCGCACTGCGTGCTGTCCGCTAGTAGCCTCGCATCTTCTTCTGTACGTTCTTGGACAGCTTTTCGATTTCCTCTGCCTTCTTAATGACCGCCGCAGAGAGCGTATTCTCATCGCTTTTATCCACGGCCGCTTTCAGCTCTGTCGCCAACTGGAATAGCTTATCGCTGTCGCGCTGTAGCTCCTGGTGACGCTGCTTGTTTCGAGCCTTTTCCTGTTGTCGGAGCAACTCACGCATCTCTCTGGAGGGGGGCTCAGGCTCGCTTTGGAGTATCTGTGCCGAGAGGCTCGACTTCAGTGGCGGCCCTGCAACAGCGAATAGCACGAAAACTGAGAAAAGAATGAGCAAACCACTTGCGCGCTTTGAATGACGCACGATGACCTCACTTGCTAACAATGCCGTGAATTATAGCGCTCTGATACGTCGTCGCTTGTACTCTGAGCTGTATACCAGCGGCAGAGTGCTTGTTATAATCGCGCGCTGACATGGTTCCAGTTCAAATACCCAGACAAGTTCATAATATGTGGGAAGTCGTGCAGAGCTGGCGGCTTGATGCACTTGAGTTTCTGCGCAAAGACTCCCCAAAACTTCTTCTCATCATCGTCCTGGCCCTCGTTCTTATCCGGCTGATGAAGGCGATAACCAACCGCCTGGCAAGGTTCAGTCAGCAGGAGGCACTCCCGACTGGCGTACGCACCCAGCAGCTTCGCACGCTCGCCGGAGTCATTTATAGCGTAAGCGTTTTTGCGATCGTTTTCCTTGCGCTGATGCAGGTGCTGGAAGTATTCGATATCAACATGGGGCCGCTACTCGCCAGCGCCGGCATTGTGGGGCTGGCTATCGGCTTCGGCGCACAGACTCTGGTGAAGGACGTGATCAACGGTTTCTTCATCCTGATGGAGAACCAGTACGACGTCGGTGACGTCGTCCGCATCGCGGGTGTGGGCGGTACAGTGGAGGCCATGACGCTCCGCCGCACCACGTTGCGTGACGTGGACGGCGCAATGCACATCATTCCCAATAGCGAGATAAAGATCGTTTCGAACCTTACGCGGGATTGGGCGCAGGTCTCGCTGCGTATCGCCGTCGACTACAAGGAAGACAGCGAGCGCATCGTCCGACTACTTACGGAGGTAGGCGCCGAACTGAGGAATGATCCTCAATTCGGCGATGATCTGGTGGCACAGCCCGAAGTCCCCGGAATTGACCGGATTGCTCCGGGCGAGGTCGACTACGTCATGCTCGTGAAGACTAAGCCGGGTAAGCAGTATGCGGTCACACGCGAACTCCGTCGCCTGATCAAGACATGTTTCGAGAAGCACAATGTACAGCCGGCCGGGCCCGGACGCGTCTATGTGATCGATCAGGTCTCGACCAGGAAGTAGTCCCACGGGGCGAAGACGTTCAGAAGTGAGTTGCACGTATGGGTGGGGCACGAGCAAACGGCTGAGGTTTGCAGGATTTCCACAACAGCTAGCGCACTAGTGACATCTGACAACGCGGTTCAATCATCCAAACCCTTGTGCTGGTGCGGATGATTGTTATCGACGTGGTCGCAGGTGGCCTGCTCATCGCCTGCTGGTACTTCTGGTTCGTTCGCTATAACCGTCGTAAGTCACTGAAAGTACTTACCTGGATTGAGCGAGCTTTTGAAGGCCACGGGAATGTCGCAGGAGTGCAATGGCTGGCTGCCTCACGGTTCAAGGTACGCCTTCGATTGCTAACCAACCTGTTCCGTAACGCGTCTGTCACCATTCAGCTCTACCCTCGCGAAATGCCCTTGAACTGGATCATCTCTCTGATCCGCCGCCGGCAGGAGACCTTCACCTTCGAAGCTGACCTCGATTGTCCACCCAGCTTCAACTTGGAAGTGAATAATCACCGCTGGTGTGGGCGCACCCGCCGTCGATTACCCCGCAGCGCCGAAAAATGGGTTTTGGAGCGTACTGCACCGTTCGTCATCACCACCAGAACGGACTGGCAGCGCGAGATCACGAACATGATGCACCCGCTCGTCGCCTCGCGCGAGTGCGACTGCTTTACCGTGAGCTTCCGGCGCTCCTCGCCGCACTTCTCCGCCACCATACCTCTAAACACCATTTCTCCCGAGTCAGAGGTCGACGCGAAGATCTTCGATGTTATGCGAGAACTGGCGGCAGGCGCCTCGGCTTCGCGCTTCTAGCCCCGCCGCTAATAGCGGCACCGGCACCTTTCAGATTGGGCACGGCACGAGCCGTCAAATGGTCAGGCGTGCCAGCCAGCCCGTGCGAACCGTAGCGGGGCGACGCCGCAATCCTGATAGAAGAAGAAAAGCCATGGACCGAAGCCATGGCTCTTTATGCTACTTGTATTTTCCGGTAGTTACGCTGTCTCCGGTTTTGGAAGTGGCAGCGGCTTAGCCAGTCGGAACGACTCGAGTACGCGAATGATCAGCCAAGCCGGATCAAATTCGAGCTTCTTGCGGTTCATGCTGAACTTAGAGGCCGCTGGGTACTGGTGATGGTTATTGTGCAGCCCCTCGCCTCCGGTGAGCCAGGCAACGATGCGCAGATTTGTGGCCGTGTTCTTAAAGTTCCGGTATCCGAGTACGTGACAGGCCCCGTTGATGACCGCATTCAAGCCGATGTAAGCGAAACCCTGTACCACGAACACAGCTGCTCCAGTCACGAGACCAATCCAGTTCGGCACGAAGTACCAGAATCCGGCCATGAACATAGCCATACCGATTCCCAAGCCCATCCACCCGCGACTGAACATCTTCTCTGACCTGGTGTGCGGGATGTCCCTCGTGTACTTTTCGATCACGTCGGGTTTATTCGCCTCGCGCGCGTAATAAACTGCATTCCAGAGCAGCACGTTCCAGAGCCCTCTCAGATACGGGCTGTGCGGATCACCGTCAGAGTCGGTGAAGTGATGGTGCTTTCGGTGTACCGCGACCCATTCCCGTGTCGCAATGCCGGTCATCAGCCAGAGTTGCAATTGCATAACGAAAGCCACTGCAGGGTGCAGTTTCAGCCCTTTATGAGCCATGGCGCGGTGAAGATAGATTGTTGTTGAGTAGCTGGACAGCTGCGACGCCAGAAACGTCACTACCACTGCAGAGATGATAAGCATCCACATCTGTTCGGGAGTCCTCAAAAAGCTGTTTTGCCGTGGGGTTGATTGCCTATAAGCGGGGAACGCGGGACCCTGTCTAACGCTAACCTTAGATGCATCTGGCCCCATATGGCCGCACTTTTTCTGTGCTTCTCTCGCCGACCCGTCCATTAGCTTACTGATACCGACAAAACGAAAACGGCACGGCTTTCGCCATGCCGTTCTCCACGTGCCAGTCGAAATACTAGCTGGATGGTAGACCCGCCCACTTCTCGAGTAATGCGAGAGTGGCCGCGTAATCTAGGTCGTCGTGGCCTTCTTCGCTGGCGACCTCATAGATCTCGTCCACTTTCGCGATCCCAGGCAGCTTCACTCGGGCCTCCTTGGCCGCGTCGAGCATAAGGTGGATGTCCTTGTGCATCAGCCTGAGCGGGAAATTCGGTGAGAAATCGTGATTCAGAACGAACGGAGCCTTGTAGTCAATCACTCCAGAGCGAACCATGGTTTGGCTGATCAAGCCAATCAGGTCTTCGGGTTTTACGCCTAGTTTCTTAGCTAACGTAAGTCCTTCCGCAAATCCCTCGAAGGTCATTGCGATCATCAGATTCATCGCCAGCTTGGCCGACTGGCCTTTTCCAGTGTCCCCCATTCGGACATTCGCCTTGCCCATTGCCGCGAACAAAGGCTGCAGTCTCGAGATGGCGTCTTCGTTCCCTCCAACAATGAATACGAGCTGTCCGCCTTCAGCACCGGTTTTGGAACCGGTCACGGGCGCGTCGACGTAATCCGCTCCTTTCGCACGTACCCGTTCCGAGAAGTTGCGTGTCGCGTTCGGCGAGATTGTGCTTGAGTCGGCGACGATCATGCCGGGGCGCAGCATGGACTCGACTCCCTCGGGGCCAAACAGAACCTGCTCGACCGCGGCTGTATCCGACACGCACAGCCACACAACTTCCGCATTTTCCGCTGCTTGCGCCGGCGTTGCGGCGCTCCGAGCACCCTCAACCGTTCTGCCCGGCGTCCGGTTCCACACGGTAACTTCATGGCCGGCTTTCGCCAGGTTCATGGCCATAGGCCGCCCCATTATCCCGAGTCCTAAAAACGCTACTCGCATTGATCTTTTCCTTTCCTGAGCAACCGGAAATTAAAAAATGCAGGCTACTGGTAGGTCAAGGATGAACCTGTGTAATTCGTGTTGCAGCACCTGAGTCATAGAATGCGCCGCTGTGAATCGCGAACCGGCAACTTTGCGTCTAAACGCTAAAGCCGATGTTGAATATCACACTGAGAAAAAAGGCCCGCCAGTTCACCAAGCTTGTGCGTCATTCCGCCATGACGCCAAGAACCGGATACTCGCGCCATCCGGTTCTCGCAAATAACGGTGAACTCGGCCTAACATTCATCGGTCATTCCAGTTTTTTCGTGCAAATCGGCGGCAAAAACATCGTCATCGATCCGAACTTCGCACAATGGCTTTTCATCTTAAAGCGGCTTCGCCGCCCAGGTGTGAAAGTAAAGGACCTGCCACCCATCGACGCCGTTCTGGTAACACATGCGCATTTTGACCACCTGCACCGCCCTTCTTTGCGTGCATTAGTTCGAGTCACTCGGCGGAAAAGGCGAGCGGCTCCGGCCATCATCGTTCCACGCCTAGTGGGAGATCTTGTTTCTGACCTCGGTTTTCGTGAAGTGATCGAGATTGGATGGTGGGAAACGCTGGACCTCAACGGTGTTCAAGTCATTCACACGCCCTCACGACATTGGGGAGCCCGGGTCCTTCGCGACATGCATCGCGGCTACGGTGGATACGTACTAAAAGGCAATGGCCAGTCGCTATATCACGCTGGCGATACTGCCTATTTTGAGGGATTCCGCGAAATTGGTCATCGACTCCGTCCCGAGGTTGCGCTTCTTCCAATCGGCGCTTATCACCCGCCGTCGTTTCGGAACGTTCACACCAGCCCTGAAGACGCGGTTCAAGCCTTCATCGATCTTGGTTCTCGGTGGATGGTTCCGATGCACTACGGAACGTTCCGTCTGTCGCACGAACCTATGGATGAGCCACTCCAGCGACTGGCGGACAAATCGTCAGCTACCGGCGTCGACGACCGTGTGGTCGTTCTCGAAGAAGGCGCGACCCACTTCTTCTGAATCCTTTCGCGCAAGCCTGGATCGCCAAAACCGCCCCGCTCACCACGCCAGCAATACACGCAGATCGCGCACATTGTTCCCAGTGGGCCCAGTTACAATCGCGTCACCAAGATGCTGGAAGAGAGGTGAAGCGTTGAAGTCTCGCAGCGCTTCCTCAGGATTCAGTCCGAGGGCCGCGGCCCGCTCGACTGTCGTCCCGTCTACCACCGCTCCCGCGAAATCGCTGTTGCCGTCGATGCCGTCGGTCCCCGCGCTCAGCACAGTCACGTTCTGGCCGGTGATTTTTGTTGCACAATAGAGAGCGAACTGCTGATTACGCCCGCCAGTGCCGCCGTTCGTGACCTTCACCGTGACCTCGCCGCCCGAAACAAGACAGACGCGCTCTACGGATTTCCGCAGCTCAGCCAGCCGCAGCAAAAGATAGTCCGCTGCCGCTGCGTAATCCCAATCGTCGCAACTGTTGTCGATCACCACAGTGAAGTCAGCCGACCGGGCCTTCTCCACGGCAGTTCTCAGCGCAGTCTCGTTGGACGCAATCACCCAGTACCTTGATTTGGCGAATTCCGGATCGCCCTGTTTCGGCGTCTCCTCAAGTTCGCGATCCTCTAATAACTGCCTTACAGACGCGGGGAAATGCTGCACCATCCCGTATTCGGCAGCGACTCGGTAACAATCTTCAACGGTCGTCGTATCTGGGACGGTAGGACCCGAAGCGAGCGAATCCACCTTGCCTTCCGGCACGTCGGATATGAGTATCGCGACCTGAGTTGCTGCCCCTGCAGCGCGGGCCATCCTGCCACCTTTCAGGGCCGACAGATGTTTTCGGATCGCATTGATCTGTGCAATCGGTGCTCCCGAGTGAACCAAGATTCGATAGGTCGCAACAAGATCTTCCAGACTGATGTCCGAAGAGATCGGCGTTTCGCATAACGCCGACGCACCACCGCTGATGAGGTACACGACAAGCGACGACTCCGTCTGCGCCTCAAGCGCACGCAGGACGGCATTGCCGGCGCGGACCGACTCGGCTGTTGGGAGTGGGTGCCCGCCTCGAAAGTATCGGAAGCCAGGCAGTTGCGGTGCCACATCGACCGGAGCTACTACGATGCCTTCGGCAACGCCGTAACCGAGCTTCTTCGTCAGCGCCTGCGCCATAGTGTGAGCGGCCTTGCCGATCGCTACGACGATCACACGTCCGTACCGACTGAGATCGTAAAGGTCTTCTCCAACCCTCAACAAGCCGCGCTCGTAACTAATGTGGCGTTCGAAGACGTTCTCGATTGCCGCCTCGGAAAGTGCGTGCTGAAACACCTGCCGCAGCAACGAACGATGTTTTTCGAATTCACTGGATGTAGCTGGTCCGTGCATGAGATTCATTAGCTCTATCAAGACTACGCTCGATTCACTGCGTGTCGCGATTCACTTCCAGTGTTCCGGAAACCCACTGCTCAACCGCGCTCCTCATTTCCGGTAACTTACCTTCAAAAAAATGACCGGCCTGCTCAATCCATACAAGCCGTTTTGGTGCGGCCGCACCTCGAAACACTCGCTCCACTTCGGTCTTAGGCCCGAACTCATCCTCTGTGCCGCTTACGAACAGCTTGGGCTTGGTGCAATTTGCAAGAAAACTGTAGGCGTACACGCGCCCTTCCGCCGCGATCGGTGTTCCCAAGGCGACCAAGCATGCAACCCTGCGATCGCTACAACCCGCAAGCAGGCTCATTGCCGCCCCGAATGAAAATCCAGCACACACAATCGGCAACCCAAATTCCTGCGCGACCCAGTCAAGCGCAGCCTGAACGTCTTCGGACTCCGCCCGTCCGTCATGCCGGCCACCACTTCGCCCGGTCCCGCGAAAATTAAAGCGCAACACCGGGAATCCAATGCCATTGAGCGCTTTCGCCGCATGATAGACGACTTTGTTGTGCATGGTCCCGCCATACAGCGGGTGCGGGTGACATACCAACGCTGCATGCGTCGCCGTTGTGGAACCAGCGTTCAGCAATGCCTCGAGATGCCCTGCAGGCCCCTGCAGCATGAGCGAGTGCATCTGCGCATGGGCTGCATCGACATTTCGGTCTGCTCCGTTCATCTGCGTTCCTGGGCGCTACAGTAGTAGCAAAACAGAATACCAATTTCTCCCCGCACGCCCCACATAATGCTGGCTGTTATTCTGTTTTGCATGGACCTGGTTGCTCTTACACGCCAACTCGTCGACATCGAATCAATCACAGGAAACGAAGCCGCAGTCGGGGAGTTCCTTTTCCGCACGCTAACGCAACTAGGCCTGCAGGTCGAGAGGATGGACGTCCCAGCAGCCACCCCAACACATGTCGCCTCCTCGGGCGTTGAAGGCAGTCCCGCGGAGCGCTTCAACGTCTATGCATTCTGGCCAGAAACTCCGGCACCTGCGATTGTGTTCTCCACGCACATCGATACGGTGCCTCCATTCATTCCTTCTTTTGAAGACGCTGAGCGCATTTACGGCCGCGGCTCCTGCGATGCCAAAGGAATATTAGCCGCCCAGGTTGGAGCCGCACTACGACTGCACGCAGATGGTATTAACGTTGGCCTCCTGTTCGTTGTCGGCGAAGAGCGTGACAGTACCGGAGCAATCGTCGCAAATGGCCAGCCGCGCGGGGCGCGTTTTCTCGTCAATGGCGAACCGACTGACAACAAACTCGCCATCGCTTCAAAGGGCTCTCTTCGCGTTGAGATCACTGCTCGCGGACGCATGGCTCACTCTGCCTACCCCGAACTCGGCGAGTCGGCCATAGACAAACTACTCGAAGCTTTGCGTCGTCTTAAAGCAATGGACCTGCCGAACGATCCGGACCTCGGCCTCTGCACCATGAACATCGGCGTGATCGAAGGTGGTCGCGCACCCAACGTCATCCCGGACTTCGCGCGCGCTCTCCTTCTCTGTCGCCTAGTCGGCCCAAGCGAAGATCTGAAGCGCGACATCGCTCAAGCCGTCGATGGACTCGCCGAGGTTCAGTTCCCGCTAGACATTCCGCTTATCCGAATGCGCACGGTCGAAGGACTACCAACCATGGTTGCAGCCTTCACCACCGATATCCCTGCGCTGTCAAACTGGGGACAGCCACTGCTCCTTGGTCCAGGATCCATTCACGTCGCCCATACCGAACACGAGTACTTGGAAAAGAAGCAGCTATTCGAAGCCGTGGACCTTTACACAAAGATCGCCACGAAACTCGCCCGGTCCTGAGCCATTTCCCTGGGACGCGACGTGCGTCATGTGATCGCATTTCGTTCGCGACGCGTTCGCGAAGAGGCGCCTTACTCAACGTACCTCACTTGTTTCCTCTTTACGCAGCAGCTCTGGTTCGGTAAGTTGGACACCACTGAAGAGGAGAACGTATGCGTAAAGCTCTGCTGCTGTTTATGGTTCTCTTGGTCACACTTCCCTCAACCTTGCTGGCGCAGGAGAAGGAACAAGACAGACTTGAGGACGCCGGACGAGTACTCGAGGAGATTCTCAACGTCCCCGACAACATCCCCGAGGAACTGCTGGAACGAGCGGAGTGCGTGATTGTGCTGCCGTCGGTCAAGAAGTTCGCTATCGGCATTGGCGGTAGCTATGGACGCGGGGCTATGATCTGCCGCTCGGGAGAGAATTTCACGGGCAGTTGGGGTGCGCCGGCGATGTACGCGCTTGAAGGTGCGAACATTGGAATTCAGTTGGGCGGCAATATGACCGACTTCGTGCTACTGGTGATGAATCCGGGCGGCGCAAAATCCCTGTTGAAATCGAAGGTCAAGCTTGGTGCCGATGCCGCTGCTGCAGCAGGTCCTAAGGGCCGAAGCGCACAAGCCGCCACCGACGTTGTAATGAGGGCCGAGGTACTAAGCTACTCGCGTTCGAAGGGACTGTTCGCAGGAATATCGCTCGAGGGCTCGACCTTACGCTCCGACGGGGGCGCAAATGAGAACCTTTACGGGAAGAAGTTGAGTGCAACCGACATCATCACTAGACATGCCGTGAGTACTCCGGCAGCGGCACGAAAACTCATATCTGTGCTCAACAGCAAGTCACCACGTAACAAGAGTGAGGCGAGGTCGCTGAAGAATTAGCAGCTGCAGCTAGGCTGATGCCGCCAGCAGCCGTTAAGTCGCCCCCTCACATAGTTCCGCAGCCGTCCTTCTCGGGGACGGCTTTCTTCTTTTGTGCCGAACGAATTGTCACAGACAAAGCACTTGCTCCGTGTTCTACTCTGCTGAGGTTTCGTATCAACTTGAAATCAGAAGGCATTGATGGCTACGACTACGCTCAATGTGAATGGCAACGACTATGTTGTCGACGTTTCGCCGGACACGCCACTTCTCTGGGTGCTGCGCGACAACCTCGGCCTGACTGGAACGAAGTACGGCTGCGGCGAAGGCCTTTGCGGCGCATGCACGGTGCACCTCGACGGCGAGCCGACACGCTCGTGCACGCTGCCCGTATCGGACGCGGCAGGGAAGAAGATCACGACCATCGAGGGGCTCGCGAGTAGCAGCAATCAGGCTCTGCACAAGGCGTGGCTCGACGAGGAAGTCTCACAGTGCGGCTACTGCCAGCCCGGAATCCTGATGGTTGCCGCCGCCCTTATGGCGAAAAAGCCGAACCCGACCGATGTCGAAATCGACGAGGCGCTGGACAGTAACCTGTGCCGCTGTGGGACCTACGGCAGAGTTAGACGTGCGATCCATCGTGCTGCGGCCAACAGCGGAGGTGCGAAATGAGCGAACACGAGCACACCTGCATTCGCCACGTCAGCCGCCGTGACTTCATGAAGATCGTTCCAGCCGCTGCCGCGGGATTGGCGATAGGTGTCTACTTGGAAGACCCAGGACCGATTCACGCCGACAACACTTCATTCGAGCCAAATGGGTTTGTCGCCATCGACACCAATGACGACGTCCTCATCTGGACGGCTCGCTCGGAGATGGGACAGGGTGTCCGAACGGCCCTACCCGCGATAGTCGCAGACGAGTTGGGAGCCGACTGGAATCGAGTGAAGATCGTCCCCGCCGCCTTCGATCCGAAGTACGGCGACCAGAGCACTGGCGGCAGCATGAGCGTGCGCACGTGCTGGGATCGACTTCGAAAAGCCGGCGCAACCGCGCGTGAACTGCTGATCGAAGCCTTCTGCCAGCAGAACAAGGTCGATCGCAAGGACTGCGTGGCCGACAACGGCTACATCATGCACGTCCCGAGCGGGAAGCGAGCTTCGTTCGGCCAACTTGCAACTTTTGCGGCCGCGCTGCCACTTCCCAAAGATGTACAGTTGAAGGACCCGAAACAGTTCAAACTCATCGGCAAGTCGCTACCACGGGTTGACTCGCCTGAGAAGCTGACCGGGGCTGCGAAGTTCGGTATCGACGTTCGCGTACCCGGAATGATGTTCGCCACTGTGGCGCGCTGCGCCATCCACGGGGGCAAGGTCGCGAGTTTCGATTCGACCGACGCACTGAAAATTCCTGGAGTAAAGCACGTCTTCGAGATTGCGCGCGGTGTTGCCGTCGTGGCCGAAAACACGTGGGCAGCGATCAAGGGCCGCGAAGCGCTGAAAGTCACGTGGAATGATGGCGGGCACGCCAATGATAGTTCGGACACTCTCCGCCAACAATTCAAAACGCTGACCGCGACAACGCAGCAGGCCTTCCGCAAGGAGGGCGAGGTCGAAGATGCGCTGGCATCGAGTGGCCGAAAGATTGAGGCCGTATATGAAGTGCCCTTCATCGCACACGCACCACTCGAACCGCCGGTCTGCATCGCCTGGGTACAGAAAGACCGCTGCGAGATCTGGGCGCCTACGCAGATCCCCGCTTGGACCTTCGGCGTTGCACGTGGAATCACAGGATTGCCCGCCGAGAAGATCAAGATCAACATTCCCCTGCTCGGCGGAGGGTTCGGGCGCAAGGCATTTCCGGGCGAAGTCGAGGAAGCGGTTCAGATATCGAAAAAGCTCGAAGCGCCCGTGCAAGTAGTGTGGACGCGGGATGACGATCTGCAGCATGACTACTTTCGTCCAGCTAGCTACCACGTGTCACAAGGGACGTTGGCACAGGACGGCAAGCCTTCAGCGTGGCTGCACCGGTTTTCATCCACCCCGATTCAGACTGCACTCGATCCCAAGTCGAAAACGCCCGAGGCGCTGGAACTTGGCGGCGCTGTTGACTTGCCCTACCTGATCCCCAACATAGCGGTCGAGTACGCGCCTGCGGTCTCCGCGCTTCCTCGTGGGTGGCTGCGCTCGGTCGAGCACACATTCAACGGATTTGTCGTGGAGGCTTTCATCGACGAACTGGCTTCAGCGGCAGGTCGTGACCCGCTCGAGTACCGCCTCGAGTTGTTGCTTCCCGCTCGGACAGTCAAGTCCGGCGAAACGACCTTTGACACCGGCAGGCTGGCAAACGTGCTCCGCCTGGCGGCAGAAAAGGCTGGATGGGGCAAGCGGAAGCTCGGTCCCGGACGAGGCATGGGCATCGCGTGCCACTTCAGCTTCTATAGCTATGTTGCTCAGGTGGCGGAAGTTGCAGTCGAAAAGAACGGTGCGATCAAAGTCGAGCGAGTCACTTGTGCCGTGGATTGCGGGCGCGTGGTCAACCCTGATGGCGTGCGCCAGCAGATTGAGGGCGGAATCATCTACGCCCTTAGTGCCGCGCTCAAGCACGAGATCACGGTCAAAGGCGGCCGCGTCGAGCAGAGCAACTGGCACGACTACGACATCCTGCACATGAGCGAGACACCCCAGATCGATGTTCACCTTGTGCAAAGCGAGTTGCCGCCGACAGGCATCGGCGAACCGACCTTTCCTCCTGTCGCCCCGGCAGTCGCGAATGCCGTGTTCGCCGCAACCGGAAAACGCGTTAGGAAATTGCCTATACGGCTGTGAGTTGAAGTTGTACATTGGGCCGTCCCTCGCTGGGACGGCTTTCTTATTGCTGGTTACCGAGAGCACCGCTAAACGTCTAAGTGCTTGTTGCATGAGCAATCGCGGAGGAATCAATGCGCGCAATCGTGCGTGTGGGACTATTGGTTTTGGCACTTGTCTCGGCTTTGAGCTCAGCTGATGAATTGAAGGACTACTTTTACGGCCAAGGTGTCAGACAACTGGTCGGGGAAGGCATAGCGGCCGCTGGGAAGAAGGACTATGCAGCGGCCGCGATCGCGTTCAAGAAGGCGCTACAGATTGCACCCGACCCGCACATCCAGTTGCGGCTGGCCTCGGTTCAGGCGCGATTGGGAGAGAAACGCGACGCACTTGCACTCCTGAACCGCGTAGCAGAACTGAAACTAGGCTATGACATCGAGCATATCCCGGCTTTCGCCACCCTGAAAGATGACCCTGAGTACAAGGCACTCGTAGCGAAATTCGCAGCCGGCGATCCGGTACGCGTGCGAAGTGAAATCGCGCATGTTATTCGCGATCCGAAGCTGATCCCCGAAGGGCTTGCCTATGATGCCGCCACGCAGACCCTCTACGTCGGAAGCTTGAACAAGCAAAAGATCGTCCGGATTGACCGAACTGGTCAGGTCAGCGACTTCGTTCCTTCTCGCGGAGGCGGCATCTGGAACGTGCTCGGCATGAAAGTCGACCCGAAGCGGCGCCTGTTGTGGACCGCAAGCAGCGCAAGTGACGCGCGCTTCGGGCAGGACAACGGGACAGCAGGACTATTCGCCTTTGATCTCAGCACGGGCAAGTTGGTTAGGAAGTACGTGGTCGATGCGAAGAGCGGTCCCCATTTGTTCAACGACTTAGATTTCGCTCCAAATGGCGACGTTCACGTCACCGACAGCCTGCGGGGAACGGTATATCGAGTGGCAAACGGCGCGGACAAGGCGGAAGAGATTCTGCCACCGAATACGTTCTGGTACCCGAATGGCCTGATCGTGACACCCGACGGTGCACGTCTGCTCGTCGCTAGCGATACTGCAGGAATCTCCGTTGTTGATCTCAAAACTAAAGCCATGTCGCTGCTGTTGCGCCCGATTGATATAAGCACTCAGGGGATCGACGGCATGTACCTGCGTGGGCGCTCGATCATCGCCGTGCAGAACGGACTTGGGCCGGGTCGAATCATGCGCTACGAACTCTCACCTGGACTCGACCGGGTCGAGAAAGCGGTGGTGCTCGAGTCTCGAAATCCGAAATTTAAGATTCCTACGACAGGCGCGCTTGCCGGCGATCACTTCTACTTCATCGCCAATGCGCAGGTAGACCAGATAAACGACAACGGCACAATCAAAGATGAGAAGGCACTGCAAGATGTTTTGATTTCGAAACTGAAGGTGGATTGAAGCAGGTTGGGTGAATAAACAAGGCGCAGCTTTTTCGGCTGCGCCCTGTCATCGCGAAAGTTCCCCGCTACTCTGCCGCTTTCTTCGCCTCCGCCGGCTTTTTCCAGCGCAGGATCGGCTTGCGAGCTGCGCTGACTTCGTCCAGACGTCCGATGCGCGTTGTATGCGGCGCATCCAGCAGAAGCTCAGGCGTGTCAGCGGCTTCCTCGGCAATCTGCTTCATCGCGTGAATGAACAGGTCCATTTCCTCAATCGACTCGCTTTCCGTCGGCTCGATCATGAGCGCGCCGTGTACGATCAGTGGGAATGAGACCGTGTACGGATGAAAGCCATAGTCGATGAGGCGCTTAGCAATGTCGCCCGTCTTGACGCCGTGCGCGGTCTGCAAACGGTCGCTGAACACCACCTCGTGCAGCGTGGGCGCCTTATAAGGCAGATCGTACACGCCTTCGAGCTTCTTCCGGATGTAGTTGGCGTTCAGAACAGCGTCTTCAGTCGTCTCCCGCAACCCGTCGGGCCCATTGGCGAAGATGTAAGCCAGGGCGCGCACGAACATGCCGAAGTTGCCGTAGAACGCTTTCACGCGTCCGATCGATTCAGGCCGGTTGTACTCGAGACCGAGCGTGCCGTCCTCGTTCGTCTTGATGGTCGGCAGCGGCAAGTATGGTTCGAGGATCTTCTTGCACGCGACCGGGCCGGAACCGGGCCCGCCACCCCCGTGGGGCGTTGAGAACGTCTTGTGCAGATTCAGGTGCATCACGTCTACGCCGTTGTGACCGGGCTGCACCTTACCGCAAAGCGCGTTCATGTTGGCGCCATCCATGTACAGCAAAGCGCCCTTGGAATGAAGGATTTCACCGATCTTCCTGATGTTCTGCTCAAACACGCCAAGGGTGTTCGGATTCGTAAGCATCAGGGCGGCGACGTCTTCTGTGGTCTGCGCTTCGAGCGCGGCCAGATCGACCAGGCCATCTGAACCGGATTTCAGGTTCTCGACCGCATACCCAGCGATTGCAGCCGTTGCCGGGTTCGTGCCGTGCGCTGAATCCGGTATCAGGATCTTCTTGCGGGGATTGCCCTGCTTCTCAAGATACCTGCGGACGAGCAGGATGCCTGTGAGTTCGCCCTGTGCTCCCGCGGCGGGCTGGAGCGTGATGCAGTCCATGCCCGTGATTTCGATGAGCACGTCGCTGAGCGTCTTCATGACGCGCAGCACGCCTTGAGATATCTTCTCTGGCTGATAGGGATGCGCTTCTGCCAGCTCGTAAATCCGCGCCGCAGCTTCGTTCACTCGCGGGTTGTACTTCATCGTGCACGAGCCCAGCGGATACATGCCGTAGTCGACCGCATAGTTCCACGTCGAAAGCCGCGTAAAGTGACGGATGATCTCCGGTTCGCTCACCTCGGGCATATTGCCAAGGTCCGCACGCGCAGCGTTGCCGAGCAACTTTGCGGCATCAACTTCGGGTACGTCGAGGGGAGCGAGTTTGTAACCCTTCTTGCCTGGCGACGACTTCTCAAAAATGAGCGCCTCGTTCTGGTTGACCTGCGTGGTGGATTTACACCACTCGAAATTTTTGTCGCGTTCGCCGGCCATTACTCGACCTCCTGGGCTGCCGTGTCGATGGCTTCTTTCGTCACCAGCTCGGTGCAGCACCAGAGCGAGACGTTCCCGAGTTCGGGATAGAACTTCTTGATAACTGGGAACCCGCCGACGATCCCCTTCGCAAGCAAGCGGTCATTGATCCGGTACGGGCCGTCTTTGGTCTCTACCACAAATTCATTGAATCGCGGCGCGCCACTGAACAGGACCTTCGCCTTTTTGCCGAACTGTTCGACGGCATACTGCGTCTTGGCCAGATTCTGCAGCGCGAGTTCTTTCAGCCCCTCGCGTCCGTACACGGTCATGAAGATGCTGGCCATCAGCGCGACCAAAGCCTGGTTCGTGCAGATGTTGGACGTAGCCTTCTCGCGCCGGATGTGCTGCTCCCTCGTAGAGAGCGTCAGGACGAATCCGCGCTTGCCGTTCTTGTCGCGAGCCTCGCCGACGAGGCGTCCCGGCATCTGGCGGACGAACTTTTCTTTCGTAGCGATCACGCCGGCGTAGGGACCGCCGTAGCCGAGTGGAACGCCAAAAGATTGCGCTTCCATCGCCACGATATCGGCTTCAAACGGAGGCCGCACGATGCCGAGCGAAACGGCTTCGGCAATCGCCACCACCAGCAGCGCGCCTTTCTTGTGCGCAACTTCGGCGATCGCGGCAACGTCCTCAATCGTTCCGAAGAAATTCGGCGATTGGATCAGAACACAAGCGGTGTCGCTCGTTATCGCGGCATCGACCGCCTTCAGGTCGACTCGGCCGGTCTCAGCGAACCCGATTGTGCTGATAGGCATGTGCTGGTTCTGCGCGTAGGTCGCCAGCACATCGCGATATTCAGGATGCACCGTCTTCGCGACCACCACTCCGTTCCGCCCCGTGACGCGCGCGGCCATCAGCACGGCCTCGGTCGTCGCCGTCGATCCGTCGTACATCGAGGCGTTCGCGACCTCCATCGCCGTCAGTTCGCAGATCATCGTCTGGAACTCGAAAACCGCCTGGAGCGTGCCCTGTGAGATTTCAGGCTGGTAAGGCGTGTAGGCGGTGAAGAACTCCCCGCGTGAGATCAGCGAGTCGATCACCACCGGCCGATAATGCCGGTACGCGCCCGCGCCGAGCATGATCGTGTAATGATCGCCGTTCTCTTTGCCGCGCTCACGGAACCACTGGATGATCTCGGATTCAGCCATGGCGCGCGGTATGTTGAGGTCGCCTTTTACGCGCACCTCGGACGGCATCATGGAGAACAGTTCATCAACCGATTTGATACCGATCTCGCGCATCATGCGTTCGCGGTCGGTCTTCGAATTAGGCAGATATCTCATATTGAATCGAATGAACGCATGAACGGATGAACGAATGAATGGAGACCCGTTCAGATCATCCGTTCATCCGCTCATTCGATCATCAGATGTTATTGTCTTTCGTTGACGTATTGTTCGTAATCTTCGGCGGAGAGCAGACCGTCGGTTTCGGCTGGATCCTTCAACGTGACCTTGATCAACCAGGCGTCGTGCGCGGCCGAATTAACCTTCTCGGGAGCCGTGGCGAGTTCCTGGTTGATTTCGGCTACGGTGCCGGTTACCGGCGAAAACAGGTCGGACACAGCCTTCACAGACTCAACCGTGCCGAAACTCTTGCCGGCTTCGATCTCGGTGCCGACCTTGGGCAGTTCGACGAACACGATGTCACCGAGAGCGTTCTGGGCGTAGTCGGTGATGCCGATAGTGCCGGTTGTGCCTTCGATTTTGATCCATTCGTCTTCTTTGGTGTACTTGCGATCGTTCGGGAATGCCATTCGTGCTCTCCGGCGTCGGTGACGCGTGGTGTGCCGCCCTTATCGGGCTTAACTGAACGGTACCCCATCCTTCGCTACCTGTGTTGGATGGGTCTTTCTACGAACTCTTCTTCGGCTTCTTATAAAACGGTGACGGTACGACCTTGGCCTTTACTGCCTGGCTGCGGATCTGGACGTTCACAATCGTGTCAATCGCCGATAGTTCCGGCGGAAGATACGCGATGGCGATGTTCTTCTTCAGGAACGGCGCGTAAGTGCCGCTCGTGACGTAGCCGATTTCTTTACCACTGTCGTCCATAATTTTGTAGCCATCGCGCCCGATTCCGCGCTCGATCATCTCGAGGCAAACCAGCGTGCGAGTGATCCCCTTTTCCTTGGCGTCCGCCAGCGCCGCTTGGCCTATGAAGTCGTCCTTCTCCATCTTGCAGAAGCGATCAAGGCCCGCTTCCCATACGTTGATGGAATCGCTGATCTCGTGGCCATACAGCGGCAGCTTACCTTCCAGGCGCAGTGTGTTACGTGCCCCGAGGCCGCAAGGCAGAATGCCGAATTCCTTGCCAGCCTCCATCACCTTGTTCCACACCATCGCGCTGGTGGCTTCGTCAGTCGGTACGTAGATCTCAAAGCCATCTTCGGCCGTGTACCCGGTCCGGGCAATCATGATGTTTGGCAGGCCGCAGACGGTCCCATGCGTCAGCCAGTAAAATTTCACCTGCGACAGATCGGCATCGGTGAGCTTTTGCAGCACTTTGATTGCATTGGGGCCTTGAATGGCGATCTGTGTATAGTCGTCGCTGAGATTTTTTACTTCACAGTTGAAAGCACGGGTGTTGTTGTAAACCCAGTTGAAATCCTTCTCGCGCGTGCCCGCATTGATGACCAGCAGGTAGTGGTCTTCTCCAAGGCGGTGGACGATGACGTCATCCACAAATGTGCCTTGGGGATAGAGCATGGCTGAGTACTGGCATTGACCGATTTGGAGCTTTGAGGCGTCGTTCATGCAGAGATGCTGGACGGCGCGCAGGGCCTCGGGACCGCGCAGGCTGATATCGCCCATGTGGCTTACGTCAAAGATGCCCACGCTGTTGCGAACAGCCAAGTGCTCATTAATCAAGCCGGCGGGAGCAGGGTATTCGACCGGCATGTCCCAGCCGTTGAAGTCCACCATCTTGGCGCCGTGTTGCCGATGAACGGCGTTGAGCGCGGTTTTACGGACGACGGGCGTACCCGCCTCGGTCGCTTGCTGTGACAATGGCGTTTCCCTCGGGGCCAGAATGAGCCCAAACTTGATGATTTCAAATGGCGAAACATCATACGCTAACACGCGCTTTTTCGGTGGGTCAATGATTCCTGACGGATGAACGGACGATCGGAGAAACGGATGTTTGCTTTCGGCCTGGTCGGCACCGGCGAGAGTCTTGCCTCAGCCGGGTTGAGTATGCTGACACTTCCCTCGCCACGACCTTTCGCGGTACCCTGCCGCCCATGGCCTCCACATGGAAATGCATGCAGTGTGAGAAGGAAGAAGATCGCTGCGGGTGCGACAAGTATTGCTGTTTGTGTCAGGGTTCCGACAATCCCCGGCTCTGCGCCGACGGGCTTTACTATTGCCGCGATTGCCGCGAGGCCTGCGGATACGTAGTAGCGGGAGACTTGTAATCGGGCCATCGGACGCTCGGGCGATCGGGAGATCAGTTGGCTGTGTCGATGCAAGAAGGAGCGCCGGCGTCTCGCCGGCTGTCGCGAGGGCGTCCCGCCCTCGTCGTTGTGCCGGGTGCAGTCAGGGAATTGTAGCGCCGGCCCTACCCCGCGGGCTTTCTTCATAGCCGGAGGTGTTCTGTGCCAAAGAAATCGTCCACCACGGTTGCAGCTATAGCACCGCACACTCTCACCTTTCACGCCCTCACCCCCGACCGCTGGAACGACCTCGTCACCCTTTTCGGCGAACGCGGTGCCTGCGGCGGATGCTGGTGCATGAGTTGGCGCCTCAACCGCGCCGACTTCGACGCCGGCAAGGGAGATAAGAATAGGCGCGCCTTCAAGCGCCTGGTCGATAAAGCCGCGCCTACCGGCGTCCTCGCCTATGCGAATAGCGCGCCCATCGGCTGGTGCTCCGTAGCTCCCCGCGAAGACTTCATCCGCCTGGAGAACGCACGCACGCTCAAGCGCCTTGACGACAAACCTGTCTGGTCGGTCGTATGCCTGTTCGTTGCCAAGCCGTACCGCAGCCAGGGCATCTCAGTCGCTCTGTTGAAAGCCGCAGCAGACTGGGCGAAGTCCCAAGGCGCGACGCTCATCGAAGGCTATCCCACCGAGCCGTCGGCCAAACTGCCCGATCCGTTTGTCTGGACAGGGCTGGCTTCGGCGTTCCGGAAGGCGGGGTTCAAGGAAGTGGCACGGCCAGCGAAGACGAGGCCGATATTTCGGAAGGGTGTTTGAAAATTTCGCAGAGGACATGGCAGGAGGCTGTTATGGCCAGCATCTACGCAAGAAGAGGCTGGGAGTAGCGCGTTATCAGCTGGGTACTTGCTATTTCTGCTTGCGGTGCTAGGTTCTACAAAGATATGGACATGCACCCAAAGCTCAAGTACGGATTACCTCTGGCGCAAATGGCTTTAGCTTTGGCGTTGCTCTTGTCGGCGCAGCGGTGGGATAGGGCAATGATGCGCTTATACGACATGCCCGGGCCATCACCAGCCTTCACGCTTTTGGTTTCCATCAACGCCCCTGTCGGTTTAGCACGAATTTTCTGGTTCAGATATGTGCCCGATCCTTGGGACTGGGTGACGTTCATTGCGGCAGTTGGCTTGTTCTGGTACTGGGCAGCATTGAACGTTCAATCTTGGCGAGAGGCGAGGATGGTCTACATGTTCACTTCGAACCCTCTGCGAATCGCCGGAGATTTGTTGCTGATTGCGATTGGGGCTTCTCTAGGTTTCTTCTTTCTGGCGCACGAGCTTTGGATCGCCCTCCGAGACGGTGTGCAGGTTGCACGAATCTCATCGCCTCCCTTCACCTGGCCATCGTGGCTGTGGTTCGGTGTTATTGCGGGCCTTCACCTTGCTTGGTCTGTCGTTTTACTCTTCTTCTTCGGTCGCGACCTCCTCCATTGTCTTGTTAGGAGAAATCACATCACAACTAGACCTAGCACTAGAACTACCATAGTGTGATCGAACGACAATTGCTGTTGGAAATCCCCTTCTCCAACAATCCCGAGCGGGAAATCCGATGGGTGGCCACTCAACCGTTGGCGTAATAAGCTGGCGTTCAAATCACCACCGCCTCCTTATACTCCCCAAACACCTTCCGCAGCGTGTCGCTGATCTCGCCCACGGTGGCGTAAGTCTCTACCGCGTTGATAATGTGCGGCATGAGATTCTGGCCCCCTCGCGCGGCAGCTTCTACTGAATCAATCGCCGCCGACCACGCCTGCTGCGGTCTCTTGGCGCGTAATGCTCGCACGCGCTCCACCTGCCGCGCTTCCAGTCCGGGATCGATGCGCTGGAGCGGCACCTCCGTGCCCTCCTCCACCGTGAAGCGGTTCACGCCGACAACGACCTGTTCGAGGTTCTCAACGCGCTGCTGGAACTCGTAGCTGGCGTTCTGAATCTCCTGCTGCACGAAGCCGCGCTCGATTGCCTTCAGCATGCCGCCCATCCCGTCGATTTTGTCGAGGTATCCCTGAGCGTGCTTCTCAATCTGGCTCGTCAGCCACTCTATGTAATACGACCCCGCAAGCGGATCCACTGTCTGCGGCACGCCGGACTCGTATGCGATGATCTGCTGCGTACGAAGCGCGATGTGGGCCGACGGCTCGGTCGGGAGTGCGAGGGCTTCGTCGAATGAATTCGTGTGCAGCGACTGGGTTCCACCAAGGACCGCCGAGAGTGCCTGGAGCATCGTGCGCACGATGTTGTTTTCGGGTTGCTGCGCCGTGAGCGTGCTTCCACCGGTCTGCGTGTGAAAGCGCAGCATCATGGATTTCGGGTTCTTCGCCCCGAAGTGCTCTTTCATGATCCGTGCCCACATCCGTCGTGCCGCGCGGAACTTCGCCACTTCCTCGAGGAAGTTGTAATGCGCACAGAAGAAGAACGACAGGCGCGGAGCGAACTTGTCCACATCCAGTCCGGCATTCACCGCAGCCTGAACGTATGTGATACCGTCTGCCAGCGTGAACGCGACTTCCTGCACCGCCGTGCATCCCGCCTCACGCATGTGATAGCCGCTAATCGAGATCGTGTTCCAGTCCGGCACCTGCTCATTGCAGTAGGAGAAGATGTCGGTGATGATGCGCATCGCCTGTGCCGGCGGATAGATGTAAGTCCCGCGTGCGATGTACTCCTTCAGAATGTCGTTCTGAACGGTCCCCGAGAGATTCTTCGGATCAATACCCGCCCTTTTCGCTACGGCAATGTAGAGCGCCAGCAGAATCGAAGCTGTGGCATTGATGGTCATCGACGTCGAGATCTTGTCCAGCGGAATCCTGTCGAACAGCCGCTGCATGTCCTCAATCGAATCGATCGCCACGCCAACCTTCCCCACCTCGCCCAGCGCCATGGGCGAGTCCGAGTCCATTCCGATCTGTGTCGGCAGATCGAACGCGACACTCAGCCCCGTGGTGCCGTTGGCCAGCAGGTACTTGTACCGCCGGTTCGACTCCTCGGCATCACCCATACCGGCATACTGGCGCATGGTCCAGAGCCGGCCTCGGTACATTGTGGCCTGCACTCCGCGCGTGAATGGATACTGGCCGGGGTAGCCGCAGTCGCGATCGTGCTGCCAGTCAGCCAGGTCGGCTGGCGTGTACAGCGGATTGACTTCAATGTGCGATGAGGTTTGTTTCTGAGCTTGTGTGGAGTCCGGTTGGGCGACAGTTCGGGTGCTATCGGCCATGAGTACCATCCTTACACAACACTGACGCTAATTTAGGGCGGTTCGTGGCTCGGGGGAAGTTACAAAAACCTGCTACACAGAGGAGCGTTGCCTGCGTTTGGCGCGCCAGAAGGAACTGACACCGAACCAGAGGAACATCACGGCGAAAACGGCAGCCAGCGCTGCCTTCCCTGGTCCAACCGTACGCAGTGTATACGCGTGATACTCACGAACGGCTACACCGCCGAAGACTACCGCGAAACAGATGAACAAGAAGCCGGTGACTTCCAGGAAGAGGAGGTGCAACACGCGCCAAACAGACCGAACCGTCACGGCTGCGGCAGACAAACCGGCACGCAATAGCTTAGAAGAGGAACCGTTACCCGCGGCAAGCCGGCCCAGCACTCCTCCGATCATCGAAAGCGGCGGCATTTGTAGATTGTAGCAGGGCAGATGATGTGAACTGGCGCGATGAACAAGGTCACACGGTTGTCCCTAAGGAAGAACGAAACGTAGCACTCGACGCGGGCATCAAAGCTAGCAGGACATGCTCCGCCGCAGCCCGCGTCGAGCGTCGTAGGATGTACCGTTTCACCACACCAGGGGGCCTAGTGAACCAGCGCCTGAAACAATTAATGAAAGAACTCGGCGAGGCGATCAACGAGTCACTGGCCGATTCCGAGCAGATTGCCGAGGTGATTTCCAAGATCAAGGGCAGCGGCTACGACGTTTTTCTCGTGCTGGAAGCAACGATCGGGTTCAACAAGCGTGAAGACGCCCCGGCTAAGCCAACGCTGATCAAGGGCGGCAAGAGCGAACCCGAATTCAAGGTTAGCGCGCAAGATTTGAAGTTTCTGAAGTCACTGCGGATCACGATCGACGACGCCGCGTGACATAGCAGTCGAACAGGAGCGGCCCAAACGGCCGCTCTTCTTGTGTCAACTGACAAGTTTGACGGAACACAACTTGAAACTTAGTTGTCCAGTAAGCGAAGAGTTCACACACCTTGGGGCTGTGCTAGTATCGAAGGCCAAAGTTGTAGGGGCCGAGTAGTTCTAAACACCTGTGGCGGTGGTTGAATTCTGTCACCAGTTGGTCGCGCTGCGCTGGAGTCGCGCAAGCCCGATAGAAATCAACCTTTCAACCGCGAAGCATCGAACCGAAGTCGATTGCCTGCCCGTGCGCGTAACGCGGGCACCAAGCTCCCTTTACGGAACCGAGATGAAAGATACGCTGGGAATCCTGCTAGCTGGAGGTGCAGGCGAACGCCTGTATCCCCTGACGCGCGATCGCGCGAAACCCGCTGTTACGTTCGGCGGGATCTACCGAATTATCGACATCACGCTTTCCAACTGCATCAATTCCGACCTGCGACGCGTTTACATCCTGACGCAGTACAAGGCGTTGTCTCTGAACCGCCACATTCGTGAAGGTTGGAGCATCGTGGCGCGTGAACTGGGCGAGTTCATCGAGATCCTGCCGCCAATGAAACGGGTCAGCGAGAACTGGTACATGGGAACAGCGGATGCTGTGTACCAGAACATCTACTCGATCGGAGCGGAACAACCCCGCTACGTCATCATCCTGTCCGGCGACCACATTTACAAGATGAACTATGACCTGATGCTCAGGCAGCACAGGGACTCCGGCGCTGACGTAACCCTCGCAACAATCCTGGTCGACCCGAGTGAGACTCGCCATTTCGGTGTAGTGGAAGTTGACCGTGAAGGTCGCGTAACCGGTTTCCAGGAAAAACCGCATACCACCGACATCAGGTCGCCCTACAACCCGCGGATGGTCTCGGCCTCCATGGGCGTGTACATCTTCAACACCGACGTACTCATTCCGGTGCTGCTGAAGGACGCCGAAGATACGACCTCCTCTCATGACTTCGGTAAGGACATCCTGCCGAAGATGGTGGACGACTACCGGGTGTTCTCCTTCAATTTCATTGACGAGAACAAGAAAGAAGCCCTTTACTGGCGCGACGTAGGCACCTTGGACGCTTATTACGAGGCTAACCTGGACTTGGTTGCCGTTTCCCCAGTGTTCAATCTGTACGACGAACACTGGCCCATCCGCACTCACCAGCGGCAGTACCCGCCGGCGAAATTCGTTTTCGAGGAGGCGGGTAGGACAGGTGTGGCCTTTGATTCCGTGGTGTCGTCCGGGTGCGTCATCTCGGGCGGCATTGTGCGCAACAGTGTGTTGTCCCCCGACGTGCGTGTCAATTCGTACTCCGAAGTCGATTCGTGCATTATGTTCTCGCACGTGAACATCGGCCGGCATTGCCGAATCCGCAAAGCCATCATCGACCGAGATGTGCACATTCCGGAGGGTACCGTAATCGGATATGACACGGAGACGGACCGGCAACGGTACTTCGTCACCGACACGGGAATCACGGTCGTTACCCGAGACTACTCACTATTCGAGAGTCCGGTCGCGGTAGATTACTTCACCTCGGAATGAGCAAGGAGTAGCGGTCTGGCGACCACATCATGAAGGCCGGGGTTGCGACCCGGCCTTTGTTATTTCTCCGCACTTTCTCGTATTCCGAACCCGAAGTACCCAGATCGCGCTCCGGCAGCTTCGACTCATCATTCACCGTTTCGGTTCGTAAGCTACCCCGCCGTAAGCACAAGTGAACTGCCGAACGGGCACATATTGCCGATCGATGCTCGCAAGCAATTGCGGGGACCATACGAGGCTGGGGACGCGGCGAAAGTTGTCAGTCGAATCGGCGAGGATAATTACGTCGAAGTAGCGGGCGTCAACCAGTTCTCGAAGCGGTTTATCAGATCCCCCGCCGTTCGTGGCAAGCTGGCCGTAAACAAAGGGATTCGAAACCACCACCGGCTTACCCGCGAGCAACACCGCACCAGTGTTCTCCGACAAGACGCGCCTGCCTGTATGCAGCCTCACATACCTGTACAACTCTTCGCATCCCGCGAACTCGGCTCGCCGTGGCTCGAGTTGCGGCATAACCCTTCGGGGCAACACGGCCACCCCACATACCGCAAGAGTCAGGAGCGCAGCTCCAAGCCACCGTTGAGAGCGCGCCGAGATCTTTTGTTCACCGTCGCTGCCGATAGCGCGAAGAACGTCAGCAAAGAGCAGTCCCGCGCAGACACACGCGGCTGCAAGCAACTCAAGATAATGGTTTGTGCTCGAGCCTTCTTTCCCCGCCGTCAGCGACGCCATGAATGCCACGACGAAGTAGATGGCGAACAGTGACGCTCTTCGGCGACGGAACTGTCGAACGGAATAGACGACGCCGAGGAGCAATGGAACAATCTGCGCCAACAACCCTCGACTCATATGGCCAAGGTGCGCCAAGGTATAAGGGTCAGGGTGAGTTCGAAAGTTGTGGAAGAAGAACCAGCTATCGCTCCAGCGCTGCACCCCCAAAAACACGGCAATATTCAGCAATGACAGGGTCGTCAGGAAAAGCGCCGCACGCCGAAGCCGTCTCGTCCAGAGCAGATACACGACGCAACTCACCGGAGCGGCGATGAAAGTCACTTTCGTAAAAAACGCCAACGTAAAGAAGGGCACTGGCCAGAGCCAGGCGATGTCATACGTCGGAGATCTACCGATCCGTGCTTGCGCTGGCTTAGCTGAACTGGAATAACCGTCGCCGACGGCAATCGCGAACAGGTACAACCCGGTCAGGGAGAATGCCACGCCGATGAAATCGACGCGCAGCAGGAACATCCAATCCTGAACGACCGGGAAGCTCAGGTAAAGCGGGCCAAACAGAAGGGCGACCCTCCAATTCCCTTTTGCTCTGCCGATGGTAAGTGCGATCAGAACGGCTGAAAGGATGCTGAACCCGAAAACCACGATCCGCCCAGGTGTGAAGCTCGGCGACGACGCCGACAGCGGCGCGGCCAGAATTCCATACGCCACCGGCCCGTACGGATTCAGGGCTGAGGGAAGCTGGTCTGGCGGAGGATACGGGTTCTGGCCCTCTAAAAGCCGCAAACATGCGTTCAGGACGTTCCCCTCTTCATAGTCAACTTCGTATGGTCGCGGCACTTGGAACATTGCCGATAGGCCCATGCCGATCAGACACACCAACAGCGAAACTGCGAGTACCAGTTGAAGCCGCTTGAAGGGCGCGGGGTGCAGCGTCGGCATTAGCGGTTCCAGGGCGGTCTGGCTCGCAGGTTTCATATGCTCCGGGACGATTTTAGCCGGGAGCACGGGACAGAAAGGCCGAAATGTGCATACCTCGGAAAGAGATTTCCCGGTTATCCTGAACTCTCTAATTCGCTCGAGGCTCGCCTTCGCCGGGTATTCGCCTTCACAATCGCCCGGAACCCCATACTGCTGCTAGAATTTGGCCGCACGAAAGATCGTTGAACTTTCTTGGGTTAACATTCGTATCTCCTGTTGGCCATGTCTGCGTCCGCAATCGCGCAGGCCGTAGTCCCGGCGGCCCAGCAGGAGAGCACACGGGAGTGGCGGTTGGAAGAACTCCAAGCCGTAGCGACACTTATACGCCGCTGCAAGGCAGGTGATGCCGTGGCCTGGGAAGAACTGGTCCGCCAATACAATCGTCGTATCTACAACATCTGCTACCGCTTTACCGGCTCGCCCGACCAGGCCGAAGACCTCACCCAGGAAGTCTTCGTCCGGATGTACCGCACATTGGACAGCTACGATCCCGCCAAGGCTGCTTTCATGACTTGGCTGACGACCATGACCCGCAACCTGCTGGTCGACCACTTCCGCAAAACCAAGCATGACCGGGCAACGGACTCCTTGGAATCAACCGTTACAGACGCCGACGATGGTCCCACGTTAGGAGAGCAGCTGCAGGATGCATCAATGACTCCGGACATGAGGCTTGCCAGCCGAGAAACCAGGCAGATGGTCCATCAGGCCTTACAGAAACTCTCGCCGGAATTGCGCGAAGCCGTAATTCTGCGAGACCTGCAGGATATGGATTACCGCGAGATCGCGACGGTACTGAAAGTCCCCGAGGGGACGGTGAAATCCAGAATAAATCGCGGGCGTACGGAACTTGCACGCCTGCTGGCACGTACTCATAAACAGGTGAACTGATGAGCGGCGAATCCAAACTCGGAATGCAATGCGCCGAATTCGAAGTGCTCCTGTCGGATCAGCTTGACGGATTGCTGAGCGAATCCGACGAGCAGCGCTTCCAGGCTCACCTCGCAGCATGTCAAAGCTGCGCGCCGATGTACAACGAAGTTCACGCCGGACTGGCATGGCTCTCGGCCCTGAAGGAAGACGAGGTTGAGCCTCCCGCGGAGATGGTCACCAACATTCTGCGGGCCACGGTTGGGATCTCGCCAATTCCCCAGGCGGCCAAGCCCGAAAAGTCCTGGTGGGAGAGGCTGAAAGAAACGCCTGCACTGGCTCCGTTCTTCCAGACGGTGTTGCAGCCGCGCTTCGCAATGGGTTTCGGCATGGCGTTCTTTTCAATCACCATGCTGTTGAACCTCTCCGGAGTCAAAGTTAAGAACATCCGTTACATCGACTTGTCGCCAAGCGCGATCGTCACGGCTTACGGCGAAACAACCGGAAAGATCGTCAGCTATTGGGAAAACATCCGGTTCGTTCTTGAGATTGAATCGCGAGTCCGCGATCTGAAGAAGGCGACCACGCCAAAGCAGAACAGCGGGCCAAAGACAGACGGGAAAGATCAGCAGAAAGAACAGAATCGCGAGACGAGTGGAGTCACCAACCAGGAACCCGACCTGAGCCGGAGCGAAGGTAGGCAGATCCTGGCGAAGGCCGCTGCGAATACCGATGTTCCGCACGGCCAGGCCTCCAGGCAGAGGAGATTGTCATGAACTGCGCCAACCATCCAGATGTACCCGTAGCGGCGTATTGCCGCACTTGCGGCAAGGCGCTGTGCGAGAACTGCAAGCGTGACGTCAGAGGCGTCATCTACTGCGAAGACTGCATTGCCGCGCGTGTGCAAGACACCGTGCCGGCGGCGGCACCAGTGGCGGCTGCTCCGGCAGCCGGCTTCGCCCCAAGCCCCGGCCTTGCCGGAGTACTAGCGGTTTTCTTCCCGTTCGGCATTGGCCCTGTTTACAACCGCCAGTATTGGAAGGGTCTGGTTTACATGCTGACATTCGCCTTCCTGGTCTTCGCGACCTCGAATGGCCGTGGGCTGGAACCGCTTTTCGGGATCGGGATCGCGTTTTTCTACTTCTATCAGATTGTCGATTCTGTGAGGACTGCGAGAGCTTTGCAACTCGGCCAGACGCCGCCCGACCCGCTAGGGATCAACAGAATGCTCGGGGTTAAGGAAACGAAGACGGATTGGTCGGCGGGTGTTCCGATAGGCGCGGTGATACTTATTGGTTTGGGTTGCATTTTCCTGCTGAACAACTTGGGATGGTTTCACTTCCGCGGTGTGGACGACTGGTGGCCCGTGGTGCTCATCGGTCTCGGCGTATGGCTATTCTTCCGCCGCGAAGCCGGCTGCACGTGCGTGCGCTGCCGCTGCCGCAACCTGATGGGTCCAGCCGTATTGGTGACGCTCGGCATACTGTTCCTGCTCAATACGCTCGGCATCGAGGACTTCGGAGCGACCTGGCCGCTGCTGCTGATCGTAATCGGCATTGTGAAGGTTCTGCAGACAAGTGGACCGACCACGGGACACGTTGACAGCACGGGGACGGGTCCGACTGGTCCGGCCTTGCCCGAAGGCGAAGCCAATTCCCACAACACGGAGGTGTCCAATGCCTGATACGACCGCTTATGCACCAGCACCGGCGCCTCCGAAACGGCGCTCATTTGCGGGAGCTGTCGTCCTGATCGCAATCGGCGTTGTCCTGCTGCTGGCGAACGCCCATGTGATCACATGGGCCGCTCTGTGGCGCTGGTTCGCTCACTACTGGCCGGTATTCCTGATCCTTTACGGAGCCGTGAAGCTGATCGAGTATTATCAGGCGCAACGCCAGAACCGGCCATTCTCAGGAATCGGCGCTGGTGGCGTTGTCATGGTTGTCTTCCTGATCGTGCTGGGATTGACCGCCTCTGGTATCGAGCGCGTGCGCGGCCAGATCAACTGGAACGAGATCAACGGCGACATCGACTTCGACGAAAGCGGCTTTGGCGCATTCCTGGGGAATACCTACACGTTCTCGCAAGAGTTGACGCAAGGCTTCCCTGCCGGTTCGACGCTTAAGGTAGTGTCAGACCGCGGTGCGGTAGACGTCGTGCCGTGGGATCAGAACACCATCAAGGTCGTTGTCAGCAAGAAGATCCGCGCTGACAACCAGGAGGAAGCGAACAAGACGGATCAGGCTACCCAGGCAACAATAACGCCTTCAGGTACCGAGATAACCGTGAACGCAAACATTAGTGCCGCAAGCCGACCGGTTGAGAGCGACCTCCAGATCTTTGTACCCAGCAAGGCTGCCGTGAACGTTTCGACACGCCGCGGAGACGTGTCCGTACGTGATCGAGTCGGGAACGTGAAGGTGAACAATTCGGGCGGCGACGTCAGCCTGGAGAACATCACGGGCAATGCCGACGTTTCACTTCGTCCGGCCAAGGGGTCAGTCCGGGCCTTGAAGGTCAATGGCAACGTCGCGGTTGATGGTCGCGTTGAAGACACCACCATTACGGAAGTATCCGGCACCATAACGATGACGGGTGACTACTTCGGCGACATGAATGTCTCGAAGGTGGCGAAAGGGGTCATCTTCAAGTCTCCGCGCACTGACCTCCAGTTTGCCAAGCTGGACGGCGATATGACCCTACAGTCCGGAGACCTGCGAGCCACTCAGCTCACGGGACCAGTACGTGTCATAACGCGGTCAAAGAACATCGACTTGGAAGACGTCACAGGCGATGTGCGGCTCCAGAACTCAAATGGCAGCATCGATGTGCGGTCGTCCAAACTGCCGCTCGGTCAGATATCGATCGATAACAGCAGGGGCGAAGTGAACGTTGTCCTACCTTCTAACGCGAATTTCCAATTAGATGCAAAAGCTCGCAAGGGTGAGATCAATTCAGAATTCGCCAACGTCAACGTGAACAACGAGCGCGGAAACAGCGCGGCAACGGGGACGGTCGGTGCTGGCGGTTCAAGGGTACAAATCAACGCAGAGTACGGCAATGTGTCCATTCGCAAGGCGGGATGAAGAATCTCGCTAACCGGGTGATGCTATGGTTTTGGGGTCTCCCTCAGGGGAGGCCCCTATTCTTGCACAACCCGGAACGGGTGGGCCCGCCACCTGCCCGTGTCTTAGGCAGGAATGAAATTTTGCCTGGCAGCCGCTATTCAGGCTGCGCCGCTGATGCCGTTAACTGCCGGAGTTTCCGCTGCACGATTTCTTCGGCACGGTTGACGACCTGCTCGATCGTCAGCCCACTGGAATCGAGAATGACGGCGTCCGGAGCCGGAGCAAGTGGCGAGGTAGCGCGGCTTCGGTCGCGCTCGTCACGCTGACGCATCTCGGCAGCAACAACCTCCGCCGATTTGGCGGGGCCGGGCTTGTTTGAATCTTGGCTCAACCGGCGCTGTGCGCGAATGTCGGGGTTAGCGTCTAGGAAAATTTTCACGTCGGCGTTCGGAAAAACGGCTGTGCCGATATCGCGGCCTTCCATGACAATGCCGCCCGAAGCGCCCATCTCACGCTGACGGTCCACCATCCAACGCCGGACGTTGGGATGAACGCTAACGCGAGAGGCCGCGTCGCTTACCTCCGGAGCGCGAATGAGCGCAGTGATATCTCGCTGGTCGAGCAGCACGCGGTTGCCATTCGGCGTAGGCAGCAAATCAATGACGGATCTCTCGGCGAGCGCATACAAAGCAGGTTCATCATCCGGCGAAACACCGTTTTCGAGCGCCTTCAGTCCTAGCGCGCGGTACATGGCACCGGTCTCGAGATTGGTATAACCAAGCCGCTTCGACAGCGCGGAAGCGATAGTGCTCTTCCCCGCTCCTGCCGGTCCGTCAATGGCGATGATAAGTCTTCGTTGCGCAGATTCGGTCATGAAAGAGTTATTTTACGAGCTTTCGTCCGGGCCGCCGAGCTATGGGTTTATTGCGGGCTAGCGACTGAGCCGTAGGCTTTGGCGGCGTGATCTGAACTAGAGAACGGTTACCCACAGCAGTAAACTGCAATTCGCGCGCAGACAAAAGGGCGTTGATCGCCTCGTTAACTTTCGAACGCGGCACGAAGTTCGAGAAGAAATCCCCAATCTCGGTCTGATCGGCCGCAACAACGCAATCAAGATATTTTGAGAGCAGCGCGGTAAGTGCCTCAGGAAGCGAAATCTGGATGCCCTCACGGACCGCGTCAGGCGACCAGCGGTAAAGCGCGTCCCAGTAAGCCCCTTCATCAGCCACGTAATCGACGCGAGTAATTCGGAGGCGCGACCAGAGTTCATTGAGAGCACGGTCAAGCGCCTGAGGCGTGAGCTCGGCACCTAGCTGTTCGCGGAGGTGGCTCTTGGTGACGGCACCCTTTTTCCGGATTACCTCAAAAACATCCAGGGCCAGAGGAGTGTATTCGCTTCGGCGTCCGGGTTTAGGCGTCTGCTTCGGGTTGCGGTCGCCAACCACACCGTAGAAGAACGGGAAGACCGAGGCCGACACAAGAAAATTAGTTTCCCCGAATAGGTTCGCCTCATAAGCAGACTTGTCGCGGAGCAATCTAACCATCAGTTCCGTCGCTTCTTTTGCGCGCGGGTCCTTGAATGCGTTTTTCCAGACCGGCAGGTCCTTGTCCTCGCCAACGTACGCTCCGATAAACGTAGGCACCAGCACAGGCGTGCGCAGTGGGTACATAAGGCAGAAGCCGACGGAGTCGATGAATTCACGCGCATCGTCGAGCGTGCGCACCGGGCGGCCGTCATGGCGCCATTTTGCCTGGCGTTGCTGCTGGAGTTCCTGCTCTGTCATGAGTTTGCGGTCAACAATCAGCGGTCAGCAGTCAGCAATGAGGCCGAACGAGCCGCACATTAATTTGCGTCCCCAGTACCGGCGACGCTGCGTTAGAACCTGGAGCACCGTCGACCACGACGGCGCACTTATGGGATGACCTTCAGATGCGCTTAAATGCCCGCTGAATGTCCTTAACTGAATAACGTAACACGACCGGACGGCCATGTGGACAACTCATCGGACACTCCGTAGCTGCCAATTCGCGAAGAAGCCACTCCATCTTATCCTGCGGGAGCGGAGTATTGATCTTGATTGCAGCATGACACGCGATCGAAGCCGCAATTTCGCGGCGTATCGAGTCGATGTTCATCGCCTGCCGCTCCCGCTCGAACTGGTCGAGTAACTCGTGCAACATGCGCTCGACTTCGGCGGCGTCAATCCCGGCGGGAGCAGTCTTCACAGCGATTGTCCGCGTGCCAAACGGTTCGGCGTCGAAGCCGTTCCGGTGAAGTTCGTGTGAAATCTCGGCAAATACAGCATGCTGTGCCGGCGTGAGTTCCACGATTAACGGCATAAGCATTCGTTGGCTATCTACCGCTTCCACGGACCGCTGCTGCAGCACTTTTTCGAAGAGGATGCGTTCGTGAGCCACGTGCTGATCGATAATCCAGAGTCCTTCGCCGTTCACCGCGAGGATAAAGGAATCGCGCACCTGGCCAAGTGGCCTGAGCGTGGCGAGGACCGGGGTATCGGAATCCTCCTGAGCCACAACAGGGTCGTCCGCAAGCGGAGCATCAACGGCAGCAGCTCCGCATGGTGCGCCCGAGAGCGCAGGCAGGTGCACGCCGTTCGCCGCATGTCCTTGCGGCACGTGCGAGCCGAACGTCTGCGGAGCCACACGAGCAACCGGAATCGCTGCATTCGCGTCGATCGTAATCGCGTCACCACCGAACCCCAATCGCTGGTTGATTGGCGGCAGCGACTGGGCTCGCAGTGAAAATTCCGCATCTTTCTGTGCTACGCCCACTTCCTCCGGATTGGCGATAACACCTGCCTTGGCGGCCATATGCTCGATCTGCTCAGAAATGCGCGCGCCAGGTGTGAGGTGCGCAGCAGTGGTGGGCGAAGCGTGTATTTCCGACGTGAACTGCGGCACGGGACGCGCCTTCATCAGGGCGGCACGTACTGACTCGCGCACGAAGTCGTGTACAAAGCTCTGCTGGCGGAACCGAACCTCCGTCTTTGAAGGGTGGACATTCACGTCCACTTCCGTGAACGGCATCTCCAAAAACAGCAGCACGACGGGAAAAACCGTAGGCGGAATGATGTTGCGGTAGGCCTCGGTCAATGCGTGTAGGATCAGGCGGTCGCGTATGAGCCGGCCGTTCACGAAAATGTAGATTGAATTCCGGTTCAGCTTCTGAATCTCGGGCTTGGAAACGAACCCGTGTGCCCGCAACACGCCGAGATTCTCGGCTGCCGCCTCAGCAACCGTCATCTCATCTTCCCCGTGCTTAATGCGCTCAGCTTCCAGGCGCGCTCGAACCCACGGCGGGGGCTGTGGCAGTCCAGTACGTTCAAGCGGCGTTTCAGCGGCAAGCGGAATCAACTGGTCGAGCGTATCGCGCCCAAACACCTGGTAAATGCGCTCTGAGTGACTGCGAACGGGCGGCGCGACCAGCATGGCATTCACGGTATTATGCAACTCGAAGTGCTTGTCTGGATGAGCAAGCGCGTAATGCGTCACGAGCGAGGCGATATGCGACAGCTCGGTCGACTCAGCTTTGAGAAATTTCTTACGGGCCGGCGTGTTGAAAAAAAGGTCACGAATCGTGATCGAGGTCCCTAACGGCAATCCGGCCTCTTCAACCGTTAATAGCTTGCCACCGGCGATTTCCAGGACGGTTCCGGCCGGCTCTTCACCAGCGCGCGTTTCCAACCGAAGCCGCGACACGGAGGCTATGGACGGCAGGGCCTCGCCGCGAAATCCGAGTGTCGCGATATTAAGCAGATCGTCTGCATTGGCAAGTTTGGAGGTGGCATGACGCTCAAAAGCCAGCATGGCATCGTCACGCACCATCCCGCAGCCGTTATCCGTTATCTGAATAAGCTTCTTGCCGCCGCCCTCGACGACCACGCGGATACGAGTTGATCCGGCATCTAGGGCATTTTCCAGCAATTCCTTCACCACGGACGCGGGACGTTCCACCACCTCGCCGGCGGCGATCTTGTTGGCGACGTGCTCGGGGAGTACGTGGATGCGGGCCATGAAGAAACAGTATCCGGCGTCGAGATCTACTGCATAACTCTCAATAATTACAAGTTGCTAAGGAATACTAAATCAGCGACGCAACGAAAGATCAACAGTGCTTCTAGTACCCGTTTTTGAACTTGACCACAGTGGCACGCGGCCTGAACGGGCGCTCATGCCCCAAACTGAAACGCAGCCCCGTCGAGAGCAACATATCGTTAGTACGCGCTCCGACCGCAGGATTGCTTACATAAACGTTGCTCACGGTCACTTGCCAGCCGATCCAAGCGTTCAGTTTCGTGCTTGCGGTAGTGTCGAGAACCGCACGATAGTCGCCTGGCGTCGTCATGTTCGGATAAACGCTCAATCGGCCAGCGAACGAGGTACGGGACGAAACCTGGTATGAAAGATCCTGTCCAAACAGCAGCTCACCCGTGCGCCTGTCGGGCGTAGTTGACGTCGAGAACGACTCCTGGTTCATAGAGGCGCCCGTAAAGATGTCTAAGTTGCCTCGTTCCGACTGTGCCAGGCGGAGTCCCGCACCTCCTCCGTAAACACTGCGGAGGTCCAGATGCTGGACGCGATCAGACTCGAAATTACCGAATCCAAACGTGAACAGGCGATTCGTCAGGTTCAGTTCATAGCGAAGCCCGGTGCGAACGGCATTCGCCGAGGTCAGAGTTGTGCCGTTTGCGGCGCGACTGCGGGCAAGCAGCGAGTTGAACGACACGCTCAGTCGCGTGCTGTCCGTGGTCCGGGCGCCTTTCAATCCCAGGCTGACGTTTGTCGTATCGGCATTGCCACGCGCGGCAGATAACCCTGCATCAACAGTGCCGTTCCAGCGGTCACTGAATTCAGGGTGCTGCTCGCGATATTCTCGCTGCTGGTACGCAAGCTGCTCAGCGTCGGAGCGCAACGCGAGTATGTGTCCAGGTGATACGGAAAAGGCGTAATCGCCAGAGGTGACGATGACGTCCGCACCGTCTTGCCTCTCCACTGTTGTGGCTTCTACGCGCGCACCATCGGCGACGAGGTGAACGGGGTTGTCGGTGGTAATTTTCGAGACAGCGTCCCACTTGACGCGCAGATTACCCAAAGCCTCGGTCTTCACCACAAGGCTGCCGTTATCGAGCTGCAGCACCTCGCCAGTGATGCGATCGCCGTTTCTTAATTCCACTCGGTCGGCGAATGCGGACGATAACCATATCGAAGTGAAAATACTTGCCAGTAAGAGATTCCGCATTTCTTCAGACGTGCCTCTCTGAATGTTTTACGGCGTTAGCGAACGAGATTCAAGCAGAGAGGCTGGATGGGGCTAACAGCTTTGAATATTTGGGCGTGCGCCAAGTTTTCGCTGTTTGTTCTCGGGCAGTGTTTTACGCGTGCCCGGAACAACCCCGCCCAGAATGACCGCTTCGTAACAAGTACTTTCAATGAGGGATGGTGGATGGCTTACAAGGCTGTTGCATCTGCGGTCATTCTGAGTCTGTTGGTCAGCTTCGGTTGCGGCGGTGTCGGCGGGGCCTCGAGTTCTTCAAGAGACAACGACTCCCCGGGAGCCGCTCTGATAAGCGGCGTTCTCATGTGGAAGGGAGATACTTCCGGCACTGGCTTGTATGGGAGCGAAAGTAAGCTGACCCCAGCAGTGGTGGGCGGCGGTGGATTCGGAAAACTGGCTCAGTTCCCACTCGACGGCATGATCATGGCGCAGCCTCTTTACGTCTCCGGTCTTGACATGGGAACGAGAGGCAAGCTCAACGCGGTTATCGTCGCCACAGAGCACAACAGCGTTTATGCATTCGATGCCGACTCGAAATCCACAAAACCTCTTTGGGAAAGACACTACACCGATCACGCTAACGGAATAGTACCTGCGCCCGACAATATCGGCGGACGCAGTACGTTCGGCGGGGAGATCGGTATCACGGGAACACCGGTCATCGATCCCGCTACTGGCGCCATGTACTTCGTCACCATGCTGCAGCGCAATGGTCACACCGAGCAGTGGTTGAGGTCCATCGACATTCGCACAGGACAGGATTACGGCGCCGGAAGCGTGCAGATTCAGGCCTCAGTGCCGGGAGATGGCAGAGGTAGCCAGAATGGGCAGATTCCATTCGACGCCTCGATCCAAAATCAACGCATGGGACTGGCAATTGCAAGCGGTCTCGTCGTCATTGGCTGGGGGTCTTTCTCGGACTATGGTGTTTACCACGGCTGGCTGATGGCGTATGACCGCCAGACGCTGCAACAACGGGCAGTCTTCAACCCAACCCCGAACTACCAGGCCGAAGACACAGCGTTTGGTCCGGCGGACCACGGTGGCGGCGGGTCTTTTTGGCAGGGCGGTGCGTCGATTTCAGTCGACGCCGCTGGGAACATCTACGTCGTGGCGGCCGATGGTAGCTTCAACGCTCACAGGGGTGGGCAAAACTACGGCGATACAGTGCTCAAGTTGACGCTCGCCAACGGGAGGTTCACCGTCGTTGACTGGTTCACACCCTCGAATGAGGCATGCGTCAACCCTGCTGATATCGAGATCGGATCTGGGGGAGTTGCACTTTTGCCGGAATCCGCAAGCCCCGGTCGAAGACTCGCGGCGGTGATCAACAAAGAAGGCAGACTCTACCTGCTGGATACAAACAACCTCGGAAAGTTCAATCCTGCAGGTGACACCCAGATACCCCAGCAGTTCCTGGTCGGCAATAAAGCCTGCATACCCGGCATGGGCGAGGGATTCGCAGAAGGTCCCGACTGGCAGCGTCTGTATGGGAACCCGTCCTACTGGAATGGGAACTTGTACCTTGCCACCTCGAATGGACCGCTTCGGCAGTACAAACTGCAGAACGGGCTACTTGGCACAGCTCCGTTCGCAGTGACTAATAAGGCTTTTGGCGTTCGTGGGGGGAATTCGGTGGTGTCCGCCAGCGGAACGCAGAATGCCATCGTTTGGGCGTATGACAAGAGCAGCGATGGCGGGGTCGCTGTGTTGCACGCCTACGAGGCCAACGACGTATCCCGCGAGCTATGGAACAGCAACATGAATCGCGGACGGGACGGAATGGGCGTCGGAGTCGGCTTCGGCACGCCGATAGTCGCAGATGGGAAGATCATCACCACTTTCGATAAGTCATTGGTCATTTACGGCCTGTTGTAAACGACCTGTGTCCCGAGTTTGAAAACTAAATCTTGACGATTCGCCCCGCCGAAAAAAAGCGCGGCTGCGTGGCCGCGCTCTTTGCTCCCTGCAATCTTCGTTCACAACCTTGCGTTACTTCTCGCTGACTTCGATACCCAGTTCCCTCAATTGAGCTTCGGCTACCGGAGTCGGCGCGTCGCACATCAGGTCCTTCGCCGCCGCCGTCTTCGGGAACGGAATGACTTCGCGGAGAGAATCGGCTCCGGCGAGGATCATGACTATTCGGTCCAAGCCAAGCGCAATGCCGCCATGCGGGGGCGTTCCGTAATTCAGCGACTCCAGGAAGAATCCGAAGCGTCGCCGCTGCTCATCTTCGTCCATGCCGAGGGCTTCGAAGATCTTGGCTTGAATGTCCTGCCGATGGATACGGATCGATCCGGAACCGAGTTCTGTGCCGTTCAGCACCACGTCGTAGGCCAGCGCATGCACTTCCCGTAGAGCCGAGTTCGGGTCCTTCGCAGCCGCAAGACCGGAAGAGAGCTTCTCCATGTCGCGCTCGTGCGGCGAGGTAAACGCATGGTGCGCGGCGGCCCAACGCTGTTCCTGCTCGTCCCACTCGAACATCGGAAAGTCGGTCACCCAAAGGAAGCGGAAGTCTCCACGCTTGAAACAACCGTGGCGGTCGGCATACTTCTGAGCCAGTGCCACGCGAAGAAGTCCCGACGACGTGTAGACATTCACGTCATGCAACTTCACTAGCGGCTTCGGCGCACCTGTCTCTGCGTACACCGCATTCGGGTGCGCCTCGGTCGGTTGCTGCGGGCCGGCTACGAGAACGAGCAGATCGCCATCCTGCGGCTCCGCAATCTCTCTGATCTTCGCAGTCACATCAGGGAACGACTTCTCAAGGCGCTTGAAGTCCTCGAACAATTTGCTGCCGTTCGGCTTGAATAGTCCCTTGATCTCGTCCCGCTCTTTGCGCGAAAGTTCGCCGACTTTCGGAATGCGAACGAGCATGATCGGCATTTGCGGATCGATATTCAGCGTGCTGCAAACCTCGGGCGTGAACGCCTCGCGCACGTCGGTCATGGCAGGCAAACGCAGATCGGGCTTGTCACTGCCATAGAACCGCATCGCCTGGTCGTAGCTCATCTGCGGAAAAGGCGTTTGCAGTTCGAAACCGGCAGCCTTGAAAGCCTCGGTCAGGAAACCTTCAACAACATCGAAGATGACTTCCTGCTGCGGAAACGACATCTCAAGGTCGATCTGGGTAAACTCAGGCTGTCGGTCAGCGCGCAAGTCTTCGTCGCGGAAGCAGCGGACGATCTGGAAGTACTTGTCGAAACCGCTGATCATCAGGATCTGCTTGAACAGTTGCGGTGACTGCGGCAGCGCGTAGAACGATCCCGTATGCACGCGGCTCGGTACTAGGTAGTCGCGCGCACCTTCGGGTGTGCTGCGCGTCATGAACGGCGTTTCAATCTCCAGAAACCCCAGCGCAGCCAGATACTGACGGACAGCCAACGCAACACGATGGCGCAGAATGATGTTCTTCTGCATGTCCGGCCGACGGAGATCGAGGTATCGATACTGCAACCGCATCTCCTCGTTCGGCAAAACGGTGTCGGCGGGCGTGAACGGCAGCGGCTTCGAGTCATTCAGGACCTTAAGCTCAGTCGCAATAACTTCTATCTCGCCGGTCGAAATGTTCTTGTTGACGGTATTCGGTTCGCGCTGCTTAACCGTGCCGGTGACCGCGATAACGTACTCGTTACGCAGACTCGACGCCTTTTCGTGAACCGTCGGGTTATCAGTGTCGAATACGACCTGAGTCATACCACTGCGATCACGGATATCGATAAAGATGAGACTGCCAAAATCGCGGCGGCGGTTAACCCACCCCATAAGGGTTACGGTTTGACCTGCGTCAGAGGAACGAAGTTCACCACATGTATGAGTGCGCTGGAGTTCGCCTAAAAAGTCGAGCACTGTCGAATCACGTCCTTGCTTCAGTATCAGAGTTTCTAGTTTCGAGTTTCCAACGAAAAAATGCAAACGCGTCCGTCCTTAGATCAACCCGGCAGGTTTCTGCGGTGAGGACGCGTCACTTGCTTTCCGGCACCGGCGTGGCCTGATGGAATACCAGGCGCCAGGAGCCATTGCGGCGCGCCCACACGCTGCTGACGCAATTCTTTTTGGGAAAGGCCTCGCCTTTGTAGCTCCCTTGCACGTTCGCGATGTACGTGACCACGGCGCTTTCCTTGTTCAGCGGTACAACCTTGAAATCGGTCAGGCTGTAATCCTCGATTTTGACGTCTGGCAGCATGGGAACCACATCAGCCTTCGTGTAAAGTCGGTCGTCTATTCCGATCTCGTGGAAGTCCTCAGCAAGCGCCTCCTCGACAACAGCAATGGCGCGGCGCTGCTCGGCTGCAGCGAGGTCTTTCTCACGCTTGATCAACTGCTCTTCGATCCGCTTGGTTACACTTTCAGAAAGCAGCAGGGCAGCCCTCGCGGGTTGCGGGGTTGTTGAGTGTTTGCGCGTTGTCGATTGCGCGCCGCATAAGAACGCAACAAGAAGAAGAAAAGCGATGGAGAGGAACACGGTTCGTGGACGGGCCATGGCAGCACCTCGATGTGATTCGTACTTGGCCGTCGTTCTTTGGGGCTGGACGCAGAGTCTCTTGCCCAGCAGCTACGTCAGGGCATTATGCAGCAATTCAGACGTCGCGGAAAGCGCACCGGGAGAGAAAAGAAAATCAGAAACCGGCGTCTCGTAGGCTTATTGATCAAGACGAGGGATCCCATGCTGGAATTGCACTCAGCTAAAGAAGACCCCTCGCCTGCGTTCGGGAAGTCTGGACTGTCTAGGTTGTCGCAACCGCAGACTCGAGGCGCTCGGCCAGTTCGGCACGCGGAACCGTTACCTGCTCGCCGGTTGCCAGATTCTTAAGGGCAAACTGACCGGAGTTGACCTCGTTTTCACCAACGATGATGGCGAAACGTGCACTCAATTTGCTCGCGGTCTCGAGTGACTTCTTCAACCGGAAGGTTTCGTCGCCCAATTCAACCACGATTCCCTGCGCTCTAAGTTCACGTGCGAGCCGCGCACATTCGGCGTTCATGCCCGACCCGAGCGGTGCGATGTAGGCATCGGGAACCTGCGCGGCGGAACCGGCAGTCTCCTGAAGCGCCAGGACCAGGCGATCCTCACCGATTGCGAATCCGATGCCGGGAGCCTTAGGGCCTCCGATCGCCTCGGAAAGCCCGTCGTAACGACCGCCTCCGAGAATGGCATTCTGAGCGCCGAGGGCTCCGTGCGTGAACTCGAACGCCGTACGCGTGTAGTAATCGAGTCCGCGGACAAGGCGCGGGTTCAACACAAAAGGCACACCGCATGCCGCAAGAATTCTTTGGACTTCTGCAAAATGCTGCCTGCATCCCTCATCGAGATACTCTGCGATTTTGGGTAGCGCTTCAATAATCGGCTGGTCCTCGGGGACTTTGCAGTCCAAAACGCGGAGTGGATTGGTTTCCGCCCTGCGTTGGCAGTCAGGACACATGTTCGTCTTCACTGCCTGGAGCGAATCTCGCAGGGCCTGGTTGTAACGCGCACGGTCTTCTGCGCAACCGACTGAGTTCAACTGAAGCGTCCAGTTCTTGATACCTAGACGGTCGAGCAACGTCGCAAGCATCTCGAGGATCTCTGCATCACGCGCTGGCGATTCGCTTCCCGCCAGTGGCGGACCGATGATCTCGGCCCCTATCTGGTAGAACTGGCGATAACGCCCCTTCTGCGGACGTTCTCGGCGAAACTGCGGTCCCAAGTAGTACAACTTCTGCACGCCGGGGCGGTCCCACATCTTGTGCTCTATATAGGCACGGACGACCCCTGCCGTGTTCTCCGGGCGCAAAGTCAGCGATTGGCCACGGTCTGATTCAGCACGTCCACGATCCTCCCAGGTGTACATCTCTTTAGAGACGATGTCTGTCTCTTCCCCGACGCCGCGGGCGAACAACTCGGTGCTCTCGAAAATTGGCGTACGGATTTCCTGAAAGTTGTAGGTGCGGAGAACATCGCGCGCGATGTTCTCGACGTAGTTCCAGAGCGATGTTTCGGGAGGCAGCAGGTCGCGCGTGCCGCGAACAGCCTTGATCATGAATTAAGTCAGCTGTCAGCTTCAGCCTTCAGCTTTCAGTTCCTTTCCTTCAAATACGTTTCTTTGTAATCGAGATAGTTCCTCGCGTAACGAAGGATCATCTCCTGGGTTTCAGCATCATCGATTTTCTTGCGGAACTTGCCCGGCACGCCGGCCCAGAGCGAATTCGGTTCTACGATGGTCCCTTCTGGGATGACACATCCGGCAGCAATGATGGAGCCAGCACCGATCCGCGCACCGTTAAGGATTGTGCATCCCATTCCGATTAAGCATCGATCCTCGACAACACACCCGTGAAGCGTTACTGAGTGCCCGACTGTCACCCAGTCCCCCACGATGACCGGCCACTTGCCTAGCATGCCGTGCATTACGCTGCAATCCTGGATATTCGAGTTCGCACCGACGCGGATGTAGTGCACGTCGCCCCGGAGCACAGTGTTCATCCAGATGCTGGCATTTTCACCGAGCACCACATCACCAATAAGCTGGGCGGAATCGTCAACGTAAGCCGATTGCGGAATCTGCGGCCATATACCTTTGTACGATCTAATCATCTTTCTTCCTGCGCGAACGGCGGGACGCCAAACACCGCCAACAATTGAACATAGCACATTCGGTGCGATCGACCGGAGCATCACTTAAGCGCGGCGTTGATCAAGGAAATCCGCTGCCGTAACAGGGGATTCAACTGCGCCTTTTCGGATCGGTACAGGGCAAGATTCCTTCTTCGCGTTGCATTATCGCGCAACAGTCTGCGGTTCACCTCGGGGTCGCCTTCGAGACTCCCCATAGAGGCGGCCAAGGCATCCATGGCGTCCAATTGGCTGGCGTCACCGTCGTAAGTTCGTGCGTCTTCGAGATTGAAGATGATGTTGAGGTATTCGTTTTCGCTCAGACCGGAGCTTTGCATTGCGCGCTTGTACTCGCCAGCTTCGGTGGGCATAGGGCTGGAACGCGGTTCAGCACCCGTACTGGCCGTCGGCACATGGATATTTAGAATCGGTCCGGTAGCGAGTGCAGCACATGGTCCCACGCGGTAGGGATTCAGTTCCATGAAGCCTATGTCCAGGCTTTCGTCACGGGGCACAAAGGCGTGAATGAAAGGTGCAACGTTTCCCAAATAACGAATTTCTCTCGCCTCGTAGAACTGTCGCGTGCTCTTCAACAGTGCGTCGCCTTTGGTGTCCATCATTCGAGTACTTGATTTAAGCGCTTCTTCGGGCCGGACGCCCGCTCCGAGGCGTCCGCTGAGTCCGCCGGCCGCCACTCCAAAGGAATAGATTGCCTGAACTAAGCCGCTCCGCGACACTTCTCTCGAGCATTGAGCATGGTAAGTAGCTCCGGGCGGCACAACCACATATTGCGACCGCTGCTTCAGCCACGAGAGGGGTTCCACCTTGCCCTCCATAGCGTCGGGCACAACCGCCTCCGAGGCTGACATGCTTTGCGACCCGCTTCGCTGTCGGCGCTCACTATGAGCCTTGAGGCGTGCTATTTCTGCCCTAAGCACGGGTATCGCACGCCTGACCTGATCCGGACTCAATTCCTTGGTCTCAAACTGCGCTAACGCAACCGAATACGCAAACAGCAAGAACAAAAACACAGCCACTCTTCGTCGCAGATGCACTCGTTCGCTCCCCTTACGAAAGAAAGCCGCACGTCTCATTGAATGAAGAGCATTGTAGCGGCTTGCACCAACAACGCTGAATCGAAAACAACGCGACTGGCGAAAGAATAGACAGCAAGTCCAGCGCTCTGTTCTGTTTTCAGAACAAATAGCCCACAGTCGGCGATCTGACGTTCTCATCTGTTACAAACGCGTGCAACTCACAATGAGGCGCGCCACATTGACACAAAACCGAAGTGTCTTCGCATACTTGTTTGTAGTTGCATTGATTTGCCTGCTACTCGCATCTGCCTCGGGCCAGGATTCCACGGGATCCATTCGCGGCACTATCTCCGACCCATCCGGAGCCATGGTCGCCGGAGCAGAAGTGACTCTGACAAACACAGGAAATGCAAGGGAACACAAGACCTTAAGCACTAGCGCGGGCACATTCGCTCTGGATCTGCTGCCACCCGGAAGTTATGACATACGTGTCCAGGCGCCGGGCATGGCTCCGACCGTGCGTAAGAGTCTCACCGTTGAGGTCGGAGGGATACTGGAGCTAACGTTTCGCCTTAACCTGCCCGGAGCCACTGAAACCGTCGAAGTGTCAGGAGATACGCCGACGGTGCAGACGCAGCCCAGCACCGTCTCAACCGTCATCTCGGAGCAGGAAATGAACGACTTGCCCTTGAACGGACGACGCTTCAGTGACCTCGCATTGCTGGCCCCCGGTGTTACGCAGGACCCGCGTGGTCTGACCTCGGCTTCGAATGGCGACCTGGCATTTGGAGGCGTACGCGGCTTTCAGACCAGCTTTCTTGTCGATGGCACCGACAACAACAACGGATTCTTCGCGCAGGCTCGTGGACGCTACCGCTCCCCCTACCAGTTCAGTAACGAAGTCGTCCAGGAATTCCGTGTTTCCTCAAATACGTTTGGAGCCGAACTCGGCCGTAGCGGTGGCGCCGTCATTAATGTTGTTACAAAATCCGGATCTAATCATGCACACGGAAGCGCGTTCTACTACCTGCGTGACAATCGGTTTGCCGCACGCCACGCTTACACGGAAGAAAAGCCTCAAGACAAGCAGCATCAGCTCGGGTTCACGCTCGGCGGTCCGCTGAAGAAAGACACGGCCTTCTTGTTCGGCGGCTTTGACCAGCACGTATTCCGGGTTCCGGCGATTGTGCACTTCCTGAACGGGACGGACACTGTCATTCCTTTAGTCGGCGACTACGAGGAGCGCGACCAGGACCTCGTGCAGAGCGCTGCGGATCGTCTGTCAAGGATGGGTGGCGAGTTCCGGGCTTCCCTGCTCGGCAACGCCGCTCTCACCAAGCTGGACTGGAACATCTCGCCCCAGCAATACCTTTCGGTACGAGTGAATGCTTCGCGGTATTACGGACAGAACAACGTCTACTTCGACCCCGCAAGTCCCGTCACCACGTACGCCATGAGCGAAAACGGAGAGGAAGACGTTGCGACCGAGACGCTCTCAGCCTCATTGACAAGTGCCTGGTCCTATCGCACAACAGGCCATCTTCGTGCCCAGTTCTCACGCGACCTGCAGCAGAGCACACCGAACTCGGAAGACGTGCGCACGCGTATCGACGGTGTCATCGATGCCTTCGGGCGAAGCTCGATCATGCCACGCGAAACGAACCAGCGTCGGCTACAGGTTGCCGATACGCTTACCATCGAAGGCGCAAGACACTCCTGGAAGTTCGGTGGAGATGTAACACTCACGCGCATTCGCAACTTTTTCCCATTGATGTTCGGCGGGCAATACATCTTTGACAATGTCCGGGTGAACCAATGGACGTTCGAGCCGCAGACCTACGGATTGTCGCTGACTCCTCTCCGGGCGTATGCACACCGTGTGCCGCGGTACTACATCCAGAACTTTGGGGAAGCGGTCTCGCATCCGGACTCGAACGAGTTTTCCTGGTTTGCACAGGACACGGCCCGAGTGACGGACCACCTGGCTGTGACTCTTGGCCTGCGGTATGATCTGCAGACCTTTCGGAGCGATCGACTGGTTACCAACCCATTGTGGCCGGATTCGGGCAAGGTCCCGCTTGACGCGAACAACTTCGCTCCACGAGTCGGATTCGCCTACTCGATTGGCAATCGTCGCCCATACGTAGTACGCGGCGGTTACGGCGTCTTCTTCACCCGAATTCCCCAGATCTACAACTCGGCCGTAGAGACCGAAAACGGCCTTAATCGGTCACACCTGTTCCTTAACGTTTCTGATTATTGGGATCGACTGGTCTTCCCCAAGTACCCAGATCCACTCGTTTCCTGCGGTCCGAAAGCGACGACCTGCGTGGCCCCTGAAAGCGTCGCTGGGAAGTTAACAGCAGAGGTATCTACGTTCGATTCAAATTTCCGTACTCCGGTCGTGCACCAAGCGAGCCTTGGGGTCGAGCATGAGTTTGCAGGAAAGGTCGCCGTCGGAGCCTCGTACCTGTATGTTCACGGCGAACACCTGATCCGGGCGCGAGACGCGAATCTGCCGCCGCCAACGGACATCGAATATCCCGTTTTTAGTGAAGATGGGAATGAGTTCCTCGGCACCTACTACCCCGTAGACTCTTTTGCCGGATGGCAGATGAGTCATTCGCTCGAATGTCCTTTCGCGCCATGCGTGGGTGAGTTGCAGCGGCCCGTACCTGCTCTGGGAGCAGTCAACGTTTTCGAGACGGCAGCATCAAGTCACTACCATGGCCTGACTCTCTCGGCGCGACGGCGCATGCTGCGGGGGCTTTACTTCCGCTTAGCCTATACGTGGGCCAAGGCGATCGACGATGGGCAGGACTCGCTCGTGGTCGGCAGGCCGGCCACAGTACAGAATTCGTACTCTCCGACCAGCGAACGCGGACTTAGCAGCACTGATCAGCGCCACAGATTCATGTTTTCATGGTCGGCGCAGCCTCGGCCCTTTCACCGCGACCATCCCCTCCTCCGAACGATTTTCAACAACTGGAAGGCATCGGGCGTGATGACCTTTGGCACAGGGCGTCCGATCAACGCCAAGGTAGCCGGAGATGCCAACGAAGATGGCAATTCGAGCAACGACCGCTTGCCGGGAGTGGCTCGTAACTCATACACCGGACCGGACTACATGACCACCGATTTGCGGCTTACCAGGACCTTGAACACCTTTGGACGTTTCCGAATTGAGCTATCAGCGGAGTCCTTTAATGTGTTGAACCGGGTAAACCGCCGAGTGACCATTTCTGACGACGGATTCGAGAATGCGGCCGCAAGTTTTGTCGAACAGGACAAGGCGGCCGGAGGGAAACGCTATCCGGCGCACTTCCGGGTTTCAAGCAAGTTCCTGACTCCGACAAACGCTTATGCACCGCGCCAGGTTCAGTTCGCCGTCAGGTTGAAGTTCTAACTGGTTTGTCGAAGCAGAAGTACACGGAGGCGACAAGCCGCAAAATTTTTCGAATGAGCGTTTGATGTTTCCCGTTTCGGCACTTTGGTTTGAAAATTGCCGGGCCTGCTTGACTTGCGCGCGAAAGCCTGCAATAAACTACACGGGTCTGTCTACCGGACGAGTTTGGGGGTGTATCAGTTTGGCCGAGGTAAGGATACAAGAGGGCGAGTCGTTGGAGAACGCCCTGCGCCGTTTCAAACGCAAGGTGCAGCAGGAAGACATCATTAAGGAGGTCAAGAGACACTCCTACTACCTGAAGCCGGGCGAGAAGAAACGCGCGAAAGAGGCATTGGCTCGGAAGCGAAGCCGTAAAAAGGCGCGCAAGGAGCAGGACTAAAAAAGAATCCGGGCCGCTGTTCGAGAATGGCGGCCCTTTCTCTTTTCCGCCACAATTCGCGCCTTCTCCGTAGTGGCGGAGGATTCATTCCGCAGTCCGCACGAACGTGGTGCAGTAAGAATGCCGTCCGATATACGACGGCGGGGGCCGAACCTGGGTGTGTGTGACCTGAGTAGCTGGTCCGCACGGCTAGCCGTGTGGAGGCCGGGCAGTCCGGTAGATGGCTGCGGCCAAACGTAGGCGGCGCCTCTGACAACAGGCAGAGGGGTCGATTGCGGGGTCGAAGGGAGCTCTTTCATGGAATTCCAGGACAAGACGTTGAAGTGCGTTGACTGTGGCGCCGACTTCGTTTTCACAGCCGGAGAACAGCTCTTCTTTCACGACAAGCAGTTTAAGAACGAACCAAAGCGCTGCAAGGCATGCAAGGGCAAGCGTGCATCCGCGCTAGGCATCTCAACTCCCGGTTCATACCCGAAAGTAGAGACGCGAACGACCTGTTCAGAGTGCGGGAAGGAGACCACCGTTCCGTTTAAGCCGACTCAGGGACGCCCGGTTTTCTGCCGCGAGTGTTTTCAACAGCGTCGCGGAACGAACGCAAACGCCGCGACTGCGGGCAGCTAAATCAACGCAGTGATCTCGGAGCGACAAACCCGCCTAAGCGGGATGGGGCGGTCTGTGTAGTCATGCTGGGCGCTAGCGCCCCGAGAGTCGTTTGACGAAGAGATCCAACTTGGTACGAATGGGCGGAACTTCATCCGCCCTGATCTGTTCTGACGCGTGATTCTCACGCCCGTGCATTCACCCTGCTTTTCGAACGCTTGAGCGTGCTCTCGAGCTGCTAGGCGCAGCGCCTGCCTCAACAGAATTCTTAGTCTCACGCTTCTGTTTCTCGTCTTCGTGCTGAATCAGAAGAGCTTCGATCTGCCGGAGCAAATCCTCTGTTCCGACAGGTTTCACGAGCAGCGATTGCGCCCCTTGACTCCTCCAGTCGGTACCAAGCGTCGGATACGCGGTAAGGATGGCCGTCGCCGGATTGTACTTCTGCCGCCGGGCCGCACGGATCACGTCGTAACCAGCCGTGTCTTTCTCCATTTTCATATCCGTGATCACCATGTGGTAATTGGACCGGTCCAGCTTTTGTTCAGCTTCCTTGGCCGACGCGGCAGTCTCGACCTCAAAACCATGCATCTCCAGGATGGCCTTCAGGGTGAGAAGAATAGCGAGCTCATCATCGACCAATAGAATTCGACGTTTCATGTGCGACTCCAGGGGAACGACTCGATTACGACGTTTGTGATGAGATGCAGTGCAGGTGCGCTTCGTTGCGGAAACTCTGCGACGCACCGAAGCGAGGCAAATCGCGGTTGCTATAATAGCACCGTGTCGAGTTTTTATGTTGAGAACTTCGGCTGTCGCGCAACTCAGGCAGACGGAGCTGTAATTGAGCGCGAACTGACCGATTTGGGGATGACTCGCGCCAGCGAAGCCCATCAGGCCGCAGTGGTCGTTTTGAACACCTGCACGGTCACCGCCTCAGCAGATCAAGACGTTCGCGCCACTATCCGGCGCATTCATCGTAACAATCCGAGCTGCCGCATCCTTGTGACCGGATGTTATGCCCAGCGAGCGCCTGAGGAGATCGCGGCGTTGCCGGGCGTTAGTGTCGTCGTCGGAAATTCCCACAAGCATGAAGTGGCGCAGATCGCTGCGGGAAGTCTGGGCCAGGTGCCCTCCGGGCCTGCGTCCGACGGCACCTTTGTCCCGATCGCGAACCTGTCAACAGATGGGGTGCCGCACGCTTCCCCTTCAGGAGAAGGTGCGCTGGGAACCGCCGCCGTGCCCGCCCTTGCACCTGAATCCGAGCCCTCGCGAGTCTCCGCCCAGATCATCGTTGGCGACATCTTCGCCCACACCGAGTTGATCGCGGCTCCGGTGTTCGACGCTGGCGCCGAAAGAACACGCCCGAACCTTAAGGTGCAGGACGGATGTGATAACCGATGCTCTTTCTGCATCATCCCGTACGTCCGCGGCCAGAACCGGTCGCTCCCGTTGGACGAAGTCCTTCGCGAAATCGACACGCTCGTTTGCGCAGGGTACCGCGAGGTCGTCATAAGTGGCATCAACCTCGGACGATGGGGCCGTGACTTCGACAACAAGCAACGTTTCGAAGACCTCGTCCGGGCTATCGCAGAAAAGACCGCGCTGGAACGCCTGCGAATCTCGTCCGTGGAACCGATGGACTGGAGCGACGAACTGATTTCGCTGGTAGCCTCTTCGCCGCGTATCGCCAAGCACGCCCACGTCCCTATGCAGTCCGGCAGTGACCGCATCTTGCGCAAAATGCACCGTAAGTACCGCCCTTGGCATTACGCCGAGAAGATCGCAAAGATCAGGAAAGCTATGCAGGCCGCCGCGATCGGCGCCGACGTCATGGTCGGCTTCCCCGGCGAAACCGACCTCGATTTCGAAGAGACTCGGGCGATGATCGAGCAGCTTCCCTTTACGTATCTGCACGTTTTCACTTACTCAGGACGGCCCGGCACGCCTTCGGATTCAATGCCAGATCAGGTACCAGTCCAGACCGCGCGCGAACGCAACCGCATCCTCCGCGAACTGGCGGCCGACAAGAAGCTTAGGTTCATGCAGTCGTTCGTCGGCAAAAGTCTTTCGGCTATCACTCTGAGCGTGCAACAAAACGGCTGTACCGAAGCGCTGACAGACAACTACCTGAAGCTGTGGCTCAGGGGCTCGCACAGAGAGAATCAGATGGTCGATGCAGATGTCGAGAGTGTTGTCGGCGAAGCGTTGATCGGCAGCAATTGAACAACCACTGAACCGACAATCGGCTATTTGCGCCGTGCTATAATCTCGTATTCCTTTGTCAGGTTTTAGGAGGCCTGTATCGACAAACGGTTCATTCGCACGAACGAGCGTATCCGCGTACGTGAAGTCCGCGTGATCGACGACGAGGGCAACCAACTCGGCATCATGCCACCGTACGAAGCGCTCAAGATCGCCCGGGAGAAGAATCAAGACCTGGTCGAGGTTTCGCCTACCGCGCAGCCGCCGGTTTGCCGGATCATGGATTTCGGCAAGTACATTTACCAGCAGGACAAGCGCGAGAAAGAAGCGAAAAAGCACCAGAAGATCATCACGGTCAAGGAAGTCAAGTTCCGCATCAACGTGGACGAGCACGATTACGAGACGAAGAAAAACCACGTGATTCGCTTCCTTTCCGAAGGTGACAAAGTCAAGGCGACTATTTTCTTCCGCGGCCGCGAAATGACGCGCCAGATGCTCGGGCGCAACATTCTTGACCGTCTGGTAAAGGAACTGGGAGACAAGGCTGTTGTTGAGTTCCGCCCGCGACAGGAAGGCAACACGCTGCACCTGATTCTGGCGCCGCCTAAACAACAACCAGCGCCGAAGAAGGCAGATAAGCCTCGTGGTCCGGAAGGCGGTGGGACGCCGCAAGCCGGGCCGATGCCGGGTGGTCCTGCTCAGGGTGCGCCGCCAGCAGCACAGGGTGGCGGTCAGGCTGCTCAGCAGCAGTAAGAAGTCCGCTCGCATTTGCGCTTGATGCGCATTCCGCGGTACTTCCATTCGAGTTTTGGGGCGTAATCGGGTAGAACGTCGGCCCGCCGCCCCGTTGTTGTGCCCCGTCGTTTCTTTTTAGGCGGGGATTTTCAAAGGTGGTTTATGCCGAAACTTAAAACGCATAGCGGAGCTGCCAAGCGCTTCAAGAAGACCGGAACCGGAAAGGTCAAGCGCGGCCACTCGCACCTGCGCCACATCCTTACTTCGAAGGACACCAAGCGCAAGCGCAAGTTGGCCGAGCAGGTCGTCGTGAGCAAGGCGGACGAAGCCAAGATCAAGCGGATGATTCCTTACTAGTCCGCATGACGTCCCCCGCGCTACCGTCGCAAGACTGGGAAACGCTGAGTGGGGCGGGCCGGTGGCCAATGCAGCAACCGGCAGAACCTGCGAGTGAAGAGGCCCATGAGTTCCCCGAACTCCTGCCTCCAGCCGCATAGAAGGGACCCGGCGCACAGCCAGATGGTCCTGGATTTCAAAACGGAGTGAAGCATGCCTCGCGTAAAACGTGGAACAAAGCGTCGCGATAAGCGGAAGAAAATATTAGAGCGCGCATCTGGATATTTTCTAACTAAGTCAAAGCTGTACAGGGCGGCTAAGGAATCTGTCGAGCGCGGGTTGAACTTCGCGTACGCCGGACGCCGCCAGAAGAAGCGCCAGTATCGTTCGCTGTGGATCGTGCGCATCGGCGCCGCCTGTAAGGCGAACGACATCAGCTATAGCCGCTTCATCAGCGGGTTGAAGACTGCGGGCATCGAGTTGGATCGCAAGATCCTTGCCGATCTTGCCGTGAACGATCCGGCAGCCTTTACAAGCCTGTGCGAGCAGGCGAAGGCCGCGGCAACTCCCGCACAGGCTTAAAATCGAAACACATCAACCGCGGATTAACACGGATTGCACGGATTCTTCGACGAGAATGGTCCGAGCAATTCGTGGGATCCGCGGTTCATGTTTATTCGTGGGATCCGCGGTTTATCTTTGTAGCTGCGCCTCGGGGTGACTTGCTGGCGCAAGCGTCGTATCAAGCTTCGTAGGGGGCGACGTTCGGTCAGCCCGACACTTCACTGCCGGGTGCGATTGCCGAGACGATGCAAAGCCCCGTAGGGGCGACATTCATTACCCCAGCCCGGAAGGGGTGGGTCACGCGGCAAAAGAGGCCCGAGCCCCGTAGGGGCGACATTCGGTCAGCCCGGCACTTTAGTGCCGGGTGCGATTGCCGAAACCACGCAGAGCCCCGTAGGGGCGACACGAATTAGCCCGGCACTTCAGCGCCGGGTAAGACAAGCGATACACTCAAGTCCCAGTAGGGACGATCGAAATGCCCACAACGATATACACAGTTCCGAAGCTCGAAGATTACTCACCCGACGCGCTCGACCGCGCGGCCGCCGACCTCCTCAGCGCACTCGAAGAAGAGGCCTCCGCGCTCGCCAACGAAGCCCAATGGAAAGAATTCCGGGACCGCTGGATGGCGCGCAAGAATGGCGTGCTCACCCAGGTGAACGACCTGTGGCTGAAAGCCGCCCCCGGTCCTGCTAAGCGCGACGTCGGGCAGCGCGTGAACCAGCTCAAGCAGAAGGTCGAGGATGAAGTCGAAGCGGCGCTCGCTCGCGCACAGGGCGGAGGCTCAGCCTCCAAGCTCGCCTCCGAGCGCATCGACGTCACCCTGCCCGGCATCCGCCGTCCGCTTGGCGTTGAACATCCTGTCCTGCGCACGATGAACGACATTGTGAAGGTCTTCCGCGACATGGGGTACTCTGTCGGCGAGGGTCCGGAGATCGAAAGCGACTACTACAATTTCGAGTCGCTGAACTTCCCGCCGCACCACCCGGCACGCGACACGCAGGACACCATCTTCATCAGCGGTCAGGATTCGCGTCCGCAGCGTGACCGTCTGCTTCTGCGCACGCACACGTCTCCCGTGCAGATCCGCACCATGGAGAAGCAGAAGCCGCCGCTGCGCATCGTCATCCCCGGTAAGGTGCACCGCAACGACGCGCCCGACGCCACGCACTCGCCCATGTTCCACCAGGTCGAGGGCCTGGCCGTGGACGAGAACATCACCTTCGGCGACCTGAAAGGCACACTCGATCACGCGATGAAGGCGTTCTTCGGCGCGAACGTGAAGACGCGCTTTCAGCCGTCGTTTTTCCCTTTCACGGAACCGAGCGCGGAAGTGGCCATCAGTTGCGTCTTCTGCGGCGGCAAGGGATGCCGCGTCTGCAAACAAAGCGGCTGGGTTGAACTGCTGGGTGCGGGCATGGTCGATCCTGCCCTCTACGGCTTCGTCGGCTACGACCCGGGCAAGTACAGCGGCTTCGCCTTCGGCATGGGCGTCGAGCGCATCGCCATGTTTATGTACGGCATCGACGACATCCAACTCTTCTACCACGGCGACGTACGATTTTTGGAGCAGTTCGCGTAAAGGCGTTAAGCGCGGATTTGTACGATGGGAAAGAACCAAATGCTGGCGTACCGAATCTACATCTCGCTTGTTCTCGGCACCGCGGTTACGCTGCTGGCATTTCTGACCCTCAACGTAACGTGGCTGATCGGCATCGCTGTATTGATGCCTGGCGTCACGCTGACGGGCATGGTGTATCCGCAAGCCTCGTCGCCGGTACCAATGGTTGTAGCGAACGTTCTTGTTTACTCCCTAGTGGCACTTCCTTTCGTTTGGTCAGGAAGTAAGCCGGCAGACAACAAAGCTCGGCATGCCGTTGCCACCACTTTGATTTCCTTCTTGGTTGTTACTACAGGCTGGCTCGCAGCAAGAAAAGCCGAGCAGGCTGGAGTCGGTCCCTGCACAAACGACGTCCTGAGTGAGACTGCATCTCCCGATCACCGTTATAAGGCTGTGGTTTTCATCCGGGACTGTGGAGCCACGATGGACTACAGCGCTCAGGTTTCTATCATTAAATACGACGAGAAGCTAAGAAATGCCGATTTGGGCAATTCGTTTGTGTCTGATTCGGATCACGGTGCGGTTATGCCCAGCGCAAACGTACAGTGGCAGTCACCGAAAAGCTTAATCATCAACTATCCCGGACGCGCTCGAACTTTTTTTACGAAAACGAAGTTTGAAGACATATCGGTCAAGTACAACGCGAAATGAAAATCTCTCCTACCTGGCTTCGCGATTTTGTTGATTTGAACGTGGACGAGCTTCAGCTCGCCCGTGACCTGACGATGCATGGCATCGCCGTCGAAGGCATCTCCTCACCCCAGCACGCCAACAGCGGGCGCGCCGGGGACCCCGGTTCCGGCAGCGGCAAGGACACCGTGTACGAGGTCGAATTCACCGCCAACCGGCCCGACGCGATGAACCATTACGGCGTCGCGCGCGAGTGCTCGGCCATCTATGACGTCGATCTGAAACCGGTCCAGCTGCCGAGCGCAGCCCAGGGTTCCAGCCCGGCGGGTACCTTCCCCATCATCATCGAAGACGCTCTCGGCTGCGCGCGTTACACCGCCCGTGTCATTCGCGGAGTGAAGATTGCGGCCTCCCCTGCGCACATCGCCCAGCGTCTGGAATCTGTCGAGCAGCGCCCGATCAACAACGCCGCCGATGCCAGCAACTACGTCCTGTGGGAGATGGGCCACCCAACGCACGCCTTCGACCTCGACAAGCTGGCAGGCGGCAAGATCATCGTCCGCCGGGCCAAAGACGGCGAAACGCTGCGCACGCTCGATGGCGTTGAGCGCAAGCTGTCAAAAGAAGACCTCGTCATCGCCGACGCGCTCAAGCCCGTGGCCCTCGCAGGCGTGATGGGCGGATTCGACTCGATGATTACCGAGTTCACGAAGAACATCCTCATCGAGTCAGCCTGGTTCGATCCGGCCACGGTCCGCCGCACGGCCAAGCGCCACGGTCTGCACACCGACGCCTCGCACCGCTTCGAACGCGGAGCCGATTACTCAGCAACGCCCCTGGCGTGCGCGTGCGTGACGCAACTCATCCTCGAGTCGGCCGGCGGCCAACTCGAAGGCGGCGAGATCGACGCAGTCGCCCGGCAAGTCGGCCCTGCCCCGGTGCATTTGCACCACTCCGAAGTCAAGCGCATCCTCGGAGAAGACATCGCCGACACCGACATTACGCGCATCTTGCGCCGCCTCGGCTTCGGGCTTACGCCCGGACGCGCAACCACCAACGTCGCCCAACGAGCCGCGGCCACTGCGACCACTGGCACAGGCGGCACTCTTGCCGCCGTCGTCGAAGAAGTCGCCGACTGGACCGTGCAGATCCCCACTTGGCGCCTTGATGTCGAACGCGAAATAGACGTCATTGAAGAGATCGCCCGTATCTGGGGCTACGACAAGTTCCCGAACACCCTGCCCGAGTTCGCAGGCGCCGTCGTCGATCTGCCCGACGCCGCCAAGGACGCCAAAGTACGTTCGACCATGCTCGCCCTCGGCTACAACGAGGCGATGACGCTCACCTTCGTTCCCAAGACGGACGCCCACGCGTTCACCGGCGCCGCTCCCGTTCAAATCGCCAACCCGCTGAGCGAAGAAGCTGCCTTCATGCGGACCTCGCTCATTCCGGGCATGCTCGAAATGCTCGCCTACAACCTTAACCGCGATGTCGCCGACGTGCGCCTGTTCGAAGCCGGAAACATTTACGAGCGCGTGGGAGAGCGCACCGCTGAGCACAAGCGCCTTTGCCTCGGCGCGACTGTCACCAGCCTCGTGTCGCATCTGCCGCAGGGAGGCGCGCTCGACATGAGCAAGACCGACAATGCCCGCGCACTGGAAGCCTTCCGCGCCTTCAAGGGCGATCTCGAAACGCTCCTCGGACGCTTCGAGCACCGCGCGCTCTACTACGACGAACACTCGGCCGACTTCTTCCACCCGGGCCGTTCCGCACGCGCCGTCATGGATGGAGCCACCGTAGCGCGTTTCGGCCAGATACACCCTGAAGTGGCGGCGTTACGTAAGCTGAAACAGGACGTCTACGTCGCCGAACTCTACCTCGACCGCCTTTACCAGCGCGAGTTACGCGAAGCGAACTACCGGCCAATCCCGCGCTACCCGGCCGTTGATCGTGACTTTTCGTTCGTTTTTTCGAACGACGTTACATTCGAGCGTATCCGGACGCAGGTCGAAGCCCTCCATCTCCCCGAGTTGCGAAGCTTCCGTCCTGCTGAGATCTTCCGCGGCGGCGCAATCCCCCAGGGCAAGTACTCGGTGCTGCTGCGTGCGGAGTTCCAATCCGCTCAGGCGACGCTCACCGATGAGCAGGTTGCAGGCTGGGCCGCGCAGATCATTAAGCAGTTGGAAGCGATCGGGGGCGTGCAGCGGGCCTAGCTGCCGAGAGGCACAGTATGGAAAACACGGCTCCGCTCTGGAGCCGTGATCTTTCTAAGAGGTTTGAACGGGGAATGAAGTGGATGTCGGCTGATGAGTGCTAGCCGAACATTCCTGTCGCGCGTCTAGCCTGCACGGCGACTCTCGCGCAAAACCTCATCAAGAACGCCTGAAAGATTCGAAGCCCGCTTAGTCATGTCATTAGAAACGGCTTCGTACTTCCGCTTCAGCAGGTGATACTCGTCAGCTATGTTGAGTGCCGCCAATACGGCAAGGCGCAGCGAGTCTACCGTCCGGGTCTGCTCGGCGACCGCACGCATCTTCAAGTCTACATACTCGGCCAGCTTCTTAATGTACTCGCCATCTGAACCACGCAGGTTGTAACTCTGGTCATAGATTTCGACGCGAACGCTACCGTTCGTGCTGGGTTGGCCCACTACACTCTCCTTATCGAAAAGGCTAGCTGTGCTCATTCGATCTCCGGTGTAGCGCCGGACGCATAGTCCAGCGGGCGGCGAATCGCATCGCCGCTTCCTACGGCGGATCTACTAGGCTTCCGCCGTGATCTCGTCGATTTGCGCGACCAGTTTTTCAACGCGGCTGCGCACTTCCTCGCGTTCCTTGCGAAGTGAAACATTCTCCTCGCGAGCAACCTTGAGTTCCTGCTCCCTCTGTTCCAACTGCTCAAGCAGGCGTGCCGCATCACGTTCAGCGGCCACCTTGCCCTCGCGGGTAGCCTTCAGAAGCTCGATGGTGCGATAAACCTTGTCTTCCAGCGATTTGAACTTATCCGTAGATACTTGAATGGCCGCTACTGCTTCTGACGACATTGAATCCGAAATCCTCTACAGAAAATTTGTAGTTCGCGAGCGCAGTATAACTCAGAAATCGTCAATAGGAAGCTATGGCTTCACGCATTTCTTTTTGTTTGCGCAGTGCTGATCAATTGCCTATGCTTCTGCGGGCTCAGAAACATTCGGAGGTCGTGATAGAGAATCCTCGCGATTGTCCCGACGTTACACGTCGTCATCTTCGGCCGATGGCTATCTTTCTGGACGGGAATCCGCTCGCTACTCATCCTGACGGTGATCCTGTATGCTGCGTCCGCACTCGCGCTCAAATCCCGGCACCCGCTCAAGGCGAAGGTGGTAACCAGTGGAACATGATCACGCACGCGCCATATCGTCCCACACACGCCAGAAAGCGGCCATTTCATCCGGCTTTCCGAGGGAGACTCGAACCCGCTGACCAAAATGGAAATCGCGGCCAATCATGATCTTGTTTCGCCTGAAATGCTCGACCACACGCTGAGTGGGTATCGGCGAGTCCAACATCACGAAGTTGGTGTACGAAGGGATAAAAGTCAGTCGCCTTGCGGCGGCTTTCTTCATGAAGTCGGCCCTGTCTCGCGCATTGCGCTCCGTAGCCTCGCGGACGCCGACGACATCGTCCAATGCAGCCATCCCTCCACGCGCGGCAATCGCGTTGAGGTTGTCATACAGTTGGTATGGCTTCATCTGGGCGATAGTCTTCGTGGCTGCGATGCCGTAGCCGAGGCGCAGGCCCGCCATCCCATAAACCTTCGAGAAGGTCCGCACCACGATCACGCGTGGATTCTCAACTGGTTTGTCGAGAAACGACAAGTAATCGGAGCTTCCCGTCGCGAATTCGTGGTAGGCCTCATCGATCAGCACCGAAAACGATGGCGGTAGCTTGGACACAAATGCCTCGATGTCGGCGCGAGCCGTCAAAGAGCCAGTGGGATTATTGGGGTTGCAAAGATAAACCAAACCACCGCCGTCGCGTGCAGTCCACAACATGCGATTGAGGTCGTGAGCGAAGGTTTTCGTCAGCGGTACAGAAACCACTTGCGCCGAGCGGGCTGACGCATATCCTTCAATTGCCTCAAACGTAGGATCGGCGATGATGAGCTTGCGCCCAGGACCGGTGAACGCGTCGGCAGCCATCCGAAGCAGCTCGGTCGAGCCATTGCCGGCCAGGACATGGTTCGGTGAAACTTTATGGAACGCCGCTACCGCTCGAACGTAATCTTCGTAACCTGCATCCGGGTATCGGTTCGCTTCAAGAAGAGCTTGAGCCATGGCTTCTTTGGCGCCCGGAACTGGCCCATAGGGATTCTCATTGCTATTCAGCAAGATCGTCCCCGGTGGCGAGAATTGTGCAGCCAACGCGATCCGCCCATTGTTCGCGATCGCCGCTGTAAGCATCCCGAGTCCCGCCTGCTCAAGGAAACGCCTTCGCGAGATCGTCACCATGTCCGACTCCTCCCCGACGTGGCGCATTCTACAGTGGATCACTAACAGGCCCGGCAGCGCCGGCCCGAGTTGCTGGCGGGGCTGACTTCGTCACATGCACGTCATAGTCCATGTTTTTCGGTCCTCACCTTGCCAGCTACTCTGACTTTCATTAGCATCGAATTAGAAACCGACCTGCTATGTTGGTGATGGCGGTGTTCGTTTTTTGAGCCAACAGGGCATAAAAGGGAGCTTGACTCGTACAATACGATCCGGTGTGCAAGGTTCCGCCAGTACGGAAATGCCTAATGGGTCGCGGCGAGTTCCCACCGTCTATGGACGGGCTCTGAAACGGCGCCCCACACGGCTGTGTGGGTCGGTTTTCATTTGTAGATCTGCAGCCCTCCTCTTCCTCTGCTTACCTGCGGTCAGGCTCCAGTCTGGTATCCTGTTTCGTTGAGTTTGCTTCTTGCAGCATCGTAAGGACATCAAATAGCCAGTGTTTCCGCACCTTTTCCATCTCGGATCGTTCTCGCTACCGACTTACGGTTTCCTTGTTGCTACCGGCGTCCTTGTCGGTCTGATTGTCGCCGCGAAGATGTCGCAGTGGCAGGGTTTGGATCCGGAAAAGGCCTGGAATCTGGGCATTCTGGCGGTCCTTTGTGCGATCGTTGGCGCCAAGATACTGTTGTTCATCAATGACTGGGACTGGTACGCTTCGCACCCGGAAGACATCTTCAGCCTGAGTACCTGGCAGGCGGGGGGCGTCTTTTATGGCGGCTTGATCGGTGCAATCGCCGTTTCCGTTTGGTACATCCGGCGAAACAACATGCCGGTGCTGCGCACGTGCGACGCATTCGCCCCGGGACTGGCGCTCGGACACGCCATTGGCCGCGTAGGTTGCTTCGCAGCCGGTTGCTGTTATGGCGAGCCAACATCGCTGCCGTGGGGCGCCACCTTCACGAACCCGCTGGCGCACGCAATTTCAGGAACGCCGCTCGGCATTCCGCTTCATCCAACCCAGCTCTACGAAACAGCGGTTGAACTCACTAATTTCTTCATTCTGACCTGGCTCATTCGGCACAAGAAATTCGAGGGCCAAGTGATCGGGACATACCTGTTCTTGTACGGAGTGGCCCGTTACTTCCTGGAGTTCCTGAGAGACGATCCGGAGAGAGGATCTGTTCTCGGCGGAATCATGACCGGAACACAACTCATTTCGATTGTGCTGGTACTCGCCGGCGGCGCTCTGTGGGTCTGGCGAAAGAAGATGCCGGTCCCGGCGGTGGCCCATACGGCTGCCCGATAAGCGTGCGAGCGAGAGTTTCTGTCCGACTTGCTGGCAGCATAGGTCATAATGTTGTGTGCCCGGTACGACCTACCCGATCAATCTGAAGGCGGAAGCTGCGGATAGCGGTAAGCGCCTCGATCAGTTTCTCGTTTCGCATGTTCCAGACGTGAGCCGTGCCCGCATCCAGCAAGTGATCGAGCAAGGACAAGTGCTGGTAAATGGCGTTCGCGAGAAGCCATCTTACAAACTGCGCCCCAATGACAGCGTTAGCGTACTCGGCCCCGCTGAACGACCTCCTCTGCGCGCTGTTGCAGAAGACATTGCGCTCGATCTCGTCTATGAAGACGCGGACTTTGCGGTGATCGACAAACCCGCTGGCATGATGGTCCACGCGGGAGCGGGTGCTACAGAAGACGAACGCAATCGTGGGACGCTTGTGAACGCCCTACTGCACAGGTTCGGAGCGTTATCGGCTGTTGGCGGCGAACTGCGACCGGGAATCGTGCATCGACTGGACAGGGAAACCAGCGGCCTCATTGTCGTTGCCAAGAATGACCTTGCTCACCGCAAACTGGCAGAACAGTTCTCTTCCCGCATCGTGAAGAAAAAGTATCTCGCCTTAGTGCATGGCTGGCTCAAGGCGGATGTGGGGACGATCGACGCCGCCATCAGCCGTGACGCCGTGCGTCGAACTCGCATGACCACCCGGCGAAGCGGCGGCCGAGAGGCCGTAAGCCACTGGAAGGTGCTTCAGAAATACGATGGCCCTTATGGCAAATTCACCTTGGTCGAGGTAAAGATCGACACGGGGCGCACTCACCAGATTCGAGTTCATATGGCGTCACTAGGGCACCCCGTTGTCGGCGACACGCTATACGGAGCACCCCGAGAGGTGAAGAGGTGTTCCAACCGAGACGTGAAAAAGCACCTGGAGCAAAGCGGCGAAGCCGGGACGTTAGCTCTGGACAGAAACTTTCTTCACGCTGCCGCTATCGAATTTTTACACCCTGGGACGGGAGAAAGAATGGCGTTCGCCCGTCCACTCCCACCCGACCTTGAGTCTTTTCTGGCGCATTTGGGTGCGGGCCAAAGCTCCTGAATGAGTCATCGTTTCAAACTTAGTTATTGCAACGACTTGAGAGAGAATCGCCTCGAATTAATCCTGGGCGCTGTACGAACCTGGTCGATGACCTCCCGTAACCGGCGCAGGTGTGCTGAATGGTGTCTGGTTTGCAATATTCAGTTGCTTAACCAGCTATAATGAGAGTTCAGATGAACAAGCTCTTCCTACTCGTCCTTGCATCAGGCATCGCCGTTGTGCCGGTCCTACAGGCGCAGACTTCGGCTGAGAAAGACTTGCCATCGGCGCCATCGGCGACGTTGCAGCAGCAAATGCAGCGGCAACAGCCGCCACCGCCGCCGCCATCCCAGCCGAAGCCGCAGCCCACAACGGAACAGTCGACTGCTCCCAACCTGCCGCCTGCACAGTCACAGCAGGCGAGTCAACCTTCGGCCCCGGCGACAACCGCATTGACGGCCCCGGCAGGAAGCGGTTCCGCGAACACGCCCGACGTGTCAGTTCCCGCGACAACCGCGAACGGGAACGCGCCTACGAACGACGATCCGACTGTTTACAGGTATGTGAAGAACGTCGACGAGATCAACGTTATCTTCACCGTCACGGACAAGCGCGGCCGTTTTGTGAAGAACCTGAAGAAGGAAGACTTCACCGTTCTGGACGACAACAAGCCTCCCGTTTCCATAATGAATTTCCGCACCGAGACTGACCTTCCGTTGCGGGTGGGGCTGCTGGTAGACGCTAGCAATTCTGTACGTGATCGATTCACGTTCGAGCAGGAAGCAGCGATCGAGTTCCTGAACCAGATCATTCGTCCGAAGTCCGACAAGGCATTCGTCATCGGCTTCGACACCACCGCCGAGGTCACACAAGACTTCACCGATAGCACGGAACAGCTCTCGCGAGGCGTTCGACTGCTGCGCGCAGGTGGCGGCACTGCAATGTACGACGCCATCTACTACGCATGTCGCGACAAACTGATGAAAGGCCAGGAACGAACTCCGGTGCGCCGAGCCATCATTTTGCTCAGTGATGGCGAAGATAACCAAAGCCGGGTCACGCGTGAAGAGGCTATCGAGATGGCGCAGCGCGCCGAGGTGATCATCTACGGCATTAGCACGAATGTCAGCGGCGTCAAACTTCGCGGAGACAAGATCCTCGAGCGCATGGCCGAGGCTACAGGCGGGCGCGCCTTCTTCCCGTTCAAAGTCCAGGACGTGGCGAACGCATTTAGCGAGATTCAGGACGAACTGCGCAGCCAGTACGCCCTGGCGTACAAGCCAGCGGACTTCCAGACCGATGGCCGCTACCACTCGATCCAGATCGAGGCTCGCAACCACAAGAACCTGAGGGTTAGAGCGAGAAAAGGCTACTTCGCTCCGAAGGAGTGATTCCGACAAGTGTTACCGAGAGGGCCGCGGCTAATCGCTGCGGCCTTTCTATTTCGGGCTGACCCACCGAGCTACCGCAGCGGGCTGCACCTGTGAGCTACGTTTCTTGAATTCTCCGGCGCAGGTGGCATTCTGGCCACTATCGGCGCGAAATACTCATCTCACACTTACAATGGAATGGTCACGTCCCCCTCGGATCTTGGTCCTCGATGATGAACGAGTTATCGCAGACACTCTGGCACAAATACTAGAACTGCAAGGCTGCGACTCGAAGGCGCTCTATACAGCCGCCGATGCCCTGAACTCCCTGGATGAGGACGATCACGATCTGCTGATCACCGATGTAGCTCTCGATCCTGATTCGATCAACGGAATCGACGTTGCGGTCTATTGCCACCGGCTCTGCCCGAAGTGCAAGGTACTTTTGATCTCAGGCCACGCCGCGAGCACAGATATGCTAAGCGCTGCACGAGCGCAGGGGTTCAACTTTCGCCTGCTGCAGAAACCCGTTCATCCTGAAGATCTGCTGAAACTGGTTTGCGATACTCTGTCTGATCTTTGCCTGCCCGCGGAGCGGATTGCAGCTACCTAGAGAGCGTCAGCGCCGGGGGAAGCCCATCTTCTCCTCCGCTAGTCTGCCGGCGCGGAGCCGATTGCGTAGTACCCTTTCCTGGCTTGAACGCGGTAATCCTTCTTGTTGTTGACCTGAATTTCGATTTTGCGGAACGTGCCGTCCAGTTTCGTATTCGTCGGCGTGTAGCCGATGTTGTACTGGCTGCGCAGTTCGTTTGCAATCTGGTCGAATGCCTGGCGGAGTTTTTCAGGCTTGTTAGAAGCCTCGATAACGCGGCCTCCGGTCTGCTCCGCCAGCTTCTTCATATCTTTTTCCCCGAAACCCTGATACATGAAGCCGCTATCTGCGATCAGAATGACGTAACAGATGGCGTCAGCTTTCTGTGCAGCTTCGATCGAGTCCCTTATGTTGAGCTGGCTGCCCTGATCCTCTCCGTCGGTAAGGATGATCATGGCTTTGCGACCGACTTCTGTGGCGAGTTTGTCGTGCGCAGCCAGGTAAATAGCGTCGTATAGGAGGGTTCCCCGGGGATTCCTTGAAGTCGGGAACGGACCGCCCCCGAGACCCGGAAGACTGCCGCCTCCGCCACCGGTGTTCACCTTTGCGCGGTTCAGTGCTCTTGCAAGGTCGTTTGGCGAACTGGTGAAATCCTGCAATAAATCGACGCTGACGTCGAAGCTGATGACGAAGGCCACGTCCTTGGGCTTGATAACGTTCCGCAGAAATGCCGCGCCAACTTCCTTTTCGTACTCGAGGACACGATCCTGGCTGCCACTGGAGTCGATCAGGATTCCCAGCGTGAGCGGTTGGTCCGACTCAGCACTGAAGTACTTGATCGGCTGGGGCTTGCCATCCTCAAGAACGGTGAAATCCTCCTTCTTGAGGTCCGGGATGAGCAGCCCTTTCTTGTCTTTCACGTTGAAAAAAATGTTCACGACGTTGACTTCAGACCTGAACGTTGGAAGGTCTTGGTCATTCTGGCTTGCTTCCTGGCCATGTGCCTTAGCCGCGAACAGCAGGATGGCGATCAGGCCGGAAGCCAGTGCGAGTCTGGAAATCGCTGTGATGGCATGAGACTGCATAGGTTTAGGTGCCCGATTTTATAGAATCCTAAACGGGCGTGTGCTACTACTATAGATTAAACGCTGGGCCCGGCTCATAGTTGCTGACGTAAGTCGGTCGCCAGCCCAGCAACGAAACGTGAAACTTGGGGTTTGAACGAAAGGGGTCGAGCGAATGGGCCGAGTTGGCCGTGCTTGCCTGAAAGAACACCGCCTGGAGCTGCGACTGACCATTATAACTGTTGCTGTTCTTCTTCTGTTTTCATCCGGAGCGGCAGCCCAAGCCCTGCCGGACGCCCCCAAACCTCAAAACAATTCGGTGGCGCAACTGCCTGACGCTCCGAAACCGCAGAACAACGCACCCGTCCCGCCACCAGACTCGACCAGCAAGACTGTCTCGGAGCGGCCCGAGCCGCTGCCCGACACAGCTCCACCGAACAGTGGAACCGAGATCGCTCCCCCGGTTCGACAACCGGAAGGCACAGTTGCTGGCTCGACACCCGACACGGATGTGACGTCCGGAACAACGCCTGCTCCTGCCCCGAAGCCCAATATCACAACCGTCCCTCCGGGAACAACCCCCACTGGGCCGGGAGGCGGCAACCGCGAAGAGATATTCACGTTGCGCAAGAACGTCAACTTCGTATTGGTTCCAGTAACTGTGAAGGATCGAAACGGCCAGTTGCTGGATGGATTACTGAGCAAGGACTTCTCGGTTTACGAAGATGGGGTGAAGCAAAACATCACGTTCTTCACCAGCGATCCCTTCCCGCTCTCGGCTGCGGTGATCATCGACCTCGGCATGTCTGAATCTGAGGTTTCCAAGGTGCGCGACACGCTACCCGCGCTCATCGGCGCTTTTGGCCAGTTCGATGAGGTGTCGCTCTATACCTATGGCAATACAGTTAAGGAGTGGCAAGACTTCACGCCGGCTACAGCGGTAACGACTGCGATGTTGTCGAAGCTGAAGGCGCAGAAGGGCCGGTCTGCCACCGTTCCGGTTGTAGGTGGTCCACTGGGGCAGTCTGGACCGGTGATCAACGGTCGGAACATGGACAACACTCCGAACATGCCGTCTGCACCTACGACTGCGGTACGGGAATCCCGCGTGCTGAATGATGCAATTCTGTCCGCCGCCCTGGACCTTAGCAAACGTGACCGCGCAAGGCGCAAGATCATCTTCATCATCAGCGACGGTCGCGAACTTGGCAGCAGCGCGAGCTACGCCGATGTCATGAAGGTTCTTTTGTCGAACGAGATATCGGTGTATGGCGTGGGCGTTGGTGGAGCGGCCATCCCCGGTTACAGTACCCTTCAGAAGATTCGCATTCCAGGCACCGGATACGGCAACATTCTGCCGAAATACGCTTCAGCAACCGGCGGCCAAATCTTCCCCGAGTTCACAGCCAGGGCGATCGAGACCGCCTACGCTCGCGTGACAGAGGAAGCGCGCAACCAGTACACGCTGGGATACACGACCAGGGCCACACCTTCCAGTGCTTATCGCAGTGTCGAAGTACGGGTGGTGGGACATGGGAGCGACCTCAGAGTCTACGCAAGAGACGGTTACTACCCGCTTCCACCAGGTCGATAACGATTTTTGTGATTACGTTGGTGCACACCCCACTGAACGTGCGCATGTTGGTTCGTTCGGGGATTTACGTGGGGCGGCGATTGCCCGGTATGGTATAAAACCAGCAGCATCTCGGAACAGGTGAATCCCCCCACACTTGTTCCAGATGCATTTTGCGCGAATGCCTGCATTCGCCGCGACCTTCGAGGCTGGTTTTGAGCTTCATCAATTTTGCCGCACGGGAAATTAACTGCAAGATCGTGTACTACGGCCCTGGTCTGGGCGGCAAAACCACCAATCTGCAATTTATCTACGACAAGACGACTGACAAGCAGAAAGGCAAGATGATCTCGCTGGCCACGGAGACAGACCGCACCCTGTTCTTCGATTTTCTGCCACTCGACTTGGGCACGGTGCGCGGCTTCAAGACTCGCTTCCATCTCTATACCGTCCCCGGCCAGGTGTTCTATGACGCGAGCCGCAAGCTCATTCTGCGTGGCGTGGACGGCGTGGTGTTCGTTGCCGACTCGCAGGCCGAGCGCATGGACGCGAACGTCGAAGCGCTCGACAACCTCGAAGACAACCTGAAAGAACACGGCTACAACTTCCAGACGATTCCCTACGTCCTCCAACTAAACAAGCGGGATCTGCCGAACGTTCTTACGGTTGACCAGCTTCGGAAGGAACTCACTCGGAAAGGCGAGCCAGTTTTCGAATCCATCGCCTGCCAAGGCAACGGCGTCTTTGAAACCCTCAAGGAAGTCGCCCGCCAGGTCTTCGTGGAACTCAAGAAGGGCTAATCGGTCCCTTGCGGGGCACCCACATTTGCAAACTGGCGAGGATCGGCACCGGCGCTGTGCTCGCCTGACACTCTCAGTTGATTAGTTCTTTATCTCCAGCCCCTCCCCCTCCAAATCTGCCAAATCTGTCGTTTTGAAAGACTTAAATCTGAAAATCTGATCTGGGGGAATATGGATTGAGCCGCCGCGTTCAACGCTGCGGAAGTTGACTCTCGCGTCAATGGCGAATGGAGCGTTGCTGGTTTTCAAAGAGCTGTCGGCTGCGAGGAATGTAGCAGGGTAATTCTGGGAGTGAACATGGGGCCCTCGAGATTTACGAAATCGGAACAAAGCAGTCGTCAGGCATGTCAGTTGATTGTGAACTTGTCACCGTCCCCTCTCAGGATACCGAGTCACAATCCGATTAATGAGATGGTCCGCCGCCTTGATCACCACGCAAGTGGCATGATCGAGCAGCAATACCGGAGGATCATCGCATGGATATCGTTTCTATCGGTGGCGAGGCGGTGCTGTCAAGCTATGCCGTCGACACCGGCGGTTTGGGGCAGTGGGTGCATCAACTCGAGGCCCGCACGGCACGTGATCGTGGCCGTCGCCAACAAGCTGGCACGCATCGCCTGGGCCGTACTCTATCGGCAGCAGGCCTACTGGTTCGCGGACGTGTACGCCAAGGCCCGAAGACGGCCGTGGAAAAGACGCTGCGCTTGGAAAGCAAACACCGCTTTCCACTTTTCCACCGCCGCGGCTACTTCGACCTCATCTCGGTCTGCTAAGGAGAGAACTGGACGACAGAACAGTCAAACGGCGTGCCGGAAAACCCGGGTCGATAAATGGTCGCTTCCATGACCGCCCGATTTAGCAGGACCGGCACGCGCGCATCATCATTATGGCCCGGAGCTGAGTCTCCAACCAGAGGCCGGATACATTTACGCAGACTGTCCCTTCGTGCCAACCATTCCCCCTTGCAGTCAGACGGCGGACCATACATTATCGTCAATAAACTGCCGCCGTCGCTCAGCGAAAGAGCTGAAACAAAAGAACGCCCACGTTGTATCCGGCGTGCAGAACGAAGCAGGCCGCGACCGACCGTGTTTTCGCTCTTGTGCCTCCGAGCAGGAAGGCAACGGGGAGAATGGTCAAGTTGTGCATGGGATGGAGCCAAGCGAATAACAACGCAGTTAACAATACAGAGCCTATAACGCCGATTTTCTCGGCTACTGCTGCAAACAGAAGCCCGCGAAAGTAGCACTCTTCTATGAAGGGCTGAACCAAAACGCCGCCAACTAGGTACAGGCCGATGCTAAGGGGGCTAATCCGTCCCTGAAATGCCCCACGCCGAAGGTCATTGCTATTACTGCGGCCAAAGCAGCACCGAGCAACGCAAAAGGAGCCACGTTACGCGATGCATTCCAGTCGAGGCTCGATAGCGGGCCACCGAACCCACGCTTTCTGCCGACACGAATAATGAACAGCCCCGCAGCGGCGAGTTGGACTGCGGACACCATGAGCACAACCAGTTGAGACCACTGGAATTCACTCACATACAACGGCAGCGTTCGAGAAGCTGTGAATTGAACGAACAGGCCGAGCAGCATCAGGAAGAGCAGTACTGCGCCGGCAGCCAAAGCGTCAGACAACTTCCATTTCGGCACATGAACGGCTGATTCGAGTGCGGTTTCGCTGGTCAACAGGTATGAAACCTCGGTTCGTCGCATAGTAACAGCCGTTTTTCTCAAAACGAAGCCTTTCTCTGAGGCAGAAACATAGCTGTCGCGAACAGGGTTTCGCGCAAGTAATCCCGCTGCTCTGGATAGTGAGAGATATGCGGATATCGACAGCTAACGCTGAGTCGTTTCGCGACGTTGCAGTTCTCTAAGCATCTTGCCCATCGCCTCGCAGTCAGCCCAAGACGAGGGTGCAAGCTGACGAAAGTCGGAACATCCATTTAGAACTGTCGTGAAACAATCGAGACGTGCATCGAATGCACGTTTCCACGGAGTGTCGGGCTTCTGAACTGCCCAAAGGCGCAGTATGTCCGCCGGCTCCCCAGTGATTGCGTAGGGACGCGACACAACATAATCGCTGCCGGGGAAGTCAGCATCGGAATATCGAGTACTGGTGCGGTCTGTGTTGACCTCGTACTCTATTTGCATCGGCCCTTCATAGCTACCCGACCTGGCTACCCGATATTGTGCGACGCTGGTTCTGCTGCTTTGAAGGATGCCTTTCCTGAGTTCAAAAGACGCGGTGACGGCCCACGGACGAATGCCGGAATAGTTTAAAGCGATAAAGACGACGTATGACAACCGACGTGGTACGAACAGCAATCTTGTCGCGAGCGGCCTTATCACGATTTCAAAATTGCAATCTCGCGCAGTGCAGGGGAAAGGCGGGGTTTGTGGCGCAGCTTGAAGTGCATTGCCCCCATGGCGAATCGCTAACTCTCGCACTTCGGAAAACTCTGCCACCGTAAAGGGGAATGCCCTCAAGTCGGACAGTAAACGTTCTGCTTTTCGCCGTTCATGGACCGAGTCGAGATAGAGGAGCAGCCAGAGCAAGCAGAGCAAAGCTACCGTAACTGACAAAACCCTCTTTATGCGAGGTGTCGTTGACATTGGCTGAAAGTTCCTCCAACAACATCTCTAACGAAGGCGGCGTAGTCAAAGCGCATACTGACGGCGCTGAGAGCACACGAATGCGATTAGTGCGTCAGCACCTTGATGTTCGACCTGTGTTTTCAGTGCTCATGTACTGCCCCCGTTTTGGCTCGGCCCTTTCCGTGGCATCTTTCGGTGTTCCCACCAAACGTCTCTTCGGTCACTGCGGACCACGATGGCTAGTTCGGACTCCCGTTCCGCAGGGAGGCGGATGGCCTATTCAGGGCAACGGCATACATCTACTTATCCCGTTTCGGGATTAGTGGAGGTAGCCGACCAATGAGATGGTCCGCCGCCTCGATCACCACGCAAGTGGGATGATCGAGCAGCAAAGTAAATTGCGAAATTGGTTAACGGCAAGTCGACATCTCTTACGGGCACGGCAATGGCACCATGACAGCCATGCCTAAATGCTATGCATTTTCGGCCAACACTACCGTCGGTAACGGGACGTCACATTCGCTAGTTCTTCGACTTCTCCACAAGCTTGGGCTGAGTAGGCGACATGTGCGTGTGGATTATCTTCCATTTTCCTCTTGCCTTTTGATAGACCATGGTCGCATTCCAGCGTTCCTCCTTGGAGTCGACAAAGGCAAGAAGGTTGTACGTCAGCACGGCGACGTTGCCCGAGAGCTGAATCTTGGGATCCACGAGCTCGAAGCGATCAAAGTGAAACTGACCCGCAAAACTTCGGTACAGCTTAGATAACTCAGGAAGGCCGTTCAAACGCTTGGCTGTGCCGGGATCGAAGTAGGTCACCTCGTCGCTGGAATTGTCCAGGTATTTTTCAACATCTCCCTTGCACCACCGCTCCATCGCGGCTTTCTCCAGAGCAAGGATTTCTTTCGCAGCGTCGGAATCGCTCTGAGTTTGCGCCACCGCAACCGACGCCATCAACATGCACGACAAAACCGCCGTTATTGCTGGGTACATTTAGGCCTCCTTGAGGAGTATTGATACACACAGTTTTGCCCTCGATCACCGGCACCCACTCCAGACACCATTTCCCGCAAAATTGTGGTTGTCGCTTATCATTCTGAATCGCGAATTAGATCGAGAAAGGAAGAGTAATCCAAAATAGCCAACGAAAACAGGGCTTCTCACTCGCTATCCCGAATCGGGATTGGAGCGGTATGCCGATATTTCGTACCAATCACAGGACCGGGTACTACCGATACAGGAACGCGGCTACGATTACGCAAATAGCAACGGCGATCGCGGAATACAGCGCGAAATGCCGAAGCAATGATCTGCAGGCGGTGCCCTCTAGCGCAGGATCAAATGCCTCCTGCTTCCGGAGCCACGCTGCAAGAAGCGTTAAGAGTGGGGGCACAAACAATGATGTGACCCGAAAGGCGTACTCACCTGAGCTCCGTGGGTGCGGGCTTGGAACAAGTGGGAGCAACACAAAGCCGAAAACCGATGCGAGCATGGCAACCGACAGAACGACCCATCGCAACAGTCGCACTACATCGGAATCTCTCGACACCTTCATGCCTGAAGCATTTTACGCTGATTCGAAGCCAAGTTCCACGATTGCTCTCTATAGCAGGGCTTCTCACTCGCTATCCCGAATCGGGATTGTTGTACAGCAGCGGATATCTCGACTTTGTCTGAGGACCTGATCAGGTACATGCAATAGGTATATGATGTGCAATCTCTCGAACGTCTTTTCCAGACCTATAGCAGTCGACGACAACCGCGGGAGTGAGCCGATACCATGACACAACACGACGAGTTGATCAGCGTTCTGAACGAAGCAGTTTCGCTCGAGTACACGGCAGCGATTCACTACAACCAGCACAGCACGCTATTGACAGGCCGGGACAGGCAACTGTTCGAGGATCTATTTAAAGAGCAGGCGGAGGAAGCGCTGGCCCACGCAAAACGGTGGAGCGACAGGATCGTGTATCTCGGCGGCGTGGCGAAAGTGCAAGTGCAAGGAATAACCCAATCCGTGGACACGATTGAAATGCTGGAGATGGCGTTGGAAATCGAGAAGAGGGCTTTAGACACTTACACGCGCGCCCACAAGGTCTGCAAACACGAACCGACCCTATACATGCTCGAAAACCAGATAATCGACGAGGACAGTGACGTGGAACGACTCACCAAACTCCTCGGTAGAGTCCAAGTCGCGCAGCAGGGCACGAAGCGACCTGCAGCTTAACCGTAGGCGCTTGTAATTCGGAACAGCACGAGCAGTGCCGCCCTAAAGATCGTACTTCTTCAACAGGTGCCGGAACGACCGGTAAGAAAGGTTCAGCAAATTGGCCGCGCGCGTCTGCACATCGTTGCTGCGCTCCAGTGCGCTTTTTAGCATTGTTCGTTCCAGATCGGCGACGTACCGCTCCATGTCCAAGCCTTCCGGAGGGAGCGAAAATGCCGATGCATCCACCACGAACCCACCACCGACAGCAGCCGCGGCCGCACGCGCCTTCGGTCTTTCCGTCGGCAGCGAGACGATCATCTCCTCGCTCGTCGCGAGTGCCACGGCGCGCTCGATGGTGTTTTCAAGCTGCCGCACGTTGCCCGGCCACTCGTAGCTGCACAGCCCATCCAGAGACGATGCCGCAATCCGCACGATGCTCTTCCCTGCAGCCGGAGCGTACTTCTTCAGGAAGTGATTCGCCAGCAACGGAATATCTTCAGCGCGCTCCCGCAGCGGCGGGACGGTGATGGGAATCACGTTCAACCGATAGTACAGATCTTCTCGGAACGTCCCTTCGGCCACCATGCGATCCAGGTCGCGGTTGGTAGCGGCGATCACGCGCACATCAATGGCGGACTCGCTGGTGCCGCCCACTGGCCGGATGGTTCTCTCCTGCAACACGCGAAGCAGTTTCACCTGCATCGCAAGCGTCATCTCGCTGATTTCGTCGAGGAAGATTGTTCCCTGGTCGGCAACCTGGAGCAATCCGCGCTTGTTCTGATTGGCGCCCGTGAATGCCCCTTTGACGTAACCGAACAGTTCGCTTTCGAGCAGAGTCTCAGGGAATGCACCGCAGTTGACGGATACGAAAGCCTCTCCCGCACGCGGTGAGCATGAATGCAGTGCCCGGGCCACCAGTTCTTTTCCAGTACCGCTCTCGCCCCGAATTAGGACAGTGCTGCTGGTGGACGCAACCGTTCGGATCGTGTCTTTGAGGCGGTTGATACCCGTGCTGTTTCCGATGATATTGTCCAGCGAGTTTCGGGTTGCTGCGTCTCGCTTCAGTGCGAATAGCTGCCGATCACGCTGAGCCACGTTCATGGCCTTCCGAACGGTGAGCCTGATTTCGTCGTCAAGATTCGAAGTCTTCCGAATGTAGTCGAACGCGCCGCCGGCTTTGACCGCCTCGATAGCGTCGGCGTAATCCTCAAAAGCCGTGATAAGGATGACGAGCGTATCGGGGCAAGCTGTGTGCGCATGCCGCAGAACATCGATGCCGCTGATGTTCGGCATCTTGATATCCGTGATGATGATGTCGTAAAGCGCGGAATCAATCTTCTTCTTCGCCGCTTCTCCGGATATGACTGTCTCGATTTTATGCCCATCACGGCGCAAAGCAACTTCGAGCATGGTACAGATGCCTGGTTCGTTGTCGCAGACCAGGATGTTGCTCATCGGGAATTCCTCCCAGCGGGAGTTGTGCCAGCAACTGCAAGCTCAGATTGGCCAGCGTCGACCCGTACAGAACCGCGTTCATCGGCTAGCGTCCAGACTCCTGGACTGCCATGTTTACGCTCGGCAGGGGATTGTCTCAGTTCAATGGAAAAGACCGTACCCACGCCAAGCGTTGACTGCACCGTGATCTTGCCCTCGTGCCCTTGAATAATTTGGTAAACCAGCGCCAGACCAAGGCCGGTCCCCCCCTGGAACTCTGATTGGAAGGGCTCAAAGATCTTGTCGATTCGTTGGGGCGGGATACCGATACCCGAATCCTCAAACTCGATGATGCACTTGCCATCAGCCGTCCGTAGCGAGACAGTAAGAGTCCCGCCAGACGGCATGGCTCGAACAGCGTTGTCGCAGATATTCCAGAAAACTTGCTTGATGCGGTTCCCGTCCACCCAGGCATGTGCACTGGCAACTTCGAAGCGCCGCTCGATCCGGACTAGCGCTGGATTACCGTCGGCTGCCGCGAGTTCAGGACGATTCTGAAGCAGTGTCAAAGTGTCTTCGAGCAGGGGTAGCAGGTCGATCTCGGCAAACGAGTATTCCTTCTCACGAGAGTAAGTAAGGAAGTCGGTGACAATGCCGTTGAGCCGCTCTGACTCGCGCTTGACCACGTCCATGAGCTTGCGCTCGTCTTCATCGAGGGCGGCGGATTCGCGCAGCATCTTGGCACACCCCGCGATCGACGACAGCGGATTTCGGATCTCGTGCGCAATGCCCGCCGCCAGCCTGCCTATGACGGCCATGCGGTCACGCATGCGGACTTCCTGCTGAAGCCGGCGAACCTCGGTCAGGTCATTGAACGAGTAAATGTAGCCGACAGTCCCGCGCATAGGCACGTTAAGCGGTGAGACAGTCAGGCCTATCGTCTTGCGCGATCCTGACGGCGCTGTTGTGTGAGCTTCGAAGCGAATGCCGCACGGTCCGATCTCTGGCACACGATCGGAGATAAGTTCCTCCACGGCGGTGCCGAGCAATTGCTTGCTCTCGCGCTCGAGCACACGTTCTGCGGCTGGGTTGATGTAGGTGATCAACCCGTTCAGGTCTGTGGTGATCAATCCCCCAGTCACAGAATTCACGATGTCTTCATGCAGCGCCTGCAGGTGTTCCAGCGCGCCACTCTGTTCCTGGAGTTCCGCCCTTACCTGCCGCAGCTTCGCGCTAAGAATACTTGCGAGGTAAGCGATCGCGAGGTACGCGCCCAGATTGATGAGAATGACCGCTTGCAGACTGCTGAGATCTGATTTCGTTACGGAATAAGACCGTATGATCTCAAAGAAGCTGAGCTCGAGGATTCCGCCGAACAGTATGAAAGAAAGTGCCGCCGTCAGGTAAGCCCAATAGCGCGGCAACAACATCGCGGCCACGATGATCACAAGCGGATATAGGAAGTTAAAGGATGTATCAATTCCGCCCGTGACGTAGATAACCGCAGTGACGAACGCGAGGTCCGTGAGGATCTGTACGCGTGACTGCAACCAGACATCGTCTGATAGGTGACGCAGCAGCATGAAAAATGCGGCTACTGTGTACCAGACGACGATTACGCTGACGAAGACCGCCTGCGGAACGCTGGTGCGAGTGAAGTTCGTGAGCGCCAGTTCGATGCCAAGCAGCAGCGTAATGACGATTACACGGGCCTTTACCAGCCAGTTCAGCCAGGAACGTTCGTTGAAAGCACTTAATGTCGGTAGCTCGGTCGCCATTCTGCGGTCACACTCAGACAGATCGGAACGAAAGAGTGGGGCGGCCATGCCGCCCCGAGAACGAACCTTATCCACCAGCGAGTTTGCCGATCATCTTGAATAACGGCAGGTAGAGCGAAATGACAATGCCGCCTACGGCTACGCCTAAGATACCGATCATCATAGGCTCTAGCATGGTGAGGAGGTCCTTTGTGGCTGCATCGACTTCTTCCTCGTAAAAGTCGGCGATCTTCTGCAACATGGCGTCCATTGCGCCAGTTGCTTCGCCCACGCCAATCATCTGCGTGACCATGTTGGGGAACACGCCGCTTTCCTTCAGGGGATCGACGATGGTTCGGCCTTCTTCAATGGATTTGCGCACCTTCAGAAGTGCCTGCTCCAGCACGGCGTTTCCAGACGTCCTGGCCGTAATGGACAGACCCTCAAGGATGGGCACGCCTGACGTAATCAGTGTTCCAAGAGTGCGGGTAAAACGTGCCACGGCGATCTTTCGCAGGAGGATGCCGATGATGGGCAGGTTCAGCATCATCCTGTCCCAGTAAAGGCGGCCTTGCGGATTCTTGCGGATCTGTTTGACCGCGATTACCGCACCAACAATGAAGAAGATCGCGAACCACCAGAAGGTCTGAACGATGTTGCTGAGCCCAATGACCATACGGGTAGGCAACGGCAGTTCCACGGCGAGGCCGTCAAAGAGCTTGATGAAAGTCGGCACCACGAATTTCAGCAGTCCACCTACGATCAACACGGCCATGCCGACCACTGCCGTCGGATATACCAGTGCTGACTTGACGGCAGCGCGCATCTTGACAACTTTTTCGACATACGTCGCCAAACGCTGGAGGATGGTGTCGAGAATACCGCCGGTTTCGCCGGCCTCCACCATGTTCGTCGTGAGGTCGTCGAAGACTTTCGGATAGTTTCGCATGGCGTTGGCCAGAGTCGAACCACCCTCGACGCTGGTGCGCACTCCCGTGAGTGTCTTCTGAAAAACCGGGTTCTCCTGATTACCTGCCAGGATCTCAAGGCACTGCACGAGCGGAAGACCGGCATCGATCATGACGGAGAACTGACGGAAGAAGATCGCTGTCTCTTTAGTCTTGACCTTCCCACGGCCAAGTGTAGGAAGGGCGAATTCCTTGCCCTTCTCCTTGATTGGCCCAACATTGATGCGCTCACGGCGAAGCTGAGATACGAGCACCTGCTTGTTTTCGGCTATGCGCTCGCCGGCCACTTTCTTGCCGTAAGCATCCGTGCCCTTATACGTAAAAACCGGCATATCGGACCTCCGTTGTTCTGCTCCAACTGCACACTGCGCCTCGTACGCCTACTTGCGTCCGTGCGTGGCAGCGGATCGGTTCACGATTCCCACCCCACGGTTGATCATCTCTTGCAACTCTTCGGGCATAGATGATCGCTGCATAGCTGTATCCAACGAGATCTGCTTTTGCAGATAAAGCGTGGCCAGTGACTGGTTAAATGTCTGCATTCCAAACCGCTCCTGGCCGGACTGCATGGCGGAATAGATTTGGTGAATTTTGTCTTCGCGAATGAGGTTGCGCACCGCGGCGTTAGGAATGAGAATCTCCATCGCCATCACGCGCCCAGAACCGATTTTCGGCAACAGCGCCTGACAGAGAATCCCTTCCAGCACCATCGAAAGCTGTGCGCGAATCTGCGGCTGTTGGTGGGCCGGGAAGACGTCGATGATGCGGTTGATGGTCGATGCCGCCGAATTTGTGTGCAGAGTGCCGAACGTAAGGTGTCCGGTTTCGGCAATACGCAGGGCGGACTCGATTGTCTCCAGGTCGCGCATTTCGCCGATTAGCACAACGTCTGGGTCTTCGCGCAGCGCCGACCGTAGCGCTTCCGCAAACCCTTTCGTATCCGCATTCACTTCGCGCTGGTTCACCAGGCAATTCTTGTGCTGATGGACGAATTCGATGGGGTCTTCGATGGTGATGATGTGCTCGTGCCGCTCGGTATTGATCTTGTCGATCATCGCGGCGAGCGTGGTTGATTTACCCGAACCGGTCGGCCCCGTCACCAGGATCAGACCGCGCGGTTTTTCGCACAGCTTAGAAACCACGGGCGGCAGGCTCAGTTGTTGAAAGCTCTTGATCTCGAACGGGATGATTCGAAAAACAGATCCCACTGCCCCGCGCTGGTTGAAAACATTCGCGCGAAAACGGGCCAGTCCCTTCAATCCGAAAGAAAAGTCGAGTTCCAGGTTTTCCTCGAACCGGTGCTTCTGCGCGTCAGTCATGACGCTGTATGCGAGTTGCTTGGTCTCAGCCGGAGTCAATGTGGGCAAATCAAGTGGCTCCAGATGCCCGTGCACGCGCACCTGCGGCGGAGAATTGGTCGTGATGTGGAGGTCGCTGCCCGCCATCTCCATCATGCGTTTTAGCAACTCGCTCAAACTTGCAGCCATAATCTAGGGTCCCCTCAGTGAAGCGTTTCACGGGCAACTTCTTCAAGTGAAGTGATGCCCTGCATTGCCTTCAATAGACCACTGCGACGCAGCGTGATCATGCCGCGCTCAATGGCCTTCTTCTTCAGTTCCATGGCGGAAGCACCAACGAGAATGAGTTCACGAATTTCATCGTCGACTTCCATGACCTCGTAGAGGCCGGTACGTCCCTTGTAGCCGGTGTTATGGCAGGTCTCGCACCCACGACCCTTCATGATCTTGGCGTTTCTCGCTTCGTCAGGCGAAAAGCCCGCATCGATCAGTGTCTGGAACGGCACGTCGATCTGCTCGGCGCATTTGCTGCAAATGCGCCTGACCAGGCGCTGAGCGCAGATGAGGTGCACTGACGTTGCGACCAGGAAGGGCTCAATGCCCATGTTCATGAGACGGCTGATGGTTTCTGGCGCACCATTGGTGTGCAACGTGGAGAGAACCAAGTGGCCGGTCAACGCAGCCTTGATCGCAATCTCTGCCGTTTCGAAGTCGCGAATCTCGCCGACGAGGATGATGTTCGGGTCCTGGCGCAGGAATGAACGAAGCGCCATCGCGAAGTTGAGCCCGATCTGCTCCTTCATTTGCACCTGGTTGATGCCGGCGAGCTGAAACTCCACCGGATCTTCGGCGGTCATGATGTTGGTCTCGGGCGAATTCAACCGGGAGATCGACGAGTAGAGCGTGTTGGTCTTGCCGGAACCGGTCGGGCCGGTCACAAGCACCATGCCGTAGGGCTTCAGAATCGCGCGCTCGAATTTCTCGAGTGACTGTGGCTCGAATCCAAGCTTAGTCATGTCGAGCCGAAGGTTCTCCTTGTCGAGCAATCTCAGCACGATTTTTTCGCCCCAGAGCGTAGGCAGCGTGCTGACGCGGTAATCGAGTTCCTTCTTCTTTCCGTCCACTCGCATTTTCAGCATGATGCGGCCGTCTTGCGGCAGCCGCTTCTCACTGATGTCGAGCTTCGCCATGATCTTCACGCGAGAGGTTATGGCGTCCTTCAACTTGAGCGGGGGGCTCATGATCGTCTGCAGCACGCCATCGATGCGGTAGCGAACGCGATATTCCTTCTCGTAAGGCTCGATATGAATGTCGCTGGCGCCCTTCTTCACAGCGTCGGTCAGGACGATGTTGACGAGCTTGACAATGGGTGCTTCGTCGGCAGCCTTCTCCAGCTCCGAGAGCAAAACTTCCTGCTCCTCGGCCTGAAGTTGCTCGATATCAGCATCGCTGATCTCATCGAACGACTGCATCACCGAGTTCAGGTCTTCCTCAGGCGTCGAGTTGTAAAACTTGTCGATGCGCTCGAGGATCGAATTTTCCGACGCGACTACCGGCTCGATGTTCAGGCCGGTCATGAACTTGATGTCGTCCATGGCGAACACATTGGTAGGGTCCACCATGGCGAGGGTCAGTGACGCGCCCACGCGACTGATTGGAAGTACCTGATAGCGTCGCGCTGTCTCGTATGGGATCAGCTTGACGACATGCGGGTCGATCTCAAAGTAGGCCAGGTTGATGGCGGGAACACCGTACTGTCGAGACAGAAAGTTAGTTACGTCATCTTCAGACAAGAAACCAAGCTTGACCAGTACGGATCCCAGGCGAGCGCCGGATTCCTTCTGAACCTTGAGCGCCTCGCTTAGTTGTTCCGAAGTGATGGCCTTCTCTTTCACCAGAAGGTCGCCAATCCGTTGGGACATGCTCAGCTCCTGTTATCTATCTCGCCATTAGGCACTTAGTCGTAATGAAACCCCGGAGGGGAGCGACAGCGCCCTAACGCACACGTGCGCGCTAAATCCAGAGTAGAACGGCAGGGTAGGTGGAGTGACACAAATTGTCAATTCAGAACTGAGGCGGGGAACGCGTCGGTTACTCCTTTTGGTTCATGTACTTCGGTGACAGCTCACACTCGGCAGACCTGTGCGCCACCTCGCACTTAACGTAAGTTCGCCATGTATCTTGCGCGGCTTCGTCTTTCTGGCGAACTATCCCTACATGTGGAGTTTCGATACGTTGTTCCTCCTCGACCGAATCAAAAGCCAGCGGATGAGAAGGCGGATGGAGACGTGGCCGGACGTTCTCGTCCCGGAGGCACGCCACGAATTTACCAGGACGTAGTCCTGGGAGCGATGGCAACTCGATGTCAAAGTGCCGTAGGCACGACCGAGCCACAAACCGTCGGGCCTATCGGGGTATTTGACCCCCATGCATCTCGCCGCCGGCCACTGTCCCCATGCACTTATCCGCCGCGAACCAATAGGGGATCTCACGGTAGTCGACAACATCGAAAACGGCGAAGTCGGCATCTTTCCCCGGCTCGACGCTCCCCTTCCGGTCTGCTAAACGCAATGCGTGGGCGGCGTTGATCGTCGAAGCAGCAATAGCCTCAGCCGGGTTCATCTTCATGTGCGTGCATGCCAGCGACATAACAAAGGGCATGCTGGGCGTTGGCGACGTGCCCGGGTTGTAGTCGGTCGCCAGAGCGACTGCCACTCCGGACTCGATCAGCTTTCTTGCTTCAGGGTAGTGAGGTAGTCCGAGAAAGTAGTCGGCACCCGGAAGCAACGTGGCGATCGTGTCGCGCCTACGCAACTCCTCCATGTCCTGCTGGTCCACGTAGTCCATGTGGTCCACAGAGGCGGGCTGGTATCTCCAAAGCCAATCGAGCTTCGCCGGAGTGAGTTGACAAACATGGGCGCGAACACCAAGCCCCGCATCGGTGGCGACTTGGAATATGCGTTCCGACTCGTCTACATCAAAAGCTCCGCGTTCGACGAATGCGTCCACGAACCGCGCAAGCCTATTGTTTGCTGCTTGCGGAATCATTTCCTCACAGACAAGCCGGACGTATTCGGAACGATCGTGCTTGTATTCGGGAGGAACCACGTGAGCACCAAGTAACGTCGGCACTACAGTCCCGGGCCATTTGCGAGCCGCGTTTCGAATGACCTCAAGCGATTTCAGCTCCGCTTCGACACTTAATCCATAGCCAGACTTGGCCTCGACCGTGGTTGTGCCCTGCGCAAGCATTTCGTCGAAGGCGCGAAGGCACTGTTCAGCAAGCACGGTCTTAGGCGCCTCGCGCACGCCATTGATGCTGGCGCGAATGCCGCCGCCGGCAGCGGCAATCTCCTCGTATGTGGCTCCAGCCGTGCGCTTTTCGAAATCTACGAGCCGGGGTTGCGCAAACACTGGATGAGTATGTGAATCAACGAAACCTGGAACAACTACCCTACCTTTGCAGTCAAATTCCTGCACTGCCGATTTACGAACTTTGATCCACCGGTCCCGGAGTGCTTCCCGAGTGGTGCCAACTGCGACGATCCTTCCGCCCGCACACAATACCGCGGCATCCTCAATGATCGAGAGTTGGCCTAACTCGGAGCCGCGACGAGGCCCAGACTTTCCGTCCGGAGACCGCAGCGTTAGTAGTTGGCCTATGTTGATAAGTAGCAAAGCTGAATTGGCAGACACGGAACGGGTGTGCGGATGCCGGCCATTAGTGTTCTTCTTCGTTCGTGGCGTCACTTGATCTCGGTTGCTGACTTGGTTTGGGACCTCATTGGAACCTTGATTCCCTTGTGATCGGCGAACTCGATAGCTTCGTCGTACCCGGCGTCCACATGTCGCACAACGCCGATTCCCGGATCGTTGGTCAAAACACGCTCGATCCGCTTCGCCATTTCGTCCGTACCGTCGGCGACCGTCACCTGACCGGCGTGCTGCGAATAACCAATGCCAACGCCGCCACCGTTGTGGATCGAGACCCACGAAGCTCCGCTTGCCGTGTTCAACATGGCGTTGAGCAACGGCCAGTCGGCGATCGCGTCCGAACCGTCCTTCATGCCCTCAGTTTCCCGGAAGGGCGAAGCAACAGAGCCGCAGTCGAGGTGATCGCGGCCGATCACAATCGGAGCCTTGATTTTGTCTTTCTTGACCAGGTCGTTCATAGCCAGGCCGAACTCGGCACGCTCGCCGTAGCCAAGCCAGCAAATTCGCGACGGGTATCCCTGGAACTTGATACGCTCGCGAGCCAATTTGATCCAGCGGCTCAGGATCTTGTTCTCCGGATACATCTGCTGGATAAGATCGTCGGTCGCGTAGATGTCCTGCGGATCGCCGGATAGAGCGGCCCAGCGGAATGGGCCACGACCTTCGCAGAAGAGCGGCCGGATGTACGCCGGCACGAAACCCGGGAAGTCGTAGGCATTCTTTACGCCACGCTCGTAGGCAAACGTTCGAATGTTGTTGCCGTAATCGAACGTCACCGCACCCATCTTCTGCAGCTTGAGCATGCCTTCAACGTGACGTGCGATGGAGTCTAGTGAGCGCTCCAGATAGCCTTTGGGGTCGCTCCTACGCATCTCCACAACTTCTGCCAGCGTCATGCCGCGAGCCACATAGCCATTCAGTGGATCGTGCGCGGATGTCTGGTCGGTGAGGATGTCGGGCACAACGCCCCGTTCAGCAAGCTCAGGTATCACGTCCGCACAGTTGCCGACCAGGCCGACCGAAACGTTCTCTTTCTTCCGGATGGCGTTCTTCAGGATGCGCAGAGCCTCGTCGAGCGAGGTGACCATGAAGTCACAGTAGCCGGTCTTCAGGCGCTTCTTGATGCGCTCCGGATCAGGCTCAATGCCGAGGTATGCAGCGCCAGTCATGGTGGCAGCGAGTGGCTGGGCTCCGCTCATGCCACCCATGCCGCCACTGACAATCAGCTTTCCGGCGAGATCACCGCCAAGATGCTTTTCCCCCGCAGCGGCGAAGGTCTCGAAGGTTCCCTGAATAATGCCTTGCGATCCGATATAGATCCACGAACCGGCCGTCATCTGGCCGTACATGATTAGTCCGAGTCTTTCGAACTCGTTGAACTTCTCCCAGTTCGACCAATGGCCTACAAGATTGGAGTTCGCCAGGAGAACGCGCGGCGCATACTCGTGCGTTTTGAATATGCCCACGGGTTTGCCGGACTGTACAAGCAGCGTCTCGTCATTGTCGAGCGATTGCAGCGACCGCACGATGGCGTGGTAGCAATCCCAACTACGGGCAGCGCGGCCTGTGCCGCCGTAAACGACGAGATCGAGCGGGCGCTCGGCGACTTCTTCGTCGAGGTTGTTCATCAACATGCGCATGGCAGCTTCCTGCTGCCAGCCCTTGCAGGAGATCTGTGTGCCGCGCGGTGGACGTACCGGGACGTAAGTGTTCGTGGAAGTATCCATATCAACTGGCATAGAGCCAAAATGTTAGTTCTTTGCGGCAGCAGGCGCAACCGTGCCGCCGGGTTTCAGTTCCTCGATAATCCAGGCATTGCCTCGCCCACGCTCCTTGCCGTCCGAGGGCGAGTTAACAATGCGTAAGTCGCTTGTGAAAGGATCAGTTGTGCGGCTCGAGTTCGGCTCAATCGTCCCGTGTGCCGCGTTCACGCTGCGAACAGCCATGACGGATGAACCGCCACCATCGGTGTTCATCGCCTCTGTGCACCCAAGCGAAAGCATCAGCGAACCAAGTTCTTCCAGGGTCATGCCAACGCTAAGGGAAGGCTGCCTGCCGTCCACAACAGTGAAGATGACCTTCGACGGGTTGTAACAAACAGCAGTTCGTGGATGTCTTTTCCGCAGACTCTCACCCGGCTCGCCTTCGATCTGTAGTCGTCCGTCCCGCACAAGGATGGGGAATCCACCCACCACTTCTGGCGGATTGTTGGCCTCAGCAACACGCACATTGAAGCGCAACTGAACACGACGTCCCTGTCGAAGCGGTGATGACTTCGCGTCTGAGATCGGCTCAACAAGAACGAGCGCATCGTCTGGGACATCGATCTCAGTCGCAGAGGCGAGAACGCGAAGCACTTTTCCCTTCACTGTGGAACCCACCCGGACGGGCAGGCTGGGGGCGAGCGCTCCGATGACGGTTGCACGAAACGGCGCTTCGGACTTGATCGCGCCCCGGAAATCTCGAGTGTATAGGGCCGGATGCGTGAATCTGGCGAATGGCTTGTTGAAAGCGGTAATCTGCAAAGCCTGGCGGCCAGCTCGGAGCTCAACTAAGAACTCCGGCGTTCCAATCACTGGTACGCGCTTAGCCGTGAGTGCGAATGCCGGCCATCGGCGGTTCCCGCCAGCGGTCCACAAACGACCAGAGGTGACGGAAGGTCCAACCGAGACGCCCATCAGCGGCGCGGCATCGAAGTCGCCGTTGACGACGGCCAGTACGTTGGCACCTTCGGCAGCGGCACGCGACGCCATGCGCGTTGGCTGCTCCCGCTGCATTTCTGATTTATGCTCGTCTCCTCGGCCAGAAAGGACACGAATGTTGATTGCGGGGCGATCACGCGATGCTTCAAGCACGTGAATGGACCATGGACCGCCATCTGCGGCAGTTGAGCAGATGTGTCGATACTTAAGACCGATCGCGAGCGATGTCTCTTCAGGCTTGCAGCTTGCAGGGGCAGCAGCGGTTTGCGCCGAGGCAGCAACGGCGATCGTCAGGGACGCAAGAAGCAGTATGAAACGTAATGAGGATTTCACGCCGCCATTCTAACGCGACCACACTTTCGGGCGACGTTTCACCTACCAACTGCTGTACGGCGTTCCTTCAGAACTCATCGCGTCGGAACCGCTGTGAACGTCGGTGATTCCTGGCTGGGTCTGGTCCACGCTCATCAACACGTCTTCCTGCTCAACAACCCATGTATCGCGCGAACCAGTGAACGGATCGATGGGGATCTGTTTGAGATATCCCGCGCTGACAAGATCTTCCAGTGACTGCGGAGCCTTCTCCTTGTCCATCGTGTACTGGTTTATGAGCGAACGCATTGTAAACAGGTTATTGTGCAACACAGCCTCGCGCGCCCGGATGATCGACTGGTTGTAAATTGGCACTGCCATCGAGATGAGAATCAGCAGAATGCTGACAACGATCATCAACTCGATCAGGGTGAAGCCTTTCTGGCGCACACGGCGCGCACGCAAACTCGTGCGTACGGAGTCAGTTGCTCCATGTTGCCTACAGCCCAGTTCAGCTTTCATGTGCTTCACCATGTCTTGTACTTAGTACCATCCATGGCAGTGCCTTCTGACTTGGAATAAACATCGAAGACGCTCTGCCCACCCCATGATTCCGATTCCGGATCGTCCTGCATTGACCGAAGCCCCCATTCGGCCTTTCCGGTCATGGGGTCAACAGGGACGCGCCGCAGGAACCTGACTTTCTTTCCGGCGATATCTACTCCCGTGACAAGCGTCTCCAGATCCGGCGGGTATCCTTCCGACCCAAGCTTGGTTTGGAAGAGCCCACGATCGGCCGCGTCCTTGTAGCGGTCGATCGAATCACGCATCTCCCACAGGTACCGGCGCAACTCGCGTTCCTTCTCGCGTTGAATCCGGACGCGAGCAATTGGAATAGCAGCACCCGTCAGGATGGCGAGGATAGCCGTGGCCACGATCAACTCGATGAGAGTAAGACCGAATTGACCTCGGTGTCTTCCGAAACTTCTTCCCGTATTCAGCGGGGTTAACTTCATGGTTACTATTGTAACGGACTGCTCTGGCTGAAGTGCAACCCAAATCAACTCGGGAATGAGCCACCGGCCCATTCCCTTGTACATGAATTTTACTGCGAGATGTTGATGGTCGCCTGCGATCCGCTTACCGGGATGCTGTTCATCATCGCGTCTTTAATCCCCGCTCGAGTGATATTGAGCACGGCTTTCCCCGGCGCTTTAGCCATGAAAGTCAGCGTGAACACCGTTCCATCGCCATTTACGCCACCGCTGTTCGGTGGACGCGTGGCCGTGACCTGTAGCGTGCCTGTTGAGCCGTCGTCCCGGTGAACGAGTGCTACGGCCTGGCCGTCGCGTGACAGGAAGTTGCCATTGGACACGTTCACAAGCTGAAGCAGCTTCGGATCGTAGCCTATCTGCACGGGGACCGAGTAGATGTTCTGTCCACCCGCCATCTGGACGTTCACGGAGAACGTGGAGCCAGGGGCCTGCGTTCCTTGTACCGGATCAAAGCTGAGCACTGCCGGACCCGACGGCGCGGGAGGCTGAGCTGATGGCGGTTGCTGAGGCTGAGCCGGAGGAACTGGAGTTCCGGGAGCGGGAGTCGCCGGAGCGGGCCGAGTGCCTGGAGCCTGCGACGGAGTAGTTCCCTCAGCAGGTCTTGAGGACATTCTCAGGTCGATAACCGTGCCTGTGCCGATGTCCAGCGGTCTGAGGTTCAGAGTGCTCAACTCCTGCGCGCGGACCACATGCGGAACGAGAGCGAAAACGATCTCGTTCTCTTTGTGCTGAGCTGTCTCGGAGCTAAACAGATACTTCAATATCGGCACTTGGCTGATCCAGGGGAAGCCGTTCAGCGCCTTGGTCTGTGTATCTTCCAGAATGCCGCCCAGCAGGTTAACCTCGCCTTCCTTAAGGCGGATTTCGTGCTCAATCTTTCGCTGACCTATGATTGGCTGATTGACTCCGCCGATGTTGGACTGCCCGGTGACGGCGGAAATATCCAGCATGATTTTCAGGCTGATGTCCCGGTTCTGATGAACCTTGGGCGTGATGTCGATGTTGACGCCGACATCAATGTACTGGAACTGGGTGTTGACGAGCGAGTTTAGGCCAACGCCGCCGATTCCAGCTCCGAACGAACCAGTGGCGACGGGCACGCGGTCACCGATCTTCAACGATGCCTTTTGCCCATCCAGTGCTCGGATTTGCGGATTCTGGATTAGCTTCGTGGTGCTGTCGGTGGCAAGAAAACTTACCGAGGCGGGCGGGATGGTAACTACAAAGTCCTTCGCTGTCAGGTTACCAAGCCGGTTCAGGTTGATCTGGTTCGCTGTACCAGTGGTAGTGCCGTTTGTGTTGTTCGTCGTTACGTTTGGCTGCAGGGCGATGCTGGCACTCGTCGGGGGCTGAATTCCCAACTGGCGCAGCTTATCGCGGCTAACCTGCATAACCGCCACCTCAACGATGACCTCGGGACGAGCCTTGTCCAGGTCTCCGATGAGCTTCTCGGCAAGGGCAACCTGATCGGGCGTTCCGCGGACGATAATCGCGCCTTGACTCGGCATCTGCGTAATTCGGCTCACCTCCAGGATTGTGCGAAGAGTGTTAACAACGTCCTGGAGCTCCGTTGGTGCCGAAAGATTCGCAAGGTAAAAGGTCTTGATGATGTTCTGCTCGAGTTCCCTGCGCTTGGCCGGTGTATCAGCAGCGACGAAGATCGTATTCGGCGTGACCGGACGCCAAAAGGTCTTCGAGTTCATGGCGACAAGCTCGAGAGCGTCGATCAGCGAGACCCCGTTCAATTCAATATGAATGCGACGGGAGGTGTAATCGGGGTCAAACAGAACGTTGATGCCAGCGAGCTTACCAATCGTCTCGTAAACAACCTTGGTGTCTTCCGTAAGGCGCAGGGTGATGGGAACATCTGAGACCGGGGCCAGTTCCACTGGGCCGCCGGCCTGGGCGATTCGCTTGCCCAAAGGGCTGACGGCAGCCTGCGGTGGTGGCCCCGCCTCACCACGCTTGATCTCCTCCTGCGTGCGTCGCAATTCCTGCTGAGCGATGAAGCTGGAGGGATCGATCTCAACAGCCTTCTGGAACTCGACGAGCGCTTCCTGCAGTTTGCCCTGTTCGCGCAATATCTGGCCGCGATGCACGTGGGAAGCCGCGCCCATGAACTTCATGCGTTCCATCGAGGTGCGGTATTTGAGGTCTTTTGGTTTGAGGTCGAACGCCTGTTTATAGAAGGCGTACGCTGTTTCGTAATCCCGCCGGGCTTCCGCGTCCCTGCCCTTGTTGTAAAGCGAACCGGCTTTGTCCGCCATGGCAGGAACGGCAAAAACCAAAACCAGGCAAAGCGCCGTCAAACGGTAGAGTTGTTTCATAGCATTCCAGGGCAAATCAAAGTCACGCGATTAAGATGCCACAGTTTACGAAACCGCACATAAAATGCGCGATTATACATGCAGCGGCACGACTTGAGGCCGTGTCCCGTTCAATCGCGCTAGAACCCGCGCCGAAGCGCTCGATTTGCGCTGTGTTAGCATACAGAGTTTTTGGGGACCTAGCGCAACATTTCAAGGACGCCCCTTGGAGCGCTCCGGGGATATAAAGCCCGTTTCGGGCAAGTTTAACCATGTCTCGGCAAACCAAACCGACCGCACCAGAGAAACCGAAGAACGTCAAACGCGACCCGATCGCCTCAGGAGAGCGCGACGCAGCGCAGAACCGCGCTGCGGGCCATAACTATTTCTTGCTCGAAAAATTCGAGGCTGGGGTGGTCTTGACCGGCACCGAGGTTAAGTCCGTGCGATCCTCTCGCGTCAACCTCAAAGACGCGTATGGCCTGATCAAAAATGGTGAGTTGTGGCTGTTGAATGCGCACATCAGCCCTTATGAGCATGGAAGCTACTCGAACCACGAGGCACTGCGGACACGAAAGTTGCTGCTTCGCAAGGATGAGATTCGCAAGCTGATCGGAAAAACTACCCAGAAGCGTCTCACTCTGGTACCGACGCGAATGTATTTCCGAAACGGTAAAGTCAAAGTGGAGCTTGCACTCGCCAAGGGCAAGCAGACTTGGGACAAGCGCGAGACCGAGAGAAGGCGTGTCGCGGACCGGGAAGCGCGAGCTGCTGTGCAGCGAGGCCGAAAATGAGGCTCCTACGGCACCTGGTCGCGCCCGCGCTGTTGCTGCTGATCGCCGCGCCTGCCGGATCCCAGGAGCTCGATAAGGCCGACACAAAGACTGAGGCGGTGTGTAGAACAGGCAAGGAGTACCGCACTTTGGCCGAGAAGGCTGTCCGCACGGGCAAGAGGGTGCTGGCAATCGATGCGGACGGCCGGGTCCTTCTTCTTTCTATCGGTGAAGGTGGACGCGTCACAGACACGGAACCTCTGGGATATGAACAGCAGCCCATGCCTGAGTTTCCTTTTCTCGGTTCATTGCCGAAAGATCAAGCTTTGATGATGCTGCGCAGGGTAAGTTGCGCTGACGGGAAATGGAAAATCTGGGCGGCGCTAACCATCGGATTCGAGCAACCGCCCCGCCAAAAGGGAGCGGCGAGTCTAGTCCACAATCTCCTGGTTTTTCGAGAGCCCGAACCTGACGACAAGAACCCCGTGCTGGCCGAAAGTTTTCGCGAGGTGGTGGAGTTAACCGTCGATGACGTGAATGGCGATCAGCGAACCGAATTGGTTGTGCAGTACACCGACGAAGATGCAAACTCTTGGATGAAACTGTGGCAGGTGCACGAAGCCGGCAAACTCCGCATCATTGCCCTCGACAACCTCAGGAACGACCTAACCGGTGTTCCCAGCCAGATTGAAATTGGGTTGGGCGACTACCGGCACGGTGGCGAGTTGCTGTTTACCGAGCAACGCATTCAGACATCAAAGGGTTGGCATGTAACGCGCCGTTACTACGACTGGGACGACGCCACTCAGAAATATGAGCTCTCAGAAGTGGTACAGAGCGACGAAATCATAAACAAGTAGATGAGCCGAGTTGCAGAGAGGAAAGGCATGAACGTAAAGCTCTCCTTCGCTAATCCCGCCGAAATCGAAACTGATTGTCTTGCGATCATCGCTCTTGACGAGAGTGCCGAGCCGAAGAACGGAAAACCCGAACCCAGAATACAAACCGGTGAAAAGCGGTTGCAGGACGCCGCTGAAGAAGTAATTGCCTCAGGGGAAGTGACCGGCAAAATCTTCGAGACGGTGATGATCCATCGACCGAAAAACCTCATAGCGAAGCGCCTGCTCGTGATCGGAGGCGGCAAGGCTAAGAACTTCTCCTCCATCGAGTTGCGGAAGCTGGCAGGAACTGCCGTGCGCTTCCTGAAGCCGAAGAACATCAAGAGCTTCGTGTTCGTCGCGCCGCAGATTGCGTCGGGAGCAACCGACAGCGCGAAGTCGGTGGTCGAGGGTGCTTTCGTCGGCAACTTCGATCCGGACAAGTACAAGAGCGACAGGAAAGATCAGAGCGTTGATGAGGTGACTATTGCCGGGCTTCAGCAGTCCGATGACCTGCAGAAAGCGCTGGATGAAGCTCGGGTCCTTGGTGAATCCCAGAACTTCACGCGCGAGTTGGTGAACGAACCTGGAAATCGGATGACGCCATCAATGCTGGCCGCACGTGCCCGCGAGATGGCAGAGGCAGTCGGCTTGAAGTGGGAGATCATGGGCGCCGAACAGATCCGCCAAATGAACATGGGAGCGTTCTGGTCGGTAGCGCAAGGATCGGATGAACCTCCGGCTCTCATCGTATTGAGATACGAGCCTGAAGACGCACCCGAAAAGCCGGTCATCGGCCTCGTTGGCAAGGGCATCACATTCGACAGCGGCGGCATATCCATCAAGCCCAGCGAAGGTATGGAAAAAATGAAGTACGACATGGCAGGTGGTGCCGCGATGCTCGGCGCAATGCGGGCGATCGCCCTGCTTAAGCCCAAGGTGAAGGTGATTGGCATTGTTTGCGCCACGGAAAACATGCCCTCGGGCAAGGCCCAGAAACCGGGCGACGTGCAGATCGCGATGTCGGGCAAGTCGATCGAGATCATCAACACTGACGCCGAAGGACGACTGGTGCTGGCTGATGGATTGCACTATGCGCGTCAGCTTGGCGCGACGCATTTGATCGATGCCGCTACTTTGACTGGTGCTTGTGTGGTCGCGCTGGGATACGTCAACGCAGGAGTTTTCGCGAATGACGATCAGATGTACGAGCACTTTGTGCAGGCCACAAGGCGCGCTGGCGAAAAGATGTGGCGTCTGCCGGTCGACCCGGAATATCAGGAGATGATCCGGTCGAGCATAGCCGACATCGTCAATAGTGGCGGACGCTGGGGTGGCGCGGTTACGGCAGCGATGTTCCTGAAGGAATTCGTTGAGGATACGCCCTGGATCCACCTGGATATCGCTGGCACGGCCTGGGTTGAGGACAACAAGGCTTGGATTGCCAAAGGGCCTTCCGGCATCGCGGTGCGGTCGATTGTGGAGTACGTCAAAGATGTGGCTACCGGCGATGGCGGCCGCCAGGTCGGATTCACTGGCGGTACCCAGACCGGGACGCGTACCGCTACGCAAGACGCCAAAACGCGGTCCGACACGGGAGCGGGCCTCTAAACACACATGCGATTATTGCTGAGGACGGGCGTCATGCCCGTCCTTAACTTTTTGGAGAGAAACACCCAAGTCGCAGAGAAGCGGGACCGGCACAGCCCCGTCCTCAGATTGCTGAAACCCACCCGATTTCGGGTGGGTTTAGAGGTTTACTGCGGAGCGCCAACCACCGTTGCACCTGCCGTGTCCGTCGGCATGCCCGGTGCCTTCTCGGCGAAGTAGCTGTGCGTGTACAGGCTGCGGTAGAAAAGTCCGGCAAGTTCGGCGGCCTTTGGCCCGAACGTCGGACGCCCACCCTGCAGGAAGATCACCGTCACAATGCGACCCCACTGAGTATTCGCGTACGAAGCGAACCAGCCGTAGCGCGTTCCTGAGTTGTTAGAGCATGTCCCAGTCTTGCCCACAACCTGCTCTTCGCTGAAGTTCACTCGCAGGCTGCGAGCGGTACCGTATCGCACAGCACCATCCATACCAGCGAGCACTTCCGGAACCAGCGGGGCAATGTCGAGGCGACGCTTCAGCTTCGGCTGATAGTTCGCAACATCCTCGGGCGACCTCGGATGCTGGAGATAGTACAGATTGCCGCCGTTCGCCAACGCCGACATTAGCGCGCCTAACTGCAGCGGAGTCATGGAAATGCCCTCGCCGAATGAGCACATCTTGCCTACGCCGCCGAGACGCTTCTCTAAAGCTTGTCGGGGGAACACGCCCAAATGCTCACCAGGAATGTTCCATCCTGCTAGTTCGCCAAGTCCGTACTGATGGGCATAGTAGCTGTACTTCTCGAAGCCCATTTTCCGGCCAAGAACTTCGAAATAGGTGTTGTTCGAGTGCGCCAGCGCTTGGGTCAGATTCATCGACCAACGCTTGCCGAGAGCAATCTTCGTTTCCTTCGTGATGATTCCCTCAGTCAATGCAGCCAGAGCAACGGGCACTTTGATCGTGGAGCACGGCGTCGCACCAGCCGACAGCGCAAGCCTCTGGTTCACCATGGCTAAGATTCTTCCGCTCGCCGGGTCAATCGCCACCACTGTCCCATTCATGCCGTTCAGCGCTTCAATAGCAGCCTGCCGCACAACCGGATCTTCGCCAGCGGTAATGTCGCCTTCGGTGACATCATCCGCGAAAGAATTCATCGTGAAGCGCTCGTAATAGCGATGACGCCTGCTTGCACGGACCTTTTTCGATCGACTCTTGCGCGCTTTCGCAGCCGTCCGGCGGCTGTGGCGCAATTTTGCCATGCGCTTCTGAGCGCGAGTATTTTCACTTACGGATTGCGACTTCTTAGGAAGACGAGATAAAGAACGCGACGACACCGTGGCCGCAAAAGCACTTGCACACAGCAGCACCGCTACCAGCATGACCAGCGCGACGTGAACAACAGCGGAGCCTTTTTTCATCTTGAGATTCAAACCTGGACCAAAACCCCGATCATGATCTGGTTACATTAGCGCTCAGTCGTAAGTTGTTGACTGGGCGTGACTTCTTCTTCCCTGCGCGTTTCACTTGCTCGCGTGCGGGGCGAAGGGGGAACTAACGCGATAGTACGGGAGTTCTGCTTTTGTTTTCAACTCCAAAAGTACCAAGATCGTTAACAGCCTTAGGCCTCCAACCTATTCTGATGCAGAGACTTACCCTCAGAGATGCTGACGGGCAGCGACCTTCGTAACTTGTCGGTGCTTGATGAAGCCCTAATTGCCAGTTGCACTTATATCTCGCTCGCGCAATTGGCACCGATCTCAGAGTGAGAAACAGAAAAGGCCGGGCGAACCCGGCCTGGCATCGAAGGTCACGCAGGACTTAGGTCTCGCTCTTCTTCCTTAAGAATGCCGGAACGTCGAGATCATCGCTTTCCTCGAATATCACGCGGTTTTGCCGGGGAGGTTCGACGGGCGGTTCCGCCTCAGGGCGTGCCGCAGGCGGCGCTGTCACCTGCGGTGTCGATGGCAGAGGCCGGGCAGGCGCCGCACGCTCGACCCGGGCTTCCTGCACCTGATCTTCTTCGAAAGGATCAGGAGTCCGCTCCGGCACGTGTCGAAACACGGGTACGGCTGCGTGAGAGACGGCAGTCGCTGCCGCACCTCTGCGTTCGGCACGCGGCAGGTGCTCGGTCTTAAATCCGGTCGCAATGACCGTGATCTTGACATCGTCCTTCATCTTCTCGTCAAGCACTGCGCCGAAAATGATGTTGGCGTCTTCGTGTGCAGCATTCTGGATGATGGTCGATGCCTGATTCACTTCGGCCAGTTTCAGGGAGCTTGAACCGGTGATGTTGATGAGAATGCCGCGAGCGCCGTCGATCGCGCCAGCCTCAAGCAGAGGAGAGGCAATGGCGCGTTGCGCAGCTTCGATTGCGCGCCCCTCGCCGCTTGCGGTAGCCGTGCCCATCACGGCATAGCCCATGCCGGCCATGATGGCTTTGACGTCCGCGAAGTCACGGTTGATGATGCCGGGAATCGTGATGATGTCCGAGATGCCTTGCACGGCCTGTCGCAGAATATCGTCTGCAACGCGGAAGGATTCGAAAAAGCCCGCATCCTGGGCCACCGCGAGCAGCTTCTCGTTCGGAATCACAATGGTTGTGTCGACGGAATCGATTAGCTCGGCGATACCGCGGTTCGCCTGCGCCATTCTTCGTTTGCCTTCGAAGCCGAACGGCTTGGTGACTACTGCAACCGTCAAGGCGCCCATTTCGCTCGCCAGCGACGCAATGATCGGCGCGGCGCCTGTTCCGGTGCCGCCGCCCATGCCGGCAGTCACAAACACCATGTCGGCGCCTTCGAGCGCCTCAATGATCTTGTCGGCATCTTCGAGTGCAGCCTTGCGGCCGGTTTCAGGGTTCGCGCCTGCTCCTAACCCGTTGGTAAGCTTCACGCCGAGCTGGATTTTTACCTCGGCCCGGGACATTCGGAGCGCCTGAAGATCTGTGTTGGCAACCAAGAATTCGACGCCTTCCAGATGGGCGTCGATCATTCGGTTGACGGCATTGCTGCCTCCGCCACCCACACCGATGACCTTGATCTTTGCATTGTTCTTAGGATCGCTGTCGAACTGGATTCGGATATCTTCCTGGCTGTTTTCGATCATCTGGGAACCCTCACTGCGTCCCTTTGCTTTTGGGGTCATATCGGAATCCTTGCTTGCTATTCCTGTACCCTTGTTCCGACCGAACGACTTAGCTTGTCATTTGGTCAATGTTGTCTTGTGTTCTTGCGCGCACGAGTGACTATGCTCTGGCGCGTGCGAAAAAACTCTTCAATCTACGAAACGGGCCGGATTCGTGCTTCGTAGCGCGGGTCATGCGTGCCAGATAGCCGTACAGCAACAAGCCGATCACCGTCGCAAACTCAGGTTCGGCCAACTCGGCAGGCATCTTTGGTAGCGAAGCAGGAGTCGCCACGCGTGACGGCTTATGAAGCACCGATTCGACGATGTCCGCTAGTCCGGCAAGACGCGCGCCGCCACCAGTCAGAACAAAACCGGTGTTACAGAAACCACGGCCGGAAGGATCAATAACTCCAGCCTGCCGCAAGTGGTCTCGGGTCATCTCGAAGAGTTCCCTTGCGCGCGGTTCAAGGAATTCGGCCACAAGCCTCTGGGCCATCATGCGCGGCGGACGGTCGCCGACTGACGGCACCTCAATTTCGTTCGCCTCCGGAATACGCGTGACGACTGCGCATCCAAAGCTCCGCTTGATCATCTCAGCATCACCAACCGGGGTACACAGGCCCACAGCCAAATCGTTGGTGAAGTGGTAGCCGCCTATCGGAATAACGCCGGTGTGCACGACCACACCTTCATGAACAACCATCAGGTCACTTGACCCTGCGCCAATGTCGATGACGCATACCCCAAGTTCTCGTTCGTCCTGCTTCAGTACGGCATCAGCCGACGCCCTCGCTTCGAATGCTCGATCCTCCACCTCGATTCCCGCAAGGTTCAGTACCGTAACTACGTTTTGTGCCGCCACCGTGGCACTCGTGATCAGGTGTACCCGGGCTTCAAGCTTCATGCCCGGCATACCCTCGGGATCGTGAATCCCGTGCTGATCGTCCACGATGAAGTCCTGCGGCATGACATGCAGAATCTCGCGGTCGGGCGGAAGACTCACAGCACGCGCCCGCTCGATAACTTGCTTTATGTCCTCTTTGCTGATGTCACGAGGGCGTGAGCCAATCGTGATGCCACCCTGGCTATTCAACCCGCGTATGTGCGGTCCGGCCACGCCAACCACGGCGCGCTCCACAGCTGCGCCAGTTGCATTCTCTGCCTGCTCGACTGCTTTCTGAACGCTTGAAACCGCCTTATCGAGATCGACAATCAAACCCCGCCTGGACCCTCGAGAGTCGGCGATGCCGTGGCCGCGATATCGCAGTCCGCCATCGGTCACCTCAGCGACGACAGCCACCACCTTCGCGCTGCCCACATCAATCGCAGTCAGCAGGTTCTCACTCTGTTTACTCATACTCCTTCGATTATTTCGCCTCTACCGATGTCTTCGTGTCTTCGTTGTTCTGGCGGTTTTGGCACGCGCAGCAGGCTTCTTCGCCACACGCGTAACTGTCGCTTTCTTCTCTGCCTCTGAATAGGCTGGCCGCTCCGCCGCTCCGCCGGGGGTTGAACTCGCGCTTGACGACGCGGAGTCCCCTGCGACCTGGGTGCCTCCACTTGCATTCTCCGCCACCATCCCGGAGTTTACGATGATTTGGGGCACGTAACGCACATCCACCGACTTCACTGTGCCCAGCTGTTGCCGCCACTCCTGCACGTGTGACACGTAAATCTTGTATCGCTCGAGATAGTTGCCGTCACCGAGTTGTACGAGCACCCCGCCATCAGTTACCGTGATCTTCGCGTTCTCGGGATCCGAGAGATCCACCTCGCTCAGGTCTTTTGAGTAGCCAGCCCCGTCCGAGTCGAGATCGCGCACCAACCCCAGGTAGATCTTCATGCGCGCCGCTCGCGTCGAGAGCGGCTCAGAATCAGTGAACCCCACAAGAACCGGAAACGAGTATTGCTTCACCGCACCAGGCGGCATTTCCATGATCACGCCGCTGGAATCCACAAGTGCTATGCGAGATCCGACCTGCGCGAAAGCTACCGGAGTACGCTCCTTAACTGCCACCGCGATCTGGTTCGGAAGGTAGCGCATGATCGTCACAGACTCGATCCACGGAATCTGCTCCAACTGTCTCTTTCGCTCGTCCAAAGGCACAGCGAAAACGTTGCGGGAAATGTCTCCGCCAAATGCGTCCAACACCTGCGATCGTGCGACATTTTCGTTTCCCGAAACTTGGATCTGATCGCTGGAGTCTATACGGAAGCGCCAGGACTTAAGACCATATTGGCGAACGGCGAAGGCGCAACTTCCGGCGACGGCAATTCCGAGCGCCGCAGCCAGAACGATCTTCAGGCGATTAGCAGCCTTTTTCGGCAAGGGGCCACGCCGGGCCGGAACCCGTTTGCTGGCGCGCAGAAACGGTGACTGTTGCTCCGGTTCAGCTTCGTTAGTGCGTGCGAGGTCCAGCACGTCGTCGGTGTCGAACTCCGATCGCGCCAAGGCATAGTCATCCACCTCGGCACGAGCGGAACCGTACCGCGACGAGGCTTCTAGTTCGTCGGGAGTTGGGCCGTTCTTACGCGCCATTGAAACCGGAGAAAGCGGCAGAGATCGCCGCAGAGACTATAACGTGTTTCAGGTCGTTTATGGAGAGGAATTTACGCTTAGGTAGGCCCCGAACCCATGCAAAACTTCGTAATTTCCGGAATCGCCTCTCACATTCCAACGACTACGTGCGGGACGAATTAGGGCCCGTGGTGAAGGCGGCTTTAGCCTGTCGCACCAATCTCGGGGCACTCTCGACATTGTTAGACGCCGAAGCCTTCTTCAGCAACCGCAGACCTGCCTCCGTGTCGCCAACCGCCATCTTGTACTGCGCCATAAGGTAAAGCATATTTGGGTTGCTGCAGATGTAGCACCCGATCGACTTCTGGACCTGATTAGTGAATAGGAAAGCAGCAAAAGCAAGAACGGCGACCGCTAGTTTCGTGCCAATCATCACTCATCCCGTCTGTGTGTAAAGACGAAGACGATCCGCAGAAGTTAGCGGCACGACTGAGATTTTGTGAAAACTCTCGGCAGAGTGCCCGAAACATGCCCCTTGACATTTTCTCGGCGAGCTAGACTCATCGTTTCCCTTCCCCGTTCATCTGCCCTGGGAACAATTTTCGTGCACATACATCCTGTCCCCCGTTGCACCAAACAAGCTGATAAAGCGGCACGTCCTCCGGCTTCACAGAGTACGTTCCGTTCTGGATCGCGTCAGAATCGGAATACTGCCAGACGACATAGGGGTTTGGACCGGTTGCGCGCACCCGGAACTGCCTCGAAGATGGTTCATAGTTTCCGTAGCTGAAGCACCGGCCGATGCACGCGCGATCAACGGCATGAGCCAAAAGATTCACACGGCTATGCTCATTCTGAAACGACGACACGACACGTGCGCCGGAAGGAAGTTCCGCCACAACCGCTGAGATCCTGGTTTCCATCAGGTTCGCTTTCGCTGTCTCCCGGTAGTTCCACGCGAAAAATGCGAGTGCCACACAGGCGATCCACACTCGTTGCCATCGGGTCGAGCCCGCCCTCGCCAGCAACGCGCACACGAGAACACCGATGATCAGCGACGTACGTTCGGTCACGTACATCAAACCGTGCTCGTATCCCGCCAAAAGTACCGCATTCGGCAGAATGAGCACCACGGCTGCCGTTAGAGCGAAAAGCTGAAATGTGGGCGTACCGAGTATGCGCCTGTAGCCGAACTTCTTGCGCAGGCCGCGCCACAGGGAGAACCAGAACACCAGGACTCCCACGCAGATGAGTCCGTACTTCGCCCCGAATACGACCGTTTGGTCGGCCCCGGTCATCGCAAATACCTGCCGAAAGGAATGTCGTGTCTCGAAGCGCGCTGTAAGTACGAAGCTGACTGCACCTAGAGCTAAACAACAGACCACGAACGGAGCCAGCCGCACATGCTGCCGCAACCGCTTGATAACGCACACATACGCGATTGCACCCGCGGCCCAGGCTACAGGCATGAAGTGTGCCAGCGTACCTAACCCAAGAAGGGGCACCGCCCAAAAGGATCTCGCGCTGGAACCGCGCCAACATGCAGCAACCGCTGCGAGGCTCAACGCGGCGGAGATGTAGTAGTTGAAGAAACCCATGTGGAACACCCAGCCATAAGCAAGCATGGCCAGGGGCAAAACCATATCCCACCGCTCGCGGCGTGAGACGACTTTCAGGAAGTAAAAAGCGCTCCAGAAGAAGAGCAGAACGGCCGCAGAGACCGCAATCTTCTGCGCAGGCGCGTATCCAACCACTCGAACAAGGCCACTCAGGACGATGTCGAACAACACATTCGTCCAATGCCCCACTACGACTAGACCCGGCAGCTTTCCTTGCCGGATCTCGCTCGCCAACCAGGTGTTGTAAATGTGGCTGGAAAGGTCTCCCGCCTGAATACGGGACTGCCAGAAACAGGGAGTAATCAGCAGAATAGAAGCTGCCAGGTACGCGATCAGGCGAATTCGGAGATTGGGAGCAGCAGGCCGCACGTCAGCGTATCGAGCGACTCGCGTTGCAGCCTGCTGTACGGTCATTGCGTTTACGGTGTCTTCGCGGCCTGTAAGGCCTCGAGCGCATCCACGATTTGCGGCGCCAGATGCGAAACGTTGCCCGCGCCTAAGGTCAATATGATCTCGCCTGCCTGCGCAGCGCCGATCGCAGCTTCAATCGCTTCCGTAGCCGACGACACGTGGGCAGCAGTTCGACCTTGTTCCCGGATCTTCTCTACCACACGCTCCGCCGTAACTCCCGGAATTGGCTGCTCACTGGCCGGATAGATATCCAACACGTAAACAGCATCAGCGTCGGCGAAAGCGCCTCCGAACTCTTCCAGCAAGGCCTGAGTTCGCGTGTAACGGTGAGGCTGAAATATGACGTGAATCTTCCCGTACCCGCACTGATGCGCTGCCGCCAACGTAGCCTTAATCTCTGTCGGATGATGCCCGTAATCATCGACCACAGAAATGCCTTTGACGCAACCCCTCAACTGGAACCGCCGGTCTACGCCCCGAAAATTCTTCAGTGCTTCGCGAACTTTCTCCGTGCTGATATCGAGACCAACTCCGACCGCAATCGCGGCAGTCGCATTCATCACGTTGTGAGTGCCTGGGACGTGGAGATCGAACGTCCCCAGCGAACGCCCTCTGTACTCCACGCTGAAGCGACTCCCCGGCACGCCATCCTGGGCTGTGCAATCAACGTCCATAATGCGGAAGTCCGAATCGTCGCGCGTTCCGTATGTCACCACGCGCCTTTGAACGCTAGGAATCAGAGTCCGCAACCGCTCATCATCATTGCAGGCAACCACTGTTCCATAGAACGGCACGCGATCCATGAAGTCCAGGAATGTCTGTTCGACATCTTCCATGTCGCGGTAGGTGTCCATGTGTTCACGGTCGATGTTCGTGACAACGGAGACGATTGGTGAGAGCTTGAGGAACGACCTGTCGCTCTCGTCCGCCTCGGCCACCATATACTGCGACTTGCCGTAGCGCGCATTGGACCCGAGGGCATCAACGCGCCCTCCGACCACGATGGTCGGATCCAAATCGCCTGCCTGCAGCACCGCACCAACCATGGACGTCGTCGTGGTCTTCCCGTGCATGCCGGCGATCGCTATGCCATATTTCAAGCGCATCAACTCCGCCAGCATTTCCGCTCGCTGGATGACAGGGATGTGCTGTCGGCGTGCTTCTGCAACCTCGGGATTGCCCCGCGAGATTGCGGAGCTGGTCACTACGACTTCGGCGCCCTCGACGTTTTCGCTCCGGTGCCCCTCAAACGTCTTCGCTCCTAGACGCGCCAGCCGTTCTGTAACCGCCGTCGATTTCAGGTCTGAACCCGATACTTTGAACCCGAGCGTGAGCAGCACTTCGGCGATACCGCTCATGCCGATGCCACCAATCCCTACGAAATGGACTCGTTGAATTTTCGCAAACATCTTATGGAGTGAACCCCGATACTAGCTTCTTAATGCCGCACTCAGAGCGCCTTCAGCTGCTCTCACCGATTCTGTCCAGTGTACCGCGACACCTGCGCGACACAGCAACAGGCCACAACTTGCCGCCTAAACGCGACGATCGCCCGATGACCCGAATGCGCGGCTTTCCGGAGCGTTGATCATTTCTCCCGCCAGCCTGGCAGCCATGTTCGCGATCTCTCCCGCAGCGTCCGGATGCGCGACTCTGCGTGCTGCTTCGGCCATTTTGACGAGCTTTGTGCGATCAGCAAATAGGCTTTTAATCTCACCAACGAGTCGCTCTGGGCTTAGTTCGCTCTCGCGTAGAAGAACTGCGGCTCCTGCCTTGACCAGTGCTTCGGCATTGCGGGTTTGATGGTCGTCCGCTGCGTGGGGGAAAGGGATGAAAATGGCTGGTTTAGCTGCGGCGGTGATCTCGGCAACCGTACTCGCGCCCGACCGGCACACGATCAAGTCCGCCTTCCGGAAAGCCTCCCACATATCGCTTATGAACGGATAAAGCTCCGCCTTGACCCCGGACTGCAGGTAGGCTGATTGCGCTTGTTCGTAGTCCTTCTCGCCAAGCTGGTGAATGATGCGCAGGCTCGGAAACTCGCGTTGAAGGCTGTCGAGCGAATCGATTAGAGCTTGATTAATGGCGTGCGCCCCTTGGCTGCCTCCGAAAACGAGCAGCGTCGGTGTGCACTGTTCCGCGCAACCAGCGAGCGGCTTGTGCTCCGGTGCAGACCCCACTTTGAAAAAATCCTGTCTGACCGGAACTCCCGTCACTCGGCATCTCTGGAAATACCGACAGGTCTGCGGGAACTGTACCGCCGCCGCCGAAACCATTACGCCAACAACTTTGTTCGCGAAGCCCGGAACCACATTCGGTTCGAAAGCCAGCGTCGGCACACCACTTAGAACAGCAGCGAGCATTGCGGGGCCCGAGGCGTAGCCGCCTACGCCAATCACCACATCCGGCCTGAAGTCGTCCAGGATCGTCTTCGCCCGTAGGATCGCACGAGGCAGATCAAACAAAGTCTTCAGGCGAGTAGCCAGACTGACTTTCTTGAGGGCTCCAATCTCCACCCGTTCAAGACGATATCCGGCCCCAGGCACAAGACGGTTCTCAATCCCCCGAGAAGTTCCGATAAATACAATTTCGGCGCTATATCGCCGTTTGAGTTCCTGCGCGATCGCCAGCGCTGGAATCACGTGCCCGCCGGTGCCGCCGCCTGCCAGTATGACCCGCATGTTAATCCGTTTGCTGAGTAATATTGAGCAGCACGCCCACACTGGCCAGCGTGACTGCCAGAGACGTGCCTCCGTACGAGATGAAGGGTAAAGGTATGCCTTTGGTCGGCATCAGTGCAAGCACGACGCTGATGTTGAACAACGCCTGTATAACCACCATTGCCGTGATCCCTGTCGCAAGGTAACGAGCGAAGGCATCCTTCGTAAGCACGGCCGCACGAATTCCGCGATAGCAGAAGATCGCAAACAACGCTACGACCAGCAGCGACCCGACAAGTCCCCACTCCTCCGCAGTGACCGCAAAAATGAAATCGGTCTGCGGCTCGGGAAGGTAGAACAGTTTCTGTTTGCCTTCCATCAGACCGGCACCGGTCACTCCACCTGTTCCAACAGCAATCAGCGACTGAATGATGTGGAAGCCGCGACCCTGCGGGTCCGCGAACGGATCAATGAAAGCCAGAATGCGGTCGTGCCGCCATTTGACCCGCCAAACCGCAAAATAGAAAACAGGTGGCACGAGTGCGAGCGGATACAGGAAGTACCGCAACTTGACGCCGGCTACAAAAAGCACAGTGAGCGTGATCAAGAAACACGCGATGGCCGTCCCCAAATCCGGTTGCTTGCCAATAAGCGCCGAGAAAAGAAGCGTTGGGACCATGGCTGGAATCAACGTCTTTTTCCAGTCATCTATCGCTTTCAGACGCGGTTCAAGAAAGTAGGCCAGAAAGAGAATCAGTGCAGGCTTAGCAAGTTCAGAGGGTTGTAAAGATGCCGGGCCAAGCCGAATCCAGCGATGCGTGTTGTGTGAACGGTCGAGGAAAAATACCGAAATCAGCAACACCATCGTGATCGCGATCAACGAGAACACCACGGCAGGATGCTTGTATTTGCGGTAGTCCACTCCTTTCAGCACCCACATCGCGATGAATCCTGCGATCGCAAATCCCAGTTGCCGCTCGAGAAAGTGGTAGGGCGAACCGAACTTCTCTTTCGCCATCACTGCCGACGCACTGAAGATCATCACCAGCCCGACAAACACGAGCAGCAGCGTGGTGGTGAACAGCCATCGGTCAACACTGACGCGTTTCGCCAATCTTCGCCCCTGTCCTCTGCCTACGCCTTCACTGCCGACTGCGATCCCTGCAGCGCTTTCACCAATTCTTTGAACACCTTCCCCCGGTGTTCATAGCTGTTGAACTGATCGAAGCTGGCGCACGCCGGTGCCAGAACAATCACGTCACCTGGCTGTGCGGCCGTTGTGGCCTGTTTCACTGCGTTATCCAGCGTGCCGGATCGCACAAGGTCAACGACTCCCCCGAGGTGCTTTTCAATTTTCTCGGCCGCCGCGCCGATCGTATAAACACGTTTTGCACGCTCTTTCAGCAACGGCTTCAGTACCGTGTAGTCGCTGCCTTTGTCCTTGCCGCCCAAAATGATATGTATGTTGCTCGGGAACGACTCCAGCGCTTTGATAGTCGCATCAACGTTGGTCGCCTTCGAGTCGTTGTAGTACTGAACACCGTTCAACGTCGCGACGTACTCGAGCCGGTGCTCAACCGCTTTGAACTGCGATACGGCGTTTCGTATCGCCTGCAGTTCGCAGCCACACAGGATGCCGCAACACACTGCGGCCAGAACGTTTTCGTGGTTGTGCGCGCCCTTGAGTTGCAGTTCAGAAAGCGGCATGATCTCCCGCTCACCCTGCGCGTCGCGGTAAATGAGGTGGCCGTCGCGTATGAACGCACCAATCTCCACTTCCTTGCGGGTGCTGAACCAGCGAATTTGCGACTTGATGTTCTTCGCGTAGCCGCGGCAGGTTTCGTCTTCCGCGTTCAGGACCGCGTAGTCCTCCGCGGTCTGGTTCTCAAAAATTCGTCCTTTCGCGGCAGCGTAGCCGTGGAAACTACCGTGGCGGTCAAGATGGTCCGGAGTGACATTGACCACAGCGGCGATGAACGGACGGAACGTCTCGATTGTTTCGAGCTGGAAGCTCGAGATCTCGAGCACGACAAAGCCGTCGTCAGTCGATTTCGGTACCAGCGAGATCGCTGGTGTGCCGATATTGCCGCCGACCTGCGTGTTGAATCCGCCAGTCGAAATCACCTCACCAGTCAGCGCGGTCGTAGTGGTCTTCCCGTTAGAACCGGTAATGGCGACGATGCGACCCTTCAGGTGGCGCGACGCAAGTTCCACTTCCCCGATCACGGGGATCCCCTGCCTTCGTGCCTGCACGAGGTGCGGCTCATCGAACGGCACTCCCGGGCTTACGACGATGACCTCCTGGTCGCGAAACGTTCTTTCGCCATGGTGCCCTGTTTCGACCGTCACCCCGTTGTCCAGCAGCACTGGGATTTCTTGCTTGAGTTGCTCTTCCGTCTTGGTGTCGGAGACGGTAACCCGGGCGCCTTGCTCCCGCAGAAACAGTGCAGACGCTACTCCGGACTTCCCCAACCCGACCACCAACACGCGCTTTCCGTTCAGCTCTAGTATTTGAGACATGTTTCTCGATCCGTCTTGATCGTATGCTGCGATTCCGATTTATCTCAGTTTCAGGGTCGTAAGCGCAAATAGTGCGAAAACGAGCGAAGCAATCCAGAACCGCACGATCACTTTCGACTCCGACCAGCCCAGCAATTCGAAGTGGTGGTGCAGTGGAGCCATCTTGAAAATTCGCTTCTTACGCAGCTTATAAGATCCGACCTGCAGGATGACCGAGAGCGCCTCGATCACAAAAACTCCGCCGATGAAGGGCAGCAACAGTTCCTGCTTGATTATCACCGCAATGGTGCCGATCGCTCCACCCAACGCCAGGGACCCGACATCGCCCATGAAAACTTCAGCGGGGTGTGCGTTGTACCAGAGGAAGCCTATGCTGGCGCCCACCATCGCCCCGCAGAATATCGTCAACTCGCCGACCTGCGGCATTCGCTGCAATTCGAGATAGTCGGCAAAAACTGCGTGCCCGCTTACATATGTGAGCACGGTCAACGCTCCCGCCGCCACTACGGTGCAGCCGATTGCCAGTCCATCGAGGCCGTCGGTCAGGTTCACCGCGTTGCTTGAGCCCACGATTACGAGCGCAACGAAAATAATGAACGGCAGGAACGCCAGCGGCCAGAGATATGGGTTTTGCAGCAGCGCCGTAATCACCAGATCCGGGCGAATGTTCTTGAAGAACGGCACGATCAGATGTGTGGAATATAGTCCCTTGCTTTGAAGCAGAACCAGCGCGACAGCCAGGCACGCGCTCACCAGCACTTGAAGACCGAGCTTTGTGCGACCCGTCAGACCGAGATTGCGTCGGTGAACTACTTTCAGGTAGTCATCAGCGAATCCGATCGCCGCAAACGAGACGGTCGAAAGCACCGCCATCCAGATGAACCTGTTGCTGAGATCAGCCCAGAGCAGGGTCGGGACCACGATGGCAATGGCGATCAACACGCCTCCCATCGTTGGCGTGCCCGCCTTCTTCTGATGCGCCTGTGGACCTTCCTCGCGAATGTACTGCCCGATCTGGAACTCGCGGAGTTTGCGAACCACCGCGGGGCCAACGATAAGCCCCATGAACAGTGCCGTTAGGCTCGCAAACACGGTCCGGAACGTCAGGTACCGAAAAATGCGGAAGGGGTTGAAATATTCAAAAAGCTGTCCGTATAGCAGCCAGTAAAGCAAATCTCTCCTGTCCTCCGCTCCTCAGCAGCTCGAATGTGAGGAGCCCCTTCCCAATGTATTTACTGCAAAATAAGCGCGCGAAACAGCGCGTGATGCCCAACGAGGTCGGCCCATCACTCCTGAGCCGCGGCCATGGTGACGCGCTGCTGCCAGGTCTCAATGGCCTTTTCCAACTTCACGCCCCGGGAGCCTTTCACAAGCACGATATCTCCCTTTCGCGCTTCTCGCGCCAACCACTCGCCAGCCTGTTCCGGGGTCTCCACGAACTCTGCATGAATGCGTCTGGAAGCCTGTTTCGCGCCCGCCACGATCATACGGCCCAATCCGCGTACTCCGACGACGGCGTCAACACGGCTCTCAGCCATGTGCGCTCCACTCCGACGATGCAGGTCTTCCCCAGCGGGGCCCAGTTCAAGCATTTCACCTGCGACTACAATGCGGCGACCGCCCGGGCCTGGAACCATTCCCGCTAGTGCGTCAACCATTGAGTCGAGTGCTCGCGGGTTCGAATTGTAGCAGTCGTTCACCACCGTCGCGCCGGCGATTTCCGTTACCTGTCCTCGCTTTTCGACCGGGCGAATCGTGGCCAGTGCATCTGCCGATTCTGCAACCGAGACATCGTGCTGCAGGCCGACAGCGATTGCAGCAAGTGCGTTGTAAATGTTGTGTTGCCCGATCAGCGGCAGCGCGACCTTATGCCGGGCGCCGTAAGCGACGACATCGAACAGCGATCCGCTTGGCCCGCGCTGCTCAACGTTGTCCGCGCGCACATCGGCTGGACGGTTCACCCCGTACATCACGATCTTGCCTTGAAAGTTCATGCCGAACTGGGAAACATACTCGTCATCGGCATTGAGCACCGCAGTACCGGAAGATGGGAGCGAATCAATCAGTTCTTGTTTAGCCTTGGCAATGCCTGCAATCGACCTGAAGAAACCGAGGTGAACTGGAGCAACGTTTGTCACCACTCCATAGCCCGGCTCGGCGATCTTCGCGAGCGCCGTGATTTCTCCAGGATGCGACATCCCCAGTTCAATCACCGCGATTTCATGTTCCGGTTCGAGTTTGAGCAATTGCAGGGGGAGTCCAAAATGGTTGTTGAGATTGCCCTCAGTCTTGTGCACCCGGTACCGCGAGCCGAGGACCTTGGCTATCAACTCTTTCGTCGTGGTTTTCCCCGCCGAACCCGTCACGGCAACCAGCGGCTTGCCCCACTGTCGCCGTACGCACGTCGCAAGCTTTTGAAGCGCAAGCAGCGTATCGTCTACGAAGATCAGCTTGGCTTTTGAGGCAAACATGCCCGCGTGGTCCTTTTGCACCACCGCGGCCGTCGCACCACGCTCCAGTGCCGACGCTACAAAATCATGGCCATCAAGACGTTCGCCTTTGACTGCAAAAAACAGTTCGCCCGTCTGGATGGAGCGTGTATCGATCGAGTATCCCTGCGCAACAGCAGAGCCGTCGAATTCGCCTGTACCGCCCAGCCATTCGGCAACTTTCTCCAGCGACAGCTTCACATCTCTCTCCGATCAAGAATCAGCGAAACAGCCCCGCGCAAGAACCTATTCATGCGCCAACATTAATTTTCTGTTCCTTCGTAACCGGCGTTCGCCAACTCTTCTCTTGCGACCTGCACGTCATCGAACGGAAACACGCCTTCGCGAGTAGTCTGCGTCTTCTCGTGTCCTTTGCCGGCGAGCAGCACGATGTCCCGTGCTCGCGCTTCTCCGATCGCTCTGGCGATCGCCTTACGACGGTCAGGTTCGACCATATACCTAACGCCCGAGCGCTGAACTCCCGGAAGGGCGTCGTTGATGATGCTGACAGGGTCTTCTGTGCGCGGATTGTCCGATGTCACGATTACTAAATCGCTGCCTCGTCCTGCCGCCTCGCCCATCAAAGGACGCTTCGCCCGATCACGGTCGCCACCACAGCCGAAAACAGTGATAACCCGGCCCTTGTGACCGTTCCGCGACACGAAGTCCCGGGCAAGTGCGGTCAGGTTCCGCAAAGCGTCATCAGTGTGAGCATAGTCCACCGCGACCGCAAATGGCTGGCCCATATTGACGGTCTCAAACCGTCCGGGTACGCACTTCAGCTTTGCAACTCCGGCTGCTATGTCGTGAGCTGAACATCCGCGAGCGAAGGCGCTGGCCGCAGCAGCCAGGACGTTGTACACATTCACCCGGCCGGCAAGCGGAGTCCACATAGGTATCTCCGCATCGGGCATCACAATGTCGAACCGCGTACCAGAAAGGCCCAGCTCGATTCGCGCCGCGTGGAAGTCGCCTCTTTCCAGTCCGTAGGAGATAACCTGGCGCTTGGCCCCCCTGACGCTCTTGATCAGGTCGGCCCCGTAAGCATCATCCAGATTGATCACGCTCACGGCTGGCGGTTCAGTCCCGCAACCCTCGAACAGCGCCTTCTTCGCAGCGAAGTACTCCTCAAAAGTCTTGTGATAATCGAGATGATCGCGCGTCAGGTTTGTGAACACCGCAACCTGGAACGGGACACCGTAAATGCGCTGCTGGTCCAGCGCGTGTGACGACACTTCCATAACCGCTTCCGTCGCTCCCTGACCGACCGCTTCCGCGAACACCTGCATCAGTTCCAGCGATTCGGGTGTCGTGTGGGGAGCTGGTATGACTCTGTCGCCAATGTGGTACTCGATCGTTCCAACCAGCGCGCTCTTCCGGTCTGCCGCCTTCAAAATCGACTCAATCAGGAAAGACGTCGTGGTCTTGCCATTCGTTCCGGTGATACCGGTGGCGGCAAGCTTCTCCGCCGGACGCTTGTAGAAGTTCGAAGAAATACGCGCAAGTGCACGGCGTCCATGCGAAACCGTGGCCCATGCCACGTCTCCGCGCGGCTGCGCATCAGCGGAATCGCTCACCACGGCCACAGCACCTGCCGCGATTGCTGCGTCGATGTACCGACTGCCGTCCGTCTTCTCTCCTCGCATCGCAACGAAGCAACAGCCGGGCTTCACGCGCCGCGAGTCATACTCGACGCCGGTTACAGTCGCATCCCCGCGCTGGAAAAGTACTTCCGCGCCGTCCAAAATTGACTGGAAAGTCATTGAGCGAATTATAGCCGAGCTTCCGGCCCTCTTCTCTGAGGTGAACAACCCAATTAAGTTTCAGGCCTGCTGATTAGGTTCTCGGGGCCGAACAACCATGTAGGGAACCCGCAGAGTTCTGAGCAGCCGTTGTCAAATCGCTGCAACTGCGTGCGAGTCGTAGTCAGCGGTCACACTCGCCGGACGTCTGATGCCAAACCAAACCGCCATCTCGCTACCCGGCATGCAGATCAGGATGACTCCTTTGCTCCCGTACGGCCCCCACTCGCTCTGCTCGTGTGTCGGTTCCACCCAGAACCACACTCCGGGATGAAACACGATCTCCAACATGCGCTCGTCGCGTCGCAACGCGCTTCCGGAGACGACGATCTTCCCGAAAACTCCAAGCGAAGGCGTGAGGCCATCGTCCGACTCAAGTTTCGCCAACGGCTTGGGGTTCTCGCTAACCACCGCGATCGGATCGTCAATTCTTATGGTCGTCTCCGACGCGTCCTCAAAGATCTGCAGGTCGAAACCCGACTGGACATACAGCCGCGTTACGCTGCGGCTCTGTATCGGGATCTCGTATCGGTCTGGCGCATTGGCCAAGGCCCTTTCCATACTGCGACTCCTTCACAGCATCACGACCATGCGGCGCGCAACCAACAACTCACAACGATCTAGCGTTTCCTACAACTTCTCGGCCAGAGAATTAGAACAATCAACTATCTTGCAAACCGCACTGAAACCCGACTTCCGGCGGGTACTCGCGTGCCCGGAGCTGGAGACTGCTCGCGCGCTATGCCTGACCCGTGTACATCCAGGTCCACTCCCGCACGCTGGGCCGTCTCAATCGCTGCTCGCAACGACTTACCCACGAGCACCGGAACTGTAGCCGAATTCACATTCAACACAATGGTCCCAACGCCCGAAACAACAGGCGGCTGTACCGGTGCAGGTGCTGGCAGTGTGAACGAAGGTCTAGAAGAAACTATCTCCCGCTTAGCCGCCGTCACAAGTCGTGCTCCCGAGGTATTCGCAGCAAGTAGCACCGGCATTGGCGCGGCGTCACTGTTTCTCTGCGAGACCGCAGGTGAGTTCAGCACTGCGTTTTCGGCCGGCAAATCCAGCGCGGCTCCCAGATGGTCAGGCGATTCCTCTTCCAGATCTTGATCTTTGGCCTGCGCCCGCAACATTAAGCGCTGCGGGTTCTTCAGTTCGGCATCGTGCGGCACATTCATATACGCCAGCACTTGCTGCGCCACGCGTGCCCAAACCGGCGCCGAGATCTGCCCACCCTGATGCAGTCCCTGGGCTGAGTCGATGATGACCGAAACCGTGATCGCGGGATTGTTTACTGGTGCAAAACCCGTGAAGGAAGCAACGTACTTGTTCCCGTACCGCCCGGTTGCTGGGTCAACCTTCTGCGCCGTGCCGGTCTTTCCGGCAGACGTATAACCGTCCAGAATCGCCCTGCGCCCCGTGCCGAACAACACCACGGCTTCCAACATCTGCTTCATCTGCGCTGCCGTCATGGTTGAGACGACTCTGCGGGATTCGGCCGGGTGGAACACGATCTGTTGCGGACCCGCATTCGGCGGCGTCACCCCCGCCACGATCCTTGGAGCGTTATAAACTCCGTCGTTCGCGATGGCCGAAATCGCCGATGTCATCTGAAGCGGCGTCACACCGACCTCCTGCCCCATTGACATCGCGCCGATTGAAGTTTTCGACCAGTTCTTGACCGGCTTCACAAGGCCTCGCGTCTCACCCGGCAATTCGATTCCGGTTGGCTGTCCGAAGCCGAAAGCGCGCATGTACTTGTAAAGGCGTTCCTCGCCCAGCCTCATGCCGATCTTGATCGCGCCTACGTTGCTCGATTGGGCAATCACCTGTGAGGTCGTCAGCACACCCATGCGGTGTGCATCACGCATCCTCGCTCCACCTATGACGATGAAACCCTGCGAGACGTCGTATCGATCATCTGGGCCCGTGACCTTCTCTTCCAACGCTGCTGAGACGGTCACTGTCTTGAACATAGATCCCGGCTCGAAGACATCGCTAACAGCGTGGTTCTTGAGCGCCTTCTGATCAGCAACCGTGTTGAATGTGTTCGGGTTGAAGGTCGGACGGTTTGCCAAGGCAAGAATCTCGCCCGTCTTGGGATTCTGTACGACAATCGTCGCACCGACTGCCTTGGTCTCCTCCATGGCGCGGTCGATCTCTCGTTCCGCAATGTACTGAATCTTCTCGTCGATGGTCAGTACGACATTGGCGCCTGGCTCCGGCTGTCGCTCTGTCCGGCCAAGACGAGCGCCGCGCGCATCGCGGGTAATCATCATCTTCCCCGGATGACCGCGCAGATCGTCCTCGAATGTTTGCTCGATGCCGCCTAATCCGTCGTCGTCCAGTCCAACGTAGCCCAGCACTTGGGCAGCAAGCTCGCGCTTAGGATAAAACCGCTTCGGCTCTTTCTGCTGGTAAATGCCTTTCAAGCGAAGTGCCTGGATCCGCTCGCTGGTTTCCGCATCGACTTTTCGAGCCACCCAGCAGAAGTTACGTGACGCCTTCAATCGAGCGAGAATCTCTTGCGCGTCTGTGCCCAGAACGCCTGCCAGCAACGAAGCCGCAGTTACTTTGTCGGGGATTTCGCTCGGTACGGCAAAGATCGAGTCCACCATCACCGACATGGCCAACTCGTGCCCGTTCCGGTCGTAGATAATGCCACGTCGTGGCGACACCTCTATGGTGCGCTGCTGCTGACGCTGCGCGCGTTGTACCCAGTCGCCGTAGTTAACAATTTGGAGTTGGATCAGGCGAAAGCAGACCACCGACATCCAGACAAAAAGGATTGCCCCGAAGATGTAAAGCCGACTTCTCGCGTCTTTGAGACTGATGCTGGCCGCCGCCACTGTTTTACACCGAACCCCTCCGCCAACATGGGCGGTTCATAAAACTGCAAAGCGGCCCGCTTACTCAAACGAGCCGCCATCTTCCCTGTCCCAAAACTGAACAGATACTCGATCTGCGATCACCTGGCCGAGATAACCGACACCGCCGCCATCCGCGCCATAACCGGAGCGTTCGTCTCTCCCGGCTCTCCCGGTTCCAGCCGAATGACCTGGCCAGCCATCGGTGTTTGCAGTCCCATTTGGTGGGCCAGTTCGTCAATACGTGCCGGCTCCCGCAATGACGCCTCTTCCAGCCTCAGTTGCCGGTTCGCTTCCAGCAGCGCATCGCGGCTCGAACGCAGCGCTTCGTTCTTATACCCGTACTCGATCGCTCGGTAGTGCTGCCAGCCGTACGCCATGAAGACTACGAACAGCAGCACCAGCGACGCGGCAAACATCACCATCTCGCGGCTGCGACCTTTGTCGTTAACCTTGACCAGACGCGAGTTGTCGATGTGCTTCGGGAAATAGATCTCAGGCGTCGCGCCCCACGCGCGCCGAGTGCCGCCCGTCATTGCAATGCTGGCCATGGTTACTGCTCCTACGCAACTCCCAGTTGAACCTGCGTGCTGTTCATGCTGCAGAGGAATGAAGGCATTTCCATTCCCTGCGCCGACTTCGAATTCGTCTTCTTCGTTTTCGCGGCCTGCTCCGCGTTCTTCACAGCCTTGATCAGGTCGTCAATCATCGTCCCCGTGTACATCGCTCACCTCCGCCCGTCGTTTGCATTCACCCGCATCCATGCGGGGCCGGGCTCGTTCGTCCGCTTGATCCCGTTTACTTTCTTTCCGCCGCCCTGAGCTTCGCGCTCCGTGACCGCGGGTTACGATCGATCTCTTCTTCCTTTGCTGTGACCGGCTTCTTCGTCAGAATCTCCCAGAGGCCCCGCTGCGCTCCCTCGCGCAGCGCCTCTTTGACGATCCGGTCTTCCAGCGAATGGAAGCTGATAACCGCCAGCCTTCCACCCTTTTTCAGCGCTTTGGGCGCATCGCCTACGAGTCGTTTCAGGTCCTCGAGTTCGCGATTTACGTAAATCCGGATACCCTGGAAGGTGCGTGTCGCCGGATGAATCCGCTCGAATTTCATTGGCCGGGCCGCGGCCGCTACGACTTGCGCTAAGTGCGCCGTACTTCGTATCGGCCGCGCCCGAACAATGGCTCTGGCGATTCTCCGCGACCTCCTTTCCTCACCGAATTCGTAAATCACATCGGCGAGCGTTCGCTCGTCCAGGCGATTTACCACTTGATCGGCGTCCAGCTCCGCTTGCGGGTTCATCCGCATGTCCAGCGGGCCTTCGGCCTGAAAACTAAATCCGCGCGCCGCATCGTCCAGTTGCAGCGAACTGACACCCAGATCGGCCAACATTCCATCCGCCGACGCCACCGGTACCCGCTCGCCAACTTCGGCAAACGATCCGTGGATCAGCGTGACTGTCGGCCAGTTCCCGGCCAGTTCAGCCGGAGGCTCGGTCAGTCGCTTGCGCGCGATTCCCAGCGCGTTCGTGTCCTTATCGAAGCCAATCAAATGACCCTGTGCGCCGAGGCGTTTTGCAATTTCGAGACTGTGCCCGCCCAGGCCCACGGTGCAGTCCACGTAAGTTCCACCGCGCTGGATTCTCAGAAAATCGATCGCTTCTTCTAAAAGAACTGGAACATGGCGCCCAGTTTCCATGCCATGCGTGCCTCCCTGGGAGGCTCTGATTCCTGTTTTCTCTTGCTCGCCGTCCGTCACTAGATACCCAACTCGCTGAGAGCCTTGGCATCTTCATCGGTCAACGGGTTCTCCGTAATCACCTTGCGGTAAGCTTCCTGGTTCCGGACCTTCAAGTAACGAAGGCTGCCTACAACGGAAACTTCGGCTTTCAGGTCCGCGTCGTCGCGCAGCAAGCTCGGCAGTAGCAGCCGGCCCTGCCCGTCCATCTCGATCACCTGACCGTAGTAGCTCGTAACATCCAGGAACTTCTGCACTGCAGGAGAGGAAGTCGGAGCCTTGTCCAGCCTTTCCTCGATCTTCTCCCACTCTTCCAACGGGTGAATCTCGGCAATGTTGCCGTTACGGCTCGTTACGTAGAACTTCCCGCTGCTCGGGGCGTAGCGCTCGTCGATCTCGCGCTTGAATTCCGCCGGAACTTTAAGGCGTCCCTTGTCGTCGACCCGAGCTTGGTAAGTTCCGCGAAACATTTCGTTTGACCTTGCCGTGACTACTGACTAACCTTCTCCGGTTCCGGTGCCGACCGGGCCGAAGGTAAAAGTGGCTAAATCGCTGATCCGAATTGCTGAGCTGACTAAGGAGAGCCTTGGGCTTGTTCCCTTGGTTCGTCCCGGCCCCCACCAGCACTCCCCAGCACTCCACTTCATACCACTTTCGACCACATTCTAGGCTCAAAAGGTTTCCAGTCAACAGGAATTTTTCTGCGGGCCCGTATCTCTCCTACCGGATTTGCAAAAATGCCGCCGCTTGCGCTCTCTCCAGTTCGCGCCACAATAGGTTGCGTTTACCGCTTTGGTTCACTTTTCGGTTTTTCTCTTGCCTGCGTGAGTTAAGCGATGTTTCTGCCGATATTTTTGGTCCGGCTATCGTGACGGCGGTAGGGTGTCAAGAGGCTTGCCTGCATCGTTCAGGTGTATCTGTCTGAATTCATGGAAGAAACAAGCACTCTGTTTTGGCGGATTGATCGTTTCGGCCTGTCATAATCTACATAGGTTAGGCCGTAACTCGGCGACCCGTTGGGCTCTTACCGTGGAGATCAGGCCTCCCGCGACAACGTTGTTCATCGTTGGCGAACAGTTGCACTGGAAACGCTTATTTCTCAGGATTTTGCGCATAAGCCTCGCACATCGTGAGATTTACGACCATCTATTCGCAAGTGCTTTGTTTTCATAGATCGTGGGTATAGGGGAGGGGTGGGGGTACAGACGCCGCCAACGTGACCCAGAATTACAATGGTGGTAGAAAGTGGACCGGATATCAGGTTCGTGCCACTCGGTCAGAGTTGTCATGCTTTATCACTTCCACTCCGAGCACTGGATCGCGGTTCCTTTGAACCGTGTTTTCGAATTTTTCGCCAATCCCGAGAACTTACCCCGGATCTCACCTCCCAAGCAGGACGCGCGTATAGAAGAACTGCGGCTAGTATCTCCGCCCCGGCATCCGCTCGGCCTCCGAGCCACCGGGTTCGCCGGGATCGGTTCCGAGATGGTGATGTCGTTCCGTGCAAGCCGCCTGCTGCCAAGGCGCATTCGCTGGCGCGCACGCATCGTGGATTTCGAATGGGATCGCTACTTCATCGATGCTCAGGTGAAAGGTCCGATGGAGTTCTGGACGCACCGCCACGGCTTCGAACGCTCCGAGCGTGACGGCACTGAGGGCACGCTCATCCGCGACGACATCGAGTACGGACCCGGCTTCGGTATGCTCGGTGGCGTTGCAGATGCCCTGGTGATTCGTCACTCACTCCGGAACATGTTCGATTACCGCAGGGAAGCTGTTGAACGCCTGCTGCCTCCCGCCAGGAAGACAGATCTCCCTCCGCAGATCGCAGACAGATTGCAGAAAGTCGGAGAGCAGTTGAAGAGGCTTTCAACGAAGTAACGGCTTGGCGACGGTCGCTGCCACCAAATTATGCAGCGACGAATGGCAGTGTGGTGACGAACACGCGCTGTGGTGACGAGAACGCGGAATGGCGGTGAAGACGCGGTCTGGTGATGGAAGCGAAGAGGGCTGACGAGAGAGCGCAATGCGATCTTGGAAGCAGTGTGGTGGCGGGGCTGTGCCCCGTCAACCCCCGCTCGCGACCTCATCCTTTACCTGCTTCAGCAAACGCTCGAGCTGGTCGCTGAACGCGACCGGATACTTCGACGAATCCTTCAGTTCCCTGTACCTTGCAGGAAGGCGTCGCAGTGACTCGGATGCATGTTCGCGCACTTCTTTGAGCGCCGGTGCGGGATCGGTACGCTCCCCGTTGCGCATCATGCATTCCAACAACGGTTGAGCGCCAGGGTGCGACTCGCTTTCACGGGCGATCACGTCGCGTTCATAACAGTCGCGCGCATCGCTGAATCGAAACACCTGCTTCTTGCCTGGGTACGTTACCTTGTCCTCGCTGAATTTCGCAGCATAGCGGGTTTGGCCGTTTTGTTTGATCTCAACGAGCTTATAAACAGCGCCGAGCGACGGAGCGTCTTTGGAAGTCACTAATGCAGTACCGACAGCAAAGAAGTCGATGGGTGCGTGCTGCGCCAGCATGCGCGTGATGATGAACTCGTCGAGGTCGCCGCTGGCGAAAATTTTCGTATCCTGCAAGCCAGCGCTGTCGAGCATTCGTCGCACCATCTTCGACTGTTCGGCAAGGTCGCCGCTGTCGAGGCGCACCGCTTTGGGTTGCAGTTCCATAGCGATGATCTTCTCGACAGCGCGTTTCGTATCGTAGGTGTCAATGAGCAGAATGGAGTCGTCCGGGTAAACGTCGCAGAAACGCCGGAACGCCTCCTCTTCATCGCCATACGCCATTATGAATGAGTGCGCAACTGTCCCATACGTCGGAATGCCGTAATGGAATCCGGCCTCAACGTTCGAAGTACCGACGCAGCCGCCGACGTAAGATGCGCGCGCGGCGAGCAGTCCGGCCTGCGCCCCGTGAGCGCGGCGCGTACCGAACTCGATCACTGCCCTGCCCTGCGCGGCTTCGACCAGGCGCGCGGCTTTGGTCGCGATCATGGTTGGAAACGCGACGCTGTTCAGAAGAAAGGTTTCGACCAGTTGCGCCTCAATAATTGGCGCTGTGACTCTTAAGAGCGGTTCCTGGGCGAAGATAGGCGTGCCGTCGCGAATGGCCCAGACTTCGCCGGTGAAACGAAAATCGCGCAGGTAATCGAAAAAGGCGTCCGACACGTGCTTGAACACCGGATGTCGCCGTATGAAGTCGATCTCTTCCGGCTTGAATCGCACCTGCTCCATGAACTCAAGTGCCTGTTCGAGACCAGCAAATAGCAGATAGCCGCGGTCGTTGGGAAGCGAGCGGACAAACAGCTCGAACGTGGCGTTTGCCGCAAAATTGTTTTCAAAGTACGCAGCAGCCATGGTGAGTTCGTACAGATCGGTCACCAGGGCGGAAGGACATGGAAGGGCTATGGAGTGGGTCGTGTCTGGCACGGGAATAAGGTGCGGGTTCAGGGAACTCAGTTGCCACAGGAGCGTAGCGCCGCCGGCCCGGCCGCTGTCGCGGCGGCAGCTTGCCGCCGCACAAGGTTAGTCGCTTCCGCACATCTGTGCGGGCGAGCCGCCCGCACCACAGCCGGCGAGCGCCGACGCTACGAGAAAACTACTTTCTCTTGCCCGGTAATCCTGCCGGGTTCTCGTGCGTCTTCTCTTTGAACGTACCCCGCATGCCTGAGGCGAGAGATACAGCGGATTCGCCGAACTTGTCGCGCAGTTTGTCTGCGGCGCTGAGCGCCTTGCTCCACTTCTCGTGGCGCTCGCCATCGATGAGGCCGAGTTGGCCTTCGGATTCGTCGAACCCCGATGTGTGGACGCCCAGCAAGCGGATGGCGGCTCCGCGCTTCCAGTTGCGGCGGAAAAGTTCGCGTATCTCGGAGAAGATTTCGGAGTCGATCTGCGTGCCTGACGCGAGCGAATGCGCACGCGTGATGGTTGAGAAATCGGAGTAGCGCAGCTTCAACTGAACGGTTCGGGCGTGCAGACGGTTTTCGCGAAGGCGTCGTCCCACCATCTCGGAGAGGCGGGCGAGCGTGGTTTCAAGTTGCGTTTGGTCGGCGGTGTCGACGCCGAACGTATGCTCGTGGCTAATCGATTTCGGTTGATCGCTGGCGCCGACCTCTTCGTCGTACCAGCCCCCGGCGTCTTCGCCACGCGCTTTGCCGGCCATGGCCAGTCCCCATTTCCCGAAGCGCTCTTCGAGGAAGTCGTCGTCCAGTTTCGCGAGGTCGCCTACGCGGCGGATGCCGAGGTCGTGCAACGATTTCTCTGTCACTTTGCCGATGCCCGGAATCTTGCCCACCGGCAGAGGCGCAAGAAAGCGGGCTTCCATGCCGGGCAGAATCATGAGCACACCATTTGGCTTCGCCTGATCGGAGCAGACCTTGGCCACCATGCGCGAGCTGGCGATGCCGACCGAGCAATTGAGTTGCGTCGCTCGCTTCATCTCCTGGTGAAGGTCGTGCGCGGCTTTCAGCGGCGGGCCCAGCAGCTTCTCCGTCCCGGTCATATCCAGGTAGGCCTCATCGATCGAGGCCATGCTGACCTGCGGCGAAAAGCGCTGGAGAACTTCGTAGGCTTTATGCGAGTACTCGCGGTAGCGCTCGGGGTGGCCGTCGATAAAGATAGCCTCAGGGCAGAGCTTATACGCCGTGCGCAACGGCATAGCCGAGTGCACACCAAACGTGCGCGCCGCATAGGATGCCGCCGAACAGACGCCCCGCTCATTTGGACGGCCGCCTACGACGACGGGCTTGCCCTTCAACGAGGGGTCAAACAGCTCCTCCACGCTGACGAAAAACGCATCCATGTCGACGTGAAAGTAGGTGCGCATGAAAAAAGATTAACCGCGGACTTAGGCAGATGCACGCGGAATTGAGGATAGTTTGCTAAGACTTCTGAACCTGGCCTACGGCTTCTGCCCTGACGTAAACGTAGTCCACGGGTCTGACGGCATGTCTTTCAGTATTTCTTTCATCCAGCCGAACTTGCTTCCGTGTTTCTGCATAAACGATGCAGCGACGAAGCGCTCTCCGCATGGATGCCCGGTGTGAGCCGTCAGGGTCATTTGTGCGGCCATTCTGCTGTCAGTCGCTTTGCCTTGCACAGAGCCGCCGGGATGATAGGGTACCCAACTCCACTGTGGTATGCCTCGGGGCGAAACATCGACGTGTCCGCACAGCGTTCTTTCATTCGCTTCTTCTTTCTTTTGGTAAGTGTCGAAGTGGTCGCCGAGGAACTTCTGTGCTAGCGCTACGTCGATCTTGCCCTTGTTCTCGTTCATCAATTGCTGCCAGCGAATGCGACGCGCATTCGGAGATGTGGACAGGTCGTTATAGTCGAATCCTTCGGTTTCATCGCGGATTAGCTCAGGGTCGCTGGCGAAATTCGCGCCTTCGAAGTAGCCGTCTTTTGTACGCCAGACTTTGTGGTGCTTGAGGCCGAGTTCGAATCGCGCTATTTCGCCGGTCTTGCGGTCGCCCAGCAGCCAGTCGTTTGCGTATCCTCCGTTGTTGCCGTCGAGCATGATTCGAACGTAGTCATCGATGGAATTTGAGTACTGGAGCGCCTTTCGAGCTCGCGCAAATTCCGGCTTGCCGTTCGGATCGAAGCCGAAGAACTGCGTGATCGTAGTCTCGGTCACCATGAGTCCGTTCGAGTTGATGCCGAAGTCGTCATCGCTCACGATCACGCCCGGGTAGCCATCCATCAGAATGCGGTGGCCCTTTTCCGGCACGATGTCGAATATGACGGTCCAGCGCTCACCAGGTGCATAACTGGTCCAGTTATTGTGCGCAATGACGATCTGGCCATCCTTGGTCCAGCTTCCAGTGGCGACGAACGCGCTGCAATTGCCGGGACTTTTGATTTCAGGGGCGTCTTTTCTCTTCTGCTGGCGGTTCAACCATGGCACATAGTACTCGGGAATTTCTTCCATGCCGTTGAGCGCAACAACGTCCCAAAGGTCCATCTTGACCCCGCGGGCTACGAGCCCGTCCGCGATGCCTTGCAATTCCTGCTGATATTCGGGATCAGTTTTCGGCCACAGTATCTCGCGAGCAGTCTCGCGGAAAAACTCCCAATCGCGCTGCGTTGATCGAGTATCGGAAACCTTTTTCACGTTGAACGCGTCGGCGATTTCCGGCGCAAGCAGGTAACCATGCTGAAATCCGATATTGGAAGGCGAGCCTTCCATGTGAACGTAAACCCATCCGCCCTGCTCGAAACGATAAGCCTTCTGCAAACGTGCATCGGACTGCGCTGGGTTCACCTCGTTGGCCACGGCATTCACGGAAGTCGGGCTAGTCACGAGCAGTAGTGTTGCGAACAGCACAACAAGCAGTGTCCCGAAAAATAGCAGCAGTCTGTGTTTCATGCAGCGCTCCTGATTCGCGGGTATTGTACCTTGAGTCTCAGGAGCCGCAAGTATTCTCAAAGAATTAAGAACGCGAGAATGCCAGGCCGGACGTGGGCGGATCCAATCGTCTGCGCTGGCGCTCTCTGGCTCGAAGATCGAGCACTTCGCGTACCTTCCGCAACAGAACATCGGGCGTGAAGGGCTTCTGAAGGAACGCAGTACCGAGATCCACGGACCCGCTGTGCGTCAGCGCGTTGTTGGTGTATCCAGACATGAAGATAACTCTCATGTCCGGATGCTTCGGACGTAGTTGATCCGCGAGCTGCTGACCGCCCATTTGCGGCATAACGACATCCGTCAGCAGTACATCGATAACGTCATCGTGGTCGGCGGCTACGTTGAGCCCCTCTCGACCGGTTCCCGCTACAAGGACGCGATAGCCCTGTTTCTTTAGCACTTGCTCGATCAGGTTTCTGAGATTCGGCTCATCTTCTACCAGAAGCACAGTTTCTGAGCCGGTAACTGCCAGGTGTGGACGTTGCGAGATCTGTGACGTTTGCTGCCCTTGCTCAGTCGTTGCTCGGAAGTAGATCTTGAACGTAGTCCCCTTGCCCGGCTCGCTATAAACCCAGATATGACCATTGCTCTGGCTGACGATGCCGTAAACGGTGGCAAGCCCAAGCCCGGTGCCGTGACCGGCCTCCTTGGTGGTGAAGAAAGGTTCGAAGATGTGAGCGCGCGTCTCGGGGTCCATGCCGATTCCCGTATCGCTAACCGCAAGCAAAACGTAATCTCCAGGCTTGATGCCGTGATGCGCTGCATCAGCTTCGCTGAAATGCATGTCGCTGGTTTCGACGGTGAGTTTGCCACCGTTAGGCATGGCATCCCGGGCATTCACGACCAGGTTCATGATGACCTGTTCGACCTGGCTGGGATCGGCTTTGATCTTTGCCAGGCTCGAGGCTGGGATCGTAAGGACATCAATGTCTTCGCCGATCAGGCGCGGCAGCATTTTTTGCATGCTGTTCACGATGTCATTCAGGTCTACGATTTCGGGCTGCAGAACCTGGCGACGGCTGAATGCAAGCAGCTGGCGGGTCAGGGCGCTGGCTTTTTCTGCTGCATGCATGACCTGTTGAGCCGAACCACGCAAACCGTCGTCGTCAGGCAGGCTGGACTGCAGCACATAGGTGTATCCGACTATGACGCTGAGCAGATTGTTAAAATCGTGGGCAATGCCACCCGCCAGTCTTCCAATGGCTTCCATCTTCTGCGATTGACGTAATTGCTCCTCAAGTTTCTTGCGCTCGGTTACATCGCGACCAATTGTCGATGCCCCCGAGATGTTGCCTTCGCTGTCTCGAATCGGCGAAACGGTGAGCGATATGGCGATATCTCGGCCATCTTTGCGAACTCGAGTAGTTTCCATGCGGAAACTCTCGCCTCGACGCACACGATACAGATTGACGGCAATCTCGTCTGCCCGATCTGGAGCGACGAGCATGGTTGCGTTACGTCCGATCACCTCGGCAGCAGTGTAGCCATAGGTCTTCTCCGCGCCGGTGTTCCAACTTGTAATCACCCCGTCGAGGTTTTCCCCGACGATTGCATCATCCGATGCCTCGACTACCGCAACCATCTCACGGAGGCTGCGTTCCGCCTCCCGCCGCTCGCTGATGTCACGGAGCCGAACCGTCAAGATCTTTTCCCCACCAACCTCGAACTTCGAGATAGACGCTTCGGCCGGGAACTCCGAACCGTCCCGTCGCAAGCCATAAATCATGCTCCGGGCAGCCATCGGCCGCAGCGCATCTTCGGCGTTCTTGAACTCACCGAATTGCTTGCTGTGGATCCTACGGTATCGTTCGGGAATCAGTGTGTTCAGCGGTCGTGCAACAATCTCATCTGCCTTGTAGCCGAATATGGCCTCAGCGCCAGGGTTGAACAACGTAATGTTCTGCTGCTCGTCGACGCTGATGATCGCATCTTCCGAGATCTGGACAACTCCGCCGAACCGGAGGTTCATGCGCTGAAGCTGGTCGCTTGAAGACTGCACTGCCGAGGCAAGCAGCCAGATCAGAACGGCGACAGCGGCGAACGCGACGTAACGAAAAGTGACGTCGGCCGAGATAGCAGAAGTGCCTTGCCGGTCCACAGCGAGGTAGATTGCCCCTGCACCACTCAGAATAAGAGACACGAACCCCGGCCACTTGCCTCCGAACCAGGTCGCGGCGACGATTGCTGCCGGAAAGATGAACAGCACCGGAACGCCGTTCTGCGAGGAGAGCAGCTGCGCTACTACGATGGTTGTGATCGAGACGACTACGGCGAACGCGTAGCAAACGGCAGCGGATCGCGGGCGTCGTGGCAATGAAAGCATTGCGCGCAACCGGGGTACTTCCCCGCCCGTAGAAACCATCCAACCTCCCGTACCGCCCTTTATGCCCCCTTACTGAGATGAACGTGAGGCGCTATTGGTAACGAAAAAGACAGGTTGGGGGTTTGGACGGCGACAAAATTCCGCTGACCAAAGATGTCGATAAGCAGGAATAGCCCAATCTGCCCCGTTATCGCGGCGACACCTCAGAGAGGCCGAAGCGTCTTTGTGTTATCTGCCGAATCTGACCGTCGTCAGGTCCTGCACTTATCCGGGTTTGGACGACTCTTTACAGTCTTCGGATTCAATCTGGGCAGGAGGAACTCTGGAAATCGGACCTTAGATGCTCGTCCACTCAGAGTAGCTGTGGCATCGTATCGGATAATGACCGCAAATGCTCCTGGGTAGGGGTGCCCAGGGCGTGCGCGTGGGGCGCTGAAGTCGGAGGATGGCATGAAGTCGGTGTTTGTAGTGGGCGCCGGTCCGGCGGGGCTGTTCGCTGCCCAAAAGATCGCTCTCGCCGGGCATGAAGTGGCTGTTTTCAACCGGGACATTAAGCCAGGAGGACTTGCCGAATACGGTATATACCCGGTCAAAGACAAGATGAAGTTTGGCCTGCGAAAGCAGTTCGCGAAAGTGTTAAGCCTTCCTAACGTTCACTACTTCGGCCACATTCCCGTTGGGTCGGGGTACTCGATGGAAATCGAGGAACTTCGACAATTCGGGCCCTCTGCCATGGTGTTCGCTGTTGGGGCCCAAGGTACTAAGAAACTTGGATTACCCGGCGAAGAAGCACGCGGCGTCTATTCGGCCAAGGACTTCGTCTATCACTACAACCTGCTACCTCCGTTTGCTTCACAGGATTTTTCGACAGGAAAACGTGTAGCCGTCGTTGGCATGGGGAATGTCATGGTCGATATAGCCCGCTGGCTACTCCAGGACGACCCGAACCGCACAACCGAAGAAGTTATCGTCATAGCCCGTCGAGGTCCGTTCGAAGCAAAGTTCGACGACAAGGAATTCGAGCACATCCAGATGCATTTGGATCGGAGAGAGTTTGAGGACGAACTGAAGCGTGTTCAGTCGTCATTGCAAGCCGTAGGTCAGGACGTCAGCAGAGTCACCGAGGAGACATTTGCGATCCTCAAAAAGTACCCAGAAGATGGCGGAACACAGCCAAGACTCACGTTCAAGTTCCTCTGCTCTCCGAACGAAATCCACGCCGGACCAGATGGTCGTATCAGCCGGTTAACCGTCACTGAGAACCTTCTCGTGGCGCGTAACGGTAGTACAGCGGCGAAGGCAACGGACAGGACCTTCGATCTGGATGTCGATACGATGATTTTCGCGATTGGAGACGTCCACGACCCTAAGTTGGGGCTACCTTGTGGACCCGACGGGTACATTACACAGGTGGATGCGAACGATCCCAAGCGGCCTGTCTACGAAGTGTTGGACCCAGAGCGCGGGTCGCTAATCGAGGGCACATACGTGGTGGGTTGGGCGCGCAAGGCAAGCGAGGGCCTCGTTGGTATAGCTCGGCACGACGGCGAGGTCGGAGCTGCTGAGGTCTTGAAATACCTCGAAAGGGTACCCGAACGAATGCACGGATCTTCTGAGGACATCGTTCGCTATTTGGGCCAGAGAGGGATTGAAGCGGTCGACAAAGAAGGCCTCAGCTATCTTGCTCGTGCCGAACAGTTCCAGGCGCAACAGCGCAACATGGCCTATTTCAAGTTCGGGGATGACGCGGAAATGCTGCGGGCCATAGAACACGAGAGGAGCCGTGCAGTGATTACCACGGCTGCTTAAGATCTTCGAATCGTTCAAAGGCCGGCCCGGACATCACTCCGGGCCGTGTGCTTTCAGAGTAAGTATTGGTTGCAGGCTGGGGTATACTTCGCGCCAGAGAGAGAACAATGCAACCGTTTAAGTATCACGTCTTCGTTTGCGACCAGAAGAAGCCTGAGGGTCTCCCCTGCTGTTCGGCACACGGTTCCGAAAAAGTTATCGAAGCGATGCGGCGCGAAGTGGCGTCCCGCCACCTCGCGAACGACGTCCAGATCACCAGTTCCGGATCATTGGGCTTATGTGAGCATGGGCCGAACATTGTCGTGTATCCGGAGGGTGTCTGGTACTCCGCCGTCCAACCGCGCGATGTTCGGGAGATAGTCGAGTCTCACTTCGTGAATGGCACGCCCGTGCAGCGGTTGATGCGAACGAATGCCGATGACGTCAAATCTGAGATCTGCCAGAACCGCGACCGGTATTTGGCGTCACTCAAATCCAAGGACGCTTCAGGGACGCTCCCCGACGATCTCAATCAGACTATTCGGGGCTTTCAGGAGAGCCGCGTGATTTTGACCGCCGTTGAACTCGACTTGTTCAACGCGGTCGGGAACGGAGCAACTGCCGCTCAGGCTGCCAGCAAAACTGGAACCAACCCTCGTGCGCTGGAGATGCTGATGAACGTACTCGTCAGCATGGGGTTGCTGATCAAAAGCGGCGACGTGTTCACCAACACTGCTCTGTCGTCGCGGTATTTTCGTGATAGCTCACCTGACAACGCGCGCATGGCGCTGATGCACACGGTCCGGCTATGGAAGACGTGGTCCACGCTGACCGATTGCGTGCGGGCAGGCACTTCTGTTCTGAAGCGAGAGGACCGCGAGGGTGAAGCAAGTCCTGATATGTGGACACAAGCCTTCATCGCTGCGATGCATCACAACGCCCGCGAACGCGCTCCACACTTGATTCGTGCCGTGGGCCTCGACGGGGTTCGGCGCATGATCGACCTGGGTGGCGGATCCGGCGCGTATGCAATCGCGTTCGCACTGGCAAATCCGAGCCTACGCGTGGACGTCCTCGATCTTCCAAACGTGCTGCCACTCACGAGCGAGTACGTAAACTCCGCGGGCCTGCAAGAACGGGTAACGCTGAAGGCGGGGAACCTGCGCAGCGATGGTTTCGGCTCCGGCTACGATCTCGCCTTGCTGTCCGCCATATGTCACATGTTCGACGAAGAGGAGAACCGCAGTCTGATAGGGCGTGCTTACGATGCACTCGAAACCGGCGGGAGGCTCGTGATTCAAGACTTCATCCTCGATGCGGATAAGACTGCTCCGAGATCGGCTGCACTCTTTTCTTTGAACATGCTGGTCGCCACCGAGGCCGGGGCAAGTTATAGCGAGCCTGAGTATGAATCGTGGATGCGAGATGCCGGTTTCAAAGAAGTAACCAGAGTTCGGCTGCCTGGCCCGTCAGGACTGATGGTAGGACGAAAATAGCCGAAAAACTTCAACTAGCACCCAGCACTGTGTTTTTATTCACTCGGTACTTGTGTCTGCTGGCTCGGACACTTTGTTCGGAGTGACTCGCCGCGAGAAGAGGGACCATATTAAGAAACCGGCGAACACAATCATCGCAACAGGCTTCAGTACTCGCAGGTGCTCGTGGACCGTTCGGACGACGCGGTGCCACTCGTCGCCAGCAAACCAGCCTAGTCCGACGAACGTGAGTGTCCATAGAAGTGCACCAGTGTAGGCGTGCAGGGCGAAGGTTCGATAGGACAGACGCGACGTGCCGGCGACAACGGCGATGAGGTGCCGAACGCCCGGAAGAAAATATCCGCCGACCAGGGCAGCGGGGCCATGAATGTGAAACCAGCGGCTCGCCTGATCCATTCGACCGCTGACACTCCGTCGCCACCCGCTTTGGCCGGCTGTCAGCCAATGGTTTGCAAAGCGTCCAAGTGCGTAGCTAACCGTGATCCCAACACAACTTCCGCCAAAAGCCGCTCCCAGTACCGTGGCAGTATGCATTTGCCCCCGCGCTGCCATCGCGCCAGTGAGCACAAGCAAGGTCTCGTCTGGAATGGGAGCGCCCAAGACGCCAAGGGCAAGCAACCCCATCAGAGCCGGAGCACCGTGTTCAACAACCCATTGAACCGTACCGTCCACGATTGCTCAACCTACGACTGAGGTTAGAGATGCAACCACAGACAGATGCCTGGCAGGCAAGTGGGGCTGTGCAGCAGGGCAATTACAATGAGCAAAACCGTGAGTGCATCTGCTCCAAGACGTTATGCAGTATTTCGGTACTATGCGGAACTGAACGATTTTCTGCCACCAGAGCGACGCTTCAACTCATTTCGACACGATTTCGAACTGTCTGGCTCCGTGAAGGACGCTATCGAGTCGATGGGAGTTCCCCACACTGAAGTCGAACTGATCCTGTGCAAGCGTACGCCAGTTGATTTCTCGCACCTGGTACAGGATGGCGATCAGATCAGCGTTTACCCCGCATTCAGGACTCTTGATTTGAGCCCTGTTCTGCAGTTACGGGCACCCCTCCGAACCGCCCGATTCGTAATAGACACTCATCTCGGTCGGCTGGCAACTTACCTCCGTATGTTGGGTTTCGACGCTTTTTACGAGAGAACGCTCGGGGACAAGGAACTATCGCGGATCTCTCAGGCGAAAGAACGCATTCTTCTCACGCGCGACTGCGGGCTGCTGAAGCGGAGTGCAGTGGTTTATGGCTACTTCGTAAGAGCGACAGACCCGAAGCAACAGGTGATCGAAGTGCTTAGGCGTTACAACTTATTCTCTGCCGCCTCGCCCTTTCAGCGATGTCTCCGCTGTAACGTGCGGTTGCAGCCCGTCTCTAAAGATTCCATTGCAAGACGATTGCAACCTAAGACAAGTCAGCATTTCGAGGAGTTTCGGATTTGCACTGCCTGCGGTCGCATTTACTGGGCGGGCTCACACTATGAGCATATGCAACGTTTCGTGCAGGACGTGCTCGCCCATGAGAATGTCTGCAAGCTACCGAGGACATAGGCAATCGAACATCTCTGGACGTACCGACAGAAGGGCTTGGAGAGCCTCGAAAGCGAAGTCCTAGCGAATGTTGACCGGACACATTCGAGGCGGAAGGAGTCCGGGGGCCGAGTAGCCAGCTTCCGACGCTTGCAGCCGGTTGCGGATGTCGTCCCGAAGAATGGCGACGGACATGCCGCCGAAAACAGCCGGACAGGAATCTAGCCGTGACAACGCAGCCTGGAACAGCAGGACAGTCCCCTTCGGATTATTGCGACATTGATGATGAAGGGCCGCAGCGACCTGGATCAATGCCTGCAGGAACATCTTTTCGCGTCCGGTAGCTTCCAACCACACGCACTCCCAAGCCTCGTGCGCTGCGAAGAACTCGTTCGCGTTATAGTGGCGTAGACCTTCGGCGAGTTTTCCTTTCGACCAGTCCAGTTGCATGCAACTGCCCACCGAGCGACAACTATGCGCCGCGGAGCAGCAGCAGGCCGCTGCCAGACGCCAATGCATCCTCCGCTACAGCAACAACCTTGTCGCTCACGGCGAGTCTTTTGTCCAGTTGTTTGCGCACGTTGTAAGCCGCGAAAGCACTCGCTATTGCAGCCAATGCGCCCAACGCTGTACCGGCGAAAGTCAGCTTGGGCTTTGATGAACACACTACACCAGCACACAGTCCTCCGCTCACGGCGCGCGCGGCGAGGGATATTGGTTCAGTACGGTTCGGCGTGCTGGGGAGCTTGTCTACAACCAATTCGGCAACCGCGAGGACGGAAAAAACCGCAGCAGTTCTTGGGCTTTTCAGAAACTTCAGGCGACGGGGTACCCGAATCCAGCTTCGCTGTGCGGCCAAACTAACGACGGCGGGAGCCGTCATTGAACGTAGACCAGCGACCGCTCCGATTCCAGCAGCCGCAGCCATGAGGCGGGGCGATTGGTTCCGGCCATTCCGTTTTCGCATACGACTACGCTAAAGAACAGAATGGCGGAGAGAGAGGGATTCGAACCCTCGATAGCCTTTCGACTATACACGCTTTCCAAGCGTGCGCCTTCAGCCACTCGGCCATCTCTCCGCACAGGTTGTGAAAACATTCTAGCAGGTGCGGTGCTACTTGCGACCAGGTCTTAGTAGAATACTTCAGTACAACAGAAAGTACGCCCGGATATGGCGTACTTTCTTGTCTGAAGCCGCTATCAGCCGCTCTACTCGTCTTCTTTCAGTTGCTGCGAGAGGTAGTTCTGGATGCCCATTTCCTCGATCGCGTGAAGCTGTGCTTCCAGCCAGTCGATGTGCTCCTCTTCGTCCTTGAGGATGCTCTCGAACAGTTGGCGCGTACCGAAGTCTCCTGCATTGCCAGCGACGGCAACGAAATCGTTCAGGCGCTTCACTGCGTCGTATTCAAGCTGCAGATCGTTCTTGAACTGCTGTGGCACGTTCTGGCCGATGTTGATTCTGAAGTAGTCGCTCATGTTCGGAGTACCGTCGAGGTACAGGATTCGTTCCATGAGCTTCTCAGCATGGACCATCTCTTCGATGGACTCTTTCCTGGTATGCTTCGCCAGCCGTTCGTAGCCCCAGTTCTCACACATCTCGGCGTGAAGAAAATATTGGTTGATGGCCGTAAGTTCCGCCTTCAACACGGTATTCAAGCAGTCAATTACTTTCGGATCGCCTTTCACTGTCGCTTTCTCCGGAAAAGAGATTCAGAACGGCCCGTAACCACAGCGGTCGTATACGAAGCAGGTACATCGATTTGCCCACTCCGGTCGAACGGAGAATTTTACCTCATTCGAAGAAGTTCAGTAGGTTGGGGCTAACCCTGAATGCCCGGCGAGGCAGCGGCAGTTGCCCGGGGTTCCGACTCTGTCACTGTTGAATTCGACTCCAGAACCCTGTTGTGAACACAGTAGAGCGCCAGTTCAAGCCGGTCTGAGATGCCAAGCTTGTCGTAAATCTTGCGTAAGTAGTTCTTGACCACCTGCTCGGTCGTGCCGATCTCGCGAGCGATGTCTTTGTTCCGCAATCCCTGGGTGACACCCGAGATGATGAGCAGTTCCTTTTCGTTAAGACGTGCCTGTGACTCGGACGATCTCAACTGCGCTGCCTGCGAACGATAGGCTTGAATGATCCAGTTGACCTTCTCATTATCGAGCCATGTCTCGCCTTCGTTTACTTTGCGAATGCAACGCACCAGCAACTCGGGGCTGATTGCGCGGCTTATGATGCCCCGCACTCCTTGTCGCAGGTAACCGATCGTCTCTTCTTCGGTGGCGTGCGGAGTCATCACGATGATCTTCATCAGTGAATCGCGCTTTGCCACCTCTGCAAGAGCCTCAACTGGCGTCGGGCAAATACCGCCCTCAAAGAGAAGCACATCGGCACCCGGCTTTGCGACTGCGGCCAAAGTCTCACCCAGCGTCTCCACCTGCGCCACTACTCGGATGTCAGGTTCGGCCGCCAGAATCTTGCTCATGCCAACTCGGAAGATGGCTTGACTATCCGCCAGAATCACCCGGATCTGTGGCACGCTGTCCGTGTGTGCACCGCTGGTAATGGGCGTGATGTTCGCGCTCTTTGTCATCAGTCGTCCTAGGGGCGCTCAAACCTATATTCGTCTATGACCGCGGCGACGGTATTGTTCTCACCGTCTCGCCCGCAGCGCACCACCCGTCCGACACAGTTGACGGTCACGTCTTCCGGACTACCCAGCACCGCCGCGGGCATGGTAATCGCGAACTCAATCGTAGACCCGACTGATATATCGGTGTCCAGCGGAAACAACACTCCACCTGCGGAAATGTTTGCAGTCTCCGACTCGTGCTCTTGCGAGGCGGTCTTCACCGCCATGTGCAGTTTCAGTGGAAAGCGGACAGCATTCCGCATATCGACTTTTATGTCGGATTTTGTCAATGCGGCTAACCCCTCCCCGGACACGGGCGAACCGGGGAGAGATTACATTTTGGAAGGTAAACCTGCAAAGTTACCAAAGTCTGAAAGCCGCGAATCTCCACGATCATCTTTAACGACGCCGAGCAGCGAAATTATTGCCGATTCTGAAATTTGTGGCGAGGGTGGGGACCTTTGACGGGATCCTCAGAAAGTGGTCACTTCTGTGAAATTGAAGTCGCGAATCTTCATTGCGGGTACGACCATGTCAAAAGACTCTTCTCCGCTGGCTCTCACAGGTTCACTAACCGCTTCTACCTTGTTGAGCATGTGGATCATGCTTTCGTTTAACCGGAAGTTTCGCACGCCAGATTTGACTTTTCCGTCCTCTATGAGGAAAGTTCCGTCTCGAGTCATCCCGGTCAAAATCTTCTCGTAAGGCTCCACTTCTCGAATGTACCAAAGCCGAGTGACGAGGATTCCGCGATCCGTATTAGCGATCATGTCGGCGATTGGGGTCGTTCTGGTGCCGTCTGAACCGGAAATGACGACATTCATTGGAGCTTCGCCCATCTCGTTGGGGACCGGAAACCCGTGTCCCGTAGGCTTGATCAGCCCCACTTTTTCTGCGTACGGGGACTTAGCGATCCTGTTGGCAGTCGCTCGGGCGTGAACGAGGTTGTTGACGACGCCGCTTTCGACCAGCGGAACGCGCTGCCGCCGGACGCCTTCACCGTCAAACGGCGCTCCCGACTGCAGCGGATGGTAAACGTCGTCGACAATTTTTATGTTTTCGCCGAAGAGTTTCATTCCAATCCGGTTGTTCAGGAATGACCGCTGGTCCAGCACGGCAAGCCCACCCCAGTCCCAGAACATGAAGCCAACCAGATCCAGGACGGCCGCCGGTTCAAGAATGACGGTGTATTTGCCGGGCGGCAGTTCGCGAGGGTTCCGGGAGTCGAGCGCCTTCTGAGCTGCGATCTCCGCTAAATGGACTGGATCAAGATTTCGTACGTCCGGGGAATTTGCCTTCTGCCACCCCGATGAACTGCCAGAAAGCATGGTGATGGAGATCTCGGAGCTTGTCTGCGTGTAGTAGGCAAACAGACCACGCGAGTTGATTACGGCCTCCACCGACTCCGAGGAGGAGAAGATGCCCGCAGTAGTTAGGTCGTACTTCTTGGCGACAGAAACGATCTTGCCGACAGCTACCGATCGATCTTGGGGGCTGAGGCTGGCTGTTTCAAAGAATGCTCGCCCGACCTCCGGACCCGATGCGAATTCCGATGCGTCCGCGACGGGCAACAAATCCGGGTCGGGTTCCTGAACTTTGGCCAACGCTTCGGATGCGCGCACAGCCCGCTTTAAGCTCTCTTCATCGAATCGGTTCGTCGTGGAACGCGCAGTGCGGCCGCCAAAGACGGTGCGTACGGAAACAACGTAATTTTCTTCCGCCATGTTCTGGTGGATTGTGTTGTTGGCGAAGCGAGTAAGCGCGCTCTGCCCACCGCCGATGAGCACTTCAGTTTCGTCGGCGTGTGAATGTTTCAGCACCCGCGCGAAAATGTCGTGACACTTTTCCCGGGTTAGCACTGTCTTCCTCTTACGTGCTTTTGTATGCCTTACCTACCGTGACATTCCGAAAGCGAGCCGGAGCGGCTCCGTGACCAGTACCGATTACTTGTTGTGGCTGGCCCTTGCCGCAGTTGGGGGTACCCCATAGTGTCCACTGATCACGCGAGCAAATCGCGTCCATTGAGTTCCAGAATTCGGTGGTTATACCGGAGTAAGACGGATTTTTCAGCATGCGGCCGAGTCTGCCGCCTTTGATCTCCCAGCCGATCTCAGTTCCGAACTGGAAGTTATATCGTTTGTCGTCGATAGACCAGGAGCGGTTAGTTTGAAAATAAATTCCATGGTCTGTATCGGCGATGAGTTGATCGAGCGTAAGTGGCTTCTCGCCAGGCAGAATGCTCACGTTAGTCATTCGGATCATTGGCATGCGGTTCCAGCCATCAGCACGAACTGTAGCGCCGGATTGGCTCAGTCCAACTGCTGACGCCGTTTCCCGCGATGTAAGGAACCCAACGAACTCTCCGTGACTGATGATGGGAGTGCACTGGGCCGGGACACCTTCGTCGTCATAAGCGAATGTGCCAAGGCCGGGGCCGTGTTGCTGCGTAGCATCGGCTACCACATTCACCAGTTCGCTGCCGTAACGTAGTTTGCGGAGCTTATCCGTGGTCAGAAACGACATGCCCGCGAAGTTGGCTTCCATGCCAAGGACGCGGTCCAGCTCAATAGGGTGTCCAACGGACTCGTGAATCTGCAGTGCGAGCTGGGACGAGTCCAAGATGATCGTGTAATTCCCTTCGGGACATTGGTCGGCCTTGTGCAACGCCGCGGCTTGTTCCGCTACCGGGCGAGCGTTGTCCAGCAATTTGAGCTCGTCGATCAGTTCATAGCCCTTGTTCTGCCACTGCCCCCCGAAGGAATTTGGATAAGAACGCTTGTGTATCTCAGTTCCTGAAAATGCGAAGCACGCGAACCCCGCACCCGTGGTCGTTCGTGTCTGATGAATGTTCGCTCCATCCGATGAGTAGAACCACTGCTCATACCGGCGGAAGTTCATGTTAGTTTCCGCCAGCGTGATCCCCTGGACGGAACGCAGTTCCGCATCGATCTTTTTGAGAAGGGCGAGATTCTGTTCGATAGAGGTCGAGAATGGGTCGATTGCGCACGGCGAGGACCACTCATCTGTAATCGCTTGCTGCGGCACCAGAACCACATCGTGCTGCTTGACCCTGCCGGAGGCGCGAGCAATATCGATTGCGCGCTGAGTGGCGATCTCGACCCCTTCGCGTGTGAGATCTTCCGTGGCGGCAAAGCCCCATGCCCCGTCTGCAAGTACGCGAATCCCGATGCCAAAAGACTCGGATTCGCTCGCCGCTCCTATCTTTCCGTTTTTAGTGGCAAGTGACCGCTGACGGTCGTCGACGACACGAGCATCGGCGTACGTTACGCCCTTAACATCAGCTATGTTCAAAGCCCATACGGCGATGTCTTTCATGACCCTCCATCTGGATTCATAAGCATTGTCGTTTCAGGAATGAATGCGCGCCAAGCATCGGCTGTGGAATTCGCAATGAGGGCCTGTCGGAACACAAAGCAAGCGTGCCGCCCTGAGAAAGTGGTTGACCTCTGCCGTTGTATGCAGCGGAGAAGCGCTTTTTACCGGGGTAGCCCCGCGGCCATGGCACCACCCGACGACTTTGAAGTGTTCCGCGATTCCGGGCGACGCAATTGGTTCTTGAGCGCAACTAAACGCTGAACCATCTCGACACACGAGGCGCACAGTGAGTGATCGGCTATCCTGTTTTCCTGGCTGCAAAGCTCACATCTCATCGAAGTCTCCTTCCGGCGCCACTCGGTTCAGACATGAGATTCGCATGCTTCCAAAAACGTTGCGGAACTTGGGGAATTCTTGCCTTCACGTAGGAGAGATGCTGTTGCAGACGGCAAACAGAAAGGGCGGCGCAGAGGCCGCCCTTGGTCAAGTGAGTACGCGAACTATGTTCCTTCGCTCCAGCTTGCCAGGTACTCTTCCTGCTCAGGAGTGAGGCGATCGATCTTGACGCCCATCGATTCGAGCTTCAGCTTCGCCACCTTTTTATCGAGCTCGTCGGGAACCGGGTAAACCTTTTTTTCGAGGTTTTCGTGGTTCTTGACCAGGTAGTCGATGGATAACGCCTGGTCGGCGAAGCTCATATCCATCACGGATGCCGGATGTCCCTCAGCGCTGGCCAAATTGATCAGGCGGCCTTCGCCCAGAAGGTTAATCTTTCGACCGTCACGCAACGAGTATTCCTCGACGAAGTTGCGGGTGGTGCGCTTCGAAGAAGCCATCTTTTCCAGTGCAGGGATGTCAATCTCGACGTTGAAGTGACCTGAGTTGGAGACGATGGCACCGTTTTTCATCTTCTCGAAGTGTTCCTTTCGGATCACATTCTTGTTGCCGGTTACAGTACAGAAGACGTCACCGATCTTGGCGGCTTCTTCCATCGACATGACTCTGTAGCCTTCCATGACGGCTTCGAGCGCACGGGTTGGATTGATCTCGGTAACGATGACTTCAGCACCCTGACCACGCGCTCGCGAGGCAAGACCGCGCCCGCACCAACCATAGCCAGCTACAACGAATTTCGACCCTGCGAGCAGGAAGTTGGTCGCGCGCACGATGCCATCGATGGTGGACTGACCTGTGCCGTAACGATTGTCGAACAGGTGCTTGGTGTCGGCGTCATTGACGGCCACGATGGGATACCGCAGGACTCCATCTTTCGCCATCGCACGCAGACGGATGACGCCAGTGGTGGTCTCTTCTGTACCTCCGATAATGCCTTCCAGTACGTCCTGCCTCTTTGTCAGGGCGGTCGTCACAAGGTCGGCACCGTCGTCCATCGTCATGTGCGGCTTGTGATCCAGGGCCGACATGATATGCGAGTAGTACGTCTCGTTGTCTTCGCCTTTGATGGCAAAAACGGGAATCCCGTAATCCCGAACGAGCGACGCTGCGATGTCATCCTGCGTCGAGAGAGGGTTCGAAGCGCACAAGGCCACCTCACCACCGCCATCACGCAAGGTGATCATCAGGTTCGCAGTCTCGGCGGTCACGTGCAGACATGCCGAAATACGGATGCCCTTCAGAGGCTGTGCCTTGATGAATTCCTTCCGAATGCTCTGCAGTACTGTCATCGACTGGTTCGCCCACTCGATGCGCTTTTTGCCAAGATCTGCGAGTTCGATGTTCTTGATGTCGCAGGCAACTTGCGAGGTCGTTGTAGACATAATCTCCTGTCGGCGCGCCTGGTATTTCCTGTGGGCCGGTCGCCGGCGGTCAAGCGCGCTTAATCGAACCGCCTTGAACAGCATAATTCAAAGCAGGCAGGCACAGATGAGCACCTGCCCAATTTTCAGAGATCGGCAGGGAATAGCAAAGTCCCTGTCCAGTACCGGCCGTGGTTCCCTATTATTTCCTGGCAGTAGCAGCTTCGGGCAGCAAACCCGCCTGCTCGCGAAGAGTGGCGGCCTTGTCTGTCGCCTCCCAGGTGAACTCTTTCTCTTCCCGGCCGAAGTGACCGTATGCCGCTGTCTTTCTGTAGACTGGGCGGCGCAAATTCAAGGACTCGATGATCCCCTTCGGGGTCAGTTGGAAGTTCGCGCGAACGAGGTCGGAGATGGATTCCTCGCTGATCTTCGCAGTGCCAAAAGTATCCACGAGCACACTGACCGGATCAGCAACGCCGATCGCATACGCAAGCTGCACCTCGCAACGATCCGCCAATCCGGCCGCAACGACGTTCTTCGCGATATGGCGCGCCATGTACGCCGCGGAACGATCCACTTTGGTCGCGTCCTTGCCGCTAAAAGCCCCCCCGCCGTGGCGGCCCATCCCGCCATAGGTATCTACGATGATCTTGCGTCCAGTAAGGCCCGTATCGCCCATTGGTCCGCCGATCACAAATCGGCCGGTTGGGTTGATGTGATACTTCGTGTTTTCATCCAGCAAATGTGCCGGGATCACGGCTTGGATGACGTGCTTCAGAATCTCAGCGTGCAGCGTGTCGTTGTCCACGGTCTCGGCGTGCTGAGTCGAGATGACTACAGCTTCGACTCGCCGAGGCTTGTGGTCAGCATCGTATTCAACCGTCACCTGCGATTTTCCATCGGGACGCAAGTAAGGCAGCGTGCCGTCTTTGCGAACTTCAGAGAGACGCCGCGTCAGCTTGTGAGCCAACGAGATCGGTGTGGGCATGTATTCGGGCGTTTCATTCGTTGCGTAACCGAACATCATGCCCTGATCGCCGGCTCCGCCCGTGTCCACACCCTGCTTGATGTCGGGCGACTGCGCGTGTATCGAACTGACCACAGCACAAGTGTTGGAGTCGAAGCCGAACAGCGCGTTGTTGTAGCCGATGGAAGCGACCGTCCCGCGAACGATCGTCGGAAAATCCACGTAGGCTTCCGTCGTAATCTCGCCGGAAATGACGACCAATCCCGTGGTCGTCAGCGTCTCACAAGCCACGCGACTGTAGGGATCCTTCTCCAGGCAAGCATCGAGGATCGCATCCGAAATCTGATCAGCAATTTTATCCGGGTGACCTTCCGTCACCGATTCAGAGGTAAACAAAAACCGGTTCTTCTTGGAAGACAATTATCTCCTCCTGGTTATGGCAACGGCGAGATCATTCCCTGTGGAGGGATCGTCAGGGCGGGAACACACCCGTGCCGCTAGCTCTCTCTTTGACTGTGAAACCGTATCAGAGAAGTTGCTTGCCAGCAACCACGTCGAACCGACATGAGTAAGCAAGCATCAACGTGTAAATAGCTGTGTGCGAGCGGCGCGTGGGAGCAGCGAACGCGTCCAGTCCTACTGAATAGAGCCGTCAGCAGTTATAACAACCCGGCGCACCTCATTGTCGCGGCCAATGGCATTCAAGACTTTGCCGTTGAAGGCGATCTCAACCCCGCCGGCATTCCCGGTTTTCAAAATGACCCGGTCCTTTGCGTGTATCGACTTCTCTTCTGTCGGCCGAAGCGTCCCGGTCAGAACCGACTTACCATCAGCGGTGATGGACACCCATGAATCCTGCGTGGCGCGAATTGACAGCACGAAACCACCGGCTGGACTTGTATTGCTGGACCCGGCATTGGCCTGCGTTGTCTCCTGAGATGCAGTAGTGCTGCCCGGCACTTCGGACGGTTGCACCGCGGCCTGCTCACTCGCCGTCGGCTGCAACTCGGTCGGAACATTCGCCGCCTGTGCCATCGGAGCTTGCGTCTCAGGGAGAGTCTGCTCAAGCGGCTGACTTACAGACGGCTGCCGAAATGCCGATAGTCGTGCCTTGATTTCAGGGTAGAACTTCCAGATTGTCCCGGTAGCAGCAAAAATCACCACGATGGCAAGGATTGCCACCCAAGGAAAGCCGTAAGAGCTGGCGTTGATGCTGTCGAGTTCGCGCGAACGACCGCTTGATCGCTTTTCCGCTTCATGCTGCGCGACCATTTGTAGCGGGTCGATTTCGGCTGGCTTGTTTTCCGGCTCGCCGGCGGCAACCAGATAATCGGCAACGGCCTGTTCGTCGCTGATGCCCAGGAAGCGAGCGTAACTGCGAACGAATCCCTTATTGAATATTCCGCCTGGGAGCTTGTGGAATTCCTCGTCCTCAAGCGCTTTCAGCGAACGCGTGCCTATTTTTGTCGCAGCGGCCATCTCTTCCAGTGTGACACCGCGCATCTCCCGCTCTCGCCGTAGCCGTTCGCCGAACGATCCCACCCGGAAAGCCTCCTGCAATCCGTCAGTCGACTGCGCCACTCGGCATACACGCATGGCACGGAAGCGCTCAACGCTCCGCACCTAACGTATGTGCATGTGAATGGTAACGCTCGCATCATAGGTTGCGCCCTGTCGCGTGTCAAACGGAAAAGCCCGTAACGTCCTTATTGTGCGCGGCTTAACCACGAAAGGGGTTACCAAAGAGCACCCCATCGGGTGAATTGCGGGTTGCTGACGCGAAAAACGACTCCGTATAATTACGCACATCCTTGCCAGCGCACTTGAAGTGAATCGGGTTTCGGAAACAAAACACTGTGACGGAAGCGTCAGCGATAGACGGCAAACGGCAACTCCAGGAACTGGAGATCTTTCATGACGTGGCGAAAGCGCTGACGTCTTCGCTGAACCTCGATTCCATTCTGCAGACCATCATGGATAAAATGGCGGCGTACTTCCGCCCGGATACATGGTCGTTGCTGATGGTGGATGAGGCTCGTGACGACCTCTATTTCGCGATTGCGGTCGGAGACGCTGCCGAAACCCTCAAGAGCGTTCGGCTGAAAATGGGCGAAGGCATCGCCGGATGGGTGGCGCGCCACGGCGAGCCCCTCATCGTCCCCGATGTGCAGAACGATGCGCGGTTTGCCAAGCGCATCGACGAGGTTACGCGGTGGCAAACGCGATCGATAATTTGCATACCGCTCAGATCAAAGCACCGCGTGCTCGGCGTCATTCAACTGATCAATGTTCCGATGTCGGCCTTCAAGGAGAACGAAATGTTTTTCTTGCAGGCGCTTTGCGACTATGCGGCTATCGCAGTCGATAACGCCCGATCTGTAGAGCGCATCCAGGAACTCACGATCACGGATGACTGCACGGGCCTCTACAACGCTCGCCATCTCTATAAGACACTGGACGCTGAAGTCTATCGTTCCGCGCGTTTCCACTACGAATTCACGGTGCTGTTCCTCGATCTTGATCATTTCAAGCATGTGAACGACACTCATGGCCATCTGGTGGGCAGCAAACTGCTGGCCGAGGTGGGGATGTCAATTAAATCGCGGCTGCGGCTTATTGATTCAGCTTTCCGGTACGGCGGAGATGAGTTCGTTATCGTGCTGCCGCAGACCGGAAAAGACCAGGCATTGAACGTTGCGAGGCGATTGCAGGAAAGCTTCCGGCAGACCAACTTCCTGCAACAGGAAGGGCTTAAATTGAACATCCGCGCCAGCATCGGCATGGCGACTTTCCCGGAGGATGCCCGGAACACGCACGAAATTATCCGGCAAGCAGATGAAATGATGTACCTGGTCAAGAACACTACTCGTGACAGCATTGCCGTAGCAAACCGCGGAATCCTGCCATAACACTCCCTCTCCACGCCTGGCACCCCCTTCTCGTGATCGTATGCAGCAACTTTGCACCGCGCCGGTATCATCCAAGGTGCTGGTGAACCAAGGGCAGTGACTTTTTCCACCCGAGACCGAAGTACCGGAATGGAAGCGAGCGCCGCACGCAGATACGCCTGTGCAATTCTTGCCAGCGCCGCCGTACTTGTCATTCGCGCCACTCTGGATCCCATCCTCGGCACTTATTTGCCATACGTGACCCTATACCTAGGCGTCGTATTCGCGGCCTGGTACTGCGGCACAGGACCAGCCGCCGTGAATGCGGTCGTGTCACTGATCGCTGCAGATTATTGGTTCATCAAGCCGCGAGGTTCAGTGCTCATCGACGCTCAGCACGTCGCTGGCAGTTTGACCTTCCTGTGCGTGGCCGGTCTGATCATTGCGATGGGAGAAAAAAACCGGCGTACGCTCCGAAACCTTTCCGACCTTGCGCGAGAATTAGAGCACGCGCGAAGTCTTTTCCGCATCTTCATGGACAACAGCCCAGCCGTCGCCTACCTCAAGGACGAGGAAGGTAAGTTTGTCTTTTACAACGCACGCGCGCGTGACAGGTTCGGGCTCGCGGACAAACCTGGAGGTATGAGCGAGAGAGTACCCCGACAGCAGCTTTCCGCAGAGTTCATCGAAAATGATGCGACGGTGATGCGGGAAGGAGTACCTCTCCAGTTCACCGAGACGACCCATGACCCAGACGGGGAACACCACTGGCTCAGCTTTAGATTTCCTGTGGTCGATGTTGAGGGCCGAAAGTTTGTGGGGAGCAAGTCGTTCGACATTACCGAACAGCGTCGAGCACAGGAAGCCCTTCGAGAAAGCGAAGAGCGCTTCCGCGCAATTGTCGAGACGGCGAACGAGGGGATCTGGCTCGTAGACAGGCAGGCTCGAACCCTGTACGTCAACCGGCGACTGGCAGAGATGTTGGGCTACTCAACTGAAGAGATTCAGGGCCGCACCATGCTGGACTTTTGCTTTCCCGAAGAAGTTGAACCGGCAAGGGAAAGGATAGGTGCTTCCATTCGGGGTACGCCTGAACAATTCGATTTTCGATTCAGGCGCAAGAATGGCTCGGAAATTCTGGTGCTCGCCTCGACCAGTCCGGTCAAGAACGGAAGTGGCAATGCGATAGGCGCTCTCGGCATGTTCTCGGATGTAACCGATCGCAGGCGGGCCGCCGAGGCGCTTCGTCAGACGCAGGAGAGGCTGGTGCTGGCCCAGCACGCAGGGAGAATCGCCGTCTGGGAATGGGACCTTCAGACGGACAAAGTGACATTTTTCAGGGACATTCCGGTGCTGGCGGAGTTCTCAAGCATGAGTGATGGCCGTGACTGGCGCCGAGTCGTGCATCCGGAAGACCGGGACGGACTTGGCGCTGTGGTGCGGGAGGCTATCCGGAACTGCGGCGAGTATGAGGCGGAGTACAGGGTCATCGGGTTCTCGGACGCGCCAACTTGGCTGGGTGTTCGCGCCCGCGTCATTGGCGACGAGAACGGGAAGGCCGTACGCGTTCTGGGCATTGCCAGCGACGTAACCGAACGCAAGAGAACAGAAGCTGCGCTGATCCAGAGTCAGAAACTGGCATCTGCCGGCCGCATGGCCGCTACCGTCGCGCACGAAATCAACAATCCACTCGAGGCTGTATTCAACTTGATTTATCTGGCTTTGATGGACACATCGCTCTCGCCCGGAACTAAGAAGGCGCTCGAGACGGCCGATCAAGAATTGCAGCGGATTGCACAAATCACAAAACAGACACTCGGGTTCTATCGTGAACGCTCGACTCCGCGTTCAGTTGATATTCAGGAGTTGATGGACCAGGCTTTGCATCTACTGGCGCGCCGCCTGGAAGCCAAGAACATTCGTGTGTGCAAGAAGTACGCAGCCCAATGCAGTGTGACCGGTATCGCGGGTGAACTTAGACAGGTTTTCTCAAATCTGATCGCGAACAGCGTGGAAGCAATGGCGAATCATGGAACCCTGTACATTCGCATTTCGCGAGTAAATCTCACAGGCGATTCGCAGGTTCGAATCACGGTTGCCGATACGGGTAGCGGTATCGATCCTGAGAACGTCCAAAATATCTTCGAGCCTTTCTTTACGACGAAGAAACACGTCGGCACCGGCCTCGGTCTCTGGGTAAGCGAGAACATCGTAAGAGGCCACGGCGGAGCGATCAGGGTGCGCAGCAAGATCGGGAAAGGCACCGTCGTTTGCGTATCTCTGCCTGTAGAAACGCCAGCGATCGAATTCCACTACCCTGCCGCTGCATAGCGACAAACTATCCGTTACGTAGCCCGAGGATGGGTTTTGTCATACACCTCAAGCACGTGCTTCATTGTGAGCTGGGTGTATCGTTGCGTCGTCGAAAGCCGTTCGTGCCCAAGCAATTCCTGGATGGCCCGGAGATCCGCACCTTCTTCCAGCAAGTGCGTGCCGAACGCATGGCGGAGTGTGTGCGGATGGACATCGGGAGAAAGACCGCGCGCTACTGCAATTTGCTTCACGATCCGTCCGACACTGCGAGTCGTGAGCCTGCTTCCGCGAAGATTCAGGAGCAGCGCACGAGAAGACGTGCGCTTTTCCGCCAGCAGTTTCTGACGGGCCGGCAGATATTCCGAAAGCGCAGATTTTACGGCGTCACCGAACGGAACGTACCGTTGCTTTTTGCCTTTGCCACGAATCAGGATGATGCCATTCGCGGAGCGAATGTCGTCAAGATTGATGCCGATGAGTTCGGAGCTTCGTATGCCACAACCGTAAAGCAGTTCGAACATAAGGCGTTCACGTTCCGGAAAGGCGGCCTCATCCGGCATGGCACCGTCGAATACGGTGCTCATCTCTTCGATCGTGGGAACACGTGGCAGCTTCTTGGGTAGCCGCGGCGTGGAGACCAGCGCGGCAGGGTTCTGCTCTACGACTCCTTCTCTCGCCAGCCATCGGTAGAGCGACCGGAGGGCGGCGAGCGTCCGCGCAACCGAAGTTTTGCTGAGCCCCCGCTCGTACAAGTGCGACAGAAAACCACGAATACGCACGTGGTCTATGTTCGCCCAGTCGGTTTCGCCGCTTACGTACTCGACAAAGCCCCTGAGATCCTTTGTGTAAGCCAGAACCGTGTTGCGCGAAGCATTTCTCTCCCCAAGAGAACGCAGGAAGTCGTCGATGTCCTGTTCAACCTTGGTCCTCTCGCGGTCTGGAGCCGCTCCCGAGCACTCACGCGACTGTTCCTCTGCGCGTTCTTGATCACGAGCCAGTTTGCGAAAGTCGATGGGCATCACTGCTTCTCCTTCTTGTTGCCGTCGCGTCTGGCTGAACGCGGATGGAATCTGGTGTAAACGTCCTTCAAGCGGTCCATCGCCAGGTGGGTATAGACCTGGGTTGTAGAAATGTCGGCATGGCCAAGAATTGTCTGAACCGTGCGCAGGTCGGCGCCTTCTTCCACCATGTGAGTTGCCGCACTGTGACGCAACATGTGAGGACTGGCGTGCCGAGCTGTGATCTCGGAGGCGGCGCTGACCATCTGCCACACACGCTGGCGCGTTAACCGACGTCCTCGCCGTCCCAGGAACAGGAGTGCCGAAGTCTTGCCAGCCAGCAGAATAGGCCGTGCATTTGCGATGTAGTCGCGCAGAACCTGTTGCGCCGGAGCGCCCAGCGGCACGATGCGTTCTTTGTCTCCCTTGCCCCGAACCAGGACGTATCCGAGATCGAGTTTCAGGTCTTCGAGCCGAATGCTGATGACCTCTGACACTCTCAGTGCTCCTGCATAGAAGACCTCAAGCATCGCCCGATTTCGGCTCGCTATGGCTTCGGATTCTTTGCCCCGGGAGTCTTGCAGGGGCGCGCCGTCTCCCCCGGCAGAGGGGTTGAGGATCATCTCGACTTCATCTCGTGCCAGCGACTTCGGCAGTACACGCCACTGCCTCGGTGTCTCAATATTCAAGGTGGGATCGTGCTCGATATGCCGGTCAAGCAGCAGGTATTTGTAAAGGTGGCGCAAGGCTGAGAGCTTTCTCGCCACCGATCTGCCGTCGAGATCGCGGCGGCGAAAGAGTTCGTCCATAAAGTCACGGACGTCCTGCCGGTTGGCGTCGACGAGGGTGCGTTTACGCTTCTCAAGGAACCCGGCAAACTGGCCAATGTCCCGCGTATAAGCCGCCACGGTCAGCCGCGCCAGACCTTTTTCGATCTTCAAGTAATCAAGAAAACTGGTGAGTACGCGCTCGTTGGACAGCACTGGCATATGAAGCGAGTATGCCCGTTATCGGACATTCCGGGAATGGCGGGAAAGATACCTGCTGCCAGATCTCGTAATGACTTGAGGCTCCGTGGAGCCTGAAACACTGTGCATAGTCCTGGGCCATCGTGATCCTGCGTCTCACGTGTTAACATCGAATCTTATCCGGCATGGATCTCACGCACGTAAATATAGTGTTTCAGATCATCGTGTTGCTGTTTGCGGTGAGTCTGCACGAATCCGCTCACGCATGGACGGCGTGGCGCCTGGGCGACCCGACTGCCTACATGCTTGGCCGAATCACGCTGAACCCGATCAGGCACATCGATCCGGTTGGATCGGTTGTGGTGCCTATCATTACCGCTTTTCTGGGTTTCACATTCGGTTGGGCGAAGCCGACGCCGGTGAACACGCGACACTTCAAACACATAGTTCGTGATGACATTCTGACGTCGGTCGCGGGTCCAGTCAGCAATTTCATGGCCGCGATCGCAGCCGTCGCTGTCCTGAAGGTCATCGCATTGACCTCAATGCTCGGCGCAACTGCGGTCTCAGACTCCGTTCATTTCATATTTGCGCCCGGACAAACGCACGGGTTCCAGACGAACTCAGCACTGAATCCGCTTGCTGTCATCCTGTGCGATGCGGTCTTCGTGAACGTCATTCTGGGCGTGTTTAACCTGATTCCCATACCTCCACTGGACGGCAGCCACGTGTTACGGCACATGCTTCCCGACGCGGCCGTTCGCATTTACGACTCCCTCGGCCTGGTGGGATTGCTACTGCTGTTCACAGTCGGAGGTAGAGTCATCTGGTTCTTTGCCGGACCGGTACTAGAATTCTTCTTTTCGCCCCTCATGAGATAACGAGACCAGGAAACGATGTCGCAACGCACTTCAAAGAAACAGCCAAGAGTTCTAAGCGGGATGCGGCCCACGGGCAAGCTGCACCTCGGTCATTTTGTCGGTGCCCTCGACAACTGGATTCGCCTCCAGAAGCAATACGAATGCTTTTTCTTCGTTGCTGATTGGCACGCGCTGACGACCAATTACGCCGATACGAGTGACGTTAAACAGAGCGCGCTTGAAATGGTGTTTGACTGGCTGGCCGCCGGTCTGGACCCCGAGCACGCAACGATGTTCACGCAGTCGCACGTGCCGGAGCATGCAGAGCTTCACTTGCTGCTGTCGATGATCACGCCCTTGGGCTGGCTAGAACGCGTGCCAACCTACAAGGAACAGCGCGACAACATCAAGGACAAGGATCTAGGCACTTACGGCTTTCTTGGTTACCCGGTACTCATGTCGTCTGACATCCTGGTTTATCAAGCCGATTACGTACCGGTTGGCGAAGATCAGGTGCCGCACCTGGAGTTCACCCGGGAGATAGCCCGGCGCTTCAACATGTTCTATGCCGGGAAGCGTGAGTATGTCTTCCCTGAGCCGCAGCCGCTTTTAACCCCAGCCGCGAAGCTGCCCGGTACAGACGGCCGCAAGATGTCGAAGTCTTACGGGAATGCATTGCTGCTGACGGATCCCGAGCCAGTGATCCGGCAAAAGCTCAAGACCATGGTCACCGACCCCGCCCGGGTGCGTCGTACGGATCCGGGCAATCCGGATGTTTGTCCGGTTGGCGACTTGCACAAGATCTTCAGCGATCAGGAGACGATCGCTAACGTGGACGCCGGGTGTCGTAGCGCCGGTATCGGCTGCATTCAATGCAAACAGTGGGCAGCTGACCACATCGTGAAGGTGCTTGCTCCTATACAGGATCGCCGCCGCAAATACGAGGAGAATCCTCGCCTGGCCTGGGACATTCTCGAGGCTGGCTCTGCAAAGGCAAGGAAAGCAGCGGCCGCTACCATGGCGGAAGTGCGCGAAGCGATGCGGTTGTCTCACTCGTACGAAGCGCCTCCCAAGAACATCGCGAGCACATCCGAATAAGGCGGCCGAATCAGCAGATGGCGGAAGTAACAAAACCCGAGCCGAAGACGAAAACCGCAGCCACAACTGCGGTTCCCGTTCAGGGCGAACTGAAAACAGCCACTAAGCCGGCCAGCGAGTATCCGTTCGCGATCACCGTAAGCCATGTGTATGACGGACCGCTCGACCTGCTGCTCGACCTTATTCGCAAGCAGGACATCAACATATACGACATTCCGATTGCGCAAATCACGGCGCAGTATCTGTCGTACACCGAAAAGATCAAGAGCCTTGACGTCAATCTCGCCGCAGACTTCGTTTACATGGCTTCGGTGCTGATTCATATCAAGAGCAAGATGCTGCTGCCCCGGGATCCTACGCTTTCCGCCGATCAGCAGGAAGATCCGCGAATGGAACTCGTCAACCGCCTGCTGGAACACGAGCGGTTCAAGACTGCCGCCCAGATGTTGTTGCAAAAGCAGCAGATTGAAGAAGCGGTCCTGACGAACCCGGCGATGAAGGAATTCAAGAACGCCGAGGGAACGGAAGCCGAGCTAGCCGTCGATGTGGTGGATCTGGTCCGCACCTTCCGCGAAGTACTGGAACGCCTGAAGTCCAAACCTGTCTTGAAGCTGGACGAAGAGAACATCAGCGTTGGCTCGATGATCGACTATGTGCGCCGGCGCATGATGCTCGAGGACAAGCCACTGAAGCTGAAGCAGGTACTGAGGCACGTCAACTCCCAGCGTGCCCTGGTTTGTGCGTTCCTTGCCGTTCTCGAACTGGTACGATTGCAGGCCGTGCTCCTGCGGCAGGACGGAGTTTTCGGTGAAATCCTGCTCAAAAAGCACACAGCATTCGACACCGCATTCGGTGATCAGTCGGCAGTTAAAGACGATTGGAGATAAGGTCAGTTTCGAGTTTCGAGTTTCGCGTTTCGAGCCTCTGTTGCGGCCGGTGAAACTCGATGGCGCGGAGCGCGGCTCCCGCTCGAAACTCGAAACTTGGAACTCGCATTCAATGGGACTCAAAGGCAAAATCGAGGCAATCATCTACGCCGCCGAGGAACCAGTCACACTGGAACAGATTTCATTCCTGGTGAAGCCGACGGTTCTGCAGGAACTAGCGGAAGAACAGGCGCGCGCAGCCGAAGTCGCAGCCGCTGCGGTCCAGGAAGCGGCGTCCGAGTCGCAAGACCAAGCTTCTGAAACCGAGGCCATTTCCGAACCACCTGTGCAGGATCCGGGTAAAATCGATGACCAGCCAGCAACCGACACAGCCGCCGTGCAACAGACTCCGGAGGCTGCTTCACCGGCTGCAGCCGAAGAAGCCGTTGCGCCTGAGAGCGAGCAACCATCTCCGGTAGCCTTAGGCAATTCCTCAGAAACTCTCGTCCAGGCTGAAGCCACAGAGCACGAGACAGGCGCCGAGCCTGCGCCAGAAGTCCAGGATGAGCAAGTTGCGCCTGAGTCGAAAACCGAGGTAGTCGCGGAATCTCAGGCCGAGCAACCTCGTTCGGAGGCTTCCGACAACGCTATTGCGCCGATTCAGCCGAAACGAAAGCCCAGGAACGAGGTTCCGCCCGAGGTAAAAGTTCGAGTGCGCGAGGTGCTGGAGGAACTCATCTCAGACTACGCATCTTCGGACCGGGGCATGGAGATACGCCGGATTGCAGGTGGGTTCCGCATGGCCACCAAGCCGGAGCATCACGACGTTGTCAAGGCATTCGCCAAGATTCTGAAGCCCCCGCTCAGGCTTTCCCTGCCCGCGTTGGAAACCCTGGCGGTAGTCGCTTACAAGCAACCGGTGACCGCGCCTGAGGTTAGCGAGATTCGTGGTGTCGATTCACAGGGCGTCATTGCTACCCTGCTCGATCGCAAGCTGATCACGACTGCCGGGCGCAAAGCAGTGATCGGTCGCCCGATCCTGTACAAGACCACAAAAGAGTTCCTGCTCAAGTTCGGCCTGAAGGACGTTTCCGAGTTGCCGAGCATGGAGGAGTTCGAAAAGCTGGCACAGGATGCCGGCCAGGTTGACATGTTCGCGCCCGACGAAGAACCGGCGGGGCAGAGCACCTTACACGATGTCGAAGCCACTCCGGATTCCGAAGCTGCCAGCGATGATCATGCGGCTCAGTCCGTCGAAGGCGACATCGAAAGTGGTATGGAGCGCAAGGGAGACAATTCAGCAGAAGCCGACACTTCAGAGTCCGTGGTTCGCTCTCAGGTCGAAGGCGAACAGGCTGACGCACAGCCTTCTGAACCGCGGCGCGAAGTAGCCGGAGATTACTCGTCCGGCGCTGACACAGCCGAGTCGATCGTTCGTGCGCAGGTGGAAGGCGAAGACGCAACGACGGAATCCAATCAGCCTCAGCCCGATTCCGAAGAGTCTCTTAGAGGCTGAGTTTTCAACTAGCGCATCAGCCACGTCGAAACTGACTTCGGCGTGGCTGTCATTCCAACAGAGCTGTCCAGCCAAAAACAAGCTGCGCCGGGACGAACTCTTAGCGTAGAATCGCAGGTTTGCTCCGCAACATCTTAGGTAAAGAATGCCGGTCGAAAGATTGCAGAAAATCCTTGCGTCAGCGGGCGTCGCGTCGCGTCGCAAGAGCGAAGAATTGATCGCCTCCGGTCGTGTCGAGGTGAACGGACAGATTGTCACCGAAATGGGCGCGAAAGCAGACATCGAGCGCGACCGCATCAAGGTGGACGGCAAGCCCCTGCGTGGCCCCGAGCGGAAGGTATATCTGCTCATGAACAAGCCTAAGGGGTATGTCACGACTGTCACAGATCCTGAGGGCCGGCCGACCGTAATGGATCTTCTTCCCAACATTGGAGCGCGCGTGTTCCCCGTCGGCCGCCTCGATTACATCAGTGAAGGGCTGCTGCTGCTCACGAACGACGGCGCGCTCATGCAAAAACTTACGCACGCATCTTCGCACGTGCCGAAAACGTATCTGGTGAAAGTGAGCGGGCACCCAACCGACGAAGATCTCGACAAATTACGCAACGGAATTGTGCTCCCACCGGTGCGGCCGCGCTCCTCGACTGGCGAGGTTCTCACTCGAAGGCCCGACGCTCCGGAATCAAAGGCAGTAAAGACCAGCCCAGCAAAGATCAGCATCGCGCGAGAGGGTGAGAATCCCTGGTACGAGATTACGATCACTGAAGGTCGTTATCACCAGATCCGGCGCATGTTTGAGCAGATTGGGCATAGGGTGGAGAAGATCAAGCGCGTCATATACGGCCCGTTGGTACTCGACGTGGAACCGGGCAAGGTGCGTCCGCTCACATCCACAGAGATTTCGGCTCTTGAGCGCGCTGCGACCCGACCCAGACCGGGGCGCACCGCGCCAACGACCCGGCCAAGGTCGAACAAACCGTCATCACCGAAGAAGAGTTCAGGCAAGAGCAGGCGAGAATCACGTTAGAGTTGCGGACAACTTACCGGCTGTGGAAAGGAATCCATGACCAAGTTCGACGAGGTGGTACCCGCACACATCCGCGCCCTCGGGGGTTATGCTGCAGGCAAACCGCTGAAGCAGGCGGAAAAGGAGAGCGGCGTGCGCTGCATCAAGATGGCGTCCAATGAGAACCCGTTCGGGCCGTCGCCGTTGGCGATCGAGGCGATGCGCGAAGCCGCCGCGGAAGTACATCTCTACCCTGACAACGAGGCCACCGAACTCAAGAACGACCTAGCGGCACGCGCCAATGTTGAGCCCGACCAGATCCTGCTAACCGGCGGCTCAACGCAGTTCCTGGATATTATTGGCCGGACGCTGCTCGCTCCAGGGCTGAAAGCTATCACAAGCGAGCGATCGTTCATTGTCTACCCGATCTCAGCAAGAGCGGCTGGCGGTGAACTGGTTCAAGTTCCGATGCAGGGTGACACCTTCGACCTGGATGCAATTCTCGCAGCGATCGACGAGAACACACGCGTCATCTTCATTGCCAATCCGAATAATCCCACGGGAACGATGGTTGATCCCGTGGCGTTGGACCGCTTCATCGATCGCGTACCTAACTACGTCACGGTAGTTTTGGACGAGGCCTATTACGATTTCGCCCACTATTTTGCAATGAAGCGTGGCTTGGACTTCTCGCGTTCGCTCGACTATGTGCGCCAGGGCAGAAACGTGATCGTCCTCCGTACCTTCTCGAAAGCGCACGGGCTCGCCGCGGTGAGGTGTGGATACGGGTTCGGTCCCGCCGCCCTCATTCGTTATCTCTCAAAGATGAGGACGGCGTTCTCCGTATCGAGTCTGGCCGAAGCAGGAGCTTTGGCCGCACTGCGGGATGAGCAACACGTTCAGAAGTCACTGGATAACAATGCTGCCGGGGCCGCCTGGCTGACGAAGAAGCTCTCGGAGATGGGCCTGCGGGTTTTGCCGACGTGGACAAATTTCCTTTACATCGAAACGGCGGAAGACGCGGCAGTACTGGCCGATCGCATTCAGCAGGAAGGCGTCATCATTCGCCCACTTACAGTGTGGGGAGCGCCGCGGTCGATCCGAGTCACGGTGGGCACTCCCGAGCAGAATGAAAAGTTTATCGCTGCGCTCACAACAGTTATGCAACAAGCTGCTGTCCAGTGAATCAAAGCGCTTACCGGAACGAACCCATCGTAAAACGATGGGTCAGGCTGCTGACGAACCCACCCTTTTTCGGGGTGGGTTCGGTGTTTTTACAGGACTTCAGTGTCGAGAGTGAGGTTCGCTGTACCACGCCGATGCGAGCTGCAGGAGGCGTATATAGGCCGATAGAACGGCCGAGAG
>DASPIK010000032.1:0-55639 GCA_035629075.1 Terriglobales bacterium | reverse complement strand
TGCGAAAACACCCTCAACAGCAGTTGCTTGCGACATCTTCTCTACGGATTCCATGTCAGCGGCAGGTAGCTGTTCCTCTTTCGAAGTCTGCACGACCACTGCTTCCGCCTGTTCGGGAGCGACGGCAGTTGGCGATGATTGGCACTTTCGGTGCCTGAAGTCGCAGGCGCTCCAGCGTTCTGCGTAAAGGTTCGCTTGCTGGAGCAACAATCGATGTATGAAAAGCATGACTAACCGGCAAAGGAACTGCTGTGTACCCGGCTTTCTGGAACAATTCGACTGCGCGTTCCACTGCCGTGCTCGCCCCCCCGATAACCGCCTGCCGTTCACTATTGATATTTGCAGGAACAACGTAGCCATCAATTCTCTTGAGTATCTTCTCGATCTCGGTGAAAGGTGCAAACACGGCCGCCATGCGTCCGTTATCGGCCATCGATACGCGCGTCATCTCCTTTCCACGCGCGCTCACTGCTTCCAAAGCGTCGTCGAATGGAAGAGCTCCGGCCGCGACTAACCCACCGTACTCGCCGAGACTATGGCCCATCGTCATGTCAGGCTGAATGCCATATGCAGCAAGCATCCGCGTAAGGCCGATGTCAGTCGCCAGAACAGCTGGCTGCGTAATTGCAGTTTGGCGCAGGTCTTGTTCGGCCTTTTCAACGGCGGAGGCGTCCGCCTCATCAATGAATATGAATTCGCTGAGCGGTTTCCCCAGCAGCGGCGTAAGCACGCGGTCGGCTTCTGCAAAGGCTTCAGCCATAATCGGTTCACTGGCGCGAAGCGTTCGCAGCATGTTGACGTACTGTGATCCCTGGCCCGTGTACAGGAACGCCACCTTAGGCGCGGGGCCACTCCCGCGAAAGATGCCCTGGGCACGGAGCGCCTTCCACATAGCCGGCTGATTGGCCCCGAACGCCTTTAGGGCTTTTGCGCATTTCTCTGCCAGTTCAGCGGCATCGGCGTAGTCGATGACTAGGCGTTCAGGCGCGCTCAGGTCCGATTGAGCAGGCGCAGCAGGTACCGGAGCACGGCCCTCCGCGGCATTCTTCTGTATGGCACGCAGGCGCTCAGTGAAAGCGCCAACCGAAGCAGCGCCAATCACCAACGCGCCACGCAGTGGTGCCTTACACGCATTCCCAGCAGACTGACTCGCAGGTGATGAGCACGCTACTGGCTCAGGTGCGGAAGCACTGAGCGAGGCTTCTGAAGTGCTTTTCGCGTTCATGGTCCCCTCATGTGACCAGGCCGCTGGAACATTGATAGTGCTGGAGCGCTTGCCATTCCCGTTTAGGCGGCCCGGAATGTATTCCTCGAGCACCGCATGGAAGTTTGTTCCGCCAAACCCGAACGCACTCACGCCTGCACGTCGTGGCGACTGCGCTGGCTCATCCCACTCCCTCAGCTGGGTATTGACGCGCAACGGAGAATGAGCGAAGTCAATGTCGGGATTCAAGCGTTCACATCGCACGCTGGGCGGGAGCAGCTTGTGTCGAAGCGCGAGGGCAGCCTTCAGCATTCCAGCCGCACCAGCCGCGCCCTTCAGGTGTCCGATGTTCGACTTGACGGAGCCGAGTGCCACTGACCCCACAGGCACATTGCATGCACCAAGTACGTCGGCAATGCTCTGCACTTCAACAACGTCGCCTACGCGAGTGGATGTCCCGTGTCCTTCGATCATGCTCACTGTCGCAGGAGAAAGACCGGCGTTCTTCCATGCACGCTCAACACAAATCTTCTGCCCAATCGGGTTTGGCGCCGTAATGCCCTTTCCCTTCCCGTCGCTGGCGCCTGCAATGCCGCGCAAAACAGCGTAAATGTTGTCGCCGTCGCGTTCGGCATCGGCTAAACGCTTCAGCAGAAAAATGACTGTTCCTTCGCCCATGACAAACCCGTCGGCGCCCTGAGCGTAAGGACGACTACCAGTCGCGGACAGTGCGCCGATTTTGCAGAACTTCACGAACGTCGACGCGCCCATATTACGGTCGATACCGCCGGTGATCGCAAAGTTGAATTCGTGTTCCGCCAATCCCTCCACAGCGGCCATGAAAGCTGCCATCGCCGAGGCACACGCGGCGTCAGTCACGAAATTCGGACCGTGAAAGTTGTAGAGATTAGCTATTCGGCCAGCAATGCAGTTTGCCAGCTCACCCGGCATGCTGTCCTCGGTGATCTCAGGAAGGCGCTTTGCGATTCTGCTGTGCAATTCGCGAGTGACATCGCGCCGCAAGTTCTCCGGCAGAGCAGCAAACGTGGCACTCTCCGCAAGTTCATGGGCGTACTCCGGAAAGTACACTCTAAGAGCAGTGAGATAGTGCTTCTCACCGGCCATCGCGTTACCCAGGATTACAGCCGTTCGATCTGCGTCCAAGGGGCGCTTGGGATAACCGTAGTCCTCCAGCGCTTCACGCGTGCAGGCGATGGCCCATTTCTGAGCATCGTCCATTGCACCTGCGACCCTGGGTGGAATCGGCAAGTGCCATTTCATGGGCTCCCATGCGTACTCGCGCACCCACCCACCAATCTTCGAATATGTTTTATCAGGCGCACTGGGATCGGGATCGTAGTACCGGGTGGGGTCCCAGCGGTCCGGCGTAACTTCGGTGATGCTATATCGGCCGTTCTTCACGTTCTCCCAGAACGCCGCCACGTTTGGGGCGTCGGGCAGCACGGCTCCCGCTCCGACGATCGCGATCGCTCGATGCGCGGTACTCTCCATGATTGCGCTCCTGAATACTTGGTGCTCGTATAAGTTCGAATGATCATTGGGCCCGTTAAACGTCCTTCCGCATGAATCAGTTTTCTTTCCGCATTACGCTCCCACTGCGGAGCGCTTCGCGGCACGCTCAAATATCACGTCCGACAAAAAGTCCATGTCGCTGATCGCACCGGTTTGAGCTTTCTGAATCGCCGCTAAACCGAGCGCAGTAGTGAACGACTCCACCTCCGCGTCGCTGAGCCCACCACCGCCGATTACGAGGCGGGCTCCTTCTTGAGCCACCTTGAGCGCAGCTTCACGCGCAAATGTTCGGCTGATCGCGAAAACCGCTTTTGCATCGAAGCGCGCGTTCGTTTTCTCGTTCAGTTTGCCGTCGATGCTGCGAGCGGCACGACGCGCAAGGCAACCTGCACATTCCGCGTACGCGATCAGTTCACCCAAGCGCAACAGAACATGCTGGTACCGAGTCAGGCGTGTTACACGTGACCGTTCCATCACTTCGGCTAGCGCATGCAAGGCGAGCGCCGCTATACCAGCACCGACTTCCGGGCTCTTTGCGTGCAACTCTTCCATCCGGCGCGCTTCCTCGTGGTAGTGCTGGCCGCGTGTTTTTAGGTGGAGTTGCCACCGGTCACGGCTGATCGTCATCTCCATGATCTCGGAAGTACCTTCGTAAATCGTGGTGATCCGGACGTCTCGCCTGATCTTCTCCACCATGTACTCGTGCGTATAGCCATAACCGCCATGCGCTTGAATGCTGTGGTCTGCCGCTTGATTCCCGGCCTCGGTCGACATGTACTTTGCGATCGCGCCTTCCGTGTTCAGACTGCCTTCGCCGGCATCGATCCGCTCCGCCGTCTCCTCGATGTACGCGCGGCCAGCCTCGAGATGCACCACGTTGGGTACGATCAGCTTGTGCGTATATCCCTGCTTTTCGGAGAGTGGCGTTCCGCCCTGGATGCGCTTCTTCGCGTACGGTATCGCGCGGTCAAGCGCAGCCCATCCGGCACCGAGGCCGAATGCGGCTACCATCAGGCGCGTATATCCGAACACTGCCTGTGCCTGAATAAGGCCTTGTCCTTCGACGGCACCGATCAATCGGTCCGCATCGACGTGAACGTTGTCGAGCGCCAGGGCGGCGGTGTTGCTAAGCCGAATGCCGTGTTTCTCCTCCGGCTTGTCCTGAGTGAAACCTTTCGCACCCTTCTCAACAATGAACCAGCTCGGACCAGCGGGCGTGTTCGCCAATATCGTGTACGCGTCCGCAATACTCCCGTTGCTGATCCACTGTTTGTTGCCCGTGATCTTGTAGCCGACGATGCAACCGTCCTGCATAACACGCTCGGCCGTCGTCTTCAGGGCTCCCAGGTCGCTGCCGGCCTCCGGCTCAGTGGCGCCATACGCAAACAGCAATCCTTCGTCGGCGATGCGAGAAAGCCATTTCTTCTTCTGTTCGAGAGTAGCGCCAACGGTGATCGGATCGCTGCCAAGGAATGTCGCAAACAGTGAGGTCGCTATACCAAGGTCAATGCGCGCCATTTCCTCACAAACGCGGTACACATCAAAGGTACTGCCGCCCATCCCGCTGTACTCTTCCGGCACAAACAACAGTTGTATGCCGAGCTGATCTGGATTGCACATCCACCGAATCGTTTCGAGTGGACATTCGTCTCGAGCATCAAGGTCCAGCAGCGTTTCGTCTGGCAGTTTTCCTTTCGCGAAGTCTTTCAGAGATTTCAAGCTAAGGTTGAGTGTCTTCTCGTGATCATTGGCGGCCCCCCGCTTTCGCCGAAATACCACGTGCTTCTCGAACTTTGTTCGTCAACTCCGGTAGGAACTCCAGAATGTCAGCAACGATGCCGACGTCGGCGACCTGGAAAATCGGCGCCTTCGGGTTCTTGTTGACAGCAATGATCAGCGGATTTCCCTTTATTCCGGCCAAGTGCTGGAACGCGCCGCTGATTCCGCACGCCATGTACACCTTGGGCTTGACCGTCTTGCCGGACGAACCTACCTGTCGTGATTTCTCCATCCACTTCGCGTCCACAACCGGACGCGAGCAGGAGACAGCCGCACCCATCGCATCCGCGAGTTCCTGTGCGATCCCAACATTCCCTTGCTCTTGAATGCCTCGGCCGACCGAGATCAAGACGTCATACTTGGTGATATCCACGCCGCCGGACTCGGCCACGAGTGTTTCGATATAGCGTCTCTTCGCCGACAACGCTCCGACTTCATCAGACATGTCGACGATTTGCCCCAAGACAGGAGCGCCGTTTGCTGCTTTGAAGGCACCAGGACGTACGTTGATCACCGCGCCCGACGAGACATCACACCGCACATGCGTGCTGATCTGCCCACCGAATTCTTGTCGCACGACTTTGACTTGAGTGCCTTCAACTCCATCAATGTCCAGCACGTCTGAGACAAAGGCGGAGTTCAGCTTGACGGAAAGACCTGGCGACAGGTCTATCCCGAAGTGCTCGTGCGCCACCAGCAGCACACTGCCAGTCGGCAGAACCTTCACCAGCGCACTGCGCACTAGTTCGGCATTCGGATACGCGAGCGCCTCGCTCCCGATCTTCCAGACTTCGCCGTAAAATGTACGAACACGATCGCAAACGGAATCGAGGTCCGGGCCCCACCCGGTCACGATCGCAATCGGTGAAGCACCGGGATCAAGCTTCTTAGCTGCCGTAAGAAGTTCGGTTGCGGAATCGTCGACAACGCCGGCCTTATGCAGGATGTAAGCAAAAGTACGCATTATCGGAACCCTCCCTTCGCTTTCGCTAGCTCGATCACCTTGTCGGCGATTTCCTCGTTGCTGCCCTGCAGCATCTCAGCTTGCTTAGTTACCGCGGGCACGAAATAGTCAACTCGCCTTACCTTTGCGGCAGCGGCACCGACGGTCGCAGGATCAATACCCAGGTCCGCCGCGCAAGGCGTCGGTATCTCAATCGACGCGACTTGCCTGATGCCGCGCATCCCCACATATCGAGGTTCGTTGATGCCAGTCTGAATGGAGAGAACACACGGCAGGTCGACTTCGTTCACTTCCTTGTTCCCGCCTTCGATCTCGCGGCAGACCTTAATCCTTTTTCCATCGAGAACTTCAATCGCGTTGACCAGCGAGGCGAAGGGGTAGTCAAGCATCGCAGCCAGCATTCCGCCGACCTGTGCGCAGCCATCGTCAGCTTGCACCCCCGTGAGAATCAGGTCGTAATTCCCCTTCTCAATGAACGCTTTCAAAATCGTCGCCAGGCCCTTACCATCCGACCCCTCGAAGGCTTCGTCCGAGATCAGGACGGCGTGCTTGGCGCCCATGGCCATTTCTCTTCGCAACACTTCCTCGTCGTCTTCACCGCCTACTGTGACAACTGTGACGTTTCCGCCCACTCGGTCCGCGATCTGGAGAGCTTCTTCAACCGCGTAGTTGTCCCACTCGTTAACCGAGAAAACGAGATCGTCTCGCTCTATGTCGTTTCCGGCACTATTAAGAACGATTTCGTTCTCTGACGTGTCCGGCACCCGCTTCACACACACCAGGATCTCCATGTCACTCTCCTGAATCGCTACGCGTTCTTAACCAACTCCGTTGGCTGGGTTCTTTCCAAATCCGACTGCGGCTGACGCACAGTATGCAGGTCAACCAGTTCTGCGAGATCGATTGCCGTCATCTTGCCTTCCAGTGCGGCAACCTTGATGGCATCTTCTATGTTCACCATGCAGAATGGACAGGCGGTCACGATTACGTTCGCTCCCGCTTCCGCCGCCATCCGCACGCGCTTCACCCCGATCCTCTCATCCTCTTTCGGTTCGTAGAACAACATGAGTCCGCCACCGCCGCAGCAGAAGGAACGATCACGGCAGCGATTCATCTCAACTCTCTTCAGACCGGGAATGGAATCGAGCACCTCGCGAGGATCGTCATAGATCTGGTTGTGCCGCCCGAGGTAACACGGGTCGTGGTACGTGTAAATCGCGTCCTCGTTGTCGATGCGGCTTAGCTTGATGTGGCCCTGTTTAACTTCGCGGGCGACGTACTGCGAGATGTGCTCCACTTGCGGAATATCTGTGTAGTCGTGCTTCAGCGCGTTGTAGGCGTGCGGGTCGGCAGTCACAATGCGGTTGACCCCGGCAGCCTTAATCGCATCAGCATTGTGGTCCCGCAGAGACAAAAACAGCATCTCTTCGCCGAATCGGCGAACGTCGTGCCCACTATCTCTCTCGGCAGCGCCGAGGATTCCGAAGTTCTCGCCGCAGTGGTCGAGGATTCTGGCTGTCGCCCGCCCGATCGCCTGAATGCGGTCGTCGTAGGAAGTGATACTGTCAACGAAATACAACGTATCGGCACCGCCGTTCTTCCCGTCCAGAACCTTGACCCTGCAGGCCTGCTGAAACTCCTTCTTCGCCCACTCGCCTCTTTTCTTGTCCAACTTTCCGTACGGATTGCCTCGGCTCTCGAGAGCCTTGAGCGGCTTCTGCAGCGACTGCGGCACGTTACCGTCATCCACCAAGCCCCGACGCAGATCGACAATCTTGTCGATGTACTCGATCAGCAGCGGGCACTCCTCCTCGCAAGCACCGCAGGTCGTACACGACCAGATCTCATCTTCCGAGTACAAATTGCCGATCAGGGCCTGGCCATTCGTCGAACTCCCCAGAACCGGGTAGTGCTGGAAGCAGTAGTCCCTCGCCTTGATCGTCAGGAACCTGGGGGAAAGTGGACGTCCCGCCGCATTCGCCGGGCAGTTGTCCGAACATCGCCCGCAATCAGCACACGAATAGAAATCGAGCATGTGCTTCCATGTGAAATCTTCGAATGTCTTAACTCCGAAAGATTTCACCTGATCAAGGTTTGCGCTTGTGACTCCCCACCTCACGGGCTTCACCGTTCCACGGTCGAGCTTTGCGAAGTACACGCTGAATTGCGACGTCTCGACGTGGAACTGTATTCCGAATGGCCGGTAACACAGCAGGAAGTAGAACGTGAGTTGATGGAGAAAGAAGGCACCCAGATGCACGTTCCAAAGCGCGGCCATATCGGCTGTCGCGAGGAACGTGCTTACTGCCCACGGCAATGTCAAGGTAGCTAGCTCGTTTGCATTCGTCTGCTGCGCCTGCGCGGCGGCAGCGCTACCCACGAACAGGCTGTCCGCAAACATCAGCAGCGCGATGAGCCCTAATAAGAAGATGGCATCGGCCGGGTGACCTTTGCCGTATCGGGCCGGCACGGCGTACCTCGCCGGTCTGAAGACCATCCGCCGAATTGCCGCGATGATTGCGCAGACAAACACAACAGTGGTGGCCCAGTCAGTTACAAAACCGTAGAACTGACTGATTGCCCCGGGTTCAACGCCCAATACGAACTGCTCGGGGAACCCGAAAATGATCACGTAAAAGGCGCGAGTAGCTAGCAACAGGAATCCGGCGAAGATGAGTATGTGAATCGTACCGGCAAACCTGTACCGCGGATGCCTCCATTGCGCGAGCCAATACTGCAGGAGTCTTCCTGCTCGAACGAGTGTCCGATCGAAGCGAAAATCGCGCTCGGCACGAACTAATGGAGCTATTCGTCTGGCGGCAATGTAGGTGAAGCACGCCAGTCCTAAGATGTGGATGATCAAGAATAGAAGTCTTGCCGGGGTCAACCAGTCTTGAATAGCGATCATGGCCCTTCCTCAATAGTTCTGGCCTTAGGTGTCACGATGGAGAGCGGCACTGCGGCCCTCCTGAACAGCACTCATGCCGCCGCCGCCATCGCTCGCCTTGGTTGGTGTTCCTCAGCGTTGCTCTTTTCAGTTAAGTCAATGCCTGGTGCGTCGACCGGCAGACCAATGGTTTCCGCCGTCGCCACCGGTTCTGGTATCTCTCCGATTTCCGGGGTCATATTGTCCGCGCCACCTGGAATCACGATTTCGATAAGTGCATGAAGGGTCGCCGAGACTTGTTCCAAATCAGCGCAGAGCTCTTCGAAACGTCGATCGTTCATTGCGGCCTGCGCGTCGGTCAGCAGTGCTGAGACACGTGGGAATGAAGCATTCATGATTTCGCCGGGATCAGCTATGAGTTGGGAAAGTTCCAGCGCGGAGATGTTGGAGTATGAGGTATTCCCGTCTTCTTCTACTGCGTGCACTGTGTTATCAGCCAGGACGGGTGATGACTGAGTGCAGTGCTCTTCCAAAAGCAATGGGCCGGGACGAACTTCTGCGCGGCTGCTGGATAATGTGACCGGCAGCGGTGCGTACGAACAACTCATATACGCCCCCTCAGACCGCTCAACGCTGTTGCAATGCCGATAGCCATGCCACGGCATGCTCACGCTTCTATCTCTGGCCAGAATTTACGACCACGGTCGACTGTAGTCGCACATCGGTGCGGATCAGCTTGCGGCCGCACACCGTAACCGCTTGCCAATCGCTGTTGCGGAGCGCCCTCGTCTCCTGGCTTTTCGAGTTTGTGTCCGAGATCGCTTGCCGCTAGCTACCGAATGGGAGATCGATAGCTTTCTGGGGGCTTGCCTCGGAAGCTCGGTACGCCAGACCCCACGTTGCGCTCCTTAAGATCAGCGCGTTGGAGATAATAGCTCCGCTGAATCTCCGAAAACCGAAGACGGGAGAGAGAATGTGAAGACCTGTACCAAATCGGAACTAGACGCGGACTGAGCGCCAATTTGCGCCAGTGACTAATGAAGCATTTCACATGTGCGTGGCGTCACATCGCGCGCGTAAACCCCGCACACCTCGAGGTCTAATCAATCACACCTTTGTTATACATCGTTTTGCGATCAATATATATCGTCTTACCGACCTATCCCCCCGCACGACGTCATGCAACCTCAGCCCGTCTGATTGGGCAAGCATCGTCGATCTGCTGCCACCTTCGCCGATCACGTTCCAGCAGGTCAAAAGCTTCTTTCGGCCCCCAGGTCCCCGCAGCGTAGTTTGGAAAGTTACGGGCGGGCAATGCATTCCAGACATCGAGCACCGGATCAACAACAGACCAACCCGCCTCGATCATTTCCGCGCTTTGAAATAGGGTGGCGTCGCCCATTATGCAGTCGTATAGCAGAACCTCATAGCCGGTCGAAGGTGTTGTGCCAAAGTAGTCGGAATAGCAGAAGTTCATGTCTACGTGACCGACCCGGACTTGTGGCCCAGGAATTTTGGCGCTGAAGCTGAGTGAAATACCCTCGTCGGGAGCGATGTTTATCACCAATACATTCGGTTGCAGTTTCTCCACAGGCGTGTCGCGGAACAACAGCAATGGCGGGCGCTTGAACTGAATGGCAACCTCGGAATAGCGCCTCGGCATTCGTTTGCCCGTGCGTATATAAAACGGCACGTCAGCCCAACGCCAGTTATCTACCAGCAGCTTGAGGGCGACAAATGTTTCCGTTTTGGAGTCAACCGGGACGCCAGGTTCGGCGCGATATGCTGGAACGCGCTGTTCTCCGGTCTTGCCTTCTCCATACTGACCGCGCACGCACCTCTGTATTACCTCTTCTGACGTAAAGGTTTGAATTGCGCGCAATGTCTTTGTTTGTTCGCTGCGGACCGAATCGGCTCCAAAGGAAATAGGGGGCTCCATCGCCGTGAGTGTCAGAAGCTGGAACAGATGGTTCGGCACCATGTCTCGCAATGTGCCTGCGGTATCAAAGTATCCGCCGCGCTGCTCTACCCCAACTGTTTCGGCTACGGTTATTTGGACATGATCGATGTACCGGCGATTCCATATCGGCTCGAAAATACCGTTACCAAACCGGAAGATAAGGATGTTCTGGACAGTTTCCTTACCTAGGTAATGGTCGATTCGATAGATCTGTTTTTCCGATAGTACCTTCCCGATTTCGCGATTCAGTGTCTTGGCGGAGTCCAGGTCGCGTCCAAACGGCTTTTCAATGATGACTCGTCGCCACTGGTGATTCTCTTCGCACACCAGCTTGAATTGGCCAAGCTGCGTAATGATGTCGCCAAAATACTCTGGGCTCGCAGCGAGGTAGAAAAAGTAGTTGCCATAGGTGTTGTGCGCTTTGTTCACTTCCTCGAGCGTGTCGCGAAGCCTGGTGTAAGTCTGTGGATCATGGAACTGGCCGGGAACGTAATAAATGCGTCCGAGCACCCATTCCCACAAGTCTTGATCGAGCGGCCCTGTAGTCATGCTCTTCATCTTCTCGGTCAAGGACGCGCGGAACTGCTCAACGGAAATGTTCCTTCGGGCCACCCCAACAACGGCGAACTCTTGCGACAAATGCTTGCTCTTGGCCAGATTGTAGAGGGCCGGTATAAGCTTGCGAGCGGTCAGGTCGCCCGTTGCTCCGAAAATCACCATTACGCAAGGTCCGGCCTGCCGTCCGAACAGTTCGGTTCCGGTGTCAAGTGGGACCGGTGTCGCTGCTCCTATACTCGCCATCACATGTCTCCCTCGCTAAGCCGCGCCGAGAAGTTCATCTCTCGGCGACATCGAACCACAGTGATGCATCCGACTGTTCCGCTGATGTTGTACGCTCGCCGAATATTAGGTGTCTGCCACGGTGCATAGGATTCGCGAGGGTGGCCGATTCGTTCCCGCTTGTTTCAGGCTGCCTCGTGCCTGCGCCGCCTCCCCGAATGTGTTGCAGCAAGCCTCGGGGAGAGCGAGTGAGCGGCAGCGGCCGATTTGGTAAAGAGGTGTACCATGCGTATCGCGGTCGGAGCTGATCACGCTGGGGTTCCGGCGAACCAGCTTGTTATCGAAGAACTGCGTCGGCTAGGTCACGAAGTTGTGGATATGGGAACTCATGACCCATCGCAGCCCGACGATTACCCCGACTACGCCTCCGCCGTTTCTCAAACGGTCGTGAGTGGACGCTGCGAACGGGGCCTGCTCATTTGCGGCAGCGGAGTCGGTGTCACGGTTGCAGCAAACAAGGTTGCTGGAATTCGCGCTTGCATGTGTCACGACATCTACTCCGCACATCAGGGTGTGGAGCACGATGACATGAACATCTTGTGCCTCGGGGCTCGCGTGGTCGGGCCAGAGCTGATGTTGGATCTGGTGCGTTCGTTCGTAGCCGCCCGGTTCTCAAACGAAGAACGTCACGTCCGGCGTCTCGCCAAGGTCAGAGAAATGGAGAAGGCCGCCTTCGCGAAGTGATTCGAAGCATTGCGGCTGGTTGTTCATTTTGAAGTCATGACACTGCCCACCAACGGCCGCTCAGGAAGGCGCTCGCGTGGTGAACTGCGCATCTACTCCGACCCTGAGCAGGTAGCGAGTGCTGCCGCAGACGTTTTCGTCGAACTCGCAGCGGCCGCGATCGCGGAGCGCGGGCACTTTGACGTGGCCCTCGCTGGCGGTTCTACGCCTCGCCGCTGTTACGAACTGCTCGCACAGCGCTCGTCGAGAGTTGATTGGAGCCGAGTGGTCATCTTCTGGGGTGACGAAAGGTATGTTCTCGCGGACCACCCGGAAAGTAACTACCGGATGGCGTACGAGGCATTGTTGGCCCACGTCCCGCTGCTCCCAGGAAACGTTCACCGGGCTAGAACGGAAATGCACTCGGCGCAGGACGCGGCCCAGTCATACGAAGACGACATCCGGCAGACTTTCGCAACCTTAGCCGAGCTGCCCGTTTTCGACCTGGTGCTCCTGGGACTGGGGACTGATGGACACACGGCCTCGCTTTTCCCGAAATCACCCGCGCTGCACGAGCACGCTCGCTTGGTCGTTGCAGATTACGTTCAGGAACTTGAGATGTGGCGCGTCACAATGACGGCTCCTTTGTTGAATGCTGCCCGTCACATAGCCTTTCTCGTCGTCGGCCACGACAAAGCAGGGGTGCTGCGAGAGGTCATCTCGGGCCCGGATAACTTTGAACGCCTGCCAGCCCAACTCATCGAGCCCAATGCGGGCAGTCTGCTCTGGATTGTCGACGAGGCTGCTGCACATCTCCTCCGCTGACCGCCGGGACCGGTCACGCCGGCAGCATGAGATCGAACATTCCGTCCAGACGATGCACTTTACGGAGCGGCACCGCATAAGCTTGCAGCTATAGCTCGTCCTAACAACTTATCTTCGGACAAAACAGGACAACGCCCGAATCGTCGGCCTTAGAGCACCCCATTTGAACTTGACCAAAATGGAACGCGGATGGGGCGAATTTGCATCTCGGTCGTTTTTCTTCTTGGGCCGAGAACTTTTCAGCATCTTAGTTCGTGTGGGCTCCTAATTCTTTTGCGTGTGCCAGTCCTTCGAGCACAGCCGACGCACTTCACGCCATGAATGTACAAACGATCAACGACATTTTCTTCAACGTCGTCCAGCGGGACCTCCCCCGCATCATGCTTCACAAGAAGAACGCCGAATGGGTCCCCATTTCGTCTCGAGAGCTTTACCGCAATGTCGTCGGCGTTGCGCGCGTGTTGCGATCATGGGGAATTGCTAAAGGCGATCGCGTCGCGATTCTCAGTGAGAATCGTCCCGAGTGGGCGGTAGCTGACTTCGCCTCGATGCTGCTGGGAGCAGCCGTTGTTCCGATCTACCCCACGCTCACAGCCGATCAGACTCTCTACTTGCTCAACGACTCAGGCGCCAGGGTGATATTCGTTTCTACCCCGGTACAGCTCGAAAAGGTATTGTCGATAAGAGATCACACTGCGCTTGAACACATAGTGCTGATGGAAGACGGAGCGAGCGAGAGTGCCGCCCCGATGCGGGACTTGATGGCGAAAGGTCCAACAGAACGCGACCCCGATTTCGATCGGCAGGCTCTGGCGGTTGCTCCCTGCGACCTCGCGACCATCATGTACACTTCTGGCACCACAGGCACCCCCAAAGGCGCTATGTTGACTCAGGGGAATTTGGCCTCAAATTTGTTCCATTCTCTGGACTTTTACGGACTGGGCCCATCCCACCTGAGCATTTCATTCCTTCCACTGTCGCACATCACCTCAAGACATGTGGACTATGCCATGTTCTGGCACGGCGTCACGATCGCCTACTGTCCGATCATCGACGAACTGAAGCAGGTGCTCGCGGAAGTACATCCCACGGTGCTGGTTGGCGTGCCGCGGGTTTACGAGAAGCTCCACAACCAGGTGATCGAAAAAATCGGTAACGGCTCCAAAAGGAAGCTGTACGAATGGGCTATTAAGGTCGGTCGTAAGAACCGGTACGCCATTTTCGATGGGAAGCGACCTCGTGATCCGAGATGGATGCTGGCTGACCTGCTGGTCTATTCCAAGATTCGCAAGTCGCTTGGTGGGCGTGTTCAGGTATTTGTATCCGGCGGTGCTCCGCTCAACCGCGACCTGATTGACTGGTACGGGAGCATAGGAATCCGGATTTTCGAGGGCTACGGGATGACGGAGACCTCACCTGTGATCGCACTCAACAATCCCAAGGCGTATCGTCCTGGAAGCGTTGGCAGGTGTCTCTCTAACCTTCAGGTTCGCATTGCAGACGATGGCGAAATTCTGGTGAAGGGCCCTTCGGTGTTTCAGGGCTACTGGAACAAGGCGCTGGAAACTGCAACCGCATTTGAAGGGGGCTGGTTCCATACGGGTGACATTGGCCACATTGACGAAGACGGGTTCCTTTACGTTACCGATCGCAAGAAAGACTTGATCAAGACCTCCGGCGGGAAGTTCATCGCGCCACAACCGATCGAGCTTTCTCTAAAGTCGAACCCGTTGGTAGCCGAGGCCGCTGTTATCGGGGACCGACGAAAGTTCCCGATGGTCATCATCGCTCCACAGTTCTCCGCACTGGAGCGCTGGGCCATGGAGGCTGGCGTTTCCGCCCCGCATCGCGAATCGCTCGTAGCCGATGAGCGCGTGCAGGCCCTCTACAAAGAGATCGTGGGCGAGGCGAACCAGAAACTTGCCCGCTTCGAGAAGATCAAGAAAGTGCTTGTCGTGCCCGATGAGTTCACGGTTGCAAATGGTGCACTCACACCGACTCTGAAGCTGAAACGTCGCGTAATCGAAGAACGTTACGGAGATTTGATTGACCGCGTGTATTCCGCGCCAGTAGACTCGGCGGCCGCGTAGGGCAATCTAGGATTTAGCAGTTTGCAGGTTTCCAGATCAATCTTCTTTCGCCGAACTCGAGCGCGTGCCAGTGCAAGGCGACCTCCGAGGCCGCCTTGCGTCCTTCGCATCATCCCTGTGCCATTCTTCGCCCACGGCGCTGAACTATCCAGATGAACCGTAGTGATGAGTTCGACTTTGACTTCATCGTCATCGGCTCCGGGTTCGGAGGTAGCGTAAGCGCCCTCCGGCTTGTCGAGAAGGGTTATCGCGTGGCCGTGATGGAGATGGGGCGCCGTTGGACTCCAGAGAATCTGCCCACAACTAATTGGGCCATTCATCGATGGTTTTGGCGTCCGAGCTTGGCATTGCGCGGCTTCTTCAGCATGCGCTTCTTTAGGCATGTCACAATCCTGCACGGCTGTGCAGTCGGCGGCGGTTCAATCACCTACGCTTGCACGCTTCTACGGCCGCCTGATTCCGTATGGGACATGGGATCGTGGGCCGGTCTGGCAGACTGGAAAGCAGAAATGCCGCGCCACTACGATGAGGCGTGCCGCATGCTCGGCGTTGTAGAGAACAAGATACTCGGTCCCGCTGATCACCTTCTGCGCCGGGTAGCCGATTCGGTCGGCGTTGGGCACACCTACTATCGTACTAATGTCGCGATACTCCAACCACCAGATGGGTCTCCGGGCGGCGTCACTGTGCCTGATCCCTTTTTCCACGGAGAAGGTCCTGATCGAACCACGTGTCGTGGCTGCGGTGGTTGCATGATGGGTTGTCGTCACGGTGCAAAGAATACGCTGGACCTGAACTACCTGTACCTCGCTGAAAAGCGTGGCGCTCGTGTGTTCGCCGAGACACGCGTGCTGGATGTGAAACCGCTGAGTGGATGTACAGACGGGAGTGCCGGTTACGAGGTGAGTACCGTGAGTTCTCTGGCGCTGTTCAACCGTCGTCGAAAGCGTTTCACCTGTCGTGCCGTCGTATTTTCAGCATCATCGCTGGGCACGATGGAACTGCTGTTCCGTTTGAAAGACAAAGGCTCGTTGCCTCAGATCAGTTCGCAACTCGGCCGCTTCGTCCGCACCAACTCCGAATCGCTTATCGGCGTTCGGATCCCCGGCAGCACGGAAGACCTTTCAAAAGGTGTCGCTATAGGATCTGGCGTGTACATCGACCAGCACACGCACATCGAAGCCGTTCGTTACCCGAGCAGGTCGGATGCGATGAGCTTCCTGGCGACGATCCTCACCGGAGGCACACCCGGCAGCTCGCGTGTCGGACTCTGGTTGAAAAACCTGGCATTCTCCTTCCTCCGGCACCCAATCAGGACGTTTCGGCTCCTGCAGCCTTTCGGGTGGGCTCGCGAATGTGTGATCCTGCTTTGCATGCAGGCGATGGAAGGGCACATCGACATGAGGTGGCGAAGAACCTGGTTTTGGCCATTTAGAAAGTTCCTCGCCAGTCACGGTAACAGAATCGCTACGTACATCCCGCGGGCGAACGAATTCGCACAGAAGTTTGCAAGTCTGACTGGCGGGACTGCAATGAGCATGATTCCCGAAATCCTGTTCGACGTTCCCGGCACAGCGCACTGTCTCGGAGGTTGCGTCATAGCAGCTTCCAGCAAACATGGGGTCGTGGATGGTCGTCATCGCGTCTTCGGGTACAAGAACATGTATGTTTGCGACGGGTCGGTGATAGCAGCCAACCTGGGAGTCAACCCAAGTCTCACGATTACCGCCGTTGCAGAACGTGCGATGAGCTTCATTCCGTCCAGGGCAGAGAACAAGTGGGAGGATGCTGCGGAAGAGCAGAATGTCTTGGAGCGGATCCGAACCCGCTCGCTTTAAGATCTCGAACGGGCTTGCGCCAAACGAGTCGCGACGATCGAAAACACCGAGGCGTTGAAAGCCATGCCAATGTGCGTTCCCGGTACCTCGAAATCGTTGTCGCAGTCTCCCGTCAGGCAATATCGCCAGTCCACGATTCCATCATCACGCGTGTAGACGGCAGTTTCGAATACGCACGACGGCATGTCGACCCGAAGCGAAGCGAGGAAGTCGCAAGTGCACCGGGCCGTGTAACAGTCCGGCAGTACGTCCCGACCGTGCTGTTGGAGTATGCGCCTACGGACCTGCTCCGCCGCGCGCAGAATGATTTGATGAGCAACGGTTCCGCGGAACGGCGACCCAAGCGTGATCACGGATTCAATATCGTCGGATCGCTGGCACGCGACACTCCGCGCTATGATGCCTCCAAGGCTGTGACCAATCAGGTGGATCGTGCCCCCTGTTTGATCCAGTGCTTTGTCGATGACCTCGTTCAGGCGGTTCTGGATCAGCAGATTTGGGCATTCTGCGTTGAGCCCAATACCCGAAATATAAGATTTGTACCCGATCCGTTCCAGCCACGACCGCAACTGGCTCAAGTAAAGATCGGTTCCGAGGAAACCTGGAATAACGACTACGCCCGCCCCATCACCGTGCGGAACTCCTAAGCCGTAATAAACAGGTGAGGCATGGAGCAGCAGCATTTCTGCTCCACATAACACCTCTTTCCAGATCGAAATGTCTGCTTCAGCTTGGTCTTCTCGGAAGTAATGTTTCGGCAGGCGTGTTTGGGGGTCTGCTACTTCAGCTCGCAGTTTTGACATTTGGCGCACAGCAATCCGTTTCCGGATTCGCCCTTCCGATCATTGGAAGCGTCAGTGTTTGGGAATGTTGTCCGTAAGGCTTGCGTTTGCGCCGCCTCTAAACGCTTCCAGGGCTGGAATGGTGGACTATTGAACCAATTGTGGGTGTTCCAACTTTCCGCGCGACGTCTCGCCCGCCCCAGTGCGTGACGGCTGTTTGACCGCCACGGCAGCCGGCGAGACGCCGCGCTACACATGTCTTCCCGCGTACCCTGTGGCGTCCTGCGCCACATTGTCTCAGAGTGAACGGTGCGATACCCGATCAGGCACCCGCACCGGCTGCCTTCACCACCCGTTTACGACGAACCCGACGCCGTACCGTTCGAGTTGTTGTTGTCTTCGTTGGCGTAGCCGCCTTTGCTGTTTTCTCGAGAGGCTTCATGACCATGTTGTCGATCAAAGCCTTCTCGGCATCGACAAAGCTTCGTACTCCCTCACCGGTCAGGTTTGCGATGGGGATACGCCCCAGCGGCTTCAGCATCTCCATCGTCTGGTTTGCAGCATGCAGGTTGGCCTTCATCTGCTGCCCGGCCACGTCGAGCAATCTCTTCTGAGCATCCAGCAGAGCGTTCGCCGCCTCACGCGCGAGTTTGGACATCTCTGTCTTCTTCATGGTGCTGGCGGCCGTCTCGTACTTCCCGCTCAGCGTCTTGTTCGTCTCCTCGGATACCACATCGAGAAACTTCTTCTGTGCGCGGACAAAGTTGTCCATTGCCTGGCGCGCCATCTCGATCATATGGCTGCCTTCGTACCCCTTACCCGCCTGCACCTCTTTCAACCAGCTCTGCGTCTGTTTGCTCGCGATGGTCAGGAAGTCCTGCTGCATCTCGATGAACGTGTCAATGGTTCGGCGCATGCCCTCGGTTGCTCCGACTGCGGTCGCAAAACCGCTCACGCGTTCCTTGACGCCGGTCATAATGATTTCGTTCTCCTGCTGTGCCATGTCGAGCAGGATTCGCTGTGCTTCAACGAAGTTCGCGGTTCCTTCGACTGCCAGTTCCGTGACGATCGCAACCGGAGAGTGCTCGCGATCGGTAAGAGCGTCTCGCAGAGTCTTCATAGCGGCAGAATTCTGTCGCATGGCAAGATCTATCAGGAGTCGCTGGGTGGCAAAGAAACTCTCAACCCCCTGCTGCACCCATCCCGACATCAGCGATAGGAATGAGGATGGCCGGGGATATGCGGTGGAGGGGCCCGTTTCTACCTTCGGCATAATGACCTCCAAATTGCTGCACCGCAGCATCAACAACACTGTAGTATTCCTCGTCTCTTGTGTCAATATAGGGCAGATATTTTGTTGCATCGCAACAGGGGCAATACCGTGGAAACTGCTCGCGTAGTGATCAAGAAGTACGGAAACCGGCGGCTATATGACACATCCACTAGCCGTTACGTCAATCTCGACGAGATCGCCGCTTTGGTCCGAAATGGAACTGATGTCAAGGTGGTAGACGCAAAAACTGGCGAAGACATCACCCAGGTGACCCTGACGCAGATCATCGTCGAGAATGCAAAGGACCAACCTTCCGCCTTGCCTGTTGAACTTCTGCGCCAACTCATTGTCACGTCTGACCACGTCGGGCGGGAGTTCATCATGTGGTATTTGAAATCGGCGTTCGACGCCTATCACAAGGTGCAGGGTGCAGTTGAAAGCCGATTCTCCGGTGTGCAATCCGCAGTTCGGCTGCCGCTTGATACCTTGAAGAAGTTTGTTCAAGGACCGTCCCCGGCACAAAAAGCAAGCGAGTCAGAGGTCGAGGAACTTCGAAGGCGCTTAGCTGAACTCGAGTCCCGTCTCAATACGCCAGCACCTAAGGTCCGCCGCAGAAAACCTCGTAAGAATCCCGCGTGATACGCGAGGGATTGAACCCGCAGGAGTCGCACAGTGCAACTGCTCATTGCTTTGGCAGGCGCTCCGCCAGCGTCGTGTAGACGCTTGCGTTAAATGCCAAACCGGCATGAGTACCAGGCACTTCGACGTCAATGGTTGGATCGCCGGTGATGCAATCGTGCCAGTCAACTACGCCGTCCGAACGTGTATAAACTGCCGTCTGCCGAACGGAGTTGGGAAACGCACGCCGCATGGATCGCATAAACTCGCACTCGCACCGCACCGTGTAACACGCCGGCAGCACCTTTGTCCCGTGCTTTCGCAGGATGAACTCGCGAACTCTGTCGCTATCCTGCAGTACCGTCCACGGCACGACTCCCCCACCAAAAGGCGCTCCGAGTGTGGTGACCGAAGCGATGTCGTCCCGCCGTATCGTCGCTAAGGATCGCGCGAGAATGCCGCCCAGGCTGTGACCAATGACGTGAACCTTTCTCCCGGTTTCCCGGTGCGCGCGGTCCACCATGGTATGCAGGTAGTCATGGATGAGCAGGTTCGGGCACTCTGCATTCAGTTGGATTCCGGAATAGTACGGACGATAACCGAGCCGCTGCAGCCAGGCGAAGAGAATGATCAGGTAGGCGTCACTGTGGAGAAATGCCGGGATCAGCAGCACTCCCGACCCATCCCCCCTCGGCGCGCCAAACCCGTAGTAGACCGGAGACGCGAAAAGCATGAGCAGGTCCATGCCATAGAGAGACTCCTGCCACTCCGATAGCCACGCGCTTACCCAATCAAACCGGAGTTGGCCCTTCGCCGCTGGCATGAAGACCTTCTCTCTCGGTTCTCATTGTCCGACTGCCGTGCGCATGGTTTTGTGACTCGGCTCTCCAGCGTGCTCTGCCGGCTCATGCTTCGCAGGAATATGCGGAGTGGCGACGAAATCAGTTGCGGCTGTTGTTTTCTCGGGCTTCACTGCTGTTGTCGTTTTCCTCGGCGAACGTCTGCGCGTGCGAACGCCAGCGGCTTTGCGAAGTTCGGCGAAGCTGATTCCGACCGACTTGGCAAGTCGATCCAGGTCCGGAACAGCCTGGACGTCGCCAGTGAAACCAAAGAACATCTTGCCGTCGTAGGTTAGGACGGCACAATTCATGCCCATCTCTCCACCAATCGGCACATAGGGATACCACGACAGCATCTTGTGTCCGAGCACGTAAAGGGGCACTGTTGGTCCCGGCACATTCGTGCAGATCGTGTTGCAGACGCTGATCGGCAGTTGGCTTGCGATCGGCCCTGCAAATGCTTGGACGGGCGTTGGGACGGTAGTCAGAAGAGTGCCGGCCAGGCCCACAAGTTCCGCCAGATGCGCACTCTTCACGAACGCTGTCCTTTCACGGACCGATGCCACGAGTTGCAGCGGTTCGTGGACGCCCATCGGAACAGTAACCGGGGCGAACGTTATGCGATTCCCGAGCTCACCAGTAGAATCCTTCCCTCTTACGTTTACAGGGACGACGATCCGCAGCAGGCGTCCCTCGGTTTTGACCCCGTGCAGCTCAACGTACTTTCCGATGGCAGTGGTCATTACAGCCAGCACTACGTCATTCACCGTAACGCCGCATGCGTTCTTGACGGCCTTGATCTCCTCCAAAGGAATCTCGGCCCAACTGAACCTTTGGGGGCCTCGACACACTACGTTGAACGGCAAGCGCGCAGTTGGGGCTAGAAACTCCGGCAACAGGTTCACGAGGTCTGCAATCGCCGGTACCTGGCCGTTCTGCGCGGATCCATTGCTCCCCTCCGGGGACGATGATTCCGACTGCCTCCCCGCTGCTGCGGCCACCCGTTGCGCGACACTCAGCACTTCAGCCTGCGCGGTCAGCACGCGTTGCACCGCTGAAAACATCGACGTGATGAATCCATCCAGCAGGACAGTACCCGCATCACGCGCTGGAGGTGGTTCGAAAGACCTTTTCTTTTTCGGCAGCACGGGAATTTCGGGGCTGGGATCCATGATGACGTTCATCAGAGCGACACCGGCGATCCCATCGACGAGGCAGTGATGTACCCTGGCCACAACCGCCGTACGATTACCTTTCAACCCGCTGACCAATGTGAGGTCCCAAAGCGGGCGTTCACGATTCATGGTTGCGCTCAGGAGTCTGGCAGCTACGTCTTTTAGTTCGGATTCTGTCCCACGCTTCAGACTGATTTGTCGTACATGGTTTCTGACGTCGAACTCCGGATCGTATTGCCACGTCGGAATGCCAATGTTGAACGGAGGAGTGACCACCCGCTGTCGATAGCGCGGAATGAGCGGCAGCTTGGACTCTACGAAGTCCGTAAAGTTCTCGATCGAAATCGCCCCCTCGAAGATGCATATCGACGCCACATTGAGAGGCGCGCCTTCACGTTCCAAGTAGAGAAAAAGCGCATCTCCGAACGAGAGAGTTTCGTTGTCCCTGATTTCCGGCATGATCGTTCCCTTCCGGCTGCCACGGTCGAATTGTCGCTAGCCTGATTGGCGCATATTCCAGCCACTGTTCAGCACTGCCGTGACTGGACATTCGATCACCCGGCTGAGCGCACCGCGCAGATCTCTCATGAATCGCGGTACTCTGTCTGCCTCTGCAGATGTCTCACCCCGAAGTGGCACACAGGCCCGCGGCCCGCAGAGACCCCGTCCTCTGCGGGCGTCCATCATAGCGAACCTTGGCCGTTCATCAATCGTTTGTCTGCACGAATTGTATGTGTCTGTACCAATTCGGCACTTCAGAACGCGCTTGACTCCTCGAAAACAGTTGTCTGGCTGGATTTTTGAACGGATATCTGGGTATCTTGTGTTCCCTTCGACTTTGGGGAGGAGGCACTCTTCGCATGCAGAAGCTCATTGAGGTGGAACAAGCCCGGGCAATTATGAACGAGGCAGTGGACTGGTCGGTGATGAAGTGGTTGAAAGAGAAGAAACGAGTGCGTAAGGCAGCCGACGTAGCGAATGCAATTCTCGATCGAACGAACGAAAAAACAAAAGCACGGTGGAGCGAGAGCTTGAAGCTCGCTTACAGCGAACTCAAGGGAGAGGATAGCGATTCCGGCAACTCGTCCCATCGTGGCGCAAAGCAGGGGAATACCAAGATTGATTCGCAAACACGGCTCATCGCAAAACGTGTTAAAGAGGCTGATGACGAGGCCTATCGTGCACGAATGGATGCCGAGGACACGTTTGATCTGGCGGAGAAACGTCTGAGCACCGCGTTGGCTCGCGAGGGATGCCGAAAGGCGATCAACTCCTGGGACTTGCACGAGAAGGCGATTCGCACATCCGAAGAAGCGATGCACCCCTCCAAGGCTGAAAGCTAAACACTTGGCAACACAGCTCGGCTCATTCTCGCAGCCAGAGAACGCTGATCAGAATCGACGGCTGGATGAATACGTGTCGAGCAGAATACGCCCATTTCGGAACGCCATACACGATTCGAACAAACCAACGCGCTTTCGTTCGTTCGCGAGAACGTTGCTTGTGGCATAGTTGACACCCTGCCTGGGTGAGGCGCCTGTCGGCGAAGTTAAGCCACCAAAACTCGTTGGGCCCATAAGGATTGAGGTATGACAGAAAACATTCCTAGCCTCAGTGAAGAACGAATCAGTTATCTGGAAGGCCTAGTCAGCAAGGCAAGAACAGCCGCCGCCGTCTTCACGCAATACACTCAAGAGGACGTCGACCGCATCGTTAAGCCGATGGTTCTGGCAGGATTGGCGCAAGCTCAATACTTGGCCAGCCTTGCCATAGAAGAAACCAAGCTCGGCGTATTGGAAGACAAGGCGATCAAGAACATGGTCGCGACGGAGTTCGTCTACAACTACGTCAAAGACAAGCCCACCGTCGGTGTGATCCGTGAATTTCCGGAGCGTGGCTTGGTCGAAGTTGCCGAACCAATCGGCGTCATCTTTTCGCTCACGCCAATTACGAATCCGACATCGACCGTCCTATTCAAGTGCATCATGGCGATCAAGACGCGCAATGCGGTCATCTTCAGTCCGCACCCGAGCGCATGGAAGTGCTGCCATGAAGCCGTCAGGATCATGTACGAGACCGCCCTGAAGTGCGGCGCTCCCGAAGGCGTATTTACGTGTCTTGAGTCACACACGCTGCAAGACAATGCCTATCTCATGCGACACAAAGATGTGGGCCTGATCGACGCAACCGGGGGACCCGGCGCAGTCAAGGCTGCATACAGTTCGGGGAAGCCGGCATTGGGTGTTGGTCCGGGCAACACGCCTGTGTACCTCGAAAAAACCGCGGATCTTGACATGGCCGTCGTCGACATCATCACGTCAAAAACGTTCGACAACGGCACAATATGCGCCTCAGAGCAGACGGTGGTCATCGATGATGAAATCTACGATGTCGTGCTGAAGAAGTTCGCTGAGTTGGGTGCCCACATCTGCAACGAAAAAGAAACGGAGTTGCTCGGGCGAACCGTGATCGACCCGAACACCGGGTTCATGCAGCCGATGGCAGTTGGTCAGAAGGCCACGCGAATCGCCCGCTTCGTCGGCATTCCCGTGAAGCCGAAAACCAAGCTCCTGATCGCGCCGATTGCAGGCGTGGGTCGCGAATACCCACTCTCTGCCGAAAAGCTCTTTCCCGTACTCGCTGTATGCCGGGCGAAAAGTGTCGACCACGCGTTGAAGCTCTGCGTAGACGTCAACCACGCCGGAGGCCTCGGACACACGGCAGTAGTGTTCTCGTCGAACGAGGAGGTCGTCAGGAAGTTCAGCGAGGTCATCAATGCCGGACGTATCATCGTAAACTCGCCGGGTTCGATTGGAGCTCTCGGCGGCGTTTACAACGACATGGTTCCCACCTTCTCTTTCGGATGCGGTACTGGTGGCGGCAACAGCACAACCGACAACGTGAACGTCTATCACTACCTCAATATCAAGCGCGTCGCGCGGAGGACTCAAGCTCACATGTGGTTCCGCGTTCCCAACCAGATCTATTTCAACATGAACGCCGTCGAGAACCTGAGACAGTTCCAATCCCGTTCGACTCTGATCGTGACCAATCCGGCATTGGAGCAATTCGGTCATCTTGATATCGTGCGGCGTCAAATCCCTTCGCAAACCGCGGTACGAGTGCTGGTCATACCTGATGCGGAGCCTGAAGTTAAGGTAGTGATGCAGGGGGTTGAGGCACTTGAGTCGATTAAGGCGGACCAGATCGTCGCGCTGGGCGGTGGTTCCGTTATCGACGCGGCGAAGATCATGAAGCTGAAATATGAGTCGCCGGATGCCGACCTGGAAGAACTCGCAGCACCGTTCCTTGACCTCCGCAAACGAGTAGTTCAGTACCCGACCGAAAAGGTGAACCGTGCGCGCTTGATCGCTATCTCTACGACAAGCGGTACCGGAAGCGAAGTGACTCCCTTCGCCGTCCTCTCGGATAAAGATCGCGGACGCAAGGTAACGCTTGCTGACTATTCTCTAGCGCCGGATGTAGCCATCGTTGATCCGCAGTTCGTGATGTCGATGCCGAAAGGCCTCACGGTCGACACGGGCATCGATTGCATGACTCACGCGCTGGAGGCGGCCGTATCAATCTACGCTTCACCGTACACAGATTCAAACGCCATGCAGGCGATACGCCTCGTGTTCAAATACCTGCCGATCGCTGTCGAGAATCCACGAGACGAAGAGGCGCGCAGCATGATGCATAACGCTGCCTGCATTGCGGCGATCGCTTTTTCCAACGCATCTGTTGGTGTCAACCATGCACTCGCCCATGCGTTCGGTGCCCGGTTCGGAGTTCCGCATGGGAAGGCGAATGCTCTCATGCTGCCGCACGTAATCGCCTACAACGCCTCAGTGCCTACCAAGTTCATGCCCTCCCCCAACCAGCGGGCGTACGTGGCGCACAAAAAGTATGCGACCATCGCGGACTTGCTCGGACTTGGCGGACACACGATTGAGGAGAAAGTGAATAACCTCGTGGCAGCAACGCAGCAGTTGCTTGACCAACTAGGTGTACCAGGGTCGATTGCTGAACTCGGCATCTCTAAAGAGGACTTCGAGCGCGCGATACCTGATCTGGTTAAGAACGCCTTCGATGATCCATCATGGCGCTCGAACCCTCGCATGCCACTGGTGAGCGAGTTGGTCGAGCTTTTCTGGAGCGCATATCACGGGCGATCGCTCGCGAAGGTGGCTAGCGCTTCCCATCAACATTCAGCGTGACCGGTGATGACTATGGCGACAAATGCCGCGTGGCTCGAACGAAATACAACCAGCGTGACGCATATGCTTCAGGACGCCGTTCAGAAACTGGATGACGCCGAAAACGAACTCGTGTTGGACTTCTCCTCCATCACACGAATCGACGCAAGCGCGTTGAAAGTGTTGGAAGAATTGGCGACGAAGGCCGAAGCGAAACATGTGAGCCTCGTCCTTCGCAACCCGAATGTGAATGTCTATAAAGTGCTGAAGCTTATGAGACTGTCGCACCGGTTTTCAGTTCAGCCTTGAATCGTTCTGCCGCGCTCGTGAATACGAGCTCAGCGTGACTTAGTTCCATTTCATTTCGCAACTACGCCCTCAAGAGGCCTGCGGTTGGGAAAGACTTTCTTGAGGGCGTCGACTCCGTTCTGCGGACGCGCTTGGTTTTTCAGGTCTGCTCGCTGGTTTCGCTTCTCGCCAGTGTTGATTCCCAGCTTCTGGTCTCTTCGTTCCAGCATCCCCGGCTGGATCTCACCATCGGCGTTGAACGACCACGCGAGGTGAGCAGGACCGAGAGGCAGTTGATCGCCTGGCTTGCCTTCGTGCCCCGTCATCCACACGTGCCATGTCTTTCCGTACGAATTCATCTTCTGTCCCATAAGCTGCCTTTCGAGCGCGTCCGGCAGTCCAGGCGCAACCAGTTGGCCCGACAAAATCTCGAAGTTGTGCGGATGCCAGTACTGCCTTTCCTTTGCTGGAAGGCTTTCAAACAACTTCTCGGAGATGATGTACTCGATCCCATTTAGGTTTGCGCCTTCTGTGTTTCCGTCGAACAGCGCACATTGAGCGAAATCTTCGTTAACTTGATTGCAGTAGTGATGCGCCTCGACCTGTATTTTCGGATCGTCTTTCATCGGATGGAACCCGACGAGGTAAACGGATATCTTCTTCACCGGCGTCAAATCTTGGACGACAGCCGCTCCGGTCTCAAGCGTTGCAGTCTTTCCTGATCTTTCGTTTCCGGCGGGTTGAGTCGAAGTCTTCACGTCACCGCCTTTGCACGCGGAAAACAGGGAGACAAGCAGAACTGCGGGGAGGACGAGCAACTTCATCTCGACGTCCTATTGAGCACGTTTAACTCAGCTTTGAGAAGCGTTGCAGACCGTGGGTTGGCCGTTGCCGAGTCGCGCGGTTCCGTTTCAGTGTGTCCGCGGGAGTTAGGAAAGCCAATTTGTGAAGAGCTGAGAAGTGGTCGCAATTCGAACGGAAAGATCAAGGTTCGCAGTCGAAAGGAAGCCTGGAAACGAATCAGTGGCGACTACTGAACCATGTTCGCGAGCCAAAATCGTTCCCAGGCATTACGACGCGACTACCGTCTGATGGGTGCGCCTTCGACGGGCAATTCGGTCATTTCATTGCATAGATCTCTACAGCAAGCGGCGGCACCTCAACCTCCATGAAGCCGGACTCGACCTTACCGCCCGTGCTACCCAGCAAGGGCACAATATCGCGAACCGTCTCCATCGGGGTGTCGTGCAAATCAAGCCGGATCTTCTGAGACTCTTTCGAGTTATTGAACACCACAAGCACTCGGTCGTTGCCTGATTCACGAGCGAAAGCGAACTGGCTGCTCTCCGCATGACTGAGCGCCGGCGCGCCAACTGAGTCTGGCGGCCGAGAACTGAGGAGCCACTGTTTCCCTTCCCTCAGCGCCGGATGCTCGCGCCGCAACTGAACGAGTTTGATCCAATGCGAGTACACGCCCTGCTCTTGCGTGGTACGCCCTGCGGTCGTGAATGCATCTCGCTGATCGCCGCGGAAGCCCCCTGGGAAGTCACGACGATTGTCCGGATCATCTCCGCCTGCCATGGCGATTTCGTCACCGGCGTAGATCTGCGGAATGCCACGAACTGTCATCAGTAGCGAAAGTGCGGCTTTCAACTTCTCTGGCGTCGCACCTTCCTCGCCTATGAAACGCCGAGTGTCGTGATTGCCAATGAACGTGACCAGCAACTCCGAGTTGGGATACAGAGCATCGTGCTGGAACAATTCGGCCAGCTTGGTCGCAGGTGCTTCGCGCAAAACTACGTCTCGGACCGTGCTGAAGAATGGAAAATCAAACACAGTGGACGAGCCAGTATCGATTCCGTCCCACTGCTTGCGGCCGCCCTGGAAAAACGAGGTGATGGCCGGATTGGAATTCCATGCTTCCCCGATCGTGAAACTGTTCGGATAAGCCTTAAAGAATCCCTGGTGAAAGCCGCTCCAGAACTTCCGCGAGGAATAGGGGAACGTGTCGAGCCGCAAGCCATCGGCTCCTGAACTTTCCATCCACCACTCAGCGTTTTGAAGCAGATACTGGGCAAGCAGCGGATCATCAACATTCAAGTCCGGGAGTTTGTCCGCGAACCAGCCTTCCAGCACGTTGCGCTTGTCGCGCGCGGTTGAGTGCGGATCAACCAGCGGCCAGAAATCGTACTTCGGCTGAAGGTGCTTTTGCGGCGTTCCATGCAGCCATGTGGCTGTCGGCGCACTCTGGCCCCATGGGTGTGTCGGCCCTGTATGGTTCACGACGTAATCGATGAAGACTTTGATCCCGAGACGGTGCGCTTCATCCACCATGTCGCGATACTCGCGCACGGTTCCCATATGCGGATCGACAGCATAGAAATCAACCGGATGATATCCGTGATAGTCGGAAACTTGAACGTCATTCGCCCAGATCGGTGTAAGCCAGATGGCCGTGATGCCCATCTCCTTCAAGTACGGCAACCGGTCGCGAATTCCCTTGAGGTCACCGCCGTGATACCCCTTTGCTTGCGCGCGATCGTACGTTCCGGCCGTTGCGCCGCTGGGCATATTGTTCGTGCTGTCGCCATCAGCAAAACGGTCCGGCATGATCAAGTACATGACATCGTCACGCGACAGGCCCTTGAACCGATCTTTCGTATCCCTACGTTCGAGCAACGGGAATTGAAACTTCGTGGTGCTTCCGCCAGCCGACACTTGAATCGAAACGATCCCCGGCCGCGCCTGCTTGGCCAATTCCAAAGAAACAAAAAGATACTTTCCTTCCGGCTGGGCTTGAACGTGGCCAATCCGAACTCCGGGATAGTCCGAGCTGAGACGGACCGTCGCATTCGCCAGGCCGTCGCCAGAGAGCAAAAGCGTCGGGCTAGGTTGCAGGCCTACCCACCAGTTCGGCGGCTCAACTTTGTTGATCGTTGGGGCCGCTGCAACGAAGCAGCAGGATATGAGGACGATAGAAGCCGTTAGCAGCGCAGATGAGCAAAAACCATTCTTCCGGTGCATAAGTGTCCAAAGAATTGTGAATGACAGCACAGGCTAGCAAAACTCTACTTCGAAAATAAAAGGGAGCGAGGCACAAGACCCCACTCCCTTTCTCGTGTACCGCGACATTAGAACATCAGACGCAGCGCGAACTGAATCTGGCGTTCGGTGCCCTGACGTACGTTGTTCAGTCTGCCGAAGTTCGAGTCATCGTAATTCGCAACAGGCTGAGCGAATTGCGGTGTGTTGAACAGGTTGTAGAACTCCGCACGGAACTGGGTCTTGACCCGCTCAGTTACGGAGAAGTCCTTGAACAGGGAGAAATCAACAAGTTTCGTTCCCGGTCCTACGAACGCATTGCGCCGCAAGTTGCTCGGAGCAGTGGCCGGAGGAGCAGCGAATACCGTTGTATCAAACCACTTTTCGACCTTTTCTGGATTATCCGGCGTCCCGACGATCTGAGGACGGCGCGAGCCGTTATTCATTGTGACGTCGAACGGTAATCCGCTCTGCAGAGTAAGGATTGCGTTCGTCTGCCAGCCACCGAGAATCGCTTCGGCAATCCCGGGCATATTGCCTAGGAAGGTGCGGCCCTTGCCGAACGGCAGTTCATAGATCGTGCTCAGCACGAAGCGCTGACGCGTATCAAAGCTCGACGAGGCGCGTTCATACTCCATGTACCGGAAGTCCATGATTCCGGAGTTGTTGTCGAACGCGTCAGTCGAGTCATCGATCGCATGCGACCAGGTGTAAGACGCAGTGAACTGAAGCCCCTTAGTCATACGACGGTCGAGCCGTGCCTGGAGACCGTGGTAGACCGATTCGCCGCGGGAATCCTGCACGTTCACCTGGTTCAGGTTCGGGAACAGGCGCAGTCCGGTCTTGATGTCGGACTTGTTCATGTTGTAGTAGGTCATCAGCTTGTCGCCGCTGGTTCCTACATACGCCACGCTAACCGCCATGTTCGACGCCAGTTCGCGCTGGATCTGAACGTTCCACTGCTGCACCATCGAGTTCTTATTGCTGGGCAGCACTGCAAATACGTTCACGCCCGTAGGATTGTTGAGATTGAAGCTATCGAAGTTCTTGGCCGGAAGCGAGCCGGTCGCTAGCGCCGGATCGTTGTTGGTCACGACGGGCAGGTTGGCACAACCCGGAGCCGTGGCCCCCGGAGCGCATCCCATGCCAGTGAAAGTCACACGATAGCCCTGATCGTAGCGATACGAGGTCGTACCCGTGAATGGTGGGTTCTGTGCAAGTTGATTGTTGATGCCACCGCGGTCAAGGAAATAGAAGATGCCGTAGCCGCCGCGGACCACGGTCTTGCCGTTGCCCATGACGTCGTAAGCGAATCCGATGCGCGGTGCGAAGTTATTCTTGTCAGCATTGACGAAGGCGCGGGAAGCACCGTTTTCGCCCGCCAGCAGCATTTTGCCGGTAGCGACGTCGAAGTTCGCCTGACGATCCTGAACCTCCAAAGGCCACGTATAGAGGTCATAGCGCAATCCCATGTTGACCGTCAGTTTTCGTCCGACTCTCCAGTCATCCTGCACGAAGTAGCCGGTCTCCCAGTTGCGCGTGCCTTGCATGCCGTTAGCCGGACCAACTTCGTACCGAGCCGTGAAGCCAGCCAGCATGTCCGCGAGTTCGTGACCGGTGATGTAGCCACGATGCGGATAGTCAGGCAAGCTGGGTGAATTAACCGGCGGCAAATCGTCCCAGCCAGAACCGTTGCCGGCGTAGAAGAAGAACCCCTTGCCCATGCGCGGCCGGAACATATTCACCTGCCGGCGGATGATCGTGCCCCCGAACTTCACAACGTGATTGCCCTTTGTCCAGGACAGCGTGTCTGAGTACTGGAACGTATTCTGCGGAACGAGGTACGGGCCTTCGTCGCCGGTGTACTCAAGCTGGCTGTTCCAGCCACCGATTAACGCGCCGCCACCCAGCAGATCAATCGTATTCGCGTTAGCAATGCCCAATTCCTTCGAAACCATCTGGTCGTTGAAGGGAGGCACGTACCCGAATTTCGTCCGGGCGAAGCCAAAGCGGAATTCGTTGATGAGGTTGGGATTGAAGATGTGCGTTTCGCCGATCGCGAGTCCGCGCGGATGGTTGATGTTGGAACCGGATCCCCAGCCCGCTGGCAGCGCAGGCAGTCGGGAAGACGTCACGCTCTCATCTTTGCCGTAGCTAAAACGTCCGAACAGTGTGTCGTTCTGACTGATGTTCCAGTCGGTCCGGACGTCAAAGTCGTCGAAGTTCTGAATACGAGTGCGTTGGACTTTGTAGTTGTTCACCACCTCATGGCAGTTCGGGTCCATTGCATTCGTGCAATTAGCCATGGGGAACGCGTTCAGATACTTGACAGCTGCTGCATTCAGCCGCGCGGTGGGAATTATGTTGCCTGGGAACTGTTGGCCTGTTGTCGGGTCGCAGATCCAGCCGTTTCCGCAACCTAGTGGACTGTTCGGGAACTGCGGGTGCGCCAGCATCTCACTGAAATCGCCATGGCGCATCTTTTCCGTCGGAACGGTCGGATACTCGATTCCGGAGCCGGGCTCGAACTGGCGCCAGCCCTGGTAGTCGCCAAAGAAGAACAGCTTGTTCTTGATAATGGCGCCGCCGATGGTGCCACCGAACTGGTGACGACGGAATTCCGGCTTCGGGATCTCTTTGTTGTTTGCGTCATACTTCCTGTCGAAGTAGCGCCGAGCATCGAGGTTGTCGTTGCGGGTGAAGAAGAATGCCGAGCCGTGCAGCGAGTTTGTGCCCGACTTGATTGAGCTGTTGACCACGCCGCCACCAGCGCGTCCGAACTGTGCCGGAGCAATACTGGTATCTACGCGGAATTCCTGGATAGCTTCCGCCGGCGGGAAAAAGATGATGGTGTTGACCAGCGATTCATTATTGTCGATGCCGTCCAACAGGAAGTTGTTCGCTTGAGGGCGAAGTCCGTTGACGGTCAACGCCGCGCCGCCGCTTGTTCCGTAACGGAATGTCTCCGCATCACCGCTGGCACCGGATACGTGTCCATCAACCACACCACGTGTTACGCCTGGAACCAGCGTAGCGAGCTGCGTGAAGTTGCGTCCGTTGAGCGGCAGTTCGGTGACTTGGCGCCCCTGTACGACTTCGCTGATGTTCGAGCTGGCGCTCTCGACGAGCGGCACGTCGGACTTGACCTCTACGGTCTCCGATACGGCTCCCGGCTCAAGTTGAAAATTCGCCGCAGCAACCTGCGTGACCTGCAGAGTGATTGTCTGCGTCACCACTTTGAAGCTGGGGGATTTGACTTCAACCCGGTAAGTTCCGGGCGGCAATGCATTGAAGTTGTACTCGCCTGCCGCGCCTGACTGTACCATCAGAACGCGCCCGGTTCCCAGATTCGTCAGGGTGATCGCCGCATTCGCAACCACCGCGCCTTGCGCGTCTGTGATCGTACCCGTCAGTCGCGCGCTGTCGCTCTGCGCGGTCGCGAATATCGCGAAGCTCAGAACCAACAACAGCACAGCGAGACGAACTACGGTGGACTGCTTCATAGATTCTGCCTCCGATGCTTCTGTTTCGTAACTTTCAGTCCGCCAACTGTGGGCGGATCATCTGGAATTTCTAGACCTGTTCACAGGCCAACAACAGTGTGCCGGGGTGCATCTTCTCTCCTATTCGGCAACTCTGCAAGACCTCAGAAATTTAGTGAATCGGTTTTCTTTAAATATTTTTTTTCATAGGGTAAACCTATTGGTTTTAATAGCTTAGGCGCAAAAATATTTTCTTCGACAATCCCCGCAAGAAAACCGGTTCTCTAGGTGCTTCTTCGCCTTTCGTTCGCCTGCGCCCCCATTGACATCCAAAGCGCCTGCCCCTACGCTGCTCGGCGGAGTCCCCCAAAGCTTGGCCGTTTGACTTTTTGGGCGACCTTCTTGAAAACAACAAGAGTCGGTTTATATGGCACTGTCCGAATCGCAACCGTGCAACTCAGCTTGCACTTGTTCCATTCACCTTTCGCGCTCAAGTGGAATCCTTCTGCATCCGACGTCTCTTCACGGACGTTACGGTGTCGGGGAGTTGGGTCCGGAGGCGTTTGAGTTCATCGATTTCCTGCAGGCAGCCGGGCAAAAGCTATGGCAGGTGCTGCCTCTGAACCCCACCGGCTACGGCGATTCGCCATATCAATGTTTCTCAGCGTTCGCGGGCAATCCGCTTTTGATCAGCCTCGACCGACTTGCGGAGATCGGCGTGCTGGATCGCGCCGAACTTCGATATGCACCGAAGTTCTGTGACTGCGAAGTCGAATTCGGAAGAGTGATTCCCCACAAGCGCGACCAACTGCTTTCTGCGGCTCGGACCTTTTTCCGTGATTCTTCCCCCCAGCAGCGTGCCGAACTCGATGCGTTCCGAGAGGCACAGCGCCGCTGGCTTCCCGACTTCGCGCTCTTCATGGCGGCAAAAGAAGCGCACGGTGGCGTCGCCTGGACTGAATGGGATCCGGCGCTTCGGGCGCGAAAGCCGAAAGCACTCGCCGATTGGCGCGAGCGGCTTGCCGCGCAGATCGCCGACCACGAGTACTGGCAATTCGAATTCTTCCGCCAGTGGCGGTCGATCCAAACGCGGTGTGCTGAACGCGGAATACACATCATGGGCGATGCACCCATTTATGTCGCGCATGACAGTGCCGATGTTTGGGCGAACCAGAATTCATTCTGGCTCGACGAAGCCGGCCGGCCGCTGACAGTTGCGGGAGTTCCGCCGGATTACTTCTCCGCTACAGGTCAGTTGTGGGGCAATCCGATCTATCGTTGGGATCTCATGAGGGAGTCTGGATACCAATGGTGGATTGATCGCCTTCGTGCCATTTTTGGTCTGTTCGAAATCATTCGCCTGGACCATTTCCGTGGCTTCGAAGCATATTGGGAAGTACCCGCCGGCGAACCCACCGCAGTAAACGGCAAGTGGGTTGAAGGCCCCGGTCGCGAACTGTTCATTGCTTTGCGAAACGCGCTGGGGAACCTTCCCGTCGTGGCCGAAAATCTTGGCGTAATCACACCAGAAGTCGAAGCTCTGCGCAAAGAGTTCGGGTTTCCCGGAATGGCGATTGCGCAGTTTGCCTTCAGCAAAGACGAGCAGGCGCCGTCGTTCCGCCCTCATAATTATGTTCGCAACCTGGTCGCGTACACTGGCGGTCATGACAATGACACCATGATCGGATGGTGGCGGTCGGGTGTCGAAGACAGCACGCGTACCGAAGCCGAACTCCGCAAAGAGAAGACTGACACCGCTGCATACTTCGGCGTCACCAAGGAACAGCTTGACCGCGAAGTGAACTGGCTGTTCATTCGCGCGGTGTATGCCTCTGTCGCCAGGATTGTGCTCGTTCCGATGCAGGACGTCCTGGGGCTTGGCTCCGAAGCTCGCATGAATGTACCAGGGACCATGGGTCGCAACTGGAAGTGGCGCATGAAGCCCGGTTCACTCACATCCGAGTTGGCTGAACGCCTGCGCGAATTCACGCGAATTTACGAAAGATGAACTAGGCCGTCCTGAAGTCAGTAGCTTTGCCACTCACTGCAAGGGGGTTGAGACCGCAGAGCGGTTTCAAAGCCATGGACAAATCGCGAAAGACCTTCTGGCAAATCGTGAACATGAGCGTCGGCTTCTTCGGGATCCAGTTCGGCTGGGGCCTGCAGATGGCGAACATGAGCGCCATTTACGAGTACCTTGGCGCGCACGCGGATGACATCCCGATACTCTGGCTTGCCGCCCCGTTGACGGGACTGATAGTTCAGCCACTGGTTGGCAACGCCAGTGATCGCACCTGGGGACGTCTCGGTCGCCGCCGGCCGTATTTCTTGATTGGTGCGCTGCTGAGTTCCGGTGCGTTAGTGCTCATGCCGCGCTCTTCAACCTTGTGGATGGCCGCAGGTCTGCTCTGGATCTTGGACGCGTCAATCAACATCAGCATGGAGCCATTCCGTGCCTTTGTTGCCGACTTGTTGCCTGAGGAGCAACGCACCACCGGTTTCGCTGCGCAGAGCATCATGATTGGCCTTGGTGCGGTCATCGCCTCGGCACTTCCGTGGTTGCTGACGAATGTCATGCATCTCCAGGCAGAAATCGGAGGCTCGCCAGCTATTCCTTTGACCGTGCGCCTGTCCTTCTACGTCGGCGCGATCGCTTTCCTCGCTGCCGTTCTCTGGACGATCTGCACGACAAGGGAATACCCACCCGATGACATGGAGGCGTTCCGCAGAAGAAAGACCAAGAAACGTAGCCTCGGGCAATCACTCGGCGAGATTGTATCGGCGATCCGAGAGATGCCCCAAACCATGAAGCAATTGGCTCCTGTACAACTCATGACCTGGCTCGGCCTTTTCTGCATGTGGCTCTACTTCCCTGTCGCCGTTGCGCGAAACGTCTTCGGAGCCGCTTCTGAAAAAGCGCCGGAATACACTGCGGGAGTCGAGTGGGCCGGCATTTGCTTCGGCTTTTACTCGGCGGTTTGCTTCGTGTTCTCTTTTTTCCTCCCCGCACTCGCCCGGGCAGTTGGGCGCAAAACAGCGCACAGCCTTTGCCTTGCCGCCGGCGCATTCGGTCTGCTTTCGGTCGGCATAATCCACAACCAATATCTACTGCTCCTCTCCATGCTCGGTGTCGGCATTGCCTGGGCCAGCATCCTTTCTATGCCATATTCAATTCTTACGGGGTCAATTCCTCCCGAGCGCACTGGCGTTTACATGGGCATCTTTAACTTCTTCATCGTGATGCCCGAGATCATCGCGGCGCTCGCTTTCGGCTGGGTGATGAACCGTTTGCTGCACAATAATCGGCTCGCAGCCGTCGTTGCCGGGGGTGTGTTCCTGCTGACAGCGGCCGTGCTGACGCAGAGAGTGACGGATGTAACCCGCACGTCATCGCAGGAAAGTCCGGCTACTGCAACCGAAAAAGCGGAAGTTGGTGCCTAGAGTTTACGACTGCTCCTCCATCGCATCGCTTATGGCGCGGACACGTTCCGCGCCTTTTTTGCTTATGAACTGCCACAGAACCTGAATGAGCGGAAGGAAACGTCGTTCTAGTATGATGATACACATTCAGGAACATACGTTTGAGTGAGTTGGCGCAAGAGTGGCGCCCAAATAGCGGGTATCAAGCTGATGACTGACAATGGCCACGACGGTCATAATGATCATCACATTTCTCTCGCCGAGTTGGCCGAGCGTCTGACACTGGCCAAGGGCACTGTTTCCGCGGTACTCAACAATTCTCCCCATGCGGCTTCGATTCCTCAGCATACAAAAGATCGCATATGGGCCGCTGCCCGCCAGTACAACTACCGACCCAACTACTTCGCACGCTCGTTGCGCAATAAGAAGACATACACGATCGGAGTCCTGGTTGAGGAAATCGGTGATCCGTATGGCAGTGAAATCATCAGCGGCATTGATTACGCCCTGAGCGAACGCCGGTACTTCTACCTGACCGTCAGCCATAGGCACACGTCGGAGCTTCTACAGCAGTACTGTGACATCCTCTGCATGCGTGGCGTGGAAGGTATCATCACCATCGATACGATCCTGACGAACATTCCCGATCTGCCTACGATCGCCGTCGCCGGACACCGCCAACTCCCAGGCGTCACGAACATCGTGCTCGATCACGTGAAGGCCGCCGACATGATCCTGAAACACCTGTTCGAACTGGGACATCGCGAGATAGCCGTGATCCGCGGTCAGGAGTTCAGCGCGGACTCGGAGGAGCGTTTCCGAACCATCTGCGCAGCCGCGGAACAACTGAACGTTCCGATTCGCCCGGAACTAACGATCCAGTTGGTGGAAAACGACTTTTCGTCCGTGCCAGGATATCGCGCGACTAAAGAGCTATTGAGCCGCAATGTCCCATTCACCGCACTCTTGGCTTACAACGACAGATCCTGCTTCGGAGCTGTGCGCGCCATTCGGGAAGCAGGTTTCTCGGTTCCCGATGATATCTCCGTGGTTGGGTTCGACGATATTCGCGAGAACACGTATCACGTCCCCGCATTGACCACGATTCGCCAACCACTGCGCAGAATGGGCGAGATGGCCGCAGAGACGCTCGTTGCTCGAATTCAGGGCTGGCAAAACTATCCCGACACGATTGCGGTCGCGCCAGAGTTCATTGTTCGGGACTCGACAGCCAAGGCCAAGAAACGCACGACTGTCTCTCGCGCGGCTACCGCACCAAAGATCCGGCAGTAAGCACTCAGGCTTGTCCAAGTCCGGCCTGATAGCGACTGCGCACCTCTCCGACAGCCACTTGCAGGTATTCAATGTTCAGTTTTTCCCCCAGAGCGGCTCAGCTTAATGCCAGCGCAATCTACCCTCTCTGTGGCTCAAACATCCTGCGCGGTCGTGCATCACTGCCCATCTCTTGCAGCGTGAAATAATAGGAGAGCAGCACCTGTATGTACCTGGATGCGATTGCGACTGCACTGTGCAATCACGCGCCTGAGTGTGCCAAAGGCACGCCATAAGGCTGTTCGCCGTAGGTCGATAATGAAGAAGAAGATAACCACCAGATACCGGGTTTTGTTGATCAATCCCAAGACACGCGAACTCACGGAAGAGTTGCGCCAACTCCGCAGCCGGGGCCTTGAAGTTGTAGGCGTCACGTGTTTCCAAGAGGCCTGCGAACTGTTGCGCAAGGACGGGCGCATTCAGGTCGTGATGACCGAGTGGAGCGTGCCTCTCGAAAAGAAGGGGAAGGAGACTATCAACGGGCTCGACCTGTTCCGCAAGCTGCTTGCTCTGCGCTACGAGGTCAACATCTTCCTGTACACGTCGGAGCACCAGGCCGCAGGCCTGACCACAGGCGGCATCATCAACGGTTACTTCTACAAAGGCGAAAAGGACTGGGACGACATCGTCAACAAGGTGAAAGCCGAGGTCATCAACAGCAAGTGCCGTGCGCCCTTCTTCGAAGCACTTGTTGACTATGCGCGAATGGCGAAAGACGCATGGCACACGCCCGGCCATTCCAGCGGATACTCCGTCAAGAACAGCGAGTGGGTCAGCGACTACTTCGACTTTTTCGGCGAGAACCTGTTTCAGGCTGACGTCAGCGTAAGCGTGCCGATGCTCGATTCGCTGCTGAATCCACGCGGTGTCATAAAGGACGCTCAGGAACTTGCCGCGCGAGCGTTCAATGCGCGCTACACGTACTTCTGCACGAACGGAACGAGCACCAGCAACAAGGTACTGATCCAGACGCTGCTCAAGCCCGGCGAGGCCATCCTGCTCGATCGCAACTGCCATAAAAGCGTGCACTATGGCGTGGTGATCAGCGGCGCCGAGCCGATTTACCTGATGCCGAGCGTGAATAACGAGTACGGCATCTTCGGCCCGGTTCCAAAGCGCCGCATCATCCGCGGCATGGATGCCGCGCTCAAAGCCGGCAAGAAGCTCAAGGCGCTAATCCTGACGAACTGCACCTACGATGGCCTGATCTATGACCTGCCCGACATCGTCAAGGAGGCCCATGCGCGCGGCGTCAAGGTGATCGTGGACGAAGCGTGGTTCGGGTACGCGAACTTCCACCCGGCCTTCCGCCCGTCTGCAATGGAAGCGGGGGCGGATTACTCAACGCAATCCACGCACAAGACCATGAGCGCGCTGAGCCAGGCGTCGATGATCCACGTCCGTGACCGTGACTTCGAGAAGATCGAGGCGTTCTTCCAGGAGAACTTCAATATGCACACCTCGACCAGCCCGAAGTACTCGATGATCGCGAGCCTCGACGTCGCGCGTAAGCAGATGGTCATGGAGGGCTACACGCTGCTCCAGCGGACGCTTGATCTGGCTGAAAGTTTGAAGCGCTCCGTAAACAGCCTCAAGAAGTTTCGCGTGCTTGGGTTGGACGACCTGATCTCGAAGGAACTGCAAGGAGACAACGTCCGCCTCGACCCCACTAAGCTGACCATTGACGTCAGCAGGTCGGGGTATACGAGTCGCGAGATCGAACATTTGCTGTTCACGAAGCACAACATACAGATCGAAAAAAGCACGTTCAACACGATCTCGATCCTGATCACGATCGGCAGCACCTATAGCAAGCTGAACAGGTTGTTCCTGGCGCTCGAGTCGATCGAGCGCATGTCGGGCAGCGCGCGCGAGAGCGACTCCATCAAGGTTCTGCGCGAGTTCAAACTGAGTCTTTCGCCCATCCGCTATCGCCCACGCTTCGCGTTTTACTCAGACGGCGAGAAAGTCCCCTTGCGCGACAGCGTGGGACGGGTCGCGACATCGATGGTTGTGCCTTACCCGCCCGGAATCCCGTTGCTCGTGCCGGGCCAGATCATCACGGAAGAAATCGTCAATGCACTGATGATGTATCGCGACTTCGGAGTCGAGATCCATGGATTGCACGACGGCTTAATCACCGTTCTGACCGGAGCCGAAGAAGCGGAGTTGTCGGCTAAGGGATACGAGATGGACAACAACTACTTCAGCGAGGAGAGCGCAGACGCATGTCCGCCGCGGGCGATGTCGGCATCCTCTCACTGATACCGGCCGCCGTAACGATCATCGTCGCCACCGTGTGGCGTCGTGTGTCTGTTGCGATCGCGTGCGGCGTGGTTGCCGCTGCGGCTGTCGCTGGCGGACTACACCCCTTTCGTGTGGCTTCTTCGCTGGTCAGTAACGTTGTCGACGCCGTATCGGATGTCGAACGCCTGAAGATCGTCGTTTTCGTGCTGCTGGTGGCCGGAATGTTGGAGGTGATCGCCGTCAGTGGCGCATACAACGCATTCACCGAGGCAATTGGGAAGCACGTGCGCACGCCGCGCCGTGCTCGCTTGTCCGCGTGGTGCTTGAGTGCCTGCCTGTTCTTTGACGACTACGCCAACGTTCTTATCGCTGGCGGTTCGATGCGCAAAGTCACGCGGCGGCATGGTGTCCGTCCTGCCGTGCTGGCCTACACAGTCGATGTTGTTGCGATTCTCGCCAGCGTGATGCTGGTGAGCACGTGGGCCGCATTCGAGGGCGTCACCATGAGTGACGCCGCTGCCACGATCGGCATGCATCGCGGAATGGGCGATCTGTTTCTGGAATCACTTCCCTTTCACTTCTACACCTATCTGGCTGTTTGCCTTAGTTTTGCCGTGGCGGTGACCGGTAAGTGGTTTGGTTCGCGACTCGACACGCGCAAGTTCCACGCCGACGAACGCGGGGCGATTCCTCCCGGGAACGGAGCTCGGCCCTGCCATGTAGTCGCGCCCATAGCGACACTGATTGCAGGAGCCATCGTCGGATTGGTCGGCTCGGGCTTGTGGATCGTCATGCGGCAGAATGAGCCCGTAACGATCATCGGGATCTTTGCCGCGGCACCCGCCATCGATGTGCTGATCGCGGCAACTCTCGTTGCGCTCGGAGTGGCAATTTACCTGTTCAAGAAAGAGGAAGTTTTGCCGCACCGAACTGTGCGTCCAGCGTTCGCGCGTGGCGTGCGCGACATGCTGGAGATTGCCGCAATCATTCTTCTGGCAACCGCACTCTCCAATGCGAGCACTGATCTTGGCGCAGGGACATATCTGGCCGGAATCTTCTCACGCGTTGTGACTCCGGCGTTGGAACCCGCCGCGATCTTCGTCCTTGCGATGCTGGTGACAGTTGCCACCGGATTCAGTTGGGGATCGATGGCCATCGTGATGCCCGTTGCTTACTCGCTGGCCGCGTCTTCAGGCGCCGCGCACATCTTGCCGATCCTATCCGCAGCAGTTGTGACCGGTGCCGTCTCGGGTGAGCATCTCATTCCCTACTCGGAAAAGGCTGTCCTGAGTGCCGCATCTTGCGGCATCCCTGCCGTCTACCACTTCAAGACGCAACTGCCGCAGAGTATCTGCGCATTCACCGCTGCCGTCGTCGGCTTCGTGCTGATCGGCTACGGCGCACCGCTCTGGATCTGCTATCTCGTCTCGTGCGGCTTGGTTCTGCTGACCCACTTTGCCTTCGCCAAGCCATCCGAAGCCGGGCAACCGATTGCACACCCCGATGTATACACTTCAGCAGCGAGGTAAACCTGGGTTTTCCCGTGCAGGTAAATCAATCCGTACACGGCAAGTAGTATTGCGGCAGAACCTGCCCGTCACCAGATCCCGACTTGTCCGAACTGGACCGTTCGCTTTTCTCCCAATCCTCACTGCAGCAACCGTATCCCCGGTCATGTGCGATCAACGAATTGGACTGACTTGAATCAACCGACATTTTCTTTCCTTTTCTAGCCGCCAGCCCCTGCCGTCTGCCCTGTTTTGGACCACAAAACAGAACCGCCGCCAGGTGCTCCCGGCGGCGGTTTCGAATTCTTAGAATCGATTTCGACTATCCTTCGCCCAAAGCACACGCGCAGACACACGTCGTTGTTCGTGTGGCCTGTGTTGTGCCTGTCATCTGGCGAAGGATCGTCATCACGTTAAAAAGCTTACGCAGACCGCCCTTAGCTGTCAATGTGGTCCCGTCGGAGGGCCCCTCGAGATCCGTTGGTGTGGGTGACGCTGCGCTGGGCGGGGAGCCAACTCCGTCTAGTGGGATCGCTCCATTCCCCAACCCTTCTCCCTGCTTTTCTGATCGCGGCTGTACTCTGCTATTTCACTCTGTGGAAACTTGTGGTAATCAGAGCATAGGTGCCACTCGAGCCCACCCATTTGTGAGGGTGCGACACCGTTTGTTCGCGCTCTAAATGCACTTATAAGGATCGCCTCATCATGTCCACGAAGACTTTCGGAGGCAACCAGGACCACCTGCCTTCCGGCCATCACTCAGACCATCACGATTGCGGGGCCGAAAGCCTCACCGACTCCTGTCCGCCGTGCGATTGCCACCGCTTATTCAGCCGCCGCAATTTCCTCGCCGGCGTCGCTGGCACCGCTCTCGTCGCAGCCGCGGGACCTTTCGCGACCGGCGCCTGGGCCAAGGATGCTCCTGTAAACCTCGCAGCTGTTGCCACGCCATCCAGCCTCTATACCTCGGGGGACACTAAGCTGTCCGCGCTCAATGACGGGGCCACCCCGGCCAATTCGCTTGACTATAGCTCTGGTTGCTACGGAACCTGGCCCAGAAGAGACACCCAGTGGGTCCAGTACGACTGGAGCAAGCCCGTCACCACGGACAGAATCGACGTTTATTGGTGGGTTGACGGACGCGAGATTGGCGCCCCGGCCTCCTGCCGCGTCCTTTACTGGAATGGCAAGGAGTTCGTGCCCGTACCGAACCCGCGCGGCCTCGGAGTCACTCTCAACCAGTTCAATACCACCACCTTCGATCCGGTGAAGACCGACAAACTGCGCCTCGAAATCGTGTCGGATGGCCAGCATTCCACCGGCATCCTCGAGTGGAAGGTCTACAACTCCGGCCCCATCCCCGTTCTGCCACCCGTCGCCGACGCCGGCCTCGATCGCGTCGTCGTTCTTGGCGGGGAAACTTACCTCACCGGAAAGGCCGTTTGGCTCGTTCCTGGCGCGGCAAATCGGGTGCAGTGGACTAAGGTGTCTGGCCCCGGCCGAGTGGCCTTCGCCAATGCTGCCGCGCGCGAGACTACGGCCACCTTCTCCACCCCGGGCGACTACGTCCTGAAACTCACGGCCCGCGACGGTAAAGAGCAGGCTGTCTCCACTGTCAACGTTCACGCTGAGGCTGCCCCGCCGAAGGACCGGCTCGACGTCGTCTACACCACGAAGTATTCCATCGACAGCCCGTTCTGGAACGCCCGCGCCAAGACGCTCATTGCCAGTTGGATCCCCCATTGCATCGAGTATTGCGAGCGCACGGACCTGGAAAGAGGGCAGGGCGGCATTGATAATTTCATCGAAGCTGCCAAAGCGCTACGCGGCGAAGCGCATGGCCGTCACAAAGGCTACGTATTCTCGAACGCATGGGTCCATCAGACGGTCGAGTCCATGTGCATCGCGCTCATGGTCGATCCGCAGGGCGACCCCGACATCATCGCAGCACAAGCGAAGATGCGCGAGACGCTGGACAAGTGGATCCCCATTATCCTCGCCGCACAGGAACCCGACGGCTACTTGCAGACGGCCTACACGCTCGCCGATCGCAAGCGCTGGGCCGAGCGCTGGTCGCCCGAGCATCGCGGCGATCATGAAGGCTACGTCGCCGGGTACTTCATCGAGTCGGCTATCAATCACTACACGCTAACCGACGGCAAAGACTTGCGCCTCTACAACGCCGCCAAGAAGCTCGCCGACTGCTGGGTGGCAAACATCGGACCTGGCAAGAAGGAGTGGTTCGACGGCCACCAGGAGATGGAGCAGGCCCTCGTCCGCTTTGGCCGCTTCGTTAACGACATGGAGGGCAACGGCCGTGGCGACGCCTACGTCAAGCTCGCCAAGTTCCTCCTCGACTCCCGTCGTGGTGGTCACGAGTACGACCAGAGCCATTTGCCTCCCGGACGGCAGTACGAAGCTGTGGGCCACGCAGTACGCGCAGCCTACTTCTATTCGGCCATGGCCGACATCGCAGCCGAAACCGGCGACCACGATTACCAGAGCGCCGTCATGTCGCTGTGGGACAACATGGTCAATAAGAAGTACTACGTGACCGGCGGCATTGGCAGCGGCGAGACTTCGGAAGGCTTCGGCCCCAATTACTCCCTGCGCAACAACGCCTATTGCGAATCCTGCTCCAGTTGCGGGCTGATCTTCTTCCAGTACAAGCTCAACCTTGCCTATCACGACGCCAAGTACGCCGATCTCTACGAAGAGACCATGTACAACGCGCTACTGGGCGGCCTTGACCTGGAAGGCAAGAACTTCGCTTATACCAACCCACTCATTAACACCCTGCGCACGCCCTGGCACGTGTGCCCGTGCTGCGTCGGCAATATTCCACGCACCCTGCTTATGGTTCCCACTTGGGCATACGTCAAGGGTAAGAACGGCGTTTACGTGAACATGTTCGTCGGCAGCCGCATCAACGTAGGCAATATCGCGGGCACCGACCTTGAGATGGTGCAAAAGACGAACTATCCGTGGAACGGCTCGGTTGAGATTACGGTCAATCCGAAGGAGGCCAAGACCTTCTCCGTTTACGTCCGCGTTCCGAACCGCACCACGAGCAAGCTCTACACTGCCACGCCTGCCGTCAGCGGTGCCAAGCGCTTCGCTGTCAACGGTGAGGTGGTCACACCGCGCATGGAGAAAGGCTACGCCGTCATCACCCGCGAGTGGAAAGCCGGCGACCGCATCCAGGTCGAGTTCCCGATGGAGGTTCAGCGCATCAAGGCAGATACCCGCATCAAGGACGACGTCGGACGCGTGGCTCTGCGCTACGGTCCACTCGTCTACAACGTCGAGAAGGCCGATCAGCCCGACATCGACAGGCCGCTCAGCGCCGCTCCCCTGAAGACGGAATGGCGTCCCGACCTGCTTGGTGGCGTCATGACAATCACGGGCAAGTGGCAGGACGGCTCGCCGATGGTGGCCATTCCCAACTATGCACGCATGAACAGAATCGAGCGCGAGCCCGCGGAGAACGCTGGCGGCGACTCGTCTGTGAACTACGCGCCGGGTGCCACGACAAGCTCCGCTACTGGGGGCAGCAGCAACAGCAATCGTCGGTTCCGCAGACCCCCCGTCCAGTCAATCGTCTGGATGAAGGATCAAGCCTAACCGTGTTCTAACCTAAACGATCGCCCTGAGGACGTTCATCAAAACGACGACCTCAGGGCGATCACCCCGCAGTTCTTCTTCCAGTCTTTTGCGCTGGGTTACATCAACCAACACAGCAAGCGAGCCACAATGCGCCCCGGTTGCATCAAGCAATGGAGTGAACGATATCAATACCCATACGTCGCCAGCTGCTCCCGTCCGGAGCCGACATTCGTGGGTCTGCGATTGGGAATTCCGATTAGTGTCATGTGGCAGCGAATCTGATCCATGTAGAAAATCCTGGAGCGGCTTGCCATGCAGTTCCTCCGCTGGACGTCCCAGCATGGCCGCCAGATGCGTATTTAAGAACGAGATTTCCCCAGCTTCATTCAAAAGGCAAATGCCCTCTTGGCTTGCCTCGACAACTGTCTGGTACAATCTCGCCGTTTCATCCCGTTCCCGGGAGGCCTGCTGAACAGTCCCAACTAAACGCCTGACCGTGATGTACAGCAGATATGCGGTGACCGCGACGAACACAAAGCCTTTAACTGTCAGAAGAACTGGAGAGAGGCCGAGGTGTGTGACCGCTAGATCACTAAAGCCGATCCAGAAGATTGCAATGGCGCAGTAGCCCAATGCGATGCCGGCCGGACCCCATTTGACAGGTCTCGAAGATGGAACCATCACCACTTTTCCTATGCCGCATCAGGCGTGCTGGCACAGTCGATCGGTTCGTGCGAACTTAAGAATCACCCCAATCGCAGTTTGCTCAGGGGCAGAGCAATCGTCAGGGCGGCGAGCGTATCAGACTTTCTGATCAGAAGTTTACCCTAGCAACTCTATGGCACCGCAGCTATTTCACCTTAACCCATTCACAATTACCCATTCACACTTGAACGCGATGTTCCGGAGCCTCGGCGATGCAAATCACTGATTTTTACCAGAACGCTGGGTTGAAACGATTCTCGGCCGACGAGGAAGACCAATAAACAACTAGCGTACCTTGTCGATGGAGTCACTCCGATTGGAAAGTTGCATCCCAAGCGGCATGGGTTCGAGCTTGACCGATGAATTGACAGCGACTTTTACCGGCAGAAGACACGACTTCATCACTCCATCCACTTCGATGTGGATTCTGAACGACATTGAGAATGAGCCGTCTCTGGGGTCACACCCCTGCTGCTGAACCTCCGTCACTTTGGATTCATCGATCGAAATCTGCACGCTCGTTCCGGTTCGGTCTACCAACTGACTACTCACTTTCAGGCCTTGGGAAGTCAGATAATCCATCTCGGCAACTCTAAATGTGGCCGAATCCGTCACTGTGATGAACTGGCTGCTGGGTGGCGTCCCACCAACTACAATTCGTGGCGTGAACCGCTCCAGCACTTCCGACTTACTCTTCTCCTCTTCCAGTTCCGAGATTCTTGCTTGAGCATCAGCAAGTTCCCGCGCCTTTTTTCTGTCACCTTTCCCCGATAGCCAAGTCAGAGTTACGCCAGCGAACGTACAGATTAGCCCAATAATCAGACCGCCGAAAAAGCCTGCCATTCCAGTGTCGTCCTGTTTGGGAGTAGCGGAAACATAACAGTCAGTGCGACAGTCGTCAAATGACGTCCGGGAAGTCGCGATCAGGCACCGTCGAGGCTTCTTCCCACATAACGATCAAGGCCAGCGTTGCCGCTGGCCTTGTAAATCTAAAATGCTGTTGGACTATTTCTTCGAAGGAGCAATGGCGTCCTTCACGGCCTTCGCGACATAGAACTTGGCGGTCGTCTTGGCTTTGATCTTGATGGTTTCGCCAGTCTGCGGATTGCGGCCCGTACGTGCCTTGCGCTGTACTTTCTTCAGGCGGCCAATGCCGGGCACCACGAAAACGCCATTCTTTTTGGCCTGCTGGACTGCGATCTCGGCCAGAGTGTCGAAGAAGGTTGCCGCCTGCTTATTCGTGATTTCCACTTTCTCCGCCATCAGGCGAATCAACTGTGTCTTCGTCATCGTAGTAGCCATCTATTGCGTTCTCCGTTTAATTGAGGCCCCAAGAGCCGATTTGTTGAACTGCAACTGGATTCTATATGAGGCTGAGTGGCGCGACCAGAATTTGCGCAGGAACAACGAATCAATTTCGCCGACCGCCGACGCGCACCTGCGAAATCTCAATCTCTTAAACCTTGCTGCAGCATCTCGGTCTGCTGTCTGACGCACTACGAGCCTCGCAGTTTAAATCCTTAAGAACAGACGGCCTCAAGTGTGACCGTCCGCAGGGCACCGCATCATGACAGGATTGGTCCAGGCAAAACGGAACTACTCAAGTGTCGCTCGGTTCCTGCTTTGAACCGATTGCACTGTGCTGGCATCTACCTGTAGATGGCGAGTTCATCGGAATTCAACCTGGCCGAAGCCATCGCAGTTCTTGCCCGAACGCCTGCTTGCCTCAACGCGCTTCTGCGTGGGTTGCCTGAAACATGGGTGCACCGCAATGAGGGCAGCGATACGTGGACTGCGTTCGACATCGTGGGTCACCTCATCGCTGGCGAGCGAAAGGACTGGATGCCACGATTGCGAATCATTCTGGAACATGGTGAATCGCGATCTTTTGATCCATTCGACAGACTTGCACAGTTCCGAGATAGCCAGGGCAAATCGTTAGAGGATCTCTTGGACGAGTTCATGTACCTGCGGACCGTGAACCTCACCGATCTGAAAGAAATGGATCTGAAGCAGCAAGACCTGACGCGGCGGGGACGCCACCCCGCATTAGGACCTGTAACGTTATCGGAACTTCTCGCCACATGGGTAGTTCACGATCTCACCCACATACACCAACTCTCCCGCGTCATGGCTAACCAGTATCGTTCCGCAGTCGGTCCGTGGAGAGCCTACCTGGGCGTACTGCAGTGTGCGGGCCATAGCGATCCATAGCAGTCTTCCAATGGGTAACGAACAAGGGTGCTCGGGCATCGGATGAGGAATAGAAACGTTACGGCTCCACCAGAGGAGGATTCAAATGCCAAAATTCAGCAAGAATGATGAGGCGATCCGAAATCTCTCGCCAGAGCAGTATCGCGTAACCCAGCAGAACGGCACGGAGGTCCCCGGCACCGGAGAGTATCTGAATAACTACGAACCGGGCATCTACGTCGATATTGTGTCCGGCGAGCCGCTGTTCGCCTCATCCGACAAATTCGAATCCGGTTGTGGATGGCCCAGCTTCACCAAGCCCATTGAACCTGCGAACGTCAACGAACTGCAGGACACCACGCACGGCATGATCCGCACCGAAGTGCGATCGGCGCACGGGGACAGCCATCTCGGGCACGTGTTTCCCGACGGTCCAAAGGAACGCGGCGGGTTGCGTTATTGCATCAACTCAGCCTCGCTGCGGTTTATTCATCGCGACGACATGGAAGCCGAGGGGTATGGGGCTTACCTGAATCAAGTGGAGGATGTTCGATGACTACGGAACGCGCTGTACTTGCGGGCGGTTGCTTCTGGGGTGTGCAGGACCTCTTTCGCCGATACGACGGCGTTCTGTCGACGCGGGTCGGCTACACGGGCGGCAACGTGTCCCACGCTACCTACCGCAATCACGGCTCACACGCCGAAGCAGTCGAGATAATATTTGATCCTGCGCGAATCAGCTATCGCCAGATTCTCGAATTCTTCTTCCAAATTCACGACCCAACCACGCGCAATCGCCAGGGCAACGACGTCGGGGCCAGCTATCGGTCGGCGATCTTCTACACCAGCGACGAGCAGAGGCGGATCGCGGAAGACACGATCGCTGACGTTGATGCCTCAGGGCTGTGGCCAGGAAAGGTTGTTACTGAGGTTGTTCCAGCCAGCGAGTTCTGGGAGGCCGAACCCGAGCATCAGGACTACCTCGAACGAAATCCCGGCGGCTACACATGCCATTTCGTCCGGCCAAACTGGAGGCTGCCAAGTCGCACGGAAAAAGTCGCAAAGAAGGCGTGAGCGGCGATAACGATTTCACCCGCTCAGCCAATCACTAGTGGGAGCAGGCCCGTGGGGTATGCCGCTGCACGCGCAGCGTTGTGGATGACGACAACAGGAGCATGCTATGCCCGAAGCGATTACGGGAGCAGTGTGGGCCTTCTGCTGGGGATTGGTGGCGTCGTCCGGCGTTCTTGGCGGGACAATACTCGGGCTAATAGCGCGGCTCCCGCACCGAGCCATTTCGGCGGTCATGTCGTTCGGCGCGGGTGTGTTGCTTTCGGCCGCTTCTATCTCTATCAAAATGGCGTCCAATGCGCTCATCGTCGCTGGCGTCGTATTTACAGCAGGCGGAATCATCGTTGGTGCCGCTATGTTCAGCATCGCGAACGCAGCTCTCACCACCGCCAAAGATCGCAAGCGCTGCGGGGAATGCAAGCCGCAACTCTCGGAAGCGGAGGCGCCGGGCAGCGGCAAATCGATTGCGCTCGGCACCGCGCTTGATGCTGTCCCGGAAGCGCTGGTCCTTGCGGTCACCCTGCGTGTCAGCGGACCGGATGTCGCACTGGTGGTTGGGGCGCTCGCGCTCTCGAACGTGTCTGAGGCACTTTCGGCGACGGCCGGGATGCGCCTCGCGTCCCGCTCATCTACTTACGTCCTGAGCCTATGGGGCGGAATTGCGGTTGGTACTGCGGCAATGACGGCTCTTTCGTTCTACTTGCTCAGTGACCTTGGTCCTGACCTGACGGCAATTCTTGAGGCATTTGGAGCCGGGGCGCTCATTGCGATGGCGGCGGAAACCATGGTCCCAGAGGCCTTCCACAACGGCCCCCGCTATTCTGGCGTTCTCGCCGCCTCGGGCTTCGCAGCCCTCATCCTGCTGAACGAAGTCGCCAAGTGAGCCTGTGTTTCGCGTTATGCGTTTGTGATTTCGTCGTCAATCCCAGACCGCACCCAGTTATTCATCCGAAACCGATCAACGCTGCGCGCGCATCGCCTCATGTTTCTCCTCCTCTGCATTCTGGCTCGCCGCTAAGGGCTCCAGCTTGGCCAATATAGTGGGGAGAAATTCCGCAACAGTCGGATGAATATGCATGGCGTGCTGAATGAGCGTATACGGCGCCTTCGCATACATCACGTCCAGCAAAACGTGAACTATTTCATCGCCTCCGGTCCCAAGAATCACAGCACCCAAAATGTGCTGTGTCTCCGCATCGACGGTGATTTTGATGAAACCTTGTGTCTCACCTTTTTCGACGGCCCGGCTAACCCCGCTCATCGGATGTTTCGCAACGAGTGCGGCACGCCCCGACTTCCGTATTTCGGCGTCCGTCATGCCGCACCTGCCTAGCGGCGGATCTATAAACAAAGCGTATGCCTGAATTCGGTCTGACACCCGGCGACGGCCTGCGTTGAGGAGATTATCGGCCACGATTTCATAGTCGTTGTATGAAGTATGCGTAAAAGCTCCACGTCCGTTGCAGTCCCCCAGGGCCCAGATGCCGGGCACGTTCGTTCGCAGTTGATCGTCAACGATGATGTAGCCCCGTTCGTCGGTCGCAATACCGGCCCGGTCAAGACCCAAGTCGCTCGTATTGGGAGTGCGTCCCACCGCAAGAAGAACATGGGTGCCTGACATGTCCGGCGGACCTTCTTCGCACTCCAAACCTACGGCGATACGGCTATCGCGCTTCGCCAGTGATATACATTTCGCATTCGCCCGTACCCGTATTCCTTCAAGCTCTAAGATTTTGCGCACGGCTTCGGAAACATCTTCGTCTTCACGTCCAATCAGGCGCGGCCCCTTCTCTACAATCGTGATTTCACTCCCGAAGCGGCGATACATCTGAGCGAATTCCAACCCAACATAACTTCCGCCGACGACCACGAGATGCTCGGGCAAGAAGTCGACATCCATCATTGATGAGTTCGTGAGAAATGGTGCATCGTGTATCCCCGGGATTTCGGGAACTGAGGCGCGCCCACCAACGTTGACGAATATCTTCTCGGCTTCCAGAACTTCACCATCTACCACAACCGCGCGGGAGGACTGAAAGCGCGCATGGCCGTGAATGACCGTACAGTTCTTAAGTCCTCTCAACCATTCCTCTACGCCCCTGTTCGACCGTCCGGAAACTTCATCCTTGCGTGCCTTAACGCGTTTCATATCGACGCGCACATCGCCGCCAACAAAACCAAACTCTGCGCCTCGGCGAGCAAGATGGGCCGCGTACGCACTGGCGACGAGCGTCTTTGTCGGTATACATCCCGTATTCACACATGTGCCGCCAAACTTATGGCGTTCAATGATGGCAACTGCCATTCCCGCGGCTGCTAGCCGTGCAGCCAAAGACGGGCCTGCCTGGCCCGTCCCTATGATGAGTGCATCGAAATGGCGCGACACGAGGAGCCTCCTACAAGAGATCGCAGACCACCTTAGGCAGGCACCGATGCAGTGCCCACCGGGCGCTGCCGGTGATGACTACCACGAAGTCATTCATTTCGGTAGCTCTTCGCCGGATTGCTCGCGCACCATGTACTCGGCGTACCAGTCCGGCCAGTTAGCGTCGCGTTGCCCGGTGCGCGCCTCATGCTGCCTATGTGCCGTTTCGGCGCGCCGCAGCGCGTGTGACAGATCGCTGGGCGAGGCATACGTCGTGTCGCCGGCGACACGCCCGGGCAGCCGCGTCGTCACCTCCTGCAAGAGCCAGCCGTTGCCGTCCGGATCCCTGAACGAGGCAAGCGAGCGGTAGCTGCGATGCTCGGGGTCCGGACCGCTGACCCGGAGCCGACCAAAAAGGTAGGGCTCGTCCGGTCCAACGTACACGCTGTCCCCGCCGTGGAACACCTCACTAACCTCAACGCCGCGACGGAGTAGTTCGTTGCGGGCGGCCTCGATATCCGAGACGACCAGGTATAGGCCTTGGGCGGAACCGGGTGCTGCCGTGGTGATGTTCTTGCCGAAGATGACTGAGCAACCCGAGCCAGGCGGTGTGAACTGGACCCCGCGCCAGTCGTTACCAGCGGCGAAGTCGGCGTCGAGCCGCCACCCGAGCCTCCCGTAGAACTCCTTCGCGCGATCGACATCCGAGACAGGGATGATGACTACCTCCAGCTTCATGTCCACTCTTCCGACGGTCGCGTCGCTGGTCGCTTCGTTCTCACGGACTTCGTGCCTCAGCTTTTCCATATTCCTTTTCTCCTATGCGTTCACCTAAATCGAAACTCAGTCGCACGCAACGCTTTGCCTTGCTCCAACAGCAGTTCGGTCATCGTCCGCCCTACCGCGCCGACGCGGCCCGCCGTGCCGGTCACGAAATGGGATCTGCCATCGTTCTTTCCTCGGTATTAAGGCGTAGGTGCGTAACTGGTGAAGACAAAGTCGCGAGCTCTCACATGCTCGTGGCAGGGGAAGCAGGTCTTATGTACCGCCTCGTCGGCAGGTTCGCCATTTTTGAATTGAGCGAACCCCCAGCCGTCCGTTGCTCTGTATCTTCTTGAGTCCTTGACCATCAACTGAACATTGACCGGCGGACCGGCAACGAAAGATTGGTCACGGCCAAAGGCTTTGTTGTTTTCCTCAGACGGAACGTAACTCCAGGCCAGCCGGGCAATGATTGTCCCGTCCGGAAATGGCAACTTTCCTTCTCGATAGGCCGTGATTGCTACATCGTTGCCGAGAATGGCGCGAAGGTCGTTGAGGTTGCCCGCCTCGTGAGCCACCGAGATCAACCTCCAGTCGCGGTATCCGGGAGGAACTTGGATTCCGAAGATCGGGGCAGCCTCTCCACGGCCGTGTCCAGATGCGTGGCCCATGTAGCCGATGACGCCGATCAGCACACCAAGCCCAACTAGCAAGTAGGCGATCGGCCTCATTTGTATCTCCTTCCCAGAAGCGTATGTGAACCAACGCGCAAGCTGACGATGACGGATAGCTGCTCAAAAGGTTAAAGGGAACAGCTCGCTAGTTCTGAACTCGTGTGTCAACACGGTGCCAACGGCTCATAAACCGTGGGTGCGTTGCCTGTTCTAATTTCCTGAAGTTGTGAACGTCGCCGAGCTTCGGTCTATCTGAAAATGCCGCAGGTCTAGCGCACGCTGCATAAGAAGTAGGAGCTTTTTGTCCCGCGAGCCGCAGCGCCAGGTACCGGGAACGTCCCATGAATGATTCACGAGGCGGTGCAAGCGTTGTGCAGCGTGTAAATAAATGTCACTGTTGCGGAGCCGCTGGGAGGGTTTCCAACTTCATCTCGGCCGAGGATCAGTGTTGCGAGCTGCCTGGAGAAAATCGTAACGACAGGGCGAGAAGACATCCAGAACCACGGAGTCCGAAATGGCTGTGACTTGGTGTTCGATCCCGCCGCGCACGGCGAAACTTTCACCAACGTGCAATTCGAAACTCTGTCCCGCTGACATCACGCTGACGTGACCGGAGATGACATAGACCACCTGGTCATGCGGATGCGAGTGCCGGGCTCCAGCATATCCACCGACCATTCGGTTTTCGACAACCAGCAGGTTTTCATTCCCCGCTCCGACGCGGCGCACTACGCCGGGCTCCGGACATTCTGCTTGGATGCTTGAATGTGTGGCAACCTCGAAGTCAGCAAAAGCTCTCGGCTTCATGCTCATCAAGACTCCCTTCGCTCCGACAGTCGTTTATGCCGAGTGCGCCTTGCGAGCTGCGGAATTTCGCGTTGCCGCCACCAGAGCGGCAAACTTCTCCGCATTTTCCTTCACGATTTCGAATCGTCCCGATTTGAGCGCCTCGGCATCGACCAACTCGGCTCCGACCCCGAGGGCCGCGGCCCCGGCAGTGAGAAAGTCTGGTGCCGTCGTGAGGTTCACGCCCCCGGTCGGTACTAACTCAACCTGCGGAAGCGGCGCCTTGAGCGACTTTATGTATTTCGCTCCTCCCACGGCGCCGCAAGGAAACACCTTCACAAAGTCCGCCCCGGCCTGCCAGGCGGTTACCACCTCGGTCGGAGTCAACGCCCCGGGCATGACCACCTTGCCGTATCTCCGTGCGATTTCGATCGTGCTGATGCTCAACGCTGGCGAAACAATGAATTCAGCCCCAGCCAGCATGCAGGCGCGTGCGGTTTCGGGATCGAGCACCGTTCCTGCACCTACCAGCACCTCTGAACCGAACTCCCGCACAACCTCGCGAATCACTTCGACTGCGCCGGGAACCGTCATTGTGATCTCGACAACTGGAATTCCGCCCTCCCGAATTGCCCTGACCGCATCGATGGCTTGCCGGGCGGAAGAGCTCCGGACTACAGGGATGATGCCCACCTCTTTAATTTTGGTTATCGTCGTGAGCCGTTCCATAGCTTCTCCTAGCGGGCGATTCTTGCGCCGACGCCCTTCATCACGCGCGTGACTTCTGCAAAGGTGGCCGTGGTAGTGTCACCGGGTGTGGTCATCGCCAGTGCACCGTGAGCAGCGCCGCATTCTACGCACCACTGCGGTTCCTGGCCTGCAATAAAGCCGTAGATCAGGCCGGACGCGAACGAATCTCCGCCGCCAACCCGGTCGTAAATCTGCAGGTCTTCGCGGGTGCGCGCTTGATAGAACTGGCCGCCGGCATAGCAGATTGCGCCCCAGTCGTTGGCCGACGCCGTCTTGGCATTACGAAGTGTGGTCGCAACGACCTTGAAGTTGGGATAAGTCCGCAGTACCGCTTCTATCATTCTCTTGAAGTTCGAAGGATCAAGCTTGGAATGAGCTTCATCGAGGCCCGGCACTTCGAACCCAAGCGCGGCCGTGAAATCTTCCTCATTGCCAATCATCACGTCCACGAAGTGAGCGAGATGCTGGTTGACTTCCTGCGCCTTCTTCTTGCCTCCGATCGACTTCCACAGCGACTCGCGATAGTTAAGGTCGTAGGAGATGATTGCGCCGTGCTTTCTCGCCGACTGCATTGCCTCTTCCGCAACAAGCGGCGTAGTCTCCGAGAGTGCGCAGAAGATTCCACCAGTATGAAACCAGCGAGCGCCCTCCCGCCCGAAGATGCCGTCCCAGTCGATGTCTCCGGGCTTCATCTGCGAAACTGCAGTGTGCCCACGATCCGAGCATCCCACGGCGGCGCGCACGCCGAAGCCACGCTCGGTGAAGTTGAGCCCGTTGCGCACCGTGCGACCCACGCCATCGTACTCAACCCAGCGCAGGTGCGACTGATCTACGCCCCCCTGATAAATGAGGTCCTGCACGAGGCGTCCGACCGGATTGTCCGCAAGCGCGGTAACGATTGCTGTTCGCAGGCCGAAGCAGCGTTTCAGGCCGCGCGCGACGTTGTACTCGCCTCCACCTTCCCATGCCTGAAAAGTGCGTGTTGTATGGATGCGCTCGTCGCCAGGATCGAGACGCAGCATAACTTCGCCCAGCGCAACCATGTCCCAGCGACATTCACTGGCGGGTCGAATTTCTAGCACGTTCATTCTTCGCTCCCTGGCTCCTGCCGTTACTTGCGTCCAGCAGGAGTGCTCGCGGCCGCCTGTTCTTGGATTTTCATTTGCCAGACGAAAGTGGCTGTTTGTTGTGCCGAGTTGGTGGACAGGGCCAACCGATCTCCGCGGTGTTGACGCTCGCCCTTGTCAACCGAACCCGGACGGCCGGGTGCCATGACCACGTTGGGCTCGACTTTCACCACCGTGCCGGGCGTGGGGGTGTCGACTACCAATTTCACACCCGAGGCCTCGACCGCATACTTCCGCTCGCTCATCTCTGCCCACGTTGTGTCGGAGTGCAGGAGTGCGGTGAATACTCGCGGTTCTGCCGCTTCAACTTCATCCCATACCGTGAACCGGCCCGGCGCAACGAAGACCAAATGCCGGTTGAATTTCTTCAAACCAAGTGCCTTGTCATAAGCCGCCGCGGCCTCACCTTTCACGTGAGCGAAACCCTTCGTAAGCTGTACTTCGGAAATACGGATCTGGTTGAGTTGATCGTAGGGGAAGTCCTCCCACGGATCGTGGTGCTCTCCTTCGGCTGCCTGGCCTCGACCGTCAACCAAAAGAGTGTTGTGCTGATCCGTTCGCGGCTGGCCGGAATATCCAGAATCGCCTGTCAGGTACCGCCCTTTCGCAAAGATGATGAAGCTGTTTGCGTCGGGATGTGCGTGACCGGCTGACAAATGCCAGTCGGGAAACTTCTTCAACAGCTCCGCGGTGTGATGTCCCTCAGGCGGGCCCGCCTTGAACGCAAAGGCGGTCGCATTGACGCTCCAGTCCGTACGCCAGAACACAACTTCGTGGTCCGGGAAATAGTGCCAGGGCGTGATCTTCTCCAT
>DASPIK010000031.1:0-109556 GCA_035629075.1 Terriglobales bacterium | reverse complement strand
CATGAACTGGAAGAAACGATCAACAAGGTTCCCTGCGATCTCGTGCTAATCGCCACTCCGATCGACCTGGCCCGGGTGATCAAGATCGACAAGCCGACGCTTCGCGTCAGCTACGAGATTGAAGAGCAGTCCAAGCCCGGCATGCGCGAAATCTTCGAAGAGTTCTCAGCGAAGCACCGTGTCACGGCTGCCAAGGGGGCGAAGTGATGACGCAGCATACAGGAACCGCTGAAAGCCGGACCGGCTTCGCGAGCGATTTCCTTACGATCAAGGATTTCACTCCGGAGCAGATCCAGCACCTGCTCGATTTGGCAGCCAAGATCAAGGCGCGTCCGGGTGACTATACCGAGTCGCTGAAAGGCAAGACGCTGGCCATGATCTTCGAGAAGCCTTCGCTGCGTACCCGCGTCACGTTCGATGTGGGCATTCACCAATTAGGCGGGTTCTCGCTATACCTGTCGCCAGCCGAGATCAACCTTGGCAAGCGTGAGTCGGTGTATGACGTCGCCAAGAACCTGGAGCGAATGGTGCAGGGCATCATGATTCGCACGTTCGCACACCAGATCGTGGTTGACATGGCCAAGCACGCGCGAATCCCGATCATCAATGGCCTGACTGACTACAGTCACCCCTGCCAGGCGATGGCCGATTACCTGACCATCATCGAGTGCAAGGGAACGGCAAAGGGCTTAAAAGTCGCCTACATCGGTGATGGGAACAACGTAGCGCACTCGCTGATGTTCGCGGGCGCGCAGTTGGGAACGCATGTCTGGGTCGCAACTCCCAAGGGCTACGAGCCCAAGGAAGAAGCGACGGAATGGGCAGGAAAGCGCGGCACCCAGACGGGCGGCACCTGCACCATCACTAACGACCCGTTCGCCGCAGCAGAGAACGCCGACGTCATCTATACGGACGTGTGGGCCAGCATGGGCCAGGAAGCCGAGGCGGAACAGCGGCGCAAGATCTTCCTGCCCTACCAGGTGAACGGCGAGCTGTTTGGCAAGGCGAAGCCTGACTGCATCTTTATGCATTGTCTGCCGGCGCACCGCGGCGACGAAGTCACGGACGAGGTGATTGATTCACCGCGCTCCGTTGTCTTCCAGGAAGCCGAAAACCGGCTGCATGCGCAGAAGGCGATCATGCTGGAGCTGATGAAGTAGCAGAAGCTGGAAAGAGGGAGACCGGCCACGCCGGAAGACATCATCGTCTAGAGCACCACGAAGGATCTGCTTCAAACCAGAAGCATGATTCTTCGCTCGCTCACCTGCGCATAGACGCGACCAGACGATACCGCTTCCCCGCTTACTGCGAAACTTCCGGCTCCCTCGTACCGGCATAGACGGGCACTGCCCAAGGATTCTTATGTCGAAAACTGCGCTAATCGCAGTCGGCGGCAATTCACTGATCCGCGCGGGCGAGAAGGGAACGATTGCCGAGCAACTTGCGAACGCTCGCAGGACTGCGGCGGCCATTGTCGGCCTGATCCGCGACGGATATCACATCGTGATAACGCACGGGAACGGTCCGCAGGTCGGCGCGCAACTGCTGCGCTCGGAACGCGCTTCAGACCAGGTTCCCGGACAAACGCTGGATGTTTGCGGCGCGGCCTCACAGGGCGAAATCGGTTATCTCATGACGCAAGCTCTGCGTGATGAACTTGCAGTCGCGAGGATCGACAGCCCGGTCGTCGCGCTCGTAACGCAGACGATCGTCTCACCCGACGATCCGGCGATGAAGAAGCCCTCCAAACCGGTCGGCCCGTTCTATTCGCGGGCTGATGCGGAAGAGAAGAAGCGCACTCTTGGTTGGCAGATCGTTGAAGATGCCGCTCGAGGATACCGGCGAGTTGTGGCGTCTCCCGAACCGCTGGAGATCGTCGAATATCCGATCATCAAGTCGCTTGTCGACCAGGGCGTGCTCGTCGTCGCGTGCGGTGGCGGCGGCATACCCGTGATGCGCGAAGACGGTGGACTGAAGGGCGTCGAAGCCGTCATCGATAAAGACCGAGCGTCGGCGCTACTGGCCAGCGAACTGGGCGTGGACCTCTTCATTATTTCGACCGATGCCGAATGCGTGTATCTCGATTACAAAAAGCCCACACAACGCAAGCTTCCGCACGTTACAGCCAGCGAGATGGAGGGCTTCTATAAGGCGGGCCAATTCCCACCCGGCAACATGGGACCGAAGGTCGAGTCGGCGCTTCGTTTCCTGAGCCGGGGCGGCAAAGAAGTGATCATCACGTCGTACGAGTATCTGAATGACGCGGTGGCGGGTAGGGCTGGTACACACGTCGTGCCGGCCCAAGCGATGCAACTTGGCGCCTAGGCTTGACGCCGATGACTCCGTCGCGCAGGGATTGTACGAAAGGTTTGTGTGGGGCGACGGGGTTGTGCCCGTTCGCCGCTGATAACGATGCGGTACGGGGGAACGGGTACAGCAACGTCCCACACAGGTGGAATCAATGGCTACCGGACAAGCATTTACAATGGAGCATCCTCACCGGAACTCCATGAGACTAAAACATGTTGTTGAATCGCAGCAGTTTACCGTCCCTCTCCTGATGGAGCTTTTCTCGCGCACGCGGCAGATGGAAAAGATCGTGGCACGAGGCGGCACGCTCGATTATCAGAACCGGATATTGGCCACCTTGTTTTATGAGCCGTCCACTCGAACGCGATTTTCTTTCGAAGCTGCCATGCACCGTCTCGGCGGGCGGGTTCTATCGACGGAGCAGGCACGCGCGTTCTCGTCGGAAGTCGAGGGCGAGCACCTCGAGGATACGATTCGCATTATCAGCGGCTACTCCGATGTGATTGTGTTGCGCCCAGCCGAAGTGGGCGGAGCACGTCGTGCGGCCGAGGTGTCGCAGGTGCCGGTAATCAACGCAGGCGAGGGTCATGGCGGCCAGCATCCCACACAGGCGCTGCTGGACCTCTACACGATTTATCGCGAGCGTCCGCTGCCCGGCTTGAGCGTTGCCTTTATCGGTGAGTTGGATAAGGGCCGAACAGCAAGATCGCTGGCTTACCTGCTCGCGAAGTTCGACCGAGTGAAGATCTACTTCGTGGCACCGGAGCAACTGCAGATCAAGCCGGACATCCTGCAATATCTCGAGCGTCACAACGTGCGCTACGAACTAACTTCCGACATCGAAAAAGTTATTCCCGAGGTTGATGTGATCTACCAGACCCGCATCCGCCCCGAGAGCGGCACCGGAATCCGCGACCGCCTGCGTTATTCCATCGATTCGACCGTGTTGCAGCGCATGAGAGATGACGCCATCATCCTGCACCCGCTGCCCCGCACAGTCGAACTGGACAAAACGGTCGACGACGATCCGCGAGCGCTGTACTTCCGTCAGGCGACCAACGGGTTATACGTGCGCATGGCGCTTCTGACCATGCTGCTGGACAAGGAATAGTCGCGTCCCCGCGGACGCCAAAGTTTGGCCCGGCGGAACTGCCGGGCGGAGTTGGAGAAAACGAATGCCGATCGCAACCGACAAGCTTCGCACCCAAGACTACGTTCAACTCGAAAACGATTTCGGCGCTCACAACTACCACCCGCTCGATGTAGTGATCGAGCGTGCGCAGGGCTGCTGGGTCTATGACGTCGAAGGGAAGAAATACCTCGACTGTCTCGCCGCGTACTCTGCTGTTAACCAAGGACATTGCCACCCTGAAATCATGAGGACGGCCACCGAGCAGATGGAGAAAGTGACGCTGACCTCGCGCGCGTTCCGCAACGAACAGTTGCCGCTTCTCTACAAGCAACTGCATGAGATGACCGGGTTTGACAAGTTCCTGCCCATGAACTCCGGTGCAGAAGCGGTCGAAACGGCAGTCAAGACTGCACGCAAGTGGGGCTACAAAATCAAGGGCATCCCGGACGGCAAGGCCGAGATCATCGTCTGCTCGAACAATTTCCATGGTCGTACGGTGACAGTTGTCAGCTTCTCGACCGACGAGCAGTATCGCGACGGCTTCGGTCCGTTCACGCCCGGCTTCAAGGTGATTCCGTTCGGCGACACGAAGGCGTTGCGTGAAGCTATCACGCCGAACACGTGCGCGTTTCTGGTTGAGCCGATCCAGGGCGAGGCAGGCATCATCATTCCCCGGACGGGGTTTCTGAAAGAAGCCGCCGAGATCTGCAAAGAAAACAAGATTTTGCTGATGTGCGACGAGATTCAGTCTGGTCTTGGCCGCACGGGCAAGTTATTTGCCTACATGCACGAAGGCATCCGTCCTGACGTCCTCGTGGTCGGCAAGGCGCTCGCGGGCGGTTTCTACCCGGTTTCGGGCATTCTGGCTTCTGCAGAAATCATGAGCGTCTACCACCCCGGCGACCACGGCTCCACGTTCGGTGGCAATCCGTTAGGTTGTGCGGTCGCTCGCACGGCACTGCGTGTGTTGCAGGAAGAGAAGATGGTCGAGCGCTCGGCTGAAAACGGCCAGTACTTCCTCGAGAAGCTCAAGACGATCAATAGTCCCGAACTGAAAGAAGTGCGTGGACGCGGAATGTGGATCGGCATCGAGTTGACCGTGAAGGCGCGGCCCTACTGCGAGCAACTCATGCAGGAAGGAATTCTCTGCAAGGAGACGCACGACCACGTCATTCGAATCGCTCCGCCGCTTGTCATTACCAAGGAAGAGATCGACTGGGCGTTCGAGCGGATCAAGAAAGTGATCGAAACGCCGGTGCTCCAAAGAGCGAGCGCCTGATGAGAGTTTTGGGCCCAAGGGACGAATCGCTTTAGCTGAATCGCCTCCATCGTTGCCGCGTGTGGCATCGCCACACGCGGCGTTTTGTTTTCAATTCAACGATCTTTGGTTGACGCAGAATTTGTACTTCGTTTATTAGCCTGAGTCACTAGCTATGACCGAAGAAATTAGAAGCCTTGTAACCAGACTGGGTGACGACACGTCCCAGTGTTTCGTTTGCGGACACGCCAATGAGCGTGGGTTGCAGATACCCTTCGTGAAAGACGGCGAGTGTGGCAGTCGCCCGCACTACACGGCGCGGCAGGAGCATGATGGCTGGCCCGGTGTGCTCCATGGCGGAATCACCTTCACTCTCATGGACGAGGCACTGGGCTGGGCGCTTTTCTATCAGGGCTTACGCGGAGTCACGGCCCGGGTCGAGATCAAATTCAAGCTGCCTATCCGGACGGGCTCTGCCGTCGTAGTTCGCGCCTGGACAACCGATCGGCGGCGTGAGTTGATCTCCGCGCGGGCGGAAGTCCGAAGCGATGACGAAAGTTCCGATTTGCTGGCAGAACTGAACGCCACGATGTACCTGCTGGCAGAGAACGCCCACAAATGCGATGGATGCAAGCAAAACTGATGCAGGCCAAATGTTGATGGGCGTTCCTTGCGCTCGCAGATTCGGTTTTTGTATTCGTCCAAGTACATTGCTGATCATCTCGCTTGACATCGTGTGTTGCGGAACCCTATCGTGAGCCACCCAACAATTTTTCCGGAGGATGAATGAAGTTTCGGTCAACACTGGTGTGCCTTGTCCTGGCAGTCTTTCTTTTCGGTATTCTCTCCGGTTGTTCCCAGCAAAAGCCTGTTGCGGCCGCAAGTGAGTCGCAGCCCTCCACGCCCGCAGAAAGCGCAAGCACGTCGAGCGCACCTGTTTGTTCGTTCCTGAGTCCGGCCGACATCGAGGCCGTCATGGGTAAGGGCGCCACCACCAACGCGTATAAGCCCGAGACGGAGTGCATCATCAATGGTGCGGCAGCCATGAACGTGCTCACCGTATCGGTCATGACGTACGGCGGCGAATGGTCGAATGTGAAGCAAGGGTTCAAAAAAACGGACTCGTCCTCAAAGGACATTACCGGTCTTGGTGAGGACGCCTTCACGTTCATGGGCGGCGTGGTTGCGAAGAAAGGCGGAAAGTTCGTGTCCGTTGGCGGCGCGCTTACCGACGCTCCCATGAAGCAGTTGGATGGAGCGAAGTACCTGGCAGAGAAGGTAATTGCGAAACTGTAGTTTCCGTCGTGGTAAAGCTGTGAACTGCTGGGACGGGTACAGGCGACCCGTCCCAGGCCGACTAGCCATCTACTTTTCTGATTTGTGCCCGTTTCCATTCTGGTACTAACCTCACATCCCGACGTGATGCATGTCGCCGCATCGTACTCACCTAATCTCTAGGCTTTAATCAGCAGGATTATGGACTTGCGTGTCTGCAGTTGAGGGACTGCAGCACGCGTTCCGCCGTACAACGCATGGGCCGCGCGCGGTCGCTCGCGATAACGCCGTGGACTGCGTTTGTGATCCTGCTTTTTGAGTCGGCTTCGCGTCTCCGAGTCCGCCCGTCCCGGAGGGTGCATTCGAGAACTCGAACAGGTCCCAGGGGCTGTTTCGAAAGGAGAAACGAATGCAGGCGTACGCTATTAAGGCTTCGCCGCCCAGCGATGACAAGCGCTGGAAACTGGTGGAAGCCACCATGCGCCGTAACGGCCACGAACCAACCGCACTGATCGAAGTTCTTCATACGGTCCAGGAATGCTTTGGCTACCTGGACGACCAGGCTCTCAGATACGTTGCTTCCGCTTTGCGCGTGCCGATGAGCAAGGTCTATGGTGTGGCGACCTTTTACCATTTCTTCACGCTTAAGCCGCAGGGCGAGCATACCTGCGTGGTCTGCACCGGCACAGCCTGCTACATCAAGGGAGCGCAGGCGTTGCTCGATTCCGTGGATTCAGCCGTTCACGTCAAGCCTGGTGAAACCACTGCCAACAACAAGGTTTCACTACTCACGGCGCGGTGTCTTGGATCATGCGGCCTTGCGCCGGCAGTCGTTTATGACGGCAATGTCGCAGGAAAAGTGTCGCCGGCTGACATCGCCAACCAGGTGCGGGGGTGGAGCCAGTCATGAACCTAGACGAGCTACGCAATATCGCACGAGAAGAGCAGGAACGTCACAGGCAGTACAAGCACCGCATTCACGTGTGCGTCGCCGCCGGGTGCCTCTCGGCACGCAGCGACCAGGTGAAGATCGGGCTTGAGACTGAACTGCACGAGCGCGGTCTCGAAAAGACCTGCCAGGTTAAGGGCGTCGGCTGCATGGGCCTGTGTGCCGCCGGACCACTGGTCATGGTAGATGACCAGGTGATGTATCGAAATGTGCAGCCAGTCCTTGACGGCGCAGACGTGACCGAGATTGTCGAGTCGCTGGACTCAAAACCCGTTGAGCGCCTGGCGCTTTCTACGGAACTGAGCTTCTTCAAGGACCAGCGAAAGATCGTCCTTGAGAATAGCGGCAATATCGATCCTGAACGCATTGAGGAGTACATCGCCGTCGGCGGCTATGAAGCGTTGCTGACAGCAGTTACAACGATGTCGCCGGCGGATGTCGTCGCCCAAGTCACGAAGAGCGGTCTTCGCGGACGCGGTGGCGCAGGTTTTCCGACCGGGCTGAAGTGGTCAACGGTCATGAAGGCCGGGCGCGTCGGAGACAAGAAGTACGTCATCTGCAACGCCGACGAGGGTGATCCTGGTGCATTCATGGATCGCAGCGTCCTCGAAAGCGATCCGCACCGCGTTCTGGAAGGAATGGCTATAGCGGCATACGCGGTTGGAGCGGACCACGGGTACATCTACTGCCGTGCGGAGTATCCGCTGGCCGTCAAACGCCTCAAGCTAGCCATCAAGCAGGCGGAGAACCTCGGACTGCTTGGAAACAACATCGCGGATTCTCGCTTCGGGCTGAAGATCGAAATCCGGCTCGGTGCTGGAGCTTTTGTCTGCGGTGAAGAAACAGCCCTGATCGCGTCAATCGAGGGCAAGCGGGGCATGCCGCGTCCGCGTCCTCCGTATCCGGCGCAGGAAGGCCTATGGGGCTGCCCCACGCTGATCAACAACGTCGAGACCTACGCCAACGTCGCCCCGATCATTCGTAATGGTGGCGAATGGTTCGCCTCGATCGGCACTGAAAAGAGCAAAGGCACGAAAGTGTTCGCGCTCGCTGGGCGGGTCGAAAATACCGGCCTTATTGAAGTCCCGATGGGGATCACGCTCCGCGACATAATTTTCAAGCTGGGCGGCGGCATTCCCGATGGGCGGAAGTTCAAGGCTGTTCAGACCGGCGGTCCTTCGGGCGGCTGCATTCCAGAAGAATTCCTGGACATGCCAGTCGATTACGAGTCGCTGAACAAACTCGGCACGATCATGGGATCGGGCGGCATGATCATCATGGACGAGACCTCGTGCATGGTTGACGTTGCCAAGTACTTCATGGACTTCTGCCGCTCCGAATCGTGCGGCAAGTGCATACCGTGCCGTGCCGGGACCGCGCAACTCCATGAGCTTCTGACGAAGATCACGGAGATGCGCGCTACGAACGAAGACCTTGCGCTCATGCAGACGTTGTGTGAAGTGGTCAAGAACACCAGCCTCTGCGGACTTGGCCAGAGCGCTCCCAACCCGGTCGGCACTACCTTGCGGTATTTCCGAAACGAATACGAGGCCCACATCGATTCGCACGAATGCTGTGCCGGCGTTTGTGCTCCCAAAACCAAGGCGGCGGGGGTGAGCGAATGAGTCCCGTTGGAGCCAAGCAGCAAGTCCAGATCAAGACGCTGAAGATCGATGGCAAGGACATCGGGGCTCGTGGTGATCAGACGATCCTCGAAGTCGCTCGCGAGAACGGCATCGACATTCCAACCCTCTGCAACCTCAACGGTCTTTCGGAAGTCGGCGCCTGCCGTTTGTGCCTGGTTGAGATCAAGGGCTCGCCGAAGCTCTTTCCTGCCTGCACCACTCGTGTGGAAGAGGGCATGGAAGTTACCGTCAACTCCGAACGACTGGCCGAGTACAGGCGCGTCATTCTGGAGCTTACCTTCGCGGAACGTAACCACGTCTGCTCGGTGTGCGTCTCGAACACGCATTGCGAATTGCAGACGCTTGCGCAGAAGCTCGGCATGACGCACGTTCGCGTGCCCTACATGCATCCGCAGATGACCGTGGACGCCTCGCACCAGAGATTCGTCCTTGACCACAACCGGTGTGTCCTGTGCACCCGCTGCGTACGCGTCTGCGACGAGATCGAAGGCGCGCACACTTGGGACCTGATGGGGCGTGGCCTTGACGCGCGCGTCATCACCGATCTCAACGAGCCTTGGGGTAAGTCCGAGAGCTGCACCAGTTGCGGCAAGTGTGTGATGGTTTGCCCGACGGGTGCGCTGTTTGAGAAAGGTGCCTCGGTGCGCGAGATGTCCAAGCGCAGGGCCTTCCTGCCTTACCTGACCATGATGCGGGAGGTGCGCAGATGAAAGCTCGTGTTGCGACAGTATGGCTCGATGGCTGTTCCGGTTGTCACATGTCGTTTCTTGATATTGACGAACGCCTGGTCGAACTGGCCGACAAAATTGATCTGGTGTACAGCCCGCTGGTGGACACGAAGGAGTTTCCGCCCGAGGTGGATGTCACGCTGGTCGAAGGTGCCGTCAGCAGCGACGAAGATCTTGAGAAGCTGTACAAGATCCGAAAGAACACGAAAATCCTTGTGTCACTTGGTGATTGCGGCGTGACCGGCAATCTTCCGGCCATGCGCGATTGCTTCCCCGTAACCGCCGTCCTCAACCGCGCCTATGTGGAGAATGCAACGCTACAGCCCGGTGCTCCCGACCAGGGTGTGCCGAAGCTGCTGGTGAAGGCGAAGCCGCTGCATGAATACGTGAAGGTCGACGTTTTCGTGCCGGGTTGTCCTCCGTCTGCGGAGATCATCCACTACACGGTCGGCGAACTGCTTGCGGGCAGGATCCCCGACCTCAGCGCGCGCACGCATTTCGGAGCGTGAGGAGGGCACGATGCAGAAGGCAGTGAGAGCACCACAAACAGTCACAATCCCGACCGTCACGCGCATCGAAGGCCACGCCAAGATCACGATCCAGATGGACGCTCATGGCATGGTGCAGGAAGCGCGCATGCATGTAACTCAGGTGCGCGGCTTCGAGAAAGTGTGCGAGGGCCGGCCGTTTTACGAAATGCCGTCGCTGATGGCGCGTATCTGTGGCATCTGCCCAGTCAGCCACCTGATGGCCTCAGCGAAGGCCTGCGATGCACTTCTCGCCGTGCGTATTCCACCCACGGCAGTCAAGCTGCGTCAAATCATGAACCTGGCGCAGTTCGTGCAATCGCACGCGCTGAGCTTCTTCCATCTGTCGTCGCCTGACCTGCTGCTGGGCATGGACGCCGATCCATCGCAGCGCAATATTCTGGGTGTGCTGAGAGCCAATCCGATGATGGCGGCCGACGGCATCAAACTGCGCAAGTTCGGCCAGCAGATCATCGAGTTACTTGGCGGCAAGCGCATTCATCCGGCATGGGTAGTTCCCGGGGGTGTCAATGAACCGCTCACCGTGGAGCGCCGTGATCAGATCCTGGCCTCCATTCCGGAAGCACGGGAAATCATCCTGCGCACTCTGAACTGGTTCAAGGGCTCACTCGAAAACTTCCGGGAAGAGATCCGTACGTTTGCCAATTTCCCCACGATGTTCTTGGGATTGGCAAACGACACGGGCGGCCTGGAGTTCTATGACGGCTGGCTGCGCGTGATGGATGCTGATGGCAACATTGTCGCCGATCATCTCGAACCAAATAACTACGCAGAGTACATCGGCGAGGCCGTAGAACCCTGGACACTGCTCAAGATGCCGTACTTCAAGCCGATGGGTTACCCGGGCGGCATCTATCGTGTTGGACCTCTGGCGCGCATCAACCTGTGCCACAGGCCGGGAACGCCGCTCGCAGACCAGGAGTGGGCGGAGTTCCGGGAACTTGAGCGTCGCACCGTGCTTAGCTCTTTCTACTACCATTACGCACGGCTTATTGAGGCGTTGTTTGCGACGGAAAAGATGGAGCTGCTGCTGAACGATCCAGAGATTCTCAGTACGCACGTCCGCGCACGCGCGGAGGTGAACGCCATGGAGGGAATCGGTGTCTCGGAAGCGCCACGCGGAACGTTGATCCATCATTACAAGATCAACGAGGACGGTCTGATCACTTGGGCTAACCTCGTGGTTGCAACCGGCCACAATAATCTCGCAATGAACCGCGGCATTACTCAGGCCGCTAAACACTTCATCAAGGGTCGGGTAATACAAGAGGGCATGCTTAACCGCGTCGAAGCTGTCATTCGCGCGTTCGATCCATGCCTCTCCTGCGGGACCCACGCCATCGGCACTATGCCGCTGTACGTCGAATTGCTCGACTGCGACGGCACCGTTGTTGACGTGCTGCAAAGGTAGCAGCACCGCGTTAAGCTTCGGACCACTGGGTCAGTATGGGCGGGAGCGTCACCGTGCGCTCCCGTTTTCTGTACCTGCTTGTGCTGCGTCAGCACAGCAACGCAAACGCGAGTACCATAGTTTGTGCTATGAGAACTGGTTGCTGGCTGTTGCTTACTATGATTGTATTTGCGACAACCTCTTCGTCAGATGTGAAGGCTTCCGAACTCAGGAGCGAAGCCGACGCGCAGTTGGTGTATGTCGGCACGTACACCGATAGGGACAGTAAAGGAATTTACGCCTACACGTTTGACGAGACTACGGGTGAGCTGAAGTCAATTGGCCTGGCCGCAGAGACGCCGAATCCATCTTTCCTTGCCATCGATTCCGATGGACGTCATGTTTATGCCGCCAATGAGATAAATCAGTTCAAAGGGAATGCTGCTGGTTCAGTCACCGCATTCGCCACTGATCCGGTTACCCATAAGCTGATCGAATTGAACGCCGTCGCGTCTGGTGGGACCGGACCGGCCTACGTATCGATAGACAGACTCGGCAGCAACGTTCTCGCGGCCAACTATGGTGGAAGCAGCATCGCGTCGTTCCGGGTGCTGCAAGACGGGCGGCTAGCCGAAGCTACTGCTGTTGTTCAGCACAAAGACGCAGCGGGAGTGGCGAAGCCTCGCGTGCCACGTCCGCACTCGATCATCACATCAGACGATAACCGCTTCTTGATCGTGCCGGACCTGGGGCTCGATCAGGTGATGGTTTACAGATTCGACGAGGCCACTGGCGCGATTGGGGCAAACACACCGCCCTCCTCGTCATCCGAGGCCGGATCCGGACCCCGACATTTCAAGTTCCACCCCAAGGGCAATTTCGGCTACGTCACGAATGAGTACCGGTCGTCCATCACGGTGTACTCCTACGATTCCGCTCGTGGCGTACTGACACCCCTTCAGAGTGTTTCGATAAGGCCCGACAACCACCAGGGCGAGAATACGGCTGCTGAGCTGACGATCCACCCTTCGGGCAATTACCTCTACGCTTCCAATCGTGGACACGACAGCATCGCGGTATTCTCCGTCGATGGCCGGACTGGCAGGCTGACACTCGTAGAGCACGTACCTGCGGGCGGAAAGAAGCCAAGGCACTTCAGCGTTGACCCGACGGGACGATGGTTGATCGTTGCTAACCAGGATTCCGACAACCTGACTGTGTTCCGGATCGATCCGCAGAGCGGGAGGCTGAAGAGAACAGGCGACGACACGCCGCTCTCGTCCCCGGTTTTCGTGCTCTTTGCGCCTGCACCATCGAAGCAGAAGTAGCGTGGTGCGGCTCGTTTGGAAAGTGAAGACTGAATCGGCGAAAGCCTAAGCCGCAGCTTTCTCGCTCTCCCGCAGTTCCTTATCTATACGGCGAAGCTGCTTGTTCTCGCCGGTGCCCATGAAGTCAGTTAGGCCAGCGGCTGCCGCGATTGCTACGGCTTGCCATCGGAAGAACCGAGCGTCCCTCTTGTCCTTGATACCCATGAACGCGGGCATTGTACCCGCCATTGCTGCCAGTCCAAGATCGATGCGCGCATGATGCTCCATGTCGAGGCGGTCGAACCGGCGTTCCGAATAGTCCGTGAGCACGCTCGTTAACAGGTGAAACAGTCCGCATCCCACGCTGCTGACGGCCACGCGCTTATCACGTTGCCATGCCGCTGCTCCAAACCACAGGAACGCACCTGCGGTTGCGTAATCCACCAGCGAATGGACTCTGGAACCGATCATGCTCGGCATCTGATCGGTCACTTTCACGGTCAATCGGTCGAGCAATGGCAAGGTAGCCTCCCAATCGTGAGCTGTGGGTCAAAGCTCATTGTCGTTCTCTTCGGTAACGTTTTTTGGATGCGAACAGGCAAAGGGCGTGCCGCACGTTCGTGCGTCGTGATCGCTGTTTAGGGAAGATGCACCCAAGGAGTATCGATTTAGGGCGGGTTGTGCAGCCCGCCCCGTTGTCTTCGGACTGCGCTCTACGCAGCGACAGCCAGTGGCTGTACGTGTCCGAGTTGCGTCAAAATGCTGTACAGGTCGTAGTAGCCGTTGCCCGAGGCTATGCGGCCATTATTGTCGAACCGGGTGATTTCACAGAAAACCATCGTGACCCGGCGTCCCGTTGGCGGAAGGCCAGCGAAATTGCCTTTGTTCGTGCCTTCAAAGTTCATCTCGGCAATCACGGTGTCGCCAGCATCCGTGTACCGGACGTCCTTGATACGACCGTCAGGAAACGCCGTGGCCCACGCCTGACACCATTCTCTGAACTGCTGTTTCCCGTTCAGCTTCATGTGTCTTGTTGTGTCGTTGTATACAAGGTTGTCAGCCATATCTCGCAGGACTCCTTCGAAGTCCCGACGGTTCCAGCTCTCATGAGCGGCACGGACGCTTTCCACGTTCTTCGAACTCATAAGGTGCTCTCCTTTCGTTCCAAGTGTCGAGTGTGATCCGCGCGCCGAAACACGGCAGAGATGCAGGCCCATGCCCGCGAGGTGATGCGGAAGCCTACGACAGAAAGAGAGCTCAATCAAAGTTTATGGACACGATGACAGGAGTGGGATTTCAGGGCAGAATTCTAATGTGAGCATTACAGCGGCAGCTCCGACCATAGACGAGTATTTACGCAAGCGCCTCCTGCCGGTCGAGGGTGCTATACCGCACCTGCCTGGCATCGAGATGTACGGCAACTCTGTTCCCGCGGGAACGGTTGGTGGCGACCTGTTCGAGTACATCAACTTCCAGCAGCGGTACAACATTAATGCCAGAATCGAACGCGCACAAAGGCTTGCAGTCGAATACCTGGAGCCGCTGCCGAAAGGTGCCAAGCCCCGAAACGAGGCAGATATCCACGTTTTGTGGATGGAAAAGCATGCCGGCCACACTGTCGAGGACGAGGTCGGCTATCGCAAGGCCAAGAGTTCCGAACAACTCCGCATCGCTGAGCACCTGCACGAACTTTACGACATGGCAGGTGTGCTCCTCGTTGACGCGCAGGGCCATGGCATCATCGCCGCCAAGATCGCCTCGACGGTCCACGACACCTTCCACGCGTTCATGCTTTCGGAACTGGACCGTATCGGCAAGACGACGACGGACTTCTGCGAAAAGATCAATCTGAGGCTGGCGCAGTCTGTAACCGCCCGTAACGCTTTGGGGCGCAGCGACGACAGCATGTCACGCGAGATCGCGACCATGCTCTACGGTGAAATCCATCCGGACGGAATCTTTCGGTTCGTGAATTTCGGTCACCCGCCGCCGCTCGTTTTTTCGGCGGAGTATGGCAAGTTCATGGAGATCAACAAAGAGCGCATGGTGCAGTTCATGGCGCTCGGCCTTGATATTCCTGAGGATCATCCCGACCGAAGCAAGTATGTTTCCATGAGTGTGGGCCGTCGTCAGATGGACCAGTCCGACCTGGCGAACATCACTCTCATGAACCGCGGCGACATTCTGTTCCTGCACAGCGACGGTGTCTACGACGGCATGGACGAGGCTGACAGGACTCGTCTCGAACAGGTCATGCGCGAGTGCAAGGACGCTTCGGCTCGCGAGATCTGTGCCGCTATCCTGTCGTTTGCGGCAGAAAAAGACCGTGAGCTGCGGGAAGCTGGAGAGGCAGATCGGATCGACGATAAGACGGTTTTTGTAATCAAAAGGACCTGAATCGCACCTGCTGGGGCTTCACCCGCTCCCGCAATGCTCCTGTGCCTTGCGTCACAGCCACATATAAGGTGGATAAGGTATGCTGGAGGAGCACCATTGAGATAGCACGATCAGGTATTGATCGGAAACTCTATATGAGATCGCATTACCCTCTGGACGAAAACACCATCGAGCACGACCGCGAAGAAGGCCGCCTGGCCCATTGCCGCGCGCACGGTTGCGTCGCTACCCACGACTGCGACAGGGATGACGCGTGCACCTGTGACGTTGAGGAGTTCGAGAACGTCGAGGAACTGGAAGAAGAGGAAGATTAGCCCGGCGCGTTACTGGTTCGTTGCGCCTGCCCAGCAGTCTCCAACAGGCAGTAAACCAAATAGCGAGTGTTGAAGGATGCGCGTCCTTGTGATCGGTTACGGCAATCCGCTACGCAGCGACGATGCTCTCGGCTGGCGTGTGGCGGAAGCACTCCGCAGCAGGTTCGAGCATCAGTTCTCGCACACCCAGGCCCGGGTAGGGGCTGGTTCGGCAGATGTTGAGGTCATTAGTTGCCAGCAGCTCAATCCTGAGCTTGCCGACCCGATCAGCCGCGCCGATCTAGTTTTGTTCGTTGATGCCGCCGACCCCGCCGCAAACACCATGGCGACTGGTTCTGGGTCGCGGGTCGGCGTGCAACCAGACCCAGTGCCGGCTCTTCTCCGGGCAATACCCGGTAGTATTCTCGAGCACGACCTCGAACCCACCTGTCAGTCGCCGCAATGTTTTTCGCACGACCTTACACCTTCGACGCTTCTGGCTTGTGCTGGCGAATTGTTTGGCTCCTGTCCGAAAGGGAAGCTGCTCTCCGTCGTGGGAGACAATTTCGGCATGGGTGAAGTTCTTTCGCCAACGGTCGAGGCCGCGCTTGCGGAACTGTTGCGTCGCATCGAAGTGTTGATCGACGACGCTTTCTCTACCTCCCAGCCCCAGATTCGCTAACCCGGAACTCTCACTTGAGTCTCCCGAGCAGCGCCAGGGATCCCTACCCGCACCACAGGAGTTGCTGCCGCATTCGCCTAAAAGCAAAAGGCAGGCCAGCGCTGGCCTGCCTTCTTGGCTAAGAATCCGCGATGCGACTATTTACCAGATGTGCTGACCGGAGCCGCCATGGCGGCCGCATTGGGCTTCTCCTTCGGGAGCGGCTTGCGCGGCAGAGGTTCATCGCGCATCGCTGCGTTATACGCGAATGCGGCCAGGATTACTGCCTGCTGCATCAGATCGTCCGGTTGCACGCGTTCGTACGTGTCTATGTTCGTGTGGTGGGTGCGGCTGAAGTACTCGACCGGATCCTGAATGAATTGGAAGCCCGGGATACCGACCGCATCGAACGGCTGGTGGTCGGTACCGCCGGTGTTTCGCATGGTGACCGTGGTACAGCCGAGATCTTTGAACGGCTCGATCCAAGACTGGAATATCGGCACGACCGCGGCATTTTCTTGTGCGTAGATGCCGCGCAGCTTGCCTGTGCCGTTGTCCAAGTTGAAATACGCAGAGATCTTCTTGTAGTCCGGCTTGAACTCGAGCGGGCCCGGTTGCGACGTGCGCATCCAGGACGGAATTTCCCGTTCCTTTGGGTCGGACGGTTCGGGACGGGAGGCATAGTGCTGATCGACGTATGCCTTCGCCCCGAGCAGACCCTGCTCCTCACCGCTCCACAGACCTACGCGGATCGTGCGGCGCGGCTTTAAGTCGAGCGCCTTCAGAATGCGGATGGCCTCCATTGCGGCTGCTACCCCCGTCGCATTGTCTGTCGCACCGGTGCCTCCGTGCCAGGAATCAAGGTGGCCACCGATGATAACGACTTCCTCAGCAAGCTTCGGATCTGTCCCGGGCAGGTCGGCGATCGTGTTGTAAGCCTTGCTGTCGTCGTCGAAAAACTTGGTTTGAACGTTGATTTCGAGCTCAACGGGGACGCCGCGTTCGAGCAGGCGATAGATTCGGCCATAGTGCTCGGCCGACATGTTGATCGTCGGTACGCCTGGGGAAGATCCCTTCTTGTATTCGCCACCCTGCATGGTGATCGCACCGCCGTCGAAACGGCTGGGTTCGATTACTGCGCCGACTTTTTCATCCGCGAGAAACTTCGCCATTTCTCTCTGTCGCTGGTAGGCCTGGCGCATCTCTTGCGTGCGGTCTGGACCGCCCATGCCCATGCGAGCGGCAGGAACCGTATACTGCGCGATCTCTGTTAATCTCTGGTCGGTATAACGTACGGATTCGGCCTCGGTGTGCGGTTTTAGTTCTCTGTAATCGCCAACCAGCACGATCGCACCTGCGAGTTTGCCGTGATACTGTCGCTCAAGCTCCTCTTTTGTCTTGCCGGCCAGGCGAACTACTTTGCCGCGAACCGTGCCGGTCGTGCTCGGACTCCACGCACGAGGGATTGCGAACAGCATGGTCTTTTCCGGCGTGATCATGCGTACGGAGGTGAAATCCTCCGCCCAGCCTCGGCCAAACTCATATCCTTCAAGGTGAGCGTTGGAAAGGCCCCATGACGCCATCTTGTCCCGGGTCCACTCGTTAGAAGTCTTCATGTTGGGCGACCCGGTAACGCGCGGGCCAATACGGTCGGTTAACTCGCCCAGAATCTGCATGGCCTGGGAATTGCGGAAGCCTTCCTGCCGTATCTGCGTCATTACCTCCAGATCAACAGGCTCAGGTTCGGCGGCCCAAACAAGAGTAGGAAGTGCCATGAACGCGGCGATGACGAGTGCCGCGATGGCCAAAGATTTGCTGCTTCTACGGCGGACGGAAATGTTCACGCTTACGTCTCCAAGGCAATAGTGACAGTTACGGCTGGATGAGCACTGATTTGACGATTCAGAGCTGGATTTGTCAACACAGACTCTCGAGGCGACGCGACCCTCTGAGTAGTTCTTGGTGCTTTAGGTGGAGACGTTTGCGGGGGTGTGCTCGGCAGCTGTGCTGCCGTGAGCCTCCCAGGCACCGCGCAACGATGTGGTGAGCATTGTCATGGCGTTGCGTGCTGCTGGAGACCCAGCAAGGCCGTCGAGGGTGACGAAGCCATGCGTTGTCCCGAAGTAGCGCATTGCTGTGACAGGCACACCTGCCATCATCAGCTTTCGGGCGTACGATTCGCCCTCGTCTACGAGCAAGTCGTGTTCTGCGGTCAGCACAATAGCCGGCGGCAAACCCGCAAGCTGTTCAAGTGAAGCCTCAATGGGCGAAATCATCCAGTTGCGGCGTATGCTTTTGTCCGGAGCGTAAGCATTCCAATACCACTCCATCGAGGCCCGCGTGAGCCAAGGCCCATCTGCGTATCGCCCGTAGGACGCCGATGTCATGCTGGCGTCAACGTTCGGATACAACATGACTTGCATAACAATCGTTGGCCCGCCTCGTTGTTTTGCCAGAAGCGCGACAACTGCCGTCATGTTTCCGCCAGCGCTGTCGCCCATCACGGCGACTCGGCCGTCCAGGTTTAGCGAGCCGCTATGCTCGGCCACATATTGCGTCACCGCGTATGCCTGTTCGACAGGGACAGGGAAAGGAAACTCCGGCGAGCGGTCGTAATCGACAAACACGACCGCGCACTCGGCTCGCACGGCAATCTCTCGGATCGCCCGATCATAAGTATTCCTGCTGCCTAGAATCCAGCCGCCACCGTGGAGGTAAACGACTGCAGGAAGCGCGCCGGACTTGCCCATCGGACGAACGATTCGTAGGCGCACAGTTCCGGTGGGGCCGCCGGGAATCGTGGTGTCGAGAATGTCAGCTCCAGGCCTGTATACAGGGGAGGGCCACGGCGTTTCGGCTAATTGTCGGGCTTCGGCAATCGGGTGTTCGTGGATGTGCTCAACGCCTATCGCCTCGTCAGACTGCATGTAGCGCGCGGTGACAGGTTCGAAAACGATGCCGCTGTATTGACGAGTCATGGAGTGCTCTTCCTCAGCAGTTGTTAGGACGCGACCGCAGGACGGAGAGCATATCGCATCCTTCGTGTGACGAAAAAGCCCGGCCAAACGCGGCCGGGCTGTGTGTTCGACGAGGCAGAGGCTACTTCGCAGCCCAGCCCAGCTTCGCCTGGTTCTTCGAGTTCTGCTCGTCGAGCCACTGCTTAAGCGGAGCGAAGTATTCGAGCATGGCGCCGCCGTCCATCTGACGTTCGCCGGTCATCTCGAATAAAGCTTCCTGCCATGGCCGAGACTGGCCCATCTCAAGCATTCTTGCCAGCTTCTGACCTGCAGCCTTGTTGTCGTAGATTGAGCAGCGGTGTAGCGGCCCCTGGTAGCCGGCCTCGCGGCACAGCGCTCGGTGGAACTGGAACTGGAGCACAGCAGCGAGGAAGTAACGCGTGTAAGGCGTGTTGCCCGGTACGTGGTACTTCGCGCCCGGATCGAACTCGTTCTCGGTGCGCGCAACCGGCGCGGCTACGCCCTGGTACTTGTTCCTCAATTCCCACCACGCCTTGTTGTAGTCAGCAGGCGCGATTTTGCCGGAGAAGACTCCCCACCGCCACTGGTCGATCAACAACCCAAACGGCAGGAATGCGACCTTTTCAAGGGCCTTGTCCAGCAGCAGGCCGGTGTCGCTAGGCCCGACCGGCGGAACGTTCTCCAGCAGTCCGACCTTGTTCAGGTACTCCGGTGTGATCGACAGTGCGATCGTATCGCCCACTGCTTCATGAAAGCCGTCGTTCGCGCTGCCCTGGAAAAAGAAGGGCTGATTCATGTAGGCGCGCTGATAGATGTTGTGACCCAGTTCGTGATGCACCGTGCGGAAATCTTCGCCGCGCCGCTGGATGCACATCTTCAGCCGAAGATCTTCCTTGTTATCGATGTCCCATGCGCTGGCATGGCATACGACTTCACGATCCTGCGGCTTAACAAAGAGCGAACGCTCCCAGAACGTCTTGGGCAGCGGAGCGAAACCGAGTGAAGTGAAGAAGCGCTCGCCGTAGCGCACCATGCCCAACTCATCGACATTCTTCTGCTTGAGCAGTTCGGTAAGATCGAACCCGGCCGATGCATTCGCCGGCGCAACCAGGTCGTATATGTTGGTCCAGTCCTGCGCCCACATGTTGCCGAGCAGGTCGGCCCGAATCATGCCGTCCGGGGTGACTGCCGACGGGCCATACTTCTGCACGAGTTGCGACCGAACGTAGGCGTGTAGCGACAGGTAGAGCGGTTTTACCTGCTCCCAAATGCGCTCGACCTCGTTAGCGAATGCATCCGGGGGCATATCGTAGTTCGAGCGCCACATTGCACCCACGTCTGCGAAACCCATCTCTCGCGCACCTTTGTTCGAGAGCTCGACAAATCGAGCGTAGCGCTGTCGCATGGGCGGTGAAATCGAATGCCAGCCAAGCCAGAGCTTCTTGGCCAACTCCGGGTCGCGGTTTGCGGCCAGCAGTTTCTCGGCGGCGGTCAGGTCGTAGCACTTGCTTTGGTCGTTGTCGATGCAGAACTTGCCCTTGCCATAATCGGCCTCGAGGGAAGTGGCGATTCGCGTTAACTCGTTCCGTTCTGCCGCGTTATTCGGTGCAGGCATGGGCATCGACAGCTTCAGCAGCCTGAACTTGCGACTGGCGTCGGCCGGCAGCTTCATGGCATCAAACTTCCGGGCCGCCAATGCCAATTCGGTGGTCGCGGCGATCATCTGGTTGTTGGCGTCAGCCGCAAGAATCTCCGTGTCGTCGGTGATGAAGTTTGACTGCACCCACTGGGCGCGGGACGTTTTGACGCTCAGTTCAGAAAGGCGCTTCTCGGCTCCCAAGATGAACTGCTGAGCGTTTGGGCTGCCGGCCACAGCCGTGGTCTTCTTCGCCGGAGATGCTGTCTTTGGCGTGTTCGTCTGGGCAACAGAGAAAGAGCAGGCAAGCAGAGTAAGTGACAGAACCACGGCATGAGCCATGGCGCGGATGCGGAACATACCACCTCCAATGGTGATGATTGCAGGCGCTAGGGAAACCCCACATTTTAGGCATTACGATGCGATTCGGGCTAGGGGCAGCGATTGGGGGTGGCAGCATCAGGACAGTTCAGTGTTCTTCGATGCTCACCGGGACGTACGCTGGGAATTGAATACCCACTTGCTGCCGCCGTCTACCGTTATCCAGATCTGTCCGTCTGAGGTTTCAAACGTACCGTGCTGAGGGTCAGAGAAGTGGATGTGCTCGATGTCTGCAGTGAGTGGACTACCGCGATGGCGAACCGTAACCGCCTGCCAGTGGTCCGCCGCGTCTGGCGAGCGGTACAGTGCGCCGCCAGATCCTGCGGCCCACACTGTCGTGCCCGAAAGAGCTAACGTGCGGAATTCGACCTTCCGGCCCACATCGAGGATGTCCCAGTTGCCTCCGCCATCCAGGGTTCTGCGCAGCAAACCTTCCGGAGAGACGACCAGACGTCGCCGGCTACTGGTCCGTTTCGCTCCCGCGCCCTTGCCGGACTCTTCTTCGCGGCGCTTTGCCGCGAGCACCGGGTCCCATACGGGCGTTGTGTTGTTCGGGTTTGATGATGGCTGGGCTTCTCCAAAGAACCACAAACTCTTCCCATCATCGCTGTTGCTTGCGCTCGTGGCCGACTGCTGATCGGCTGACTCGCTCCTCCGCGGCAAAGGAACTTCGCTGTCAGGAGTGTTTTCTACTAACGCAGCGCTTGGGGCGGGACCGCTAAACCATCCCGGCGCCGTATTTGGTGTTTCGCGCGGGGGTTTTCGTTCGCGCCTTAGGGTAGCGGCGATCAAAGCGCCTGTCGAAGTATCGGAATCGGTGTTAGCCGCTGCCGACTTCGCAGCCTCCGAACTTACCCAGCGCCCGATCCGAGAATTCGGATCGTCAGCCTTCGGAATGATGATGAGGAGGGTGACGATGCCGATCAGGGCCAGCACAATCAACGTCCAGCGGATTGCAACTCGCTGCCACGGTTCGTTGTCTTCTGCGAGATGCTTTCTTTCCAGCTCCATCTCGGCAGCCGCAGTGGGGTTTTCGCGCGCGAGCAACACCAAAGCGATCGCGTCCCGGCATCCTTCGCAGGCATTCAAGTGTGCGACAACCGTGGCGTGCTGTTCTGGGGTGACTGTACGGCGAAGAAATGGCTCAAGAAGCGCCTCGGTGATATGGCCGTGCAACTGATCGCGTGCGGCTTGCTGCAAACTAAGCTTGGGCGGAGTCGTCGCGTTGCCCAGCCATGTCCGAATCGCCTTGGTCACATTCGCCATATGTGAAAACCTTGCGTGCGGTTCGTCCGCTCCGAGTCATGGGTGCGCCGGAATGTACAGGAGTTTAGCTCTTTTTTGGGAGAATCAATAGTCTGTCGTGGTCCGGAAGCAGCGTTTCTTAACGGCGAAACGCCTCGGCGAGATCAGAGAAAAAGGACGGAGCCGAAACCCCGTCCTTTGAGCGCGTAAGCGAACCGCTATTCGACGTTAGGGTCGGTTACGTCTCCAAAAAAGATAGAGTTCAGCAGCAGACGCGTTGTGCCGTCCCAGAACCCACGAAATACGGGGTTGTCCGCAAACATGATGACATGCCCGCGGCCCTGGCGCTCTCGAATCAGGAATGCCGACTGCGCGACTTTCTTCTCGTTTTCCGGAGTGATGTAGCCGCTCAGCTTCAGATTGTCCTTGGGGAAGTGGACTACATTCTCTCCCTTTCCAGTCAGGTTCAATACGGGAGCGGTGTCATTGAGCACGGGCATTTGGTCGTTCAGGCCAAAGCCGAGCGGATGAGTCGTGTCTACGTTGACGCGCAGGATGGTGCCGGGCACCTCTTCGCTGCGCAATTGCTTTTCGCGATCCGCGTACTTGATCAGCTTTTTCGCCAACTCCTCCTGCTTCTTCTTGTCGGCGTCAGGACTGGATGGCGCGCCGGCGCCCGCAGCAGGTTGCGCCGCCGGTGTCGCAGCAGGGGGCGCATCGCCCGGTTTTGCGGGAGCTGCCGCCTTCTCCTCCTCGATGCGGGCCTGCTCGTCATTAGGCCGCACATAGTGGTAGGTCACGCTGGTCAGGCCAGACTTGGGCTTGGTCGCCCACACGGCACCACCGCGAATGCCAACTAACACACCGCCGTTGCGAACCCACTCGCTGATCTTTGCAGACGTGCCCTTGTCCAGGGCACGTGAGTAGCCGCGCCCATCGCCGTAATCGGAAGGCATGATCAGCACGTTGTAGTTGTTGAGGTCCACCTCGCGCAGGTTCTCGGTGCGCAAAGGAGTGAAGGGTAGATCCAGTCGCTGTTCGAACAGATACCAGAGGGCACCGTAGTCGTTCGCGTTGGTTGGAGTGTCCATCAACATGGCGATACGCGGCTTGCGCAGGAAGCGCACGCGGCTTGATCCCAGATCAATACCTTCATCGCTCATGCCCGTCTTTGCAGCAACTACGTTGACCTTGTCGGCAAGAGCAAGTTTCGTTAAGCGCTCGTGCAGATCGGCTGGGTTGGTGTCGATCGGCACAACGATACTGCCCGCGGCGAACTGCTGCCCACTCAACTTGAATGGCTTGATGCTGACGTAAGCCTTCAAGTCCTGGTAGAGCAGGTGTCCGAGCAGTCGGATGGCTCCGAGCGATTCGGAAGAGAAGACGTAAGCGGCAGTATTTTCCTTTGCTGGAACATTGATGGCAGGTAGTGCTGCGGCGGCGACAGGACTGAGGTTAACGTCGGCCAGCTTGCTGCTGACGTAGCCCTCAACATCGGCAGCGAGCGGCAGGGCCCAGCCCGAGACGTCATAGAAGAATAGGGTGTCGTGCTGAATCTCGGGTTGCAGCAAAGCGCGAGCCAGAAAACCCGCGGGTTGTGCCATGTCAACCACGTAAGTGCCGGCAGGCAGTCGCTTCTTCGGGATCTTTTCACCCCAGTAACTGGTCAGGTCTTCTCCGTCCACGGCGGATGTCGTCTGCTTCACCTCAACGCCCTGCTTTACCAACTTGTCAACGACATGTGCTACACGGTACGGGTCGCGTCCAGGCACCAGATATATAGCGCGCAGCGGTCCCTGCTGGCCCCCTCGGATGGCCGCACGCCGAAATTCGTAGAAGTCATACAGACGCGCCTGCCGATTCTGCACGGATGCGTCGAGCGTTGCCAGAGAGGTCAGGAAGTGATTGGTGGCCCGGTCCCGAAGCGTTAGCGTGCGCTGGTCATCAGCCAGGTCGATTTTCAGACCGCCAGCTCCACCGCCGCCCTGCTCGTAGGTCATGCCGATCGCGCCATGCAGCGCGGGCCAGATATCGCCGTAGGAGGGATAGAAAAGATCGAAATTCTCTTTGGTGTAATAGCGAATGCCGTACTTGTCCAGAGCCGCGGCATTTGCCTTTCCATAGATGACGTACCACTTTTCCAGTAGCGGCGCGATCCAGGGCAAAACCGGCTTGGTGGGCGGGAAAAAGAAGTATGTAGATTCGCTGCCCATCTCGTGGAAGTCGACATCGACTTGCGGGTTCCACTGCAGGTAACGGGGTATGCGCTGCCGCGTTTCGGCCTGCGAAAGCCATGCCCAGTCACGGTTCAAGTCGAACAGGTAGTGGTTCGGACGCCCACCCGGCCAACGTTCCTGGTGCTCGGCGGCGAAACGGTCCCCGCGCGGGTAGGCGCCAAGAGCCTGTCGGTAGCCTGCGACGTAACGATCGCGGCCATCAGGGTTCTGCATCGGGTCCATCACGACAACGGCGTTGTCCAGCCAATTTCGTACTCGCTCATCCTGACTCGCAGAGAGTTCGTAGGCCACCTGCATGGCGGCCTCGGAACTTGCGGCCTCATTGCCATGCACGTTGTACCCGAACCAGAGTACGACCGGCATCTCGGCAGCAATCCGCTGCGCCTCTTCGGGCGTGGCCTTACGCGGATCTGCCAACCGGGCCGTCGCTGCCTTGATCGCATCGAGTCGCGCCAGGTTTCTCGGCGAGCTGATGATGATCGTATAGAGCGTGCGTCCCTCATAGGTTTTGCCGTAAGGCTCGATCTTCATGCGATCGGTCGCTGCTGCCAGCTTTTCGAAATAGCGTTCAAGGTCCGAGTGGGTAGTGAACTGTCCACCCATCTCGTAGCCCAGCACGGATTTCAGCGTTGGGACGTCAGGGTTATAACTGGCCGATGGCGCGGTCATGGCCGGCTCGGCAAAAGCCGAAGAGATCAGGATTGCCAGCAGAGCAAAGAACGTGACGCAACGAGAAAGCAAATCAATCCTCCGATCAGGGGCAAAGCGACTAGCAAGCCAAAGGGGTTCGCTGAACGTGAATGTCAAGACCTTCGCGTGAAGTCAGCACGTTGAGTCGTTCACATTCGCAGCTTACCCATGTTCCTGACCCATCAACATTCACCCGTGCGGGGGACGCTGTCAACGTGTAACCAAATCGAGGAACTTGCGTCTAATAGGTGAGTACCCGTCGTGCTGTTGGGTACAGCACTCGCCTCGCGCGGCCCTCACCGGGGGACAACATTGGTAAAACCCGGCGGCTGCTGTTGAGGCAACCGGTCATTCGTTGCTGTGGCTGCGCAGGATTCAGCGAGCTAAGTTGCTCTCCTCGCGCCGCCCGGCAACCAGGCTGGCCGAAAGCTCAGCTACGGCTTCTTAGCGGGTTTTTGTGCCACGTCCGGCTTGTCCTGAGTTCCGAAGTCGGTCAGTACCTTCCAAGTTCCGTCCGGCTGTTTTTGCCACACCGTTAGGTAACTGCCAGTCTGGGAGGCCGTCTTTCCCTCGAACGTGGTATAGCTCATCGTGTATCGGCCACTGGTGTAGCCCATGATGCCGGAAGGGAACACCTCGCTGTGATCGGGAGCCCACTCAAATTTCAAGTCGCGGCGCGAAAACAGTCGTTGGTAGAACCTCCGTAGTTCCAGCTTGCCCTTCACATCGGGATTCGTGCCTACGTACGCGTCGTCGGCGAAAAACGACATCCACCCGTCAATACCGCGTTCTTTGGTTGCTTGTGCGAACGCGATGTCCGCTTCGCGCGGGGTGGCGGGGCCGGATTGTGCGCCAGGTTGCGGGGCGTCACGGTCGGCTGTCGCCGCAGCGGCTGGTTGAGACGGCGAATTGCCCCCGGCTTGAGCTAATGAGAAGCTTGCGGATAGCAAGGCGAGGCATAGAACGAAGACTCTAGTCATCTAGCTATTATCCTTTGCGTGAGTCACTGCCGTTGGATGCACAAACGACTACACCAGTTTGGGCCACCAAACCGCCAAGCGGTCGGCCATAGCCGTTTGTATCTTCACTTTCCTGTTCAGCTCTGCCTTAATGTGAGCAGCGCCTACTCCGCCAATTCAAAATGGTGATCAGCCATATGCAAAACCGACTTCTCAGGGACATCGCGGTGCTTGCGCTATGCGCGGCGCTGGCGCCGCTTTCTACGTACGCTAAGAACAACGGCAACGGCAAAGGCAAAGAAAAGCACCAAGTGCAGCAGGACGTCAGATCACACGAATCTGTCCGCGGCGATGGTCACCGGGGCACCTCGGTCAACATCAGCTTCTCGACGCACGACCGCGACATGGTTCGCGAGTATTATCGCAGCGGGCATGGTAGCCTGCCTCCGGGACTGGCCAAGCGAGGGAGCCTGCCGCCTGGACTCCGCAAACACTTGAGGAAGAACGGGACGCTTCCGCCAGGGCTGCAGAAGAAACTGTACTACTTCCCGGACGATCTTAATGCCCGTCTTGCTCCTTTGCCGCACCACTGCCGCCGGGCTTTCATCGACGGCGCAGTCGTAATCGTCGATTCGGGTTTCCGAATCATCGATGTTGATCTGCACTTCTCATTTTGACCGAACAGCATTCTTGCCAGGTGTTAGGTCGTTAGTTTTGGTTTGCATTGGCACGTAGCGATCTAACACCAGCGCCGTTCTGGCGACATGCTTTAGTGGTGAACCCTCACCACTCCTGCTCCGTCAATCCGGCTGTGCTTTAGCGCGGTTAGCGCCTCGTTGAGTTCTTCCAGTTCGAACACCTGAACCTCGGTGCGCACGGGAACTTCTGCGGCAAGTTCGAGAAACTCGGCGGCATCGGCGCGCGTGGCGTTCGCCACGCTACGGACAACGCGTTCCTGGTAGAGCAGGTTGTAGTCCATTTCGGGGAGCGGAGTCATGGTAACCCCGGCGCACGTGACGGTGCCTCCGCGGCGGGTTACCCGCAGCGCTTCCGGAACGATCCAGCCTACCGGTGCGAAAATGATAGACGTGTCGAGCATCGCTGGTGGCTTGTCCTTCGCATCTCCCGTCCATGCAGCCCCAAGCTTCAGTGCCAAATGACGGTGAGCCGGGGAACGCGTGAACACGTAAACTTCGCAACCAAGATGCACCGCCACCTGTAACACGATGTGCGCCGACGCTCCGAACCCATACAGGCCCAATCGGTCGCCCTTCCCGGCACCGCTGATCTTCAGTGACCTGTAACCCACAATGCCCGCGCACAGCAACGGCGCGACATGCAGGTCGTCGAAATCGGCGGGCAGGGTGTAGCAGAACGATTCCCCGACAACTGCATATTCGGCGTATCCGCCGTCAGCATGCAGGCCGGTAAAGCGGGCGTCAACGCAGAGGTTTTCGTGACCGATGAGACAGTAAATGCAAGTGCCGTCGGTGGAATGCAGCCATGCTATGCCGACGCGGTCGCCTTCCCTGTGCTGTTTCACGCCGGGGCCTGCGGCGTCCACTACGCCTACGATCTGGTGTCCGGGCACAATGGGTAGCTTAGGCAGCTTAAGGTCGCCCTCAATGACGTGCAGGTCGGTATGACACAAGGCACAGCACGAGACTCGTACGCGCACCTGGCCTGGACCCGGTGCGGGTGTAGGAGTCTCTCCTGGCCGCAACGGATGTTGCTCGATTGGTCGAGGCCCTTCCAACAACATTGCACGCACGACGCACCTCGCAGAGAGGCATTGTGCCACAACGGTTGCGTGCTGAACGTGCCAGGATTGCAGTTACTGAGAGGACGCCAATTCAGCGGCGGCCCTTACCCCACTTGAGATCGCGCCATGCACCGTCGAGTGATGCCCGTTCGATTCGGTGGCTTCGCCGGCAAAGAAGAGCGTTTGCTCAACCGGTGCGGCCAGTTCCTGCTGCGCGCCTTCGCCGCTTTTCAGGACGTAGCTGTATGCTCCGCGTGCGAAAGGGTCCGACTGCCAGTCGTGCGTGTAGTAAGCCGTTAGCTGGCCTCGGATTACGTCGGCGCTCATCGACAGAAGTTTTGCCAGCCGTTGTATGGCTCGATTGGCAACGTACTCCGGGGCTTGCCCGGTAAGACTCTCAGCATTCGGTCCTGCCGCCCAACCGGTCAGCACCGGCGTCTGATCCGGGTTCTGCGTCCACCAAGTCGGGAAAGGTTCGTCACTGGAGAAGAGAAACGACGCACCTGCCAGTGTCTTGCCGTCAGGGTGGATTGACTTCCAGAAACGTTCACGGAAGCACAGCGAGATGCGAATCACTTTGCCCATCTCGAGGCGATTGAGCGCCGATCTCTTGGCGCCCAGCTGTGGATCGAAGACGATGACGCCTTCCCCTTGCGGGGACTGTAGCACGCCTAATGGGACCGCCACGATGGCACGCCTGGCGCGCACGGGCGGGAGCATCTCGCCAGTCACCGCCGACCGAGACCAGACTTCGACAAAGTCCCGTTTCCACCTGATCGTCTTCGCAATCGAGTTGAGCCGTATTTCACAACGTTCGGGCGAGATCTGAGTACTGATAGCTTCCACCAGCTTTGTGTAGCCGCCAACTAGTCGAAATGTGCGATCCCCTTCGATTTGGTCGTCCGCTCGTTGACCTCTCACTATCGACTGCACGCTGATGCGGTCCGGGTATGCCGCATGAAACCCCTGTACGTACTCCAAAGCGCGCCGCTTCGCATCATCGCTGGCGCGGCATTGCGCCACAGCTTCGGCGTAAGACTGGTCTTGCGCCCGCAGCGCGGCTATCGTGTCACTTGAGGCGTTGTGCGGGACGAAAGCGCCCAAGTCGTCAAAAAAGTCGTTCGCCTCCTCCAACAAACCACACGGTTGGAGTTTCCCGTTCTCGACGCACCAGTCATCGCCCTCCAATTCGCGCGCACTAAGCCTGAAGTTCCGCACGACATCCCAGATCTCTGGTGGCCTGCCATGGATGAATTCAGCGCCGAGTTCAACGGCAGCCTGCATGGTCGGATCGTGATGTGTCCATATCCGCCCGCCAAGGCGGTCGCGAGCCTCAAGAAGAACCACGCGCAGTCCGTGTTTCGTGAGTTCACGCGCAGCGGCAAGTCCAGCTACCCCGGCACCGATGATGATGACGTCTGTATCAGCCTCGAACATCAGGCGGGGTTAGATGCCCGGCCGGCCATGCACAAGTGCAGATTCCGGTTGTCATTCATAACGTAGGGCCTCGACCGGATCGAGCTTGGCCGCCCGCAACGCAGGGAAGATGCCGCTAACCACGCCGACGATGACGAGCACAGCCGTGGAGAGCATCACGGTCGTGAGTGAGATCCGCAGCGTGATATCGCCCTTGCCCGAAGTATCTTCAAACAGCGGTCCGAGCATTGGAAGTTGTGGCGCCAGTGCCGCGATGACATAGGACATGATGATTCCCAGGATTCCGCCAGCGAGCATCATCAATAGCGCTTCGACGAGGAACTGAATTCGAATGTGCCACTTGGTGGCGCCAAGCGCCCGGCGCAGGCCGATTTCGCGGATGCGCTCGTCCACCGAGACCAGCATGATGTTCATCACGCCCACTCCGCCAATGCCGAGCGTCAGCGCCCCGATGAAAATGAGAAGTACCTGTAGCCCGATGGTGATGCCGTCGATGATCGGCCGGAATTCCTCCCGTCCGAACATCTGGACTGCCTTCTTGTCGGTTGGTGAAAAGCCCTGCCGTGCGGCCAGCGCAGCCAGCACCTGAGCCTGTGCCTTTGCCTCAAACTGAGGCGCCACCGGCGCGAATACCATCACGCTCGCGTACTGCGTATTCCACAGATCGCCCGCTGTCGAATAAGGGATGAACACACTTCGGTCATCGCTGGTGAAGTAGTTCGACATCTGTAGTTTACGGTCCATGATGCCGATCACCGTGAACCGCATTCCGTTGATCGAAACCTCCTGACCGACAGCAGGAAGCCCGCTGAAAAGCTGCTCGCGAACTCTCCCGCCAAGAAACGCGACCCGACGTCGCTCGACTACATCCTGCGGCGTAATCCAGCGGCCCTCCGCGGGAACTTCATTGCGCATCTCTCCATATTCTGGACAGACGCCGCGTATCGCTGTACTTGCCAGCCGGTCTCCGTAAGAGATCGACAGGTTCTTCACGGTTTCGAGACAGGCTGTTTTCACCAGCGTCGCCTCGGATTTGACGCGCTCCAGATCTACGTCTTCCAATACAACTTTTTTTCCGGCGCGTTGACCGCCCGGTTGTTCGCTGGTCTGCTGCGGCCAGGCAATGACGGCGCTCTTGCCGAACGAGTCGAACGCATGAACAAGGACCGTCCGGAACCCGTGGCCGTATGCGATCAGCAGCGTCACCGCCACAATGCCCCAGACAATGCCGGACATGGTAAGCAGACTGCGCGTCTTGCTACGTTGAAGGGCGTGCCAAGCGTCGAGAATGGATTGCAGGAGCATATCTAGTCATCCTCCAGCTTCGTAACGCAGCGCTTCGATCGGATCGATGCTTGCCGCGCGTCGAGCCGGATAAATGGCTGAGAGCACGGCAACCGTGCCCAACAGGGCAAATGCGAGCAGGCCAGACTCCCATGTTGGCAGCAGGCCCGCGAAGAATTCGGGCATCGGGGCCATGTTCACCAACGCGCAAATCCCGAACGCGATGGTAAAACCGACTGCCCCACTGATGAACACCACGATCATGCTTTCCAGGAAGAACTGCCGCATGATCGACCTTGATGTGGCACCGATCGATTTCCGAACGCCGATCTCACGTGTGCGTTCCCGTACCGCCACAAGCATGACGTTCATCACGCCCAGGCCGCCCAGGAACAACGTTGTGAACCCCACCGCGCCTAGAAAATACTTCATGCCGTTCGTCATCGTCTCGAACGCTTTGGCCTCTTCTACCGTGTCCCACACGTTCGCTGCTTCCTCGTCCTGCGGGTCGAAACCGTGCAGCGCTGCCAGCGCGGCGACAGCCTGCCTCTTGCACGCCTCATGCTGTTCCACGGATTTTGGGGTGATCAGCATGCGATCAAGCGTGTGAGACGTGTCTGGTGGCTTGTTGGGGAAATCCTGTCGGAGAGGAGTGAACGGAACAAAGACCTTGTTTACGTCCCACCCGTCATAGCTGGAGTCCTGCTTCTTCTCCTTCATGACGCCGATGACCTGGTACGGAATGCCGTTGAGATAGACGTTTTCGCCGATCACCGGACGCGAGCCGAAGAGTTGCTTGCGGGCGTCGGAGCCGAGGAACGCAACTCGCCGGCTCTCGCGCACGTCTTGCCAGTTGTAGAAACGCCCCTCGCCAACGGGAATGCTGCGAACTTCTTGAAAGGGCGGGTGCGAACCGGCGACGATCAACAAGGCAGCGTTGTAGTTACTGTGGATACGAACATTGTTGCCGAGTTCCGGAAGTATGTAGCGACAGTCGGGTGAGCGTTCCTGCACTACCGGAATATCGGTGTCTTCCCAGCGCACGCGGCGCCCGGCGCGTGTTCCGCCAGCCTGCATGCTGGTTCGTCCCGCAAAAACAATCATCACGTCGCGACCGAAGTTCTCAGATACTTTTTGCTGTCCGACTCGCAGGCCTTCCCCCGCCGCAACCATCAGGACGATGGACACGATGCCCCAGGCGATTCCGAACATGGTGAGAAATGTGCGCAGCTTATGCGACCACAACGTGCGCAGCGTATCGAGAAACAGGTCGCGAACGTGCATAGAACCTCAGAGTGCCCCGTGTGAGATACGTAATGAGGTGCGATTTGGTTCCACGTGCCGCTCACCGGCACAGTTAAGAGTTGGACGCCCCGGTTTGACAAACGTTAGTGGCGTAGCCTCTATGCGCCCAAGCTCGCGTTAAACTAGCCAGATGCAGCGCTTTCAACTGCTTGCCTCGCCTTGGTGGGTGAACCTGCTGGCCCTGGTTCCATTCATTGCGTACATCGCTTGGCGGCGCAAAGGACTGCACTTCTCGTCCGTGCAGCTCTTGTACTCAGCGGTTTTCGCCGTGGCCTTCGGATTCGTGGAAGCCGCCGTTGTTGTATACCTCCGGGCCGCTGGAGGCCTGTTGGGTAACAATGAGGGCCTCACCGACGCTGCTCTCACGTCACAAGACATCGATTCGCAGCTCCAGGCCGTCGCACAGATGCCACAGAGCCTCATGAATGTTGAACCACTGCGAGAGGCTGCTACGATGTTCATGCTGGTGGCGGTAGCATTGCTGATCGGTCGTACACTGGGCGAGCGGTGGGCTGCATTCCTGTGGACGTTCGCAATCTGGGACATCACCTACTACGTATCACTATGGGCGACCATTGACTGGCCGACTTCATTGCTGGACCCGGATGTCCTATTCCTGATTCCCGTGCCTTGGATTTCGCAGGTCTGGTATCCCGTTCTCATCAGCGCACTTACGCTATGTGCCGTCCTGCTGGCGCGCCGCACGAGCGAGACGCGGGTCTGATCCGGGAGTCTTTCGCTGCGTAGGATGACACGGCGAATCGCATCTTAGGTGGAAAGGCCCCGTTGCGTGCGTCACTTGAAACGTGGCGTATTCCAGGGTCAGACTGGGAAGTCATACGGATGAAGACCATCGTCCACATTTCGGATCTTCATTTCGGCCGCGCGAACCCTGCACTTGCAACTGCGCTGACGCAGCAGATCAATGTCATTCGTCCAGATGTGGTGGCGGTTTCCGGCGACCTTACTCAGCGCGCTCGTGAGCGCGAGTTCCAGCAGGCGCGGGAGTTCCTGCAGGCACTTTCCTACCCAAAGATTGTGGTGCCCGGCAATCACGATGTGCCGTTGCATGACGTCGTTGCCCGTTTCTATGCGCCCTTAGCGCGATATCGGCGCTACATCACCGAGGACCTGGAGCCCTATTACGACGACGACGCAATCGCGCTGCTGGGCATTAACACGGCGCGGTCACTCACTTTCAAGAATGGCCGGATCAACCGCGAACAAGTCGCGGCGGCCTGCGAGAGGCTGGACCGCCACTCCGAAGCGATGATCCGCATCGTCGTGACACACCATCCTTTCGATCTCCCGGCAAGCCATCGCCCACGGGATCTGGTCGGCCGCGCTCGCATGGCCATGATCGGTTTTGCGGCCTGCAACGTGGACGTGTTTCTCTCCGGCCATCTGCACTTGAGCGGCATCATACACACGGTTGACAGGTACAGAATTGCTGGTCATTCCGCTCTTGTCATTCAGGCGGGCACTGCAATTTCGACACGCGGTCGTGGCGAGTGGAACTCCTGGAACGTAATTCGAATTTCACGCCCGTATCTCTCTGTTGAGCGCTTTGCGTGGTCTCCAGAAAGCGGTGTGTTCGCCTCAACCGAGCAGGACCATTTCATTAAAAGAGTAGACGGCTGGGCCCGCACCGAGCAGCCACAAGACAATGCACTTACCGAGCGTATCGCCTGAACAGCCTCACAGCGCGCCCGAAGAGCGGACCATCAGCATCGTTCTTTTCGCCAGCTTTTTTGCTGCTTTTCTCATGCTGGTTCTTTTCGCCTGGCTTGCGGGCGAAGTGCTGGAGGGAGATGCACACGCTTTCGACGTTGCAGTCCGCAGAAGTGTTCACGCAAATGCATCGCCTTTCCTGACCTTACTCATGCGCGGGTGGACACATTTCGGCGATCGTTTAGTCCTCATTGTGTTCACCGCCACCGCTTTCGTGGGATTCTGGCGAAAAGGCTGGAAGCGCGGTGCCGCCTGGATCGCCGTCACTATGGCGGGAGTGGTTGTTTTTGAGGTCACCCTGAAGCTCGCTTTTCAGCGTCCGCGGCCCGAGGCGTTTTTTGGCGTGTCGCCAGTTACTTACAGCTTTCCGAGTGGGCACGCGCTGGGATCGTTCTGCTTTTATGCCACTGTTGCTGCTCTAATCGCACACCGCGTACGCGAATCTTGGATCCGCGTGGGACTGGGCATCCTGGCCGCCGTCATAATCGCAGGCGTCGGTTTCTCGCGTATCTATCTCGGTGTTCATTACCCAACCGACGTGATCGCCGGATACGCTGCAGCCGCAGTCTGGGTCAGCGCACTAATCTCCCTCGACCGTTTCCGCGCGCACCGACGACGGCGAAAACTTGTCTGACTTGCCGGATTTCTTTTTCGCGGGTAGAACTGCTTGCGACACTTCTCTGAAGGAGTACGCATGGCGTCCCGCCAATTCGGCCGTCTTGTCCTTATACCGCTTGTTCTAATCGTGATTGCTGGATCCTCGCTCGCCCAGGCAGCACCGGGAAAACTTGCCCTGACCAGCGGCTGGCAGATTCAGTCCGCCTGCAAAGCGCCGGAAAAAGGGGAATTGATTTCGACCACTGCCTACAACCCGAGTGGGTGGATGCCAACCACGGTGCCCAATACGGTTGTTGCTGCGCTGGTAGCTGCCAAGGCCGACAAGGTTTACGAAGACATCTATTTCGGGAAGAACCTCCTAAACTTGCCGGGCATGGACTACGAGCGCGGGAAAATATTCTCTCGGTTCCCGATGAAGGATGACTCGCCATTCAAGTGCGCCTGGTGGTACCGCACCGAATTCAAGGTTCCGGCCACTTATAAAGCTCGGCAGATCTGGCTGAACTTCGGCGGCATCAACTATCGCGCTAACGTCTGGCTAAATGGCAAGCAGATCGCAAGTTCGAACGACGTTGCCGGTGCGTACCGGACGTATGAGTTCAACGTGAGTGAAGGGCTCAAGGCAGGTGAGGCGAACGTGCTGGCCGTCGAGATCACCGCGCCTACAGAGAAGGATTTGGGCATCAACTGGGTTGACTGGAACCCTGCGCCGCCGGACAAGAACATGGGTCTCTGGCGCGAGGTTTACCTGACGACAAGCGGACCGGTAGCCATTCGTAATCCATATGTGAATTCGAAGGTTGCCAAGACACTCGATTCTGCTGAACTGACGGTCACGGCTGAAGTGCAGAACACTACGGCCAAACCCGTAAAGGGAACACTAACGGGCACCATTGGCGCAGTTAAGTTAAGCCAACGAGTCGCACTCGCTCCCGGCGAGACGAAGGTTGTGACGTTCACGCCCGAGAAGTTCCCTCAGCTACAGATGAAGTCACCACAGCTCTGGTGGCCGTACCAGATGGGCAAACCGAATTTGCAGACCCTGAACGTGACATTCGACATCAATGGCAGCCTAAGTGACTCCGGGGCTGTCCGCTTCGGCGTCCGCGAGGTCACAAGCGAGCTTACGGACAAGGGTGCGCGACTGTTCCGGATTAATGGCAAGCCGATCCTGATTCGCGGCGCCGGATGGGCTCCCGACATGCTGCTGCGTGAAGACAACGCACGTGTTGACAAGGAACTTGCCTACGTGAAGCACATGGGGCTGAACACGGTTCGGCTCGAAGGCAAGATGGAGACGGAGTACTTCTACAACCGCGCGGACGAGATGGGCATTCTGCTGATGCCGGGCTGGTGCTGCTGCGACATCTGGGAGGAATGGAAGAAGTGGACGCCGGAAACCCGCAAGGTTGCGCAGGAGTCGCTGCGCAGCCAGATGCTGGCCTTGCGCAATCACCCGAGCGTTTACGTGTGGCTGAACGGCAGCGATAACCCGCCGGCGCCCGAGGTTGAGAAGGAGTACCTCGATGTGGCCCGGCAGGTGAACTGGCCCAACCCGATCGTTTCGTCGGCAACGGCGAAGTCCAGCGAGGTGAGCGGCAAGTCGGGCGTGAAGATGAGTGGTCCGTACGACTGGGTCGCGCCCGCTTACTGGCTGACTGACAAAGACAAGTTGGGGGGAGGTTGGGGATACAACACCGAGACCGGGCCGGGGCCGGCGTTTCCGCCCGTTGATTCGCTGAAGAAGTTCGTTCCGGCGGATCAGCTTTGGCCGATCAGCGATACAACGCTCTATCACGCGGGCATGGGCAAGTTCCAGCACATGGACTTGATGACCGACGCGATGAACGAGCGCTACGGCAAGGCTGCCGACCTCGAGGACTTCGAGCGCAAGGCGCAAGCCATTGCCTACGAGGGCGAGCGCGCGATGTTCGAGGCCTACTCGCGGAACAAGTACACCTCGACGGGCGTCATCCAGTGGATGCTGAACAATGCTTGGCCCGGCATCATCTGGCACCTGTACGACTATTACCTGAAAGCGGCGGGCGGGTACTTCGGCACAAAGAAGGCGAACGAGCCCCTGCACGTCATGTACGGCTACGACGATCGCAGCGTTTACGTCGTAAACAGCACATATGAACCGGTAAGAGGCCTGAAGGCCCGCGCAACGGTACTGAATTTCGACGCGACATCGAAGTTCACCCGCGAGATGAATGTCGATCTTCCCGGAGACGGCGTGGTGAAGGCTTTCGAGTTGCCGGAAATCGCCGATCTGAGCACGACGTACTTTGTGCGACTGGAACTCTTTCAGGGCACAAAGAGGGTCAGCGAGAACTTTTACTGGCTCTCGACCAAGCCGGACGTCTTCGACTGGGAGAAGTCGAGTTATTACCACACGCCCATGAAGCAGCATGCGGACCTAAGTATGCTGAACACCTTGCCGAAGGTGGACCTGGTTGTGACCGACTTAAAAACATATGCACCGCTGGCGAACCCACCCAAAACGCACTGGCATGAACGAATAAAAGCGACCTCGGCGACATCCCAGAGTGCGAAACCAGACGCGGCGCGCCCGCGGCAGAACTGGACGATGGTGAAGGTGACGAACCCATCCAGGGCGGTCGCTTTCATGGTTCGGTTGAGGCTTTTAAAACGATCTGTGGCTTCGGTCACTGACGCTGGGCCGAAAGAGGGCGATGCGACTTCGCTCAACCCAATGGCTGCGGGCGGCGAAGATGTTCTGCCGGTGCTCTGGGACGACAATTACTTCACGCTGCTGCCGGGCGAGGTGCGGGAGATAAGCGCGAGCTACGGCACGGCCGACCTGGGCGGAGCCAAGCCCGTCATCGCCGTCGAAGGGTGGAACGTAGTGCCGAAGGTCGTTGTAGCCAAGTAACCTATGACAGGAACACAGGGGACGCAGATTCCCCTGTGTCTCCTCTGCATGCTTTGTAACCGATTTTCCGCTACACTGGTGTCACCCCCGCATGGCACCGTTTTCCATCCTGACCACCCGTAAGCGAGCCTTAATTGCGCTCGTGCATACTTTTATTTTTCTGGTGCTAGCGGTCTGGCAGGCAGCAATGCCTCGAACCGCGCCGGCACTTAAGCTGCATTCGCATAACAGCGCATCTGCTCTAACCATGGTCATCATCTACGGCGTGGTCACGGGGGTTTTGCTGGTGCTGGTTCGGATCTCGCGAGGTGGACTGGAACGACTCTACTTCGCCTGTTGCGCCAGCAGTGCGACATTCGGGTTATTGCGGTTGGTTTTCGGCGATCCGCCGTTGCATGTCGCTCAGTACATGCGGATTGCAATGCTGGTGTGCGCGGCCGTGGTCGGGACGATAATTGTGCGGATGCACGCTGACGTGCTCGTGGCTGAGTAAAAATCAATACGGAAGTCGCGATGAGGCAGCGCAGAGGGCATTGAGGGTCTAAACGAAGAGCGGAGCCATGTTGGCCCCGCTCTTTAATTCGCTACCGGTGATCCGCCTTCTTTACTCCTCCGAAGGCATGTCGAAATTGACCAGTTCGCCTCTGAAGCCCTTCGTCTTCACTGCGCCGTAGATGATCCCGGCGGCCATCCAGCAGGCACCGACGATCTGTGCCGGGCGGCTGAGGTTCAGCCAGATATAGCCGCAGATCAGGAAGCCGAGCACCGGAGGCAGAAAGTTGCCGAGCGACTTCTGACCTTTTACGAAGTACCGGGCGAAGCTGGCCGCGTTGACACCCATAAACGCTATAAATGCGCCAAAGTTCAGCGTTTGTGCGCCGATCTCGTAGGCACCGCCGCCAAGCTTGCTGGAGAAGAACTCCAGTGCGGCTGCGCCGACCAGCGCGAAAACGCCTACCGCGATGATGTTGTTTCGCGGAATTCGCTTTTTGGGTTCGATGGCTCCAAAGAACTTCTGCGGCAGTGCATTGCCGCGTCCCATGCCGTAAAGCAGACGTCCGGCGGCCAGTTGCGCGCCCATGCCCGAGCCCATGTTGGCCACGAGCAGAGTGAAATTGATGATGTGGAAAAGCACTACTCCACCGGCCTGCCGCGAGATCGTGGCGAACGCTGACTCGACCTGGTCGCCAGGGAAGGGCTTCGATCCCCAAATGAGCTGGGCACCGTAAACCTGCAGTCCGCTCAGCACGCCCGTGATCAGGCACACCAGCACTGTCGCCAGCAGGATGTTCCGCCGCGGATTTTCCGCTTCTTCCGATAAGGTCGAGATGCCGTCGAAACCAATGTAGGTCAGCACGGCAACCGAAGTTCCTGCGAACAGGCTGCGCGGATTGAAGGTTTCCGGGTTATAGAAGGGCTGTGTGAAGAATCCCGGCCCGTACGTCTGCAGGCCCCATACATAGCGGATCACCGCCGCGAAAAAGATCACAACCACGATAACCATTCCGGCGCACAGCGCTTGATTAAACTGAGCCGAAGTCCGTATCCCGCGCAAGTTCATCCAGGTGAAGAAAGCTGCAAAAAACACAATCCATACATAGAACGGCAGGCCCGGCAGGATGTTCATTGCCGCCTTGGCGCAAAACGCGGTGCAGATGAGCGGGTTCAGGATGTAATCCATCACCATGCTCCACCCGGTCACGTAACCGAGCGCCGGATGGATTTCCTGACCAACATAGGTGTAGGCAGAACCTGCACTTGGGTATGCGCGCGCCATACGCCCGTAGGCAATAGCCGTGAACAACATTCCGACCATCGCGATCAGAAGCGTGGTGACTACGTGGCCGCCAGCCTTATTGCTGATGACGCCGTAGATGCCCATGGGCGCCGTAGGCTGAATGATGATGATGCCGATGATGATGAGGTTCCAAAGCGTCAGTGCGCGCTTCAGTCGAGGCGCACCAACCCGGGCCGGACTTTCCGCCGTATGCGACATGAATGCATCCTTGAGCGTTAAAGCTCGTGTTATTCAGCCAGCAACTTAGGTTGAGGTAGACAGTGTAATCCGGCGAAAGTAGGCTGGCTATCGTCCAATCTCGCCAGGAAATGAGCCGCCTGCGCACACTACTGTTCTCGGCTCGATGTCCGTCACGTACACTGAAAAGTTATGTCCGACAGCATTTACTTAGGCGTAGACGTAGGCGGCACAAGGTCGCCGCCGGTCTGGTCAACTCTCAGGGCGAAATTCTTTACAAGACGCGGGTGCCGATGGTGGGCACGGGCACGGCCGAACAAGGCCTTGTGTGTATCAAGAACGCGATCGATGCTGTTCTGGCAGAGCATCCGGCATCGGCAATCGCCGGCATCGGCGTGGCATCTCCAGGTCCGCTGGATCCGCGTACCGGCATGATTCTTTACACCCCCAACATCCCGTGCTGGCGCGATTTTTCTCTTCGTGAAGCTATCTACGGTGCTTACGGAATGCCCACAAGGGTGGACAATGACGCGAACGCGGCGGGACTCGCCGAAGCCGTCTGGGGTGCGGGCAGAGGTTACAGCAGCGTCTTCTACGCCACTCTTGGAACCGGCATCGGCACGGCCATCGTCTTGGATCGCAATCTGTACTACGGCCGCACGGGGTTGGCGGCTGAGGGCGGACATCAAACCATCGACTACAACGCGCCGTGTCTTTGCGAGTGCGGCAAGCGCGGGTGCATTGAATCCATGGCGTCAGGTACGGCGATCGGACGCCGGGCTCGTGCCGCTGTTTCCGAAGACCCGCGGCGTGGAGCCGCCATTCTTGCTGCCGCGGGTGGACGTGCGGAAAACATCAATGCTCGGGTAGTCAGCGAAGCCTGGCGCGCGGGCGACCCACTGGCGACGGAGCTTCTCGAGGGCACCGCAAGGCTGCTTAGCATTTGGCTGGGCAATGTGGTCGATCTGCTGGAGCCCGATGTCATCGTGGTCGGCGGCGGCATGAGCGAGGTTTTCTCGGAATTTTTCCCGCAAATGCTGGCCGAGCTTCCGTCATGGTCGCTCAACCGCCGCTGTTCCGAAACACCACTCGTCGCAGCGCAATACGGAGAGGATTCCGGCATTGCTGGTGCCGCGGCGCTCTGCCTGGTTCAACCCTTGGCTGCAAAAGCGTAAATAGCCTCACAACCCACATTTGCCTTGGCACTGGCAGATGTGGGGGCCCACCTCGCAGTGTGTCCCCGGCCCAACGGAGCTGTGACCAAAGTCATTCCCCGCGCTCCACGCTTCCTTTAGTTTCTGTTCATAGGACTGCGTGATGTCAGCTCAAACCAACGTCTTGTCTGAACCAGAAAGAGCCGAAGTGCCTGCGGTCAATGCGGGAGCCGTTCGCGTCAAGCCCAAGAATAAGCTGGTGCGCCGCACCGACGTCGATTACTCGCAGAAGCTGCGTCGTGGCGTTCAGATAGCATTCCTGCTGCTGAATGTATGGATTGGCGTGCAGTTTTACATTTTCGTCCGGTACTTCGAATCAGGCGGACGAACAATGTCCGTGTCGCGACCGCCCGGGGTTGAAGGCTGGCTCCCAATCGCCGCGCTAATGAACCTGAAAGCCACGCTCTTGACCGGTCAACTTCCGGCACTGCATGCGTCAGGTATGTTCTTGCTGATCGCATTCCTGGCGATCTCACTGCTGCTTCGCAAGGCGTTTTGTAGCTGGCTATGCCCGGTAGGCACCGTTTCGGAATATCTATGGCGGCTCGGGAAAAAGATCTTTAGGAGAAATTTTCGGCTACCGCGTGGGGTCGACATCCCTTTGCGCGGACTGAAGTACCTGTTGCTCTCGCTCTTTCTGTACGCGGTTGTGAGCATGCCGGTCCAAGGCATCATCGAATTCCTGCACGGTCCATACGGTCTGATCGCAGACGTCAAGATGCTCAATTTCTTCCGGTTCATGGGCACGACGGCAATCCTAGTTATCGCCTTGCTGGTAGTCGCTTCGCTTTTCGTACAAAATTTCTGGTGCCGCTATCTGTGCCCATATGGGGCTTTGATGGGGCTGGCGGCACTGTTCAGTCCGGTCCGGATTCGGCGAGACGAGCCTGCCTGCATCGATTGCGCAAAGTGTGCGAAGGCGTGTCCGGCCGCGTTGCCAGTCGACAAACTTATCACCATAAAATCGGCTGAATGCGCCGCGTGCATGGAATGTGTAGCCGTATGTCCTGCGGAAGGCGCACTGAATCTGACCACGGTCTTGCCTCGCAAGCGTGTTCCAGCGTGGGCCGTTGCTGCTGTAATCGCAGCATTGTTTCTTGGCATCGTTGGATGGGCACAAGCAACGGGCCATTGGGAATCCGACATACCAGCGCGAATCTACTTCGATCTTGTGCCGCGTGCACACGAGTTGAGCCATCCGTAGCGCAGAGCTGCGTTGCCATGAATGTTGGGGCAGGCTGCTAGGCGGCGTCCCGCTGTCGTCGCGGAAGTGGCTGCAGCGTGGCGGCGGCGCGCCGCGGGGGAATTGCGTGCCGGAGCGAGGGAATCTTGAGCACGCTTCGTGCAGTGACGGCGCTTGTGCCAGCCGTATTAACTGGCACAATGCCAGGCTTAGCGCACATCGCGCTGGTTCCGCTCGGTGGTGGTGTAAGTATCGGAACGAGTGCGGGGGTGGGCCTTACGACTGCATGAGCATCGTAGGACCAGGCCGCAGCGGCGGAACGCAGGCGGTTGAAACGTGCCGTCACAGATGTCCAGTGCGCGCGTCGATGCCAATCGAATGCCCTGAGGTACTGACGCATGATCTGTGGCATGGTCATGCGCATCGCAGCATAGAAGTTTCTTTCTGCCATCTCGCGACGGCGCTTTTGATCCTGCAGAAGTTCAATTATGCAAACTGCGAGGCTCTCTGGATCGCCGCGCCGGAAGAAATCCATCGCGATCTGCTCTTCGTTCGCCATATCGTGAAAATCTGGGATGTCAGCGCACACGATGGGAACGCCGAATTGGCACGCCTGATGAGCCACACCGCTTGAACCCGTTGCCGAGCTGTAGGGCATGACCATGATGCTGCTTGTGCTGAACAGCTCGGCTATATCTTCCTCCGGCACATATCCGCGCACCGTGATTTGCGGGCAGGCCTGCAATCGTTCTGTAATCGATTCGATATAACCGGGCGCGTTGGGGTGGTTCTCTCCTGCGATCACAAGCCGGGCCTTCGGGTTTTGCCTGGCAACGCGTTCGAAAGCTTCGATCAGTATCTCCAGTCGCTTATAGGTTCCCCATTTCCCAAATGCAAGAATGCGCTGTTCGGGGTTGTCGCGCAGTGCGAAGTTGGGGTATTGAGGCGTCCCGGCAAATACGCCGTGAGCACGCAGGTGGACGTTCTTGCCTCGATACTTGCTGATGAGCGTACGCCTATAGGCGGGCAGCAGGACGGTAACGGAGTTGGCCATGAGAAGCAGTCGCGTAGCGATTGCTCCCCCGACGTGGTACATCAGCGGATGTCTTACCCCAGCGTCGGCAAGGTTTATGCCTTCCATCAAGTGGTGAAGAGTAATGTGCGTGGAGTATCCGGCTGCCCGTACCAGCGCAGGAGCAGCGAGCCCCAGAAACGCTGGAGCGGGCGCATTTCCGAAGCTGGAAAAAACCGTGTTGAACCAGACGATGTCAGGCCTGAACTCGCGCACGGCTTTCAAAATGCGCGCGGGATTCGAAAGTGAGTTCGGCTGCCAGCAACGCACCACGTCGAAATCGGGAAGCTCCTCCGTCCCCCCATACTCGTCCGCGAGAACGGAAACGCTAATGAGCGGATCGCGCTGAAGTTCCTGGGCCAAGTGAAATCCATACTCGTTGAGTCGCCCATGGCTGGGTGGAAAACTTGTTACCAGACAAATCTTCATCAGTCCTCAACCGGGCTTCCCTAGAGGCTTACAGGCTTCCCGTAGCCAAGGCCGCGCAGGCCAACCCGCTCGTATCCGTGTTTTGTTTTGGCTGAGAGTAGAGATGAGCCTATATCGCCCCGAGTTGGACTGAAGCCACGAACAATCGGGCAACATGCGCGTAAATTGCGGCTCTGGAGCAGCCGTGCAGCAGACTCGTGTGCGCGTTCTCGTCGCACGTGAGTTCCATTCATAATCGGCTGTGGGCTTTGAGGAGCGCTACTTTGCCGGTGTCTCTTGTGCGGCGCTGGTTGTTGAGAGGTCGTATCGCCGGTAGTCAATGGTCAGCAGCGCACGTCCTCCGAGCCGAACTTTCGATGTCGAACGATTGCTGCGTGGCAACCACATCTCGCCGTGCTTCTCATTCCGGTGCTCGATCTGCACAGATGAGATCCAGAATGAAGGGTTCTTCGCCGGCGTTGCCGAGATTTGCGCGACGGCGAAGTCCTGCGCATCGACCCAAACTTTTCCTTTGTACAGGTACTTATTGCCTTTCTTCGGTTCGACAAGCAAAACGTAGCAGGAACGTCCGTCCAGGCTCTCTGTACCCAGGAGTTGGAATTTGTAGTTATCTGGTGTGAGTTTCACGTCACGGCGATTTCTCCCGTCACTCGCTTCGCTCTCGCTCTCGATCAGCTTGCGCAGAACTCGGTTCAACAGAAGCTTGGAGCCGGATTCGGAGACGACAGTGAACTTCTTTTGGGGTGGATCGCTTACAACTTGCACCACCATCTCCGCGTGGCGGTCTGACGGGAATCCTTTGTAATCGACGGTGTAATGACGTATGCCTTGATAGGGCTGTTGACTCGCAGTTCTCTCCGCATCCATCGCCACCATACGAGCAACGATCTGGTCGATGGCTGGGGACGGCGGATCGCTTGCACCCAGCGGTTGTGCTAACAGCGTGAACGCGATTGTGAGACAGACAAGACACCGCCGGATCATAGAAGCCGCCATCCCGATTCTCCTCGAGCAGCAATCACGCTTGAGCCGCCAAAACTCAAGCAGCAAGCAGATATGGTCGCGTGCACCCGTTATGATGCAGAGTGGATCGTCTGCGCATCCGTCTGACGTTTCTACGTGGATCATCTGGCTACACTTGCGCCTTTCGAGAGGAACGAATACGTTACTGCGTGACCTATGCGTAAGCCACTCACCCTGATTCTGGCCGCCCTTTTCACGCTAAGCCTAATTTCAGTTGCTCAACAGGAGTCGAGCGCCAAGCAGGCTGGCTCCGCAGCGAAGCAAATAAGCTCCGTTTCCGATGCGCGTTTCAATCGCTTGCGCCGAGGGATCAACCTCAGCCACTGGTTTGCTCAGAGCCCGGATGGCAAGTACGAAATCGAGCGGTTGAAATCACAAATCACCGGTGCCGACTTCGACCTTATCAAGTCGATGGGGTTCGATCATGTACGCTTAGCTCTGGAACCGGCGCCTCTGTTCAACGAATCTCGCCCGGAAACACTGAACGCGGATTATCTTCGACTCGTCGATGAAGCGGTCCGCATGCCTCTCGACCGCGGGCTCGCCGTCATCCTTGACGTTCATCCTTCAGGAGACTTCAAACAAAGGCTCAGCAATGAGCGGGGCATCGAAGGGTTCGCAGACTTCTGGCGGTCGCTGGCTGCTCATTACGCCAGCGTCGATCCTGAGCGACTTTTCCTTGAAATTTTGAATGAACCCGAAATGAGTGACGCGTATCGCTGGTACGGCGTACAGGCTCGTCTTGTAGCCGCAATTCGCTCCGCGGCGCCGCAACATACGATCATCGTGAGCGGCCATGCCTGGTCCGCTTTCGATACGTTACTGCCGCTAGCACCGCTTGCGGATGGCAACATCATCTACAACTTTCATTATTACGAGCCACACATCTTCACGCATCAGGGTGCAAGCTGGGGATATGAACTTTGGCACCACCTGCCGCGCGTACGTTACCCCTCACGCCCCGGTGCCAACGACGAACTAATCAAGGCACTACCGGAGTACTTACAAAAATTGGAGTTGGTTCGCTACGACCAGAATCGATGGGCCCGCGAGCGCATTGATGCCGAGATCGGGCTTGTTGCCGCTTGGGCCAAGGGACACAATGTTCGGGTCACGTGTAACGAATTTGGCGTCTTCCGCGAGCACGCACTCGCAGAGGAACGCGCTGCATGGCTCAACGACGTACGGTCATCGCTAGAAACGCATGGAATTGGATGGACGATGTGGGACTACACCGGCGGATTTGCCGTAGCTCCAGGGGAGCCAGGCAAGCGCGTTCCCGACAAGACCGTACTCAAGGCTCTCGGATTGATCCGCTGAACACTACCGCTGCAGAACAGTGCCGGTCCCGAGAAGCGCGGCACTGGATGGGCGACGGTGCCGGTTCGCACCACTGGAGTGCATCGATTGCTGCGACGGGACTGAGTTGCTCGTAGATGCTGGACGGAGAGCAGGCGGCGGCACAGACGAGAATGCTTGCGCCACAACGCCGCCAGCCCGGACCTTCAGAGCTCGGGAGGTGAGCGTGTGACGGCCAAATATGCGTACCTCGGCTACTGCATCCGTCCCAGTAGCTAGCCACATCCCTGCCGCGGCGCTGTAGTACATGGTCATTGTCACTTTCTTGATCCACCACGATGGCGTTTTGGCCATTTCTCCTTCTACCCGATGTATCAAGTATGTGTTCCTATCAACCCATGCCTTGCCCTTGAGGAGCGTTTTCTCCTCGCGCTTGGGGATAAGCTGCAGAACAAAGCAGGATTGGCCGTTGAGATTATCTTCCCCCAGCAGCTTGAATTTGTAGTTCGCCCTGCTGAGCGCACCCGGAGCGTCTTTCGAACTGAGCTCCGATTCGCCCTGGAGCACCTTGCGCACAATCTTCTCGCCACGTTCGCTGCCTTGTACGCTGTTGATTGTGAAGCTCTTGCGATCAGGAGGGACGAAGGTCACGTCGGCAATCACCTCGGAATTCACCTCGTCGTTCTTGCTGCCAAACAGTCGATAATCGCGAGTCATAATGTAGGGTCGGTGATTCTCGCGATTCCTTAGCTGCGCCTCCTCCATCAAGGCGACGATCTGCTGCAGCACACTTTCATCCGCAAGTGCCCCATCTGCCGTTTGCTGCCGTTGAGAGTGCGCGGTCCGAACAGCCGCTAGCATGACCAGAATCACTAGCCACAATGAAAAAGCCGTGGATATCCTGCCGCGCACCAAGGTGTCCCCAATCCAGACTGTTACTAACCAGTAATCCGTTAGAAGCAAGTTAATGGCCAAGAGGAGGCCTTTAACAGTGGCGAAAACTGCTGATTGTGAGGAAGTGCGCTGGAAAGGTTGGAAACCGCATTCGGAAAAGCACTACGTTCGGCTGGTGCACGCAAATTATTGGTGCTGCAGGAGGAGCCCTAGTCGTGCGTCTTAACAGCCCGCGCCGGGACTGGGAATTCGCCGTGCGAGTGCACTACTTCTCGATAGATATGCAAGATGCGCTGAACAGAAGACTCCCATGAGTATCGGCCGGCCTGTTCGTAGCCGCGTTGTTTGAGGCGGTCTCGAAGCTGCTGATCCACCAGTACCCGATGCAGTGCGCGCATCATTTCAAAAACGTTTTCAGGGTTAACTAATACGGCGGCGTTGCCAACTACCTCAGGCAGAGAAGAAGTGTTGGAGGTTACGACCGGGGTGCCGTGCGCCATGGCCTCCAATGGCGGAAGTCCGAAGCCTTCGTATAAAGAGGGGAAAACGAACACCTTGGCTGAGTCGTAGAAGATTCGCAGAACATCGATCGGAACGAAACCGAGGAACCGGACATCACTCTCGACACCGCTGCGAATCACCGTACGTCGCAGGTCGGGGTGGCTCGAGATCTCATCTCCGATGATGATGAGTTTCAGATCGGGCATCCGATCTTCCTTGCTGAGTTCCGTTTTGAGCGCCGAAAACGCTTCAATGATACGAACCACGTTCTTGTGCGGGCTGATTCGCCCTGCATACAAGATGAACGGGTAGTTCACCTGGTAACGTTCGGCGATGAACTGTCGGTCGGCGTCGCTGGCGTGGCCACAGCGGAAACGATCGTCGATTGCGTTGTAGACGACCTCGATCGCCCCCGAACGGACGTGAAACAGCCTTTCGATGTCATTCTTGGTGAAATTCGAAACGGCAATGATGCGGGCAGCGCGAGTGAGCACACGTCTAGTGCAATAGAAATGCACCGTTCTACGAATAGATGAGCCGGCGTGCGAACGGTACATGTAATCCAACAGATCGTGGACAGTAACGACGTAAGGACAGGGCAGGTACTGCGGCACGGACATGAGATTGGGTATGTGCACCAGGTCGCAGCCATGCTGGCGCAAGCACTTCCTGAACCGCAGATAGCCAGAAGCCGATTGCTCTTTGTCAGCGAACGGAACAGCGTGGAAGTTGCTGGGCAGCTCGCCAATCTCTCCTACACGACTCGGGTCGCCTATAAGGTAGTACTCGTTCTCATGGTCGAGTCTGAACATCGTCCGCACGATGTTGCGGATGTAGGTTCCTACACCGAAGTCGGTGATATCCCGAATGTCGATTGCGACGCGCACGAACGCATTGTACGACACTGCTGAGCACCGACGCGTCGGGCTCGGAGCCACCGTGGGCCGCTTGCAAGCAAAAGGGCCACGGCTGTCCGTGACCCCTTTATGATCAGGTATGCTTCTCGTCCGAAAGCTTCGCTAAGCCTTCGCTCCGGCCATGTGGTGTTCGCGGCGAGACTTGTAAAGTGGGAACATCTCCGCCATCTCCAGCACCTGGTGGCGAATGCGTGCCAGGCGATCGGGTTCGGCTCGATGGTCGAGCGCGTCGGCGATCCAGTGACCGATCTGGCGAAATTCAGCTTCTTTCATGCCGCGAGTCGTACAGGCGGGCGAGCCCAGTCGAATACCGCTCGGCTTCATCGGCGGGTTCGTATCGAACGGAATCGCATTCTTGTTCACGGTGATTCCAGCTTCGCCCAGCGCCTTTTCGGCTTCGCTGCCCAGCATCCCCTTTGAGAAAACGTCCACGAGCATCAGGTGCGTGTCGGTGCCGCCGGAGATTATGCGATACCCGTCCGCGGCCAGAGTCTCGGCTAGAGCTTTGGCATTGCTAACAACCTGCGCGGCGTAATCCTTGAACGAGGGTTGCATCGCTTCATGGAAGCACACCGCTTTCGCAGCGATGATGTGTACCAGCGGTCCGCCCTGATCGCCTGGAAAAACAGTCTTGTCGACTTCCTTGGCGAACTGTTCCTTACACAGGATCATGCCAGCTCGGGGGCCACGGAGCGTCTTGTGCGTGGTGCTGGTGACGATATGTGCATGCGGAACCGGCGATGGATGCACGCCGCCCGCGACAAGGCCGGCAAAGTGCGCCATGTCAACCAGATAGAGGGCTCCCACTTTGTCCGCGATTTCGCGCATGCGCGCGAAATCGATGACGCGCGGATAAGCGCTGCCGCCTCCGACGATCAGTTTCGGCTTGTGCTCCGTGGCGAGCCGTTCGATCTCATCGTAGTCCAGCGTTTCCGTCTCTTTCGTCACGCCGTAAGGAACGATCTTGTACGTTTTACCAGAGAAATTCAGCGGATGCCCGTGCGTGAGGTGGCCGCCGTGTGCCAGGTTCAGGCCGAGGATCGTGTCCCCCGGCTGGAGGACGGCCTGGTAAGCTTCCATGTTCGCTGAGGAACCTGAGTGCGGCTGCACGTTTGCGTGATCGGCGCCGAAGAGCTTCCTTGCGCGATCACGGGCCAGGTTTTCGACTACATCGGTGAATTCACAGCCGCCATAGTACCGCTTGCCCGGATAGCCTTCGGCGTACTTGTTCGTAAATACCGAGCCCATTGCCTCCAGCACGGCTTCGCTAACAAAGTTTTCCGAGGCAATCAGTTCCAAACCTTCGTGCTGGCGGCGTTCTTCGTTCGCGATCGCCTGCGCAATATCAGGGTCCACATCCAACAGAGGCAACGACATGCGGGTATTGTTTTCCATGGGAGCGCTCCAATTGAGAAACGGAACCTAGAAGATTACGCCGTTAGCGGTCTCTGTGCCAAGCAGGATGAGCGTTATGCCGGGGCGGTCGGAACGGCAGGCACATCGCGAAGGCGAGGACGCCCGCGCTTGAAGTCGCGGTGCAGTTCGGCGGGAAGTTGGCTCAGGTGACGGAGGGAAACTCTGCTTCCGCTCACGAACATACTGAACAATCGCGGTTTCGTCGCGGTATTGGTTTGCATGGTGCCGACGGCGATCATGACTACAACCAATCTCCCGTCCGCCAGTGTTGCTTTCGCTTCTACGCACCTCGGGAAATCCCGCCCTTTATCTACGGACTGATTTCCGGTCTGTTCGCCGCAATCGTTAATTTCCCAGGTAAGTTCGGCATTCACCTCACTCCTGAGAAAATATTCCAGAGTGATTTTCGGCATGCCGGGCTCGAGTTCTGAGACTAGTGTGTTCTTCGCTCGGGCGATCACCAATTCGTCAGCAGGCGTAAGCGATGCGACTTGCGCCAGCAGCGCCGAGGCGGATAGCGCCACAGTCCCTACGACTCGTGTTAGGCCAGTCATGATGGACTCCTGTTCGGGGCGTCCACATCGACCATGAAGTGCTTCGCCCCTCTAAACCTTTTGCGCTCCGCTTTCGATGGCCATGATCTTGTCCACGCGTAACTGATGACGTCCGCCGGCAAACTTTGTTTGCACGAACTTATCTACGATCTTTATGGCATTCGCATCATCGAGAACGCGTGCTCCAATCGCAAGCACGTTGCCATTGTTGTGCTCACGAAGCATCTGGGCTTCAAATTCAGTCGTGACGTTAGCGGCGCGAATCCCGTGTACCTTGTTGGCGGCTATTGCCATCCCGACGCCAGTACCGCAGACGAGGATGCCGAGATCGGCATTCTTGTTCACAACTTCTTCACTGACATGTTTTGCGAAGTCGGGGTAGTCGACCGAGTTATTCGACGTGGTTCCGTGGTCGTCCACCTCATAGCCATTTTGCTCAAGGTGGCGCTTCACCTTCTCTTTCAGCTCATATCCTGCGTGGTCAGCGCCCAGGGCGATCTTCATGCTGGCATTTTAGCGCGAATGGAGGAAGCAATCAGCAGTCAGTGATCAATGAGCGCTGAAATTCAAAACGCAGACGATAGAAATCGCGACAGATAGAAGGCGTCGAGGAACTTATATGGCGTCTCGCCGGTGGTGTAATGTCCGCACGGCAGAATCGAAACCTTGAAGTTCAGCTTGCGTCTCTGAAACTCGGCTACGACCTGCTTGGAGAACTCTGGCAAGAAGGTGAGATCGTAAGTCGCATATACCACGAGCGACTTTTTCTCGAAGCGCTGGTACTGATCGAAATACGACATTGGGCTGATACCGGCCCAGAGCGCGCGCAAGCGGTCCTGGTCGAGCACGCCCTCAAGTCCCTGGCGAATGTGCCGCGTTGACTGACCTGTCCAGACCACGTCGCCGAAGTAGGTCGACGCATGGTTGTACGCACAAGCTGTGATTCTAGGCTCGTGCGCCGCCGTAATAAACGCATAGCAGGAGCCGAGGCTAGTCCCCATGATGCCGATCTGTGTGTACCCCTGCAATTCCAGCCAGTCTATGCAGGCTCGCGCATCCAGAACAGCCTGGCGTGTTGCATCGATTGTTCGCGCAATGTTGGAGGAGCAAGCGTAGTCGGCTCGCTGCAGCTCGGCGGGCATTCGGACGTCGTGGTACGGCATTGACAAGCGCAGGGCAGCAATGCCGAGAAAATTGAAGATCCGGCACAGTCCGTTATGACTATCGCCATCGGCGTTCCACTGCGGCATAACGATGACAGCCTTGCGCCCGTTTGCCGGGAACCACTGTGCAGTGACGATGTTGTTCGCTTCGTGGGGCGTCTTCACGGGCGACGTGAACCGAAGGCAGAGCCGCGCGTCTTTGCTGTGAAGATGGGACCCAAAGTCTGCCGCAGGAACGTTCCAGTTATCTTCCGATCGCTTCGCGAACAGCGCTGGCGGCAGTTTCTCGAGCCTGAAATCAGAGGGAGTGCGGTGAGCGTAGAACGTGTCGCTGTCGGCGATGATCTGTCGATTCAGCTCAAGCAGGTATTGCTCGACATCAGCGGCTGCGTTTGCCTCGCCGTTGATGCAAGGCCATAAGTGGATGCAATCCAGCCCCCAGTCCAGCGGGCGGACGACTCGATTGGTGTCTCGCGTCGTAAGGCGGTACTCCCAATCGTGCATCCATCGCTGATAACGCGTTCTCATGTTTCGTTCTAGACTCTACGCACGTTGCGCTGCGCGTTTTGCGAAATATAGCAGATTCATTCGACCACCAGTATCGTGCTCACCTGAATGGCCCCAGTGCCCACCTGAGCTGCATGCTAAGAACATCGAGCGGAGTTGGGAGGACACACCGGAAAGGCACGCCACTTGGGATCAGGGTAGGAAGGAGCTCGGAGCCGGCCGTTGCGAGCGCTTACTCCACGTATTTTCTTCGCACGCGCTTGCTGATGTTGCACAGGATCTCGTACGGGATCGTCATGGCGTGATTGGCGTGTTCCCATGCGGTGATGCTGCACCTGCCAGTCGACCCAAGCAGCGTGACTTCATCACCAGTGCTGACTCCAGCGACGTTGCTTACGTCAATCAGCGTGATGTCCATTGAAACATTGCCGACGATGGGAGCGTATTGGTCGCGCACGATTACCCGTCCGCGTGATGAAAGATGGCGATTCAGGCCGTCTCCATAGCCGACCGGCAACATGGCAATTTTGGTTGGTGCCTGGGTCACATACGCGCCGTTATAGCCGATGCGCTCGCGAGCAGCGACTTCCCTCGTGCTGACAATTCGGGTCTTCCAGGACAGCACAGGCTTAACCGGCAGTTCGAACGACTCGTCGGGGCGACCGCTAACTACGGACGTGAACGGCAGATAGTAGCCGTAGAGGGAGATTCCCGGCCGCACCAGGTTCTTCCATGATTGTTGGCGGGTAGAGATGGCGGCGCTGTTTGCGATGTGATAGTAAACCGGCGTCACTCCGCTGGCCCGAACGGTCGCGATCGCCTTCTCGAATTCTGTGAGTTGAGCATCCACATCGGGTGCTCCGAGCACTTCGGCGGAAGCAAGGTGGCTGAAAACGCCCTCGAGCACAACATGTTCCGCATGGCGCAGCGATATCACAAAATCGGACACGCATTCTAAGTCCAGGCCCGCCCGGTTCATGCCTGTGTTCACTTTCAGGTGCACAGGCACACTTTCCTGCGCTCGCCTGCCCAAACGAGCAGCGGCTTGCTCAAGCAAGTCCAGGTGCCACCACTCCCACACGGCGGGAGTAAGGTCGTTCAAGATGATGTCGTCTTCTTCTCCTCGCCAAAAGCCGGAAAGCAACAAAATGCGGCCTCTGATGCCGCCCTGGCGAAGGGCGATACCTTCCTCCGCGGACGACACACCGAACCACGTTGCGCCTTCCGCCTCCAGTGCCCGCGCACAAGGCACAGCACCATGCCCGTAGGCATCGGCCTTCACCACGGAGCAGACGGTAGCACTGGGCGAGACATGCTGCTGGATCGTGCGGTAGTTATGGCACAACGCAGTCAGCGACACTTCAGCCCAAGTCGGTCTCATAAAACTTGAAAAATAGTGTGACCCAGAGCTGATTATAACTTCCCTCAGAGCCCACAACGCCTTGTTCCAAAAGCAGAATATAGCCAACAAGCCCGGAAGCGAATGGTCTTTCCTCCTTGCATTCCGTGCCCGTTTGTGCGGAATAGCAAGAAAGCAAACGTGCACCAGAGCTTGGGCATTGCCGACGAACCCGCGCCAGTTCTGACCGAATCCGAGTTACTCACATCCATTTCCACAAAAGTTGTGGGAATGCTGGTTGCCGGTCTCGTGACCGATGACTAACCAGTGAAAGACTGCAGCGCTGCCGCAGGTCATGTCCTTCAGTCAGTGCAGACACTCGTAACTGCTAGCCTAAGCGCCTAGTCACGAGTTGCTGATTCCACGCAGTGGGTCGCTCTGCTAATCTGACGTGTCTCGTCATGGCTCAATGGTTTGCTACCTCGTTGGGATTCGCGTTCGGCGCACTTGCTGTGTGTGGGTGCGGCTATTACGTGCTCTGTCTGTGGAGCGTGCGTGCCTTCCGGCGAGAGTGTCCGGCACGCGAGGTGGCGGCATTCACACCACCAGTTTCTATTCTGAAGCCGCTGCGGGGTGCAGACCCGCACATGCTCGAGTGCTTCCAAAGCCATTGCCGGCAGGACTATCCAGAGTACGAGATCATCTTCGGTGTGAGCGAGAGTGATGACCCGGCGATTGCTCTTGTACAGGAACTAAAGCGTGAGTTTCCAGAACGCCGTATCGAATTGGTCCACTGCTCAGAACGGCTAGGCACGAACCTGAAAGTAAGTAATCTTGTGCAGATGTTGCCGCATGCACGGTTCGACCACCTGGTTGTCAATGACAGCGACATCCGGGTTGGACAGGAATACCTGCGCAACATCATGGCGCCGTTCTCTGATGCAAGCACCGGCATGGTGACGACGCCCTATCGAGGCGTGCCGGGAGCGACCTTCGGATCGAAGCTGGAAGCCTTAGGCATCAGCACGGACTTTATCCCCGGCGTACTCGCCGCGCGCGTAGTGGACGGCGGCATCCACTTTGGACTCGGGTCCACGTTGGCCATCAAACGGGCTTCGCTGGACGCGATTGGCGGGTTCGAACCGCTGCTAGATTACTTGGCGGACGACTTCGAACTGGGTAAGCGCATCGCTGACGCTGGGTACAAGGTGGTCCTCTCTCACGAAGTCGTGGACACTTACCTTCCAGATTACAGATTTGGCGAATACTGGAAACACCAGCAGCGCTGGATGCGCAGCATTCGGGACTCTCGCGGCGCAGGCTACGCAGGACTAATTTTCACATTCGGTCTACCGTTCGCGCTCGCTGCCCTGCTCGTTTCGGGAGGCGCGGCATGGTCGTGGGCGGTGGCAGGATGTGCGTTGTTGTTGCGCTTTTGCGCAGCTTATTCCGTTGCTGTCCAGTACTTGCGCGATTCCAAGATCGTTTCTTATTTCTGGATGATTCCCCTGCGCGACGTACTGGTCGTGACGCTTTGGATCACTGGATACTTCAAGAACTCCGTGACGTGGCGCGGAGACGAGTTCACCCTCAAGGACGGCAAACTGGCGCGTCAGGCTGAACCTTGAAGCCTCGATCAGCGGCTGTGCAACATTGTTTGTGCAGCTCACGTCTACAGACGGGCGCTGCTGTGGCTCGAAATTCTGGCTGACCGCGTTAAAGCGCTTTGCTCATCAACACCAAGTGACAGGGATGTAGCGTCGTTAAGTCACATGGAAACGGCTCGACACCAACCTCCCGGTATCCGAGAGCTCGGTAGAACGGCATCAATTCAGTTCGCAAATTCACGACCCGGATGTCTACAGCACAGCAGCCATTTTTCCGGAAATACTCCTCCGCTTCAGCCATCAACCGCTTGCCTAGCCCGCTGCCCTGCCGTTGAGGTTCAACCGAGAGCAAGCCAACATATCCGCGTTCGCCGCGAAGCTCAACGTAAACGCAGCCCGCAACTGTCGCGTTTTCCTCGGCCAGAACAAACTTGCCCCGGCTCATGTACTGCTTGAGTTCCTCTTCGTCGATGCGGTCGCCTTCGATGAAGAATCGCTCGGCACGGCCGAAAGCCGTGTTGATGAGCGACATGAGTTCCGAAACGTCGTTGTCACCCGCGAAGCGAAACGTAGTCATGTTTTCCGATTTTCCGCGTCCCCAAAACGATCTCCAAGGCGTCATAGCGGCCTGTTCATCCATATGGTCTTTCCACCGCTGTGCGCCAGTTCGAATGCTGGTTTGCCGTCGAGTACTTTGGGGCGGTCCTCGTCTGTCCAGAAGAACACGCGCTGCGGTCCGGTCCAAAGCCGCGCGAACGACTCAGGGGTTTCCCAAACGTGCGGGGCATCGGGGAAGCGCGACCCGTACCAAAGGTTCGCCCGCTTTTCGCTGAGAACGAGCACGTTTTGGCCCGTGTAGAAGTTCATCGTAGATCCGGCTTCATACTCTCCACCGATGACGATCTGATCTCCGGGTTCGTACACCCGCGAGACCGCTTCGGCCAGTTTCTTGGACGTGAGCGTAGGAGAGAATTCGATCAATGCGGCATGGACGCAGTACAAAACGGCAATCATCATCACCGTTAGTGCGACATTTGCCCGGTCTGCATGGTTGCGTCGGCGAAACCACCAATTCAGGGCGGTGCCTAACAACAGCGCGATTGAAACACCCGCAAGCGGTATACGGAACAAGCCAAGCGCTTGGGGCGTGAGGTCGAACATGTGCCCAAGCGACAGCGCGTACATATCGGGGTTCTTCTTAAGCAACTCTGAAAGCTCCACTCCTACAGGAGCCGCTTCCGATAGCTGCATCATCACCATCCCAATTGCAAACGCCCCGATGCCGACGGCGAGAAGTACGGCTGAAGAGATTCGGCCCCACTTGCGTTCACGGCTGCTTGCGTCCGAATCGGCTTCTTTCTGCAGCCATCCGCCGAGCAGCGATGCCAACGCCGGCAATGCAGGTATCGTGTAGTACTCCTGCCGTGTCGAGAAGCTGAAGAAACCAACCACCACGATGGTCCAAATTGCGAACAGTAGCGAACCGCGCTGCTCGCGTGTCAACTGTCGTGCAAAATCACGCAGCTTGTGCGGCACCTGCCCAAGCGCCTGCACTACGAACATGCACCAGGGCCACACCCACGCGAGCACCAGTGCCCAAAAGACAAGCAGGGGAACAGTGTCGTAGTCGCGCGGGAAGCGTTTATTCAGGTAACGCAGGAAATGCTCGTTCACGAAATAGAACCAGAAGAAGCCCTGAATGATCGTGCCATCCTTGGCGACCTGAGTCGGGTTGTGCAGTCCAGCGAGAATGTGCCAGGGTGCCGCGATGAGCAGAAACACCACGGCACTCGAGAAAAGCCGGAGCTTCAGCACGTGCTTCAGGTTGCGCGTGAGCACGAGAAACACCAGGATGATGCCGATCGGGAAGACAAGTCCGATCAACCCCTTTGTCAGCACGTTCAACGCTGCCGTAGCAGCAAGGCCCCAGCAGTTCCTTCGTGAAGGCTTTTCCTCTTCCAATGTAGCCAGAAAAAAGTGAAAGCCCAGCGTGAGCCACAATCCGACCAGCAGGTCAGGGATGAGGATCCGCGTGTAGATGTAAGGCCCGAATCCGGTAGCGACGGCGACGGTGGCATACAGCCCTGCCTTCGATCCGTATACGCGCTTGCCCAATTGGTATATCGCCAGCAAGGTCGCCAGCATTCCGAGCGCCAGCGGCAGCCGCGCCGACCATTCGTGTACGCCAAATACCTTGAAACTGGCTGCCATGCTCCAGTACATAAGCGGCGCTTTTTCAAGATACCGTATGCCATTTGCGTGGAGCGTCACCCAGTCATTCCGGACGACCATCTCGCGCGCCGCCTCAGCGTGCACGCTATCCGCATCGTCAAGCAGCGGAGGGGCGAACAGCCCCGGCACGTAGATGAGAAGCCAAAGCAACAGGATGATGACGATGTGCAACCTGCCGCGCGCGCATGGAGCGATGCCACGCGACGGCTCTGAGCGGATAACGACTTGCGGGCCTTCGGCGACTCTCATCAGCATGGAACTGAAATTATATGAGAGCTGACTGGCGACGCACGTCGTTGGGCTCGCACACTATTCATTTCGCGTGTGAATATCAGATCGCCGCTAAACGCCGTTGCGGCTCGGGACCGGGCTCGCGAACTGGCGCGGTCGGTTCCGAATGTGGTGCGTCCGGAGGTTCCTCGACCGGGGCTTCTGGCTCACGGTCGGGCGGAATGGGTACGTCGTCAGGATTGTTTTCGCGCACTACGTACGGATGACTTGATGATCGCATGACTGGATGGTTAGCTGTGTTTGGCACTGGTTGGCTGTGTCTCACGTCCCCCGGTTCAATCATGCAATCATCAAATCATTCAGGCAGCTTTCTTGCGGGTCCGCGCGTTGGCGCCGGAACGACTGTGCCGGGCGGTGCCGCTGGCGGACTTCGCCGCAGGTTGCTTGGTCACGCGCGATGGACGCTTGCCGCCGCGTTCCATTCGAATGATGTTACCGGCGTCCTGCTTAATCTTTCTTGCACTCTTAACGACTTTCTCCGGATTACGCTTTGCGCTTCGGCGTCCTGTGTTCTGTGCTGCGGCGTTCCGTCCGCTTGCCGACTTGCGTCCTCGGGTGCGGCCGGCGACTGTGCCGCTGCGGCGCGTCACATCTCCGCGCGCGCTTTGAGAAGCACGTGCAGATTTCGAGCGCGAAACCGCTCTTCCAGGCTCACGGCCACGGGATGAAGCTCCGCTGCTCTTTGTTCTGCTGCTGCCAGCCCTCTTGGTCCGAGCTGAACGCTCGCTGCTGTCTCCTGCGCTCGCGCTACGTTTCGCTCTGGCCGATGACGAGCGCGAAGAAGCCTGAGCGCGGCCCGAGGTCCGTTTCGTCCCAGCACTCCGACCTGAGCTCGACTGAATGCCGCGACGGTTAGCGCGATAGTTTCCTTCCTGACGGGCGTTTGCTGTTTCTCGCCCGATCAGCTTGTTGAAGTTGCTCCTGCCGCCGCTTGCCAGTTCGTCTTGCACCAGCAGAGCGAGCTTGCTCTCGTCAAATTTCTGGAACCACTCGTCCCAATTGATATGCTCCAGCGACTGCTGGCCGCTGAAACCCGGAAAATCCAGACGAATCATCCCGATGTCGCCATTGCCGCCGGTGCGCCGGACGCATGCGGGCGAAGCTTTTCGCTGTTCTGCCCATTGGCGAATCTCATCGTGGTCCGTCAATACCCTTGATTTGTTTCTTGCCATCCGCCCACCTCGTTATCCGCTCGCGGCCGTCTGCCGCGAACCTTGTGGAAGCTGATAGAGTCGGATGCCACAGATACAACCGAGTTTGCATTTGTGCTCGCCATTGCGGAACTGGGCAGAGCTGAGCGTCGATCATTCTGATCGATCAGATCGCTCAGCAGCCAAGCGCACTCAGCTGACACGACATAGGCGAAGGCCGACCTTCACGCTGGTTTGGTCATCGAAGCGGGCTGTCCGCTGTTCTCGGCCCACTGGTTCAGGTCTTTCGCGGCGCGGCGACCGAAAATCGTCATTGGCGATCTCGTCACCATGGTTTCGCTCTCTTTTCCCGTATGCCGCGATTGTCCTTCGCCCATGTCCGCCGAAGGTAGCGTGCGGTTCACGACACCGAGAATGTCGGACGTCAGTCCGGGAAAAACGCCGTGAAACATTGCTGCGAGCTTCGCTTGGGGCGTGAGGATAATTTCGGAACGCCCGCGTCGGATGGCGTTGACGATCTTGCGCGCGGCGCGACGTGCATTCATCGCGACACCGGGGGTCGTCGCACCCAGCGCGAACCAGGTGAACTCCTGTCGGTTCTGACCCTTGAAAAAAGCGTTCAGGTAAGACCCAGTGCGCATCAGTCCGGGACACACGGTCGTGACCTTTATCCCGTATTTCGCTACCTCTGCATGCAGCCCTTCCGAAAACCCCACGGCCGCGAACTTCGCCGAGTCGTACGGGACCAAGTGCGGCATGGCAATCTTGCCGCCGATTGAGGTGATGTTGGCTATGTGTCCACTGCGCCGGCTTATCATCTCAGGAAGAACGGCCAGTGTCGGATAGACCACGCCCCAGAACATCACGTCCATGGCCTCCTGGAAGTCGACAATGGTCTGCGACTCGATCGGGCCTACCTGGATTACTCCCGCGTTGTTGATGAGAATATCGATGTCGCCAAAACGTGCTCTGACTTCATTCACCATTTTGAGCACGTCATCGCGGTCAATGATGTCGCACCGAACAGCCAGCACTTCAGCGCCGTTCGCTTGCAGTTGTCCCTGTGCAATCTCTAATTCGCGATGATCCCGGGCGCATATGGCAACACGAGCGCCCTTGCTGACGCACTCCTGAGCCATGGCAAAACCAAGACCGCGTGAGCCTCCGGTGATAAGTACGGTCTTGCCGCGGAGGTCTTCAGCGACTGGGCCGAAACGTCGCCAGAGTGCCCAGCCGGCGAGTCCTATGCCTGCACCGGCGGCAAGGCCCGCGACCGCAACCCCCGTGCTTCCAAGCACAACAGCGCGCCTGGCCTGTTTGCCCCAATTCACGTTGTCCATTTTCCTGCCGATTCGTGCTACGCGACGTGGTTTCCGGAACATGTCGCCTCCAAATCTTGTCCTGGTTATCTGGTCTTCGTTGTTCGAACTGCTCTAATCAAGAGCCACCGAGTTGTTTTCGCTTCTCAGCTCTTCATCGTTGTGACGGCCTAGCTGTCCCCGTCAGCTTTCACTTGGCCCCAGTTCAGTAGGCTTACGATGAATACGCCTCCGACGATATTTCCGAGAGTTGCTGGTATGATCCAGCGAATGTACGAAAAGAACGGCAGAGATCCGGCGAAAACAGCGGCAAGTATTTCGCCGGTTGCAGCGATGCAATGTGCGAAGCGCCCGAGGCCTACCACGAAGGTAAGTAGCCAAATCACGACAATCTGCCCGATCGTCCAATGACTCGCCGTTACCATCCAGGCGACCAACGCAATGAGCCAGCCACCAACGACGCCTGTCCAGAAAATCTCCGCAACGGCGATGTTGGCAGACTCTTCCCCGAGGCGAACCAGTTCGCGGGTGAAGTCGTGCCGAAGTGCGCCGGTCCGGACCGCGAGGAACGCAAACGCCGCGGCGCCAAGGACGTTCGCGCCGAACACCACAGCCCATAGTCGAAGAGTGTTCAGCAGAAATCGTTTCTCGCTCAGAACCAGCACGACAGGGTAGAGCGTGTTTTCAGTGAACAGTTGAGCCCGGCCAATGATGACGGCAATGAATCCGACTGGGTAAAAAAGGAAGGCGACAAAATCTTCAACTCTGCCCCGACCGAGGCTGGCTTGGGCAATCGCTACAGCCATGCCCGTCAGCCCCATTGTCATTCCGCCGGCTACTCCCGAAAGTGCAAGCGCCCTCGTCGGACGCTTCAGTTCCTGCCGCCCATTCTCGGAGGCTCCCTCCAGAATGTCGTGAGCAGATCTTCGTGCGCTGTCGAGATTGACGGATGATATCTGCTCTTCCCGCTGTGCCTGTTCCGGCATGGCGCGATTAGATGCAGGGGCTCGGCGCGATGCGGTACGGCTCAGGTCTGTCGAGAAGCTCGCGACCGTGGATAACCACAATGACGTAGTGGGGGTCTAAGTTTTCAACGACGCTTAACAACCAAGAGGAAGGGGAGTTCTCGTGAGAACGATTTTCAGCGCGTTCGCCGCAATCTTGCTGTGCGGCTGTGTGTCTTGGGCGCAGCAAACGCCGCCGGCGGAAGGAATAGGTCTTGGCGAGCCAAACACCACGTCATCCCCGACCGCCTCCGGTGTGCCGGCTACCGATGCCCCACACAATCAAAGAATAACTGGCACAACTGGATCAACTACCGGCAGCAAAAGTAACCCTGCACATGCGGGATCAAGTGGCGCCAGCACAGCGACTCGTATGAAGTCGCAAGGGAATGCGTCGGCGAGTTCTTCGACCACGGCGACCGACGCGCGGCGCCGTGCGTCTCAGCAGCGCCGTTCATCAGCTCAGACCAACACCAAAGGTCAACAGAGTAGTACAGCAGATCAGACGGATACCGGCAAACGGAAGGGCAAGAACAAGAACGAAGCCGGAGGCGGTGAGGACAAGCTGTTGTCCCCCAACATGGGTCCAAGTAACACTGAGTCTCCCGGCCCCAGTACTGGCAACAATCCTGAGCAGAAGCCGCCCCGGTAAGCCCAACATCGAATGCTGAGGAGAGAACTTGGGCGTTGGGTCGCGACGGATTCGTTGCGCACGCGCTCTTTCAGCCCTTTCCGATCCGCGGAGGTTCGTTGAGCACGAGCCAATACAATCCGAGCTGCCGCGTAGCCTCGACGAACTGGACGAAATCGACCGGCTTTCGGATATAGCTGTTCGCGCCGTACGCGTAGCTAGTCACCAGATCTTTTTCTTCGTCGGAAGACGTCAGCACTACGACCGGGATCAGCTTCGTACGGTCATCAGAACGCATTCGCTGTAGGACTTCTAAACCGTCGACTTTGGGAAGCTTGAGGTCTAGCAGCACTGCCTGGGGAATATCTGCGGTGTCGCGACCAGCGTACGTCCCCTGTCCGAAGAGGTAGTCCAATGCTTCCGCGCCGTCCCGCGCAACAATAACTGGATTAGCGAGACCGGCCTTCCTTAAAGCCCGCAGCGTCAACGCTTCGTGATCAGGGTTGTCTTCCACGAGAAGAATCGTCTTTTGCATCATCTCCACCGGGCTTAAGTTTGCGGAATGTAACCTACACAGGTCTTATAAGGATACTCTGCAGTTTTCGCAAGCTAAAGCTCAACAGCGGTGCTCACTCAGTGTCAGCACAGGGTGAAGTAGAACGTTGCGCCTTGTTCCGGCGCGCCTTCCGCCCACACCTTTCCCCCGTGGCGTCGAACCACGCGCTGCACGGTTGCGAGTCCGATGCCGCTACCCTCAAAGTCGGAAGCCGCATGAAGTCTCTGGAATGCACCGAAAAGTTTATTGCTGTAGTTCATGTCGAAGCCTGCGCCGTTGTCGCGCACGAACATGACTCTTTTCCCATCGCGCATAGTAGTGCCAAACTCGATACACGCATCAGCACGTTTTGCAGTGAACTTCCATGCGTTGTGAAGCAAGTTCTGCAGAATGACGTGCGTGAGACGCGGATCCGCCATGGCATTGATGTCCTGTCCAACCGTGACCGTGACCTGTCGGTCAGGTGCGCTCTTTTGAAGTTCGCCGACAATTTGCTGCGCCATGGCGCTCAGGTTCACCGGTTCCCTCGACATCTCGGAGCGTGAAACGCGGGACAACTGCAGCAGGGAGTCGATCAACTGTCCCATATGCTGGCTGGCGCTCCGCAGCCGACGTAAGAAATCCTGCCCCTCTTCGTCGAGCTTGTCGCGATACTCATCCAGCAGGATATGGCTGAAGCCATCGAGGCTGCGCAATGGAGCTCGCAGGTCGTGGGATACCGAGTAGCTGAAAGCCTCCAATTCTTTGTTCGCAACTTCCAACTCAATCGTGCGCTGGCGAACGCGGTCTTCCAGTTCGGCGTTTAACTTCTGAATTTCAGCGTTCTTCGCTTCCACCTCTCGACGTGCCTGGCGCTCAAGCGCCAGCAACCTGCTGCGCTCGGCTTCAGCACGCTTCCGGTCGCTGATGTCGCGGAACGACAACACTGCTCCGGCGATCGCGCCGTTCACCCGCAGAGGAGAACTTGTGTACTCAACAGGGAAGAAACTTCCATCCTTCCGCACGAAGAAATCTTCCGCTTCGTGGTAGGTCTCGCCGATTTTCATCACTTGCACGAGGGGGCATTCAATCGCTGGCCGCTGGCTGCCGTCGGGCAGTTTCGAATGAATAAGGTCGTGCATGGGCTGCCCGCGGATCTCGTCGATCTTGTAGCCGAGCATGTTTTCACAGGCTGCGTTCATGAACACTACCCGACCTTCCGCGTCTAGTTGATAGAGTCCCTCGCCCATGCTGTCCACGACCGCGTCGAGTTCGGCACGCGCGCGCTGAGCTTCGGCTCCACGCCGCGCGATTTCTGCAGCCGCTTCCTTCTTCTCGGTTACGTCGCGCGCTATCGCGGAACACCCAGTGATACGTCCGGCACTGTCGCGCAAAGGCGAAACGCTGAGGGAGGCATGGAAGAAAGTCCCATCCTTTCGCACGCGCAGTCGCTCGACGTTCTGCACACGTTCGCCTTGACGCACAACATCGACGATCCGCTTCCATTCGTCCGGCGACTCCGGAGGGCAGAAAATGCTGAGGGTTTTTCCGATCGCTTCTTCAGCAGAGTAGCCGTAGATCGTTTCAGCTGCATGATTCCAAGTCTGGATCACTCCGTCCAAGTCATTGCTGAAGATCGCATCACCGGACTGTTCAACGATGGCAGCGAGCCGGCGTACTTTATCCTCCGCCTTCTTTCGTTCGGTGACGTCTTCGACCACGTGGACGACCCGGAATATGTGTCCGTCGGTGTCGCGGACAGGATCCGTCCGCACTAGCAGGTGTTTGTCCAGCAGTGGTTCGTAAATTTCTGACCGTTCTGTTTGACCAGTTTCCAGGGTCCGGCGCATCGGGCAGTCTTCCGGAGGAGCAGTCGTCCCGTGGACCGTCTCATAGCACTTCGCCCCTTCCACGTAATTTCCGCAGGTCAATTTGCGAAATGCATCATTTGCCCCGACCACGTTGTAGTCCACATCGTGATAGCTCAGGCCCTCCGACATGCAGTCGAAGGTCGCCTGCCATTGGTCGCTATTGCGCCTCAGCAGCTCTTGTGTTGTTTCGCGCTCCTGGTCTATTCGGTTTAGCGAGATGGCATTGGTGTACAGGAACGTACTAAGAATCGCCATCAGCACCAGCGCAAACGTTGCGTTGCTCATGTCTAACTGGTACCAGCCGCGATTGATTCCCTCAGCAGCGACCCAGCCGACGATCCAGGGAGAAAGGATCGCAAGCGGCAACATGCGGCGTAACATTATGCTGCCCGTGCCTCTTCCGGCGAGCAACGCGACGAAACCGTAGTCGACTGTTAGAAAAACGACGGAAGCGGAGAGAAGAGTCAGGGCGAGCGCTGCGGGCAGAGTCATGGAAGCATGACTGCCCACGCCGTAGAGGGCAGAAATTCTGTATGAATACCCGAGCAGCGCCAGCAATCCGATAGCACCGGATATGGCTGAACCGAACTGAGCGCAGAGCTGAGTTCGACGACTCTGCCAACTAAGAAGCCCAACCGAGATGCCGAGTATCAGGAGGGTGCCCGCTGTGTTCGGAGGCATCAAGTGGGCAAACATGGCGTGAACTTTTACTGGGGGACTGCCGGCCAGATAACGTAACAACGTGAATGCCGCGAGCGTGATCGGTACCAGTGACAAGTACCTCGCCAAGTCGCGCGCGGATCGGGACCAGGTACGAGCCCCGAACACCACCACACAGAATCCACACAGCAGCATACCCACTGCCGAGGTGGGATTCATGCCGACGTAGGCAGCCAATTCAGGCGTGATGCCATTCGTCGCGGCCCAACTCCCGGCCAGTCCAACGAGACAGATAACGACCGCAGCGATGGCCATCAGCCGAGCAGCTCTGTTAAGACGCAACGCGTGTCGCGGTTCTACATGAGCGCGGGGTTTGGCGCTCCTGCTCGGGGCTTCCGGTTTCGGCGTGGTGTCGGGCTTGGCTACCGCGTTCGCCAACTCGGTAGATGACATCCGGGCTCCTGAACTACAAAAGTGGGTTACTAAAAGGTACACCCATCAGGGCAGGTCAGGCCAGCGGGATCATGCAAAAGCGATCTGTACAAACGGGCTACGTGGCGAGCTTTAACCCGGACAAAAGCACGCGGATCGGTCGTGGCTCATGGACCTGCCTGGAACCACACGCCCCAAACCACATCCACGGTTGCGTGCGCAATACTCGCGGGAAGTAGCCTGCGCCGGTCGCGCCACGCTCGGCCATAAAACACACCTGCTATAGTCGCCAGCAGAACGTAGCGCCAATTGAACGGCAGGGGCTTGTTGAAATGCGAGAGACCGAAGATGGCCGAGCTGAGTAACAGTCCCCATCGGCCTCCCAGGCGGCGTTCGATGAGATTGAACAGGAATCCGCGAAAGAAGAGTTCTTCAGGTATCGCTACAAAGAAGAAGGTGATCAGCCAAGCAGCCGCGACCATCCCGGGATCTGGAATGTGTGGCTGAAATGCGATAAACCCCAGGCTGAGTCCCAGCGTGATCGCGATGGGAGCAAATAATGCCCATTCTCGCAATCCAATGAGCAGATCACGTAAACGCGGGCGAAAATCGTAACCGACACCATCCAGGCGGCGCACCACGAGGAATGCATAAAGCGCCGCATCGACCAGCAATAGTTTCGGCATGGCACTCAAGCCAGCGTAAGGCCAAGCGGCGGCGAGCAGGCGAAATTGCACCGGAACTCCGAGCGCGATCAGGGCTAACGCGTCTTGCCAACTAAGGCCTGCTTGTGGCCGGTTCTTTCCTCCAGGCGGAGCGAATTCGAAGAGCGCTGCGATCCCCAGCGGTACGGCAATCAGGCCAGCGGCCAGATCCGCCCGAAAACTGTCAATCGGTAACGAGGAGAAATATGGAAGGACCAGTATGAACGGCGCAAGTATACGCGTTATCGATGAACGAAGATTTCGCCGCAGAACATCAGCTAGTCCAAAACCAAATGCCCAGTAGGGCAGCAGCAGTAGCGCAAAGCTCAGAAACACCCAGACGAAATCGCTGCCCAGCCGGTCTGGCATACCAAACCGGCGCGCTGTGAACCAGAATGCTGCGATGAGCATCGCGTATCCGAGAGCTGCCGCAACAACGGCGGTCGCCGTTGTGGTCGGCCGATCCAGTGTTGAGGGCGCTTCCGACACGAACTCTGGTGGCTTTTTCACCTCTGCCCACCCGCTAGTGAAGTCGCGACGCCGTTCGTTCTCCGCGCCAGCCGCGCCGGTGGTGCGGCCCACGGGCGACCGTTCCCGGAAAACTAGTTATGTCCGGCACGGAACGTGCCGGTCTGATCCGCAAGCTCAACGTTAAATGTCATCGAGACAGCCCATATGCGATGAGACGGGGAGTGTTGCTGTTGGCTTGCAGGGGAGGTTCTACTTAGGAGGAGGCCAAGTAAGTTGATGGTTGACCTGCGGAGGTCCGCCGTGTCTGGCACCGCTTGACACGACTGCCTCGTTTGGTAAGCTGCTAATAACTACCTGATTTGTATCGTGAAGTGACATTACTAGGCCCAATCCGCTTCCGCTTCGGCGAGTTCGAAGCTGACCTGCACTCTGCAGAACTATTCCGTAACGGTTCCCGGATTCCAATCCAGGAAAAGCCGTTTCGAATTCTCGGCATATTGCTCCTGCATGCTGGGGAATTGGTTACGCGCAAGCAGATCTTCGAGGAAGTCTGGGCTGACACCTACGTACAGGAAGACCAGAGCCTGAATACCGCTGTTCGCAAAGTGCGGCTTGCTCTCGGCGACTCGCCTGACGATCCACAGTACATCGAGACAGTTGGTAGTCGCGGATATCGATTTGTTAGACCTGTGGAACGTGTCGCTGTCGCTGGCTTGAACGCGGGGGCTACTCAACGACGGATTCGCCTTGCGGTGCTGCCTTTTCACAACCTCGGGCCAGATGTCGAGGAGCACGTGTCTGACGGCATGACGGAGCAGACGATAGCCCGACTTGCACGGTTGCGCCCTAACCTGTCGCTTGTCGCCCCTTCTGTGGTGATGGGTTATCGGGACAGCGAAAAGGAGTTGGCGAACATCTTCGAGAAACTTGCGGCAGACTACTGTCTTACCGGGAACGTCCGGCGTTCCGGCGATCGTGTGCGGATAACAACACAGCTCATCAGCGGCCAGGACCATAGTTGCGTATGGTCGGAAGTTTATGATCGCCAGCACGCTTGGCCGCTGGCTGCTCAGGAAGAAGTGGCCGAGAGAATCGCACGATCTACCGTGCGAGTCCTGCTTTCCCGAGGGCCTGAACATGTCACGAATCCTCGTGCGCATCAGGCCTACCTAAGAGGTCACTACTGTTGGAATAAGGGCACTGGCTCCGCGCTACTGAAAAGTGTTGAGTTCTTCGAAGAGGCCATTCGCAGGGACCCGGATCACGTTCTCAGCTATGTAGGTCTCGCGGATGCGTACGTCATGCTCGCCCAGCACGGGATATTGGCGGCGAGCGATGCATTTCCGAAGGCCCGGCAGGCTGCACTAACGGCTCTTGAGGCGGACAGCGAAACGGCCGAAGCTTATGTCCCGCTCGCGTGGGTTCGCTGCGTTTACGACCGGGATTTCGTTGCTGCCGAAGCTGATCTGCGCAAGGCCCTGCATTTGAATCCGAATTACGCTTATGCGTATAACGCATATGCGTTTCTCCTGTGCGCACAAGGACGATTCACGGAAAGTCTCGGGGCCTTGAAGCGTGCTCTCCACCTGGACCCGGTCGCGGTCCCGACGAATTCGATGTACGCGTCGGTGCTCTTTTTTGCGCGGCAATACGATGCGGCGATAGAGCAGTGCCGCGAGTGTCTGGAACTTGACCCTTACTTCTCTATTTGTCACGCCGTACACGGGCAGGTGCTCGAGCAAAAGGGTCTGCTCGTCGAAGCCACGGAGGAATTCCTCCGTGATTACGAACTCGCTCCCGGGAACCCATTGGCATGGGCCCACCTCGCGCGGATATATGCGAGACGAGGCATGCTTCAGGAAAGCAACAAGTACCTCGATCGATTATTGGCTGCGTCCAAGCAACGCTATGTCTCCGCGTATTTCACTGCACTGGTTTATGTCGCACTTTCGCAATACGACACGGCTTTTGAGTGGCTGAATAGGGCCGAGGCCGAGCGATCGACATGGATACTTTTCCTCGGAATCGACCCTAAAGCGGATCCTCTTCGAGACGATCCTCGTTATGCCGGGTTGCTTCGGAAATTAGGCTTCAACAGCGACCGGTTTTCGCGTCATGCGCTCGCCTCACAGCAGTCTTTTTCTCCGATACTTTCCTAAGTCAACTTGCAACGGGCTGCTCGGACGGATGGTGTTTCGCTCCTGGTGCAGAGAAGGCGGAGGCATGTCACCCCCGCCGCTCCGCACAGCCACTTTCTAGTGACGATGTAAGTCCTTGTGCATGATCTTGCGGGTCTCATGAAGTCTGTCATCAGCGGGCATATCGACCAGCCGCTGATTCATACACTCGTCATTTTCCGCACGCAGCAACTTCGTTACGTAGTCAATAACGCTCGGGGGGAAGATGCCCTCACGCTCGTAACACTCTCGTTTGTGCTGCAACAGCCTTGCCGATTCAACGCAACTTTTCGGCAGCGCCGCTAAGGACTCGACGAGTTCCTTGTTTTCGAAAATGTTTCCGCGCACATAAAGTTTTTTGGCGATCTCCAGCGATTCGGCATGAGTCATGCCCCACTGCGCCGCCATGGTGATTCCGGCTAGCAGCAGATGCACGATCGCGCTTCCATCGGGCGTCCGGAGTTCCACCGTCTGACGGCCTTCTATCTCCCGGAATCCGGTTTTTTGCTGCGGATTCAGCGCGCCTGCCAGATTGTCCACATTGGACCAGCCGAGCGGCACGCGGATCATTGCGCTGCGATTCATGTCGCTCCAGCAAACGCGTGTCGGAGCTTCTTGATTCGGTACCAGCCGCAAATAGGCGGACGATACCGTGTTACCGAATGCGGTCAGGGAATCGGCGTACGTGCAGAGCCCGCCGATGACTTCCTTCGCCTCCAGCGACAACTTACCGTCATCGTCGACCATTCGGTTCCGGCCATGCTTCATCGCTTCCATGTGGATGTGCATGCCATTCCCCGCCACGCCTTCTTCTATCTTGGGCGCGAACGTTGCCACACACCCGTGCCGATACGCGACACTCCGAATCAACCAGCGCGCTAACACCAGGTTGTCTGCTGTGTCTTCAATCGGAGTCGGCAGGAACTCTATTTCCAATTGCTCGGCCGTCTTGCCCTTGATCTCATCGAGGTCGCTGCGCACCTTCTCTATGCAACCAACCTCGCTGTGAGCATATTTAACCGCACCCGTGATCTGGGTCAGGTAACGGACCATCTCGTTCAGGATCTGTCCCGACTTCAAGAACGGGCCGGATGCGTGGTATGCGCGTTGTTTCAGCGGCGGGTAAATGGACGCAACCGTGTCCATCAACAGGAAGAACTCGAGTTCGCCCAAAGCGTAGAGTTCGTACCCAGTGCTGTTTCGGAACAACTCGGCTGCTCGGTGCAAAATGCTGTCCGGGGTGAATGGTGCCAACACTCCGTCGCGCGTCAGGTACCGGCAAGTCAGGTGCAAGCTTTTCTCGTCGAAAGGATTGAGGAAGGCCGTCTTGTACACCGGCACCACGTAAAGATCCGAAAGCTCCGTGTCCACAATACCCTTGAACAGCGAAGAGCCGTCCACGCGCTCGCCATCTGCGAGAATTCGTTCAGCCTGGTACCGGTCGGCAATCGGTATATTCAGTTCCTTGTACTTGCCGTCCAGCGCTGTGTAGTGGAAGGTTATGCGCTCGATCTGCTGAGTCTCGATGACCTTGATCAGGTCTTCGCGGGTGAACTCCTCTCGGGGCTTATCCACAATGAGGGAGATCGGATTAGTCAGTGCATAAGAGTGCGTTGCTGGCATAAGGCCTCGTCCTGCAAAGGGCGTTCGTAAGGCAAACTGCAGAATCTCTCACGAAACCGCGCTTTATAGAAGTGAGCGGCATCACACTCGTTAATCTATCGGCCTTCCAGATCAATACTTCTATCTCGGGGGCCGAACAAGCGAACTGTGCGATGCGACCGGTTGCAGGCGCCTGAGCAGGACGCTCAGCTTGTCCTCAACCGCTTCGACGGGTCGCCATGTGCAGGAAGAATGGCAAAATGAACGCTATGAAAACTCGGCTGGTGATTGCTCTCATCTACCTGGCTTTCGTCTTATGCTTCGCGACTGGTCTTCTGGCACAAACTCCTGCCGGGAGCAAGGCCTCGCCTTCCAAAACTAAGGCGCAGGCGGGCATTAGCATTCCGAATCTGCAGACGGTGCTTCCTGAGATCGAGCAACTCTACCTGGACTTGCACCAGAATCCGGAGCTTTCGTTACAGGAATCCAACACGTCCGCCAAACTCGCCGATCGCATGAGAAAGCTTGGGTACGAGGTTACGGCCGGCTTCGGTGGAACGGGCGTCGTAGCCGTTCTGCGCAACGGACAGGGACCAACGGTGCTCTTTCGCACTGACATGGATGCTCTTCCAGTTGCCGAAGAGACCGGATTGCCGTACGCGAGTCGAGTACGGGTAAAAAACGCATCAGGCGCTGAGATCCCGGTGATGCACGCTTGCGGGCACGACATTCATATGTCCGCCTGGATCGGTACGGCCACCCTCATGGCGCAGGCAAAGGACCGCTGGCGCGGCACTTTGGTGATGGTTGCGCAGCCCGCCGAGGAGATCGTCAAAGGTGCTCGCGCCATGCTCGACGCTGGACTCTACACGAAGTTCCCGAAGCCGGACTTCGCACTCGCCATTCATGATGCGGCAGACCTGCCAGTCGGCACCATCGGCTTTACCTCCGGTCCTGCGCTGGCTGGCGCGGACACGGTTGACATCACGATCTTCGGGAGAGGCGGCCACGGGGCGATGCCACACACCACGGTCGACCCGATCGTGATCGCAGCCAGAACGGTGCTCGCCATCCAGACTATAGTGTCGCGCGAGAAAGACCCACGCGAACCGGGCGTCATCACCATCGGTCGGATAACGGGCGGCACCAAGCACAACATCGTCCCTGACGAGGTCCATCTAGCGCTGAGCGTGCGCTCGTTCAAGCCCGAAGTGCGAAAGCAACTGCTGACTGCTATTGAGCGCGTTACCAGGGCAGAAGCAGAAGCGGGCGGTTCGCCCAAGCCGCCGGTGTTTCACTATCCCGAGACCACCACGCCAACCTACAACGACCCGAAACTCACCGCACGCGTGGTCGGCGCGCTGCGAAGTACGCTTGGAGAAGATCGCGTGCTCGAAAAGCCGCCCCTGATGGTCTCGGAGGATTTCGCGGCGTACTCAAGAGGAGGAGTGCCGATTTTCCTCTTCCACGTCGGCGCGGTGGAGCCGTCAAAGTATCAGCAGGCGATGAGTACCGGCGCGAACCTACCTTCACTGCACTCTTCGACGTTTGCGCCGGAATACAAGGGCACTCTTCGAACCGCCATCACCGCAGAGTTCAGCGCGTTGATGGAGCTGTTGCAACCGAAATGAACGCCACCTGGCTTATCGAAGATAAGTCACGAGAATCGCAAGCGGGGTGGGGGCGTAACGAACTTACCTTCCACGAAGTACAGGAAACGACGCGAATGCACCGACGCTGCGCACAAAGTTACGCCGGCGCGCCTTCCTCTTCCTCGGTCTGTATCAGTCCGAACTTCTTCAACTTGTAGCGCAGCGCATCGCGGCTGATGTCGAGCAAACGCGCGGCGTGCGTCTGATTGTTGTTCGCCTTGGCCATCGCCAGTTCCACCATTGCCCGCTCAATCTCCTCAAGCGATGTGCCGCCCTCGGGCAAGCTCAGGCGCGGCAACGTCTTGCCGTTTGCCAGTTGAGCGCCGTTACCATTGTCCCTGGCTGAACTGACTTCGTACGCCGTCATCGTCGATCCCTGTTGCGCGACTGCGAACGGCAGATACTTGCGCGACAATACGGTGTCGTCTTCCAACAGCATGGCGCGCTCGATGGCGTTCTTCAATTCTCGAACGTTGCCTGGCCAGCTATGGGTCGTCAATAGAGTGCGGGCGTCATCACTTATGCGCTGAATGTTCTTCTTGAACTTCTTGTTGTAACGCCCTACGAAAAACTCCGCCAGCGGCAGCACGTCTTCTTTACGTTCGCGTAGCGGAGGTATGTATATCGAGATTATGGCAAGCCGATAATAAAGATCCTGTCGGAACTGTCCTTCCCGCACGCCTCTTTCAAGGTCTCGGTTCGAGGCAGCCACGACGCGCACATCAACCTGGATGTCGCGAGTGCCGCCCACGCGACGAATCACCTGATCTTCCAGGACACGTAGCAGTTTCGCTTGGAGCAACGGCGAGAGTTCGCCGATCTCGTCCAGGAATAGCGTTCCACCATCCGCCGCCTCAAACAGACCTTTCTTAGTCGTCTTCGCGTCTGTGAACGCGCCCCGCTCATGGCCAAACAGCTCGGATTCCATCAACGTGTCCGGAATCGCGGAACAGTTAATCGCGATCCACGGCTTCTCCTGTCGCGAACTTTCGTAGTGCAACGTCTTGGCCACCAGGTCCTTGCCCGTGCCGCTCTCGCCTTGAATGAGGATGGTTGTGGCTTCGCTCGCCGCCACTTTATGAACGAACTCCATCAACTCCTTTATCTTGGAGGACGCACCGACCACTTCGTGAAAGCCTGCTCGTCGACGTACCTCGCCGCGCAGCGACTCGACCTCGCGACGCAGGCGCGTGGCTTCCAACGCGTTCTTAATTGCGACTTCCAACTCATCGTGAAAGTCGGGAGTCTTCTCGACGAAATCGAAAGCGCCAAGTTTGATGGCTGACTTGACGTCATCCACCCGTGCATCGGCCGTGATCATGATAACGGCGCGTGCGTCGCCATTCTGCTTCAACTGGCGCAAGACATCCACGCCATTCAAATCCGGCAGGCGCACGTCCAACAGGACGATGTCGGGAGCTTCTGTGCGTGCGATGCGCAGTGCCGACGTGCCGTTTTCGGCCTCGACCACCTGATATCCCCACTCCTGGCACTTCTGGCGGAGCGACCAGCGTACGAGTTTCTCGTCGTCAACGATTAGGACCTTTTCTGAAGGCATTAAGCTCTCGCTCTATTTCCCCACTGATTTGTGTGCTGCGCCCGGCAGCGGAAGCATGACCGTGAACTGGCTACCCTGGCCCACCGCACTGGTCACGGCAATACGCCCCCCATGGTCCTCAATGATACGCTGCGCTAGAGATAGCCCGAGTCCGGTGCCATGTCCTTTTGTAGTGAAGAACGGCCGGAAGATATTCGGCAGGTGCTCGGGTTCAATTCCATGCCCGGTGTCGGCCACCGTAACCGTCGCGAAACCATCCTCGCGCCCCACTGCCACACTGACCTTCCCTACGTCGCGTATGGACTGCATACCGTTGAGTAGGAGGTTGAGCAAAACCTGGTGGATCTGTCCGGTATCGTGCGTCACCATGGGCAGGTTGTCGGCCTTCACCATTTCGATCGCAATCGGCTTCGACAATGCCTGCTGCCGGGCGATCGCTACCGCGTGCTCCACCGTTGCGTTGAGGTTCGCCATGCGGAACTGAGGTGGCTTCGGTCGCGCAGTCTCCAACAGATCGCTGAGGATTCGATTGATGTGCTGTACTTCTGCCCTAACTTCTTTCAGGACGCCCCGGGCAGGGCTGTGTTCCGGCAGATCGCGTCCAATGATGTCGACCACCCCCGCGATTCCGGCAAGAGGATTGCGTATCTCGTGAGCTAACCCAGCGGCCAATTCACCAAGCGTAGCAAGGTGCTCGGCACGCGACATCTGTGTTTTGTGCAGCCGCTGAATTTCTTCTCGGCTCTCGCGTAACTCGCGAACCATCTCGTTGAAGCTGCGCCCGAGGTCGCCTATCTCGTCCTGGCGGTCAGCGAAAGTCACGGCTGCATCCAAGTCGCCTTCGCGCACCCGCATGATCGTCTTCTGTAATTCGACCATCGGTCGCCCGATCGTCAGCGCGAGTCCGATCAGCAGGGCCGCGCAGATCGCGACTGCTCCCGCTGCCGCAAGCGTCAGCACCATGTGGCGCTGCGCCACGGAGAACGACAAGGTCACCATCAGGAACAGCAAAAGGCCGTTGAACAACACGAACGCCGCCGGCAGGACGGCTTTCAGTTGCCACGTGAATCGAGGCACTCGTTCGCTCCCCTAAGGCAGGATCTCTGAGTCATTATCTCGCGTGTCGCGAGGAACATACAAGAGTAACTATTAGCGAAATAGTAATTAGGGTGAGCCGTTGAATGACTACTTATGCCGCGAGCCGCCTCAGTCGATCCCACAAAAAAGGCGCAACCTTTCGGCTGCGCCCTTTGACGTCTCGCAGGATTAAGCGTAAGCGTGTAAACCCGGAAGCAAGTACGTCACGCCGAAGAACGTAAACATCACCACAGCGAACCCGATGATTGCAAAGTACGCCGCTCGACGTCCACGCCAGCCACGCGTAATGCGCATGTGCAGGTATCCCGCGTAAACAAGCCACGTGATGGCGGCCCATGTTTCCTTGGGGTCCCAGCTCCAGTACGATCCCCATGTGCGGTTGGCCCAGTAAGCACCGGCCGCGATCATCAGCGTAAGCAGCGGGAACCCGATGCAGATCGTCTTATAGGTCACCCGGTCAAGAATGTCGGCGCTGGGCAGCATCTTCTCAAGCCCGCTGCGACGCCAATAAAGCATCAGGTACAGCAGCGACCCGAAAACGCCGGTTGCCAGTCCGGACAAGATGAAGGGGCTCGCCGCCAGTGCCGTCGGGAACGACCCTTCGACGTCAAGCGACGGGTACACAGCATTGTTCACGCGCAGGTAAAAGAACGCTCCGGCCAGAACTTGCAGGGCCAATGCCACGAATACCGCGCGATTCGCGATGGTGAGAAAAAAGTCGTCTTTTTTCAGCTTGGCAACCGCATACAGCACCAGCGGCGCTGCTGCGGCAAGCATAGCGAGGGCGAACACCCATCCCAGTTCCGGAATAGTCACGTAGAGCTTCGCACCACTGTTCGGAATGTTCATCTCCGATTTCGTCGCAGCGTCCCAGGCGACCACGTTGAGCCCGCCCCACTTCTCGAAACGCGTCATGATCCCGAGATAGATCGCCACCGACATGGCACTGGTCGCCGCAAGGAAGGTGTCCGTCTTCATGTTGTCCTTGATCAGGAACATCATGGCTAAGGCAAAGCTCAGCGCGCACGCGGCGTAGGACAGCATGGCCAGGGTCACGTGGATGTGAAGCCAGGTAGACTGCAGCGCCGGCACCAGCGGCCGCACTTCGCTATTGAGCAGGTGCATCAGTCCCACACTGACCACCGCGATTGGCATGGTCACGCTACCAATCAGCTTCACCGCAAACTTTCGTTCGGCCAGTTGCGTCACCAAGGCAACCGTCCAGACGAAGCTCAGCAACATCTCGTAGATGCTGGCGAAGGGGGCGTGACCAGACACGTGCCAGCGGTGCGCCGCAGCGCCTGTCGTCGCCAGAAATCCGAGAATGCTCATCAACGACGCGAAATTGAAGTGCCGCTCGTTGCCGGTTACCCCGAAGCCGATGTACAGCGCTGCCGAGGCACTGAAGAAGGTCAGCGCAACCGAGAGCATGGTGGTCTCGGTCAGCAGATTCTCTTTCCCCACATTGAGCAGGGTCATGATGACGGCGAAGGTCGCCGCGACCCCAACGCCGATTACCAGGCCGTATCCCGAAGCTGCGGGTTGCTCTTGCACTCTTACCTGGGTAGTACCGGTTGCCATTCCATCCTCCGTCTTACTTCTGCGCTGCCGAGGCAGCCAGTTCGGGCGCCGAAACAGGCGTGCCCGCGAGTTCACTGGTTATCTCTTGTTTCAGGTCCCGGAACTTCTGCTCGAAAGCTTCGCGATTCTTCTTGTTAGCGGCCGCGCCTACCCACAGCGTGAGTCCGCCCTTGCCGTCATTGACCGCAACTGCCCAGAACCGCATGTGGACCATGTAGAACGAGATGATCATGCCGATTCCCATCAGCACGCACCCTGCCCACACTGCCCATTGACCGGGCTCGTACGACACCTGAAGTCCGGTCTCGTTGTGCATCCTGAGATCGGCGAGTTGCATGGCGTAAGGAACTGCCGCGACTCTTACCGGCTCGCCATACAGCAGCCACACGGTTCCGGTCTCGCCACCCGCCGAGGTGATCTCGAGCTGCACGGCTGGGGTCCGCAAATCTTTCGAGCGCTGGAAGACCTCACCGTTATCCTGGCGATACGCGTCGGGCAGAAACTTCAACACCCGCACCTTGTTGCCATCGAATTCGGCTCTCCCACTCTCGGGTATGTCGAGCGAACGAACATTGTCCGGAGTTGCGATAGCACCGTACGCAATGAGGAAATTCGAGGGCTTGTCGCTCGCACCGAAGCCAGACTGGAAAAAACGCACGCCACGGTAAACGAGGGGATCATTGACTTCGATGTCTTTGTGCAACACCTCGCGGCCGTCCTCGATGACGGTCATCTTGGACCACCAGCGCTTAGGCATTCCGGCGAACTGGCCCGTGTAGTTCTCCTGACCGGCCTCGTCGCAACGCACGCTGAAGGGCAAGGTCTTGATCGACTTGTCGAACAGTTCTACCTGATTGATTGCCGGCGTGCCCGGAACCAGGGAAACGTATCCCCTGTATCCCCAGACACCATCGAGAATGCCGCCCAGGAAGATCAGCAACAGGCTGGCGTGAACCACGTAAACAGCTAATAGGGCAAACCGATTCTTCTCGGCGAACAGCGAAACTTCGCCGCCCTCCCGTACCCGCTGCGGATTGAGGCCAAGCTTTCGCATGGCACGTTCAGCGGCGGAGATGCCTCCCTCGGCGTTTGTGATGGGCACCTGGAAGCGGGTCGGGTGGACGGCCCGGAAATGAGGTTCGGGCTTGCGGTACGGACGGGCAAAGTAGCGCCAGATATTCGGCCACCGCTCAAGCGAAGCGAAGATGATGCTCAGCGCAACCAGTCCCAGCAGCGCGACGAACCACCAGGCGTGATACACATCCGTGAGCCCGGTCGCGTCGAGCACCCTCAACGTTTCCGGAGAGTACTTGCGCTCCATATCGGCCGACGAGGTGGCAGGGCGTTGCAGCACGATGGTTCCAGCCGCGGAAACGACTCCCACGATGATCAAAAGGGAAATGCCCGTTCTCAATGAACCGAGCGTCTGATAAATTCGCCGCCCCAACCCGGCGCTTGCAGCCATAAGGCAATTCCTCCAAAACAGAGCTGAGAGCACGCAGCAGACCAGACCTGTATCGCACCCATGAAACCGTTGTTCTTCTTCACGTTGCGGGCATTCCAGTCGCGTCCGCCGGCGACTGTCCTGTGCCATATCACACAGTCTGGTGACAAGCGCTGCGCGCGCACCCTCAATCAGTCGCCCCGCATACAAAAGGCCCTGTTGCCTACATAAGTAACAGAGGTGCTTGTGATGTACTGCTGCACTTGTCACGAACATATGTGATAAGAGTCACGCGCAAAATTCAGCTACTTAGAGTCTGATTTACGCCGTCATCTGTGAATTAGGCAGACGTGGGGTCGTGCCCGGTGGTGGGACTGGGTGCCTATGGTGTCTCGGACGTGAGTTGCTGACCGGAGTCACTGCTTTCGTGTGATCCAGAGCACAGTGGGGATTTTTCAGCGCAACTGCGGGATAAATCGCAGAGCGCTGGTCAAAGGTGGGGCGGACGTGGGGATTCAGCACATTGGGTGGAATGAATAACTGTCTCTGCAGCAATGCATTGCGGGTATTGCTGTGGTCTCGGCTACGTCACTCGCAATGCGGAACACGGAATGCAGAGTAGCTAGTCCTTGGGGAGGTTCCGAGTGCTGAGGTTGTCTGAGCCGGAATTGCTATCGACGACAGGATTCACGAACGACCCCGTCGGGGCTGGGTCACGTCCCCAGTCGGAACCGAACTTTTCAGTAGGAGCGAGCGGAATGCGAAAGGCTCTGTATTGCCTTGCGCTGGTGGTGCTGATTGCCAGCCCAGCTTTTTCGAAAAAGCACCCGGTGCCTCTAGATCCGAAAACCGACGCCGCAAAGTGTCTCGAGTGTCACGAGGACAAGAGCAAAGGTAAGGCTGTTCACTCGGCGATCGCCACTGGGTGCACTAGCTGCCATGAAGTGCGTGTGAACAAGGAAATCACTCGCGTAAAGCTGACCACCGCCACTTCACATAGACTCTGCCTCCAGTGCCACGCCGACAAGAACGCTTCCGAAATGAAGGGTAAGGTCCATAGCCCTGCTGTCCGCGACTGCCTGAAATGTCACGATCCTCACGTTTCTGACAACACGAACCAGTTGCTCAAGCCGGCCTCAGGCGCGACGAAAAACGAGAACCTCTGCCTTTCCTGCCACAACCAGGGCGTGAACGTTCCCCAGGGCGGCAGTCGCCATATGGCACTCGACATGGGGTGCGCGACCTGCCATACCACCCACAAGACGAGTGACAAGGGCGATCGCGAAGCCAACTTCCATCTGACCAAGAACTCCCCCGCGCTCTGTGTCGACTGCCACGATCCCGGCGACGAGACGATCAAGAAAGCGCACGCGGGCCAGCCCGTTGGCGGCACCGATTGCCTCACCTGCCACGATCCCCATCAGTCGAGTAGCCCGAAGCTGCAGCAGAAGTTCCAGCACGCGGTGTTCAGCGGAAAGGACTCCTGTGCCTCGTGCCACGACGTCCCACGGGACGGAAAAGTCGTGCTGACGAATGCCGACAAGAAGGCGCTTTGTATCAGCTGCCATGAGGAGCAGGCCAAGAAGATCGAAGGCTCTAAAGTGCAGCACGCCGGTGCGATGGGTGACTGTACGGACTGCCACAATCCCCACGCGTCGAAGTTCCCCGGGTTACCGAAGTCCGATCCGGTGAGCGCTTGCGTTGCCTGCCACGCCGATCAGGCTGAGCAGCATAAGAAAAAAGTCTTGCATCAGCCGGCGTTTGCGCAGGGGTGCTCGACGTGCCACGAGCCGCATGGCGGCGCGAACAAGAAGTTGCTGCGCAAAGCAGATCGCAGCGGGTTGTGCCTGGAGTGCCACGGCCCGGAAGTGAAGCCAGAAGTAGACGAAGCAGGCAAGCTCGTAAAGATTTTCGATGGCAAGGTCCGCCTGCCGGAGCGCTATTTTGACCGGGTCCCGCGGCTGGCGTTGCGTTACGGCCTGGGCCACCCAGTTGAGCGCCACCCGGCTGTGGACCAAGTCGACCCCAATGACAACACCAAGGTACGGGTTGCAATCAATTGCTCAACCTGTCACCAGCCACATTCATCCGCCGAACCTAGCCTCCTGGTGAACGACCAACGGAACGGAATGCAGTTCTGCGGCAGCTGTCACAAGGATTTTGCAACGCGTTAGCGATGAATGAGAGTGGACGATGTCGAAGAGGCAACACAATCCGAAGCGATTCGTTAGGCCCTTGGTCATAGCTGTTATCGGCTTGTCCATTGTGCTGAGCTGTACAGCCGTGGCTGCTAAGGACAAGAAGAAGAAAGAGCCCGCGGTGAAGCAGGCACCCAAAACGCTGATCGACGACTTGGATCTGTCGAAGATCGTTTGGCCCAACCCGCCGGCGATCACGCGCATTCGTTACATGCGCTACTTCTCGGCTGAGAAGCAGATCACCAAGGAAAACAAGCCGAAGTCGAACTGGATGGATCGCCTCGCAGGTGTAACCACCGGTGAGGACATCACCGAGAAGCCGCGCTTCCACGTGATCACACCCTACGGCGTCGCCGTCAACTCCAAAGGCAAGCTGTATGTCGGCGACAGCAAGGTGCGGGCGGTCTTTGTCTTCGACACCGAAACCGGCGACCTGGACCTCATCAAGAATGGCACGCACGCGCGCTTTGGCTGGATCACCGGCCTCGCCATTGACGACGCCGACAACGTCTTCGTTGCCGACTCGAAGCACGGGCGCGTGCTGGTATTCGATCCATCGCACAAGCAGATCGGCTCAATCAGCGAAGGACTGATTTCGCCCGGCGGTATGGCGATTGATAACGAGAACCGTTTTCTCTATGTTCCCGACGCCGAGCGAGACCAGGTGATGGTGTACGACGCCGATCCGCCCTATAAGCTCCTGCGCACCATCGGAAAGCGCAGCAAGAATCACGAGTTGACGGGACCTGGCGAGTTCTCCAGGCCGAGCAATTGCGCCGTGGATGCGGATGGCAACCTGTATGTCTCCGACACATGGAACAACCGTATCGAGGTGTTCGATGCGGACGGCAACTTCATTCGCGAGTTCGGCAAGGCCGGCGACGGCCCCGGATATTTTGCCCGTCCCAAGGGAGTCGCCATCGACAGTGACGGCCACGTCTGGGTCGCCGATTCGGTGCAAAACCGCGTCCAGGTTTTCACCCCTGAAGGTAACTTGCTGATTTGGATGGGCGGCACCGGGATCCTTCCGGGTCAGTTTCGCACCGTGGTCGGTCTCGCCATTGACAAATCCAATCGCGTTTTCACAACCGAGCAGTTCCCGGGACGCGTGCAGATGTTTCGCTATACCACAAACACCGAAGCGCTGGCGGAGAAGGAAAGACGCGATGCGCTCGACGCGGGTCGCAAGGCAGAAGCCTCGCCGACCCAATAGCAGTATTTGGCGGTAACTAGCCAAAAGGAGGACCGGGGGGGAAACCCCGGCTTCAAGTAGTAGCTGTCTTTCGCTGTATACATCAGGAGGTCTTCTTCAATGAAGAAATTCGTGCTTATCGCGCTATGCGTCGGGGTGCTCGCAAGCCTGGCGATGGCGCAAACCTACAAGCAGGGCTCCGGCCTCGTCGGCTATGACAAGCTGGGTGCCCACCAGAACGGCGGACGCGGTTGCGTGGGCTGCCACGCTCCGCACAGCGGCGCGCGCGGCAACGGCGGTAACGCCATGGCCGGCGGCGCGGTAACGGATCCCACCACGGGCAATGTCGCGCTGTGGGGTCAGGACATCGGCCCACTCTACAACAAGACGCTGGTCACCGGCGGCGGCGACTTCTCGATCTCCATGCCAGGTATCGCTGAGTCCCACACCGACGAGGAAGAGCAGTTGATCACGGGCGTCATGATGTGCCTCTCCTGCCACGACGGACAGGTGGCGAAGGGCGCGATGATGACGAACCAGGCCTACGAACAGACGATCGGCGTGCTGGGCTCGGGCTACGGCACGGGCGCGATCAAGACCCTGCTTGGTGATGATGGCACCAGCGCCGGTAACTACAAAAACGATCACCCGATCGGCCCCGCCGCCAACCTGAAAGCAGTCGGCGTCGCCAGCAATCTCATCCTGAAGAAGGCCAGCGACAACTACTGCTCGGTGCATGGCGCCCCTGCGCCTTGCTTGATCCCGAACACGACGAAGACCAACTTCATGGCGTTCGTCGACAACTACGGCGCGTTTAACATCACCCAGTCCACCAAAGAAGTGAAGGACGGGAGCGGCAACGTAATCGTGACTGCGTACAGCAAGGGCGGACGCACGACCGGCGTCGTGATTCCGTCGACAGCGACCAGCGCTGACCAGGCGTACGTGATCTGCACCACTTGCCACACCCCGCACTCGATGTACACCTTCAGTGGCAATGCCGGCGCGGATGTCCTGCCGGCGACAGGCAGCAACGTATACCCGACGTACTTCTTTGTGTCGGCGCCTTACAACCCGAAGGCACCGATTACAGACGGTAAGAAGGCCTCCTCGGCGACGCAATTCTGCCGTCAATGCCACTTTACCGGCGCGGGTGGTTCGAACGAAGGTAGCGGCATTCTGACCGTCGGCACCTCGTTCTAATTGCTGTGCTTAAAAGGGGAGGGCTCCCCTCCCCTTGTTTTTCGCCAGGAAGTAAGAAGCAAAGAGGGATCATGAAACTTCGGTACTGCACTTTCGCGCTGCTGCTGATAATTGTTCCGGCCATAGGCACAGCCCAGGTGGCCTCTCACGCTCCAACGAACGCCACTCAGCAGCGTGCCATGGCCGCTCCCGCCGACGGGTTCCGCGTGACCGGTAAACCCGTTGCCCGCGTGAATGGTGCGATACTGACCGACCGCGACCTGGTGCGTGTAATGCTCGCCATTTTTCCCTACGCGCAGCAGCATAACGGCTTCCCGAAGGAGATGGAGCCGCAGATCCGCGCCGGCGCAATGGACATGATGATTTTCGAAGAACTGGTGTATCAGGACACCAAGCGGCGCAACATCACCGTCCCGGCAGCGCAGTTGGCCAAGGCAGAAGCGGCTTTCAAGAACCAGTTCTCGTCCAAAGAAGCCTATGCAGCTTTCCTGCAGGAAGAAACAAAGGGAGACAAGGCTGCGCTTCGCGAAAAGATCCGCCGTTCGCTGCTGATTGAGAAGCAGATGAAGGCCATCAACACACGTTCGCGCGTCACCCAGGCGGAAGCGAAGGCGTACTACGCAAAGAACCCGGGCAAGTTCCAGCGCGAAGAGAGCTTCCATTTTCAGAGCATCTCCGTGCTGCCGCCGAACCAGGCGCCTGCCGTGGTGAAAGAAGCAGCCGAGCGCGCCAAGGACTTGGCTAAGAGGGCAAAGGAAACGAAGACGTACCGGGAGTTCGGGCTGCTGGCACAGAAGGAGTCCGATGACGACTACCGCGTGAAGATGGGAGATCGCAAACCGGTCGCGCGCGAGCGCCTGCCCAAGGAAGTGGTTGCTGTCCTGCTGAAGATGCGCGAAGGCGAGGTAAGTCCGCTCATTCAACTCGGCAATGCCTACACCATCGTGCGCCTGATCAAGCATGTGAAACCTGGCAAGATCTCGTTCGAGGAAGCCAAGGACCAGTTGATGTTGGATATGCAGAACACGCGGATTGAAGCCACGCGGGCAGCTTTGAGCAAGAAGCTTCGGAGCGCGGCAAAGGTGGAGAAGCTCTAGAACTGGCCGATATGCATGGACTCGCGCAAATTCGCAGGCTGGTAACACTCACGTTCGTGCTTGTCGCTACCGGTTTAGGGGCGCAGGCACAACGTCAACCGTTCGAGCACCTGAACATCACCTCGACCGGGTCACTTGGACTCGGGTATAGTCGGGCATCGAGCGACTCCACTGCGGGGAGTACCCTGGGTTTTTCTGGTAGCGGGTCCCTCAATGGCTCGTACTACCATCCGAACTTTATCTCATTCAACGTCCAGCCGTATTACAACCATTCAAAGAACAACGCTGGATTCGATACCCTGTTCACCGACAAGGGCTTCGACGCGAGCGCGAACTTCTTCAGTGGAAGCCGCCTTCCTTTTTATTTAGGTTTCGCGAAGCAGTATTCCGCCGTGGGCCAGGTCGGCCTGCCGGAACTAGGAAATCTCACCACCAACGGAAGGGGACAGGCATTTACGGCGGGAGGCAGCTTACTGCTCGACCAGCTTCCAACCATCACCTTTGCGTATTCCCGAGGTTCCAACAACTCCACGCTTGTGGGAACGGATGAGCATTCAGAAGGTTCTTCACAGCACCTCAACTTGGGCGCGTCTTACAAACTGGCAGGTTTCGACCTGCGCGCTTTCGCCACTCGTCAGGACACAGAAAACAGAGTTCCGTCGTTCTTCGGAACGGGCATAACCGAAAGCTCAGGTGACGGAACGTCGTACGGTGTTTCGGCTATGCACCGTATTCCGATGAACGGCTCCGCTTCGGCATCGTGGACGCGGCACAACTATCAAACGTTGACCAACGATTACGATAGCCGCGGCACATCCGACAATCTGGCTGCCGGGGCGACCTTCGCTCCGTTCACTAAGCTGACCTTCTCAACCGACTTCCGGTATACGACCGACCTTGATTATGCGTTACTGCGTGAGACCGGGATCACTCCGTTCGCAGGTTTGAAATCGGATGTCGATTCGTCCTCCGTGGGCGTGAACAATTTCGCTTCCCTGACGCTCACGAAGCACATTTCGATAAACGGCTACCTGACGCACCAGTGGCAAAACTATCTGGATCGAGAGATCAACCTTACCCAGTATGGCGGGAACGTGCGGTTCAACTACGCCCGTCCACTCTTCGGATCTTTGTACTTTAGCGTGGGCTTGGTTGACACCGCGACACAAGAGGGGAATCAGGGCCTGGGCTTTGTTACGAATGCGGGTTTCAACAAGATGTTCGGCCGCTGGGACACGAGCGCAGATTTCTCCTATTCGCAGCAGGTGAATACTCTCGCCGCCATCTACACGACCAGCTCATACAATTTCGGCGGAGGTGTTAGGCGAAAGTTTAATGACGCGCTGTGGTGGGGCTTCAGGGCGACCGAGAGCCGCAGTGGCCTGACGACGGACAAAGGTTCTTCGAATCATTCCGAGAGCGTGGCCACCAACGTTCGCTGGGGGCGCTATTCGGCAAGTGGGTCCTACTCGCAATCCGCCGGACGTTCCGTGCTGACCTTGGATGGAACGCTCACCGCCACGCCCGCTGCCGGCCTTTTCGACCGCGAGTTTACGCTTTACAACGGCAGAAGCTACAGCATCGGTGCCAGTACCACGCCAGTGCCAAGAATGACGCTGCTGGCCCACTACTCGTGGGTGAAGAGCGACACGCTGACCCCAAAGCTGTACTCGCTAAACCAGGGGACGCGATTCACGACGCAATTTGACTACAAGATGAGAAAGCTGTCGCTGCGTGGCGGATACTCGCGCGTGAACCAGAGCATTAGCGCGGCTTCCCAGCGGAGCGGGATGCTAAACTCCTTTTATATCGGTATCTACAGATGGTTCGAGGTGTTTTAGGTAATCGCGGGACGGGCGCCTTGCGCGGATTCGTCTGCCTACTGGCGGTGCTCTCGCTCGTCTCGAACGCGTTCCCGGCGCAGAAAGGTAAGAATACTGTTCCGGTTGCGGCGCCGCCTGACATCCTCCTCGAAGGCGGCCGCAAGCTGATCTTCGAACGTACCTTAAGTTCGGAACTCGACGTGCGCGGCAAACGCGGTTTCTGGTCGAAACTGGTGGATGTGGTTGCCGGGGAGCCAGAGTACAAGCGCATGGTGCGCCCCTATGGAGTCGCAGTCGACTCTCGCGGACGCATCATCGTCAGCGATCCTGGTATCAGCGGTGTGCATGTGTTCGATCCGGGAGCAAACAAATACTCGCACCTCGAGCGCATCGACAAAACAAAAGATCCCATGATCGAGCCGCAGTGCGTTGCCGTAGATGCGAACGACAACATCTACGTCACAGATTCCAAGGCGGGCAAAGTCTTCAAGTGGAACTCCAAAGGCAAGTATGTTGGAGTATTCGGCAGCCTCAAGGGCGGTGAGGGTTATTTCAAGCGCCCGACGGGTATCGCGGTAGACGCAAAGACCCAGCACATCTACGTCGCAGATACTCTGCGCCATCGGATCTACGTGCTTGATCCTGAGGGTCGGGTGACCAAAGCGATCGGGCAGCCGGGAGCGGGCAACGGCGAATTTAACTATCCGACCGAACTGCTGATCAAGAACGGTGTGCTTGCGGTCGTGGACGCGATGAACTTCCGGGTGCAGTTGTTCGATGCCGGCGGAAACTTCATCAGCTCCATCGGCCAACGTGGCGATCGTGCTGGCTCGCTGTTCCGTGTGAAGGGCCTCGCGATCGACTCGGAAAACCACGTCTATCTCGTCGAGGGCCTCCGGGGTACGGTGCAGGTGTTTGATACGGAAGGGCGACTGCTCTACGACTTCGGTGGCCGAGGTACGGAGTTGGGTAAGTTCCAGTTGCCAACGGGACTGTTCATTAATCCCCAGGACCGAGTATTTGTAGTCGACTCTTACAACCGCAGGGTTCAAGTTTTTCGTTACTTCGGCCAGGCGGGCCAAGGAAAAAACCGATGAAGACGCTCGCGAGTGTTCTCGTGGCGCTACTTGCGTGCGTTGGTGCGATCGCGCAGGCTCCTCCCACTACCGATATCCTCGGCGTGCATGATTTGTCCAGGCAGACCTCTCCCGTCCATGGTGGCAACTCGGCCGCGTGCCTGTATTGCCATGCACCACACTCCGCACAGAGCGCTGGTCCGCTTTGGAGCCAGACCTTTTCTTCTCAGACCGTCACGCTTTACACCAGCGACACCTTGCGCAACGCTCCGGTGCAACCGATCCTCGGCGCAACCAGTACCCTTTGTCTGAGCTGCCATGACGGAACCGTCGCTGCCGGTGATCTGGTCCCCTACGGTAAACTGCTGATGCAGGGTTCGATGTCCTCGGTGCTGACGCCGAACCTGGAAACCTCGCACCCGTTTAGTCTCAAGCTGCCGCTGCAGGACGCCGCACATCTTGTGCCCTCACTTGCTGGCAGTGGCACCACCGCTGACCCCAGCGGGGCGGGGGCGGTGAAGCTCATCAACGGCACGGTCGAGTGCTCCAGTTGCCACAATCCGCACAACCAGTTTGGCGACCTAAAGAACACTAATTTCTTGGTGCGGTCGAATGAGAACGGCGGTTTGTGCCTGTCATGCCATACGACCGCAGCTCGGACAGTCGGCAGTCGGAACAATCCACTGGAGCCATGGGCGACCAGTATCCATGCGGTTTCCTCAGCTCAGATTGGGGCCAACGCAGGCCTGGGCGGCTACAGCACCGTGGCGGAACTTGCCTGCGGGACCTGCCACGCGACGCACGGCGCTGCCCCAGGCGGCGGTTTGCTGCGCAATCCCAAGCCTCCCGTGCAGGGCATGGACGGCGTGAGCCAGGCGTGCCTCGGGTGCCATGATGGTGGCAACAAGCTGCTTTCGCCAATCTTGAACGTTTACGCCGACTTGGCGAAGCCGAGAGCGCACCCGTTTGCCAGCGCCTCCAATAAACACGCGCTAGGGGAGCCGACCGTTCTCAACAACAATCGCCATGCGACGTGTGCTGATTGCCACAACGCGCATGCCGCGAAGCAAACCGTTAGCTTCAATGCCGCACCGGGCATTCGTCCTTCACAACTCGGCGTGGCAGGGGTGGACGCCAATGGCGCGTTGATGACCACACCTGCCGCCAACCAGTACGAGAACTGTTTGCGCTGCCACGGTTCAAGTGCCGGAAAGCAGTCGGGCGCCTATGGCTATACCCGGGCGGTGACATCGAATGCCGGCGATCCCTTGAATGTGCTCGCTGAGTTCGATGCCACAGCATTGTCTGCGCATCCCGTAATGCGGGCCGCCACGTTGACGCAGCAGCCCAGCCTGCTGCCCTTCATGTGGAACTTAACTGCAACCATGCAGTCGCGTCCCATGGGAACACAAATCTTCTGCACCGATTGCCACAACAGCGACAATAACCGGGAGTTCGGCGGGACGGGTGCCAATGGTCCACACGGCTCGAGCAATGATCACCTGCTCGAGCGCCGGTACGTGATGAGCCAGGTGGCTGCGCCGACGGGAGCGCCGGGAACTGGACCGGGCTCACCTATCATTAACGCAACCCCAAACCCTTTCCTCACCGGCAGTGCCAGTCCGTTTGCGCTCTGCGCCAAGTGCCACAATCTGGAGAATATCGCCGCGAATGTCAGCTTCGCGGAGCACAGCCGGCACATGCAGAAGAATGGCTTCTCGTGTTCTACCTGCCACAGTGCGCATGGCGTGCCGGCGGGAACGGCCGGAGTCTCAGGAACCCGGTTGGTTAGCTTCGATATCAACGTGGTCGCACCCAATACCGGTAGTGTTCCGACCTACGCCAACGGAACCTGCAACCTGATCTGCCACGGTAAGGCTCACTAGCCGAACCGCTCAGGGAATAACGGGATTCACCAACAGCGGTTCTGTGAGGACGGGCTATGCCCGTCCTCCATTCTTTTGCCACAGCCCTGCTTCTCTCCTCCGAGCGAAGCGAGGGACCCTATCCTGACCTCTACTCTTCCGTTCCAGACAACGCCGCCTAGGGACACCGCCCGTTGCGCTACTCCTGGATGTCTAGCGGCTCAATCAAAACAAAACCGACTTCAGCGTCAAGACCGGCCGCTGTAGGCGGAATAAGCTTGATGGAGCTTGTCACTACGTTGTACTTGACCCCTCCAACAATCACTGCCGACAATTTCACTGCGTTCTCGACTTGACGTCGTTTATTTCCGGAATTCTCTTCGCTGTAGAACCCCGGTACCACCGTGATGGCTGCTTGGGACCCAGCGGGAATAGCCGTTGCCATCCCAACACGCACCGGCGCTGCGACCTTCCCATCCAACACCTATTCCGGCCTCATCTCACGTCGGGGTTGCGTGAACGAAACCTTGATCTCCGTGCCTGCCGGGACTACTACCGCGGAACTTGCTTTCGCCGGTTGTGTCTCCGCTGTCTGCGCGATGGACTCGCAGGTTACAACAATGAGGATGAGGACTGCCACGAGCAAGCCAAGCCGATTCTTCAGCATAGACGGCAAGCTACTACCGGGTTCGCTGCTTGACAAGTTGAACTATAAGGCCATCGCCGCATCCCCAACTAGCTTCGTCGGGAGGCGTTCTCAGAAAACCTCTTCGGACTTCCAGATTCAAACTCCCCTAGAGCTAAGTTGCGCTGTGGCGGGAGATGGGGCCGGGACGACTCCAGAAGTAGTTTGGTGGTGGTGACGTCGGGTGTGGGGTAGCGCTGCCCGACATCCCCGCGGATGCCGGGCAATTCGCTACTTTGAAGCGGGCTGCTGTCGGACGCGCTCGATCATTTCTTCCACCTGTGCGCGGTTGGGATGATTCGGATTGGTCTTCAACAGCTTCTGCCAGGCACTGATTGCTCCTGCCGTATCGCCCTGGGTCTTCCACTTGAGCAGACCGAGGTTGAACAGTGCGTTGGCGAAGGTTGGATCAATCTCGAGCACGCGGTTTAGCGTCTTGATGGCTTTGTCGCTAGCCCCGGAGAGATGCTGTGCGTTAGCCAGTTGGACCAGCACATTGAGATCCGCCTTGGCCTCGACCGACTTCGTGTAATACTCGACAGCGGTCGCATACTGTTGAGCGGCGTAATACTTGTTACCGGCATCAGCGAGCAGCTTCGCGTCAGCCGGGTTTTGCTTGAGTTGTGCAACGACTGGTTCCGCGGCCTTCTCTGCCATCTGCTTCAGTTGCTCAGGTGTTACGGCAACTGGCATCTCTGAACCATCAGCGGCGTGCTGATGGCCCGCGTGGGGGTCCGCCATCGGCGTGGCGGCCGATCCGCGAAGCAGGAACCCGAGACCGAGCCCCAGTACTAAGCACAGCACGGCCAAGCCGTAAGCCTGGGTACTACTCCAATGGGCAGAGCTTCCAGCCTGCGGCATGCTGACTGTCTCGGCGGTCTCGGTCTCGATAGTTGTGGTTGCGTTCTCGCCGTCCAAGTTTCTCTCCTACAGATTGAGTCGACCGGAGGTGAAGCGACCTCACACCCGGTTCACACGAAATCGTCTCTACATGTTGGCTGGCTTTTCGGTCTTCGTGCCCGGCTTGATGTTGCTGTGCTGCTTGGCGCGCGCGATCAACTGCTCAACGTTGGCACGATCCGGATAATCCGGCACTTCTTTCAGCAGCCGCTCCCAAGTCTCGACGGCACCCTTGGCGTCGCCCTTGCCCTGCCACTTCACCATGCCGAGGTTGAACATCGTCTGGCCGTGCTTGGCGTCGTAGGTCAGGGTCTTCTCGAACTCACTGATTGCGCGATCCGCATCGCCGAGGTAGAAGAACGCGGTACCCATATCAGTCCGCACATTCGGATTCTTAGGGTCGGCCTTCAGCGAGCGATCGTAGTACTCGATCGCATCTTTGAACTGCTGCGTGTCGTAATAAACATTGCCGATCTGGGCCAGAAGAGCCGGGTTGTTCGGGTTGCTCTTGAGCTGCGCAAGCAACGGCTCAGCTTGCTTTTCGGCCATCCGTCTCATCTGTTCGGGCGTAGGCTGTTGCCCCTCCGTCATCCCGGCCGGCGCACCGGTTGCAGTCGCCACAGGTGCTTGTGCCGATGTTCCCGAACCGCGCAGGAAGTATCCCGCGAGCACTCCGATCAACAGGCAGATTATGGCGAAGACGTACGCCTGCGTGCTTGTCCAGCCTGAGTTTGTGGATTGATTCGAACCGTGTACTGTGGCCATCGTTGCTACTTCTCCTTAACTGATTGGCGGGGTGAGGCTGGCCTCAAGAGTTCTCCCGGAGGCGGGGCGGTACCCGCGCGCCCGGTTCGCTCCATTCACGTGTGACCCATTCTCCGACGCGTTCGCTGATGCGGGCTGTGACTATTTTCACAGCGCGCTCCTGGTCGTCTGTCATAAGGCCTCCACAGTTGCGGCGGAAACTTGCAATCTCCTCCGCGCAGATAGCGTCGACCTCATGGCGAAACTTGGACCAGGCGGGCAGGCAAGTTTCGGCTTGCAGCTTGCCCCATACCTGGCGGGCGAGTGTTTCAGGCGAATCCGCGAAGCGAAAACGATCTCTCAAGGCCCGTTCTTTTACGGCAAGCGTGAGCTGGTTCAAGACGCGCCCCGCTACCCCGCATTTTTGTGAATGTCCCCAACACGATTCTATTTGAACAGCCGCCTGTTCACCATCTGACGCACTCACCACAGCCAGAAGGTGGGCAACGGCAGTCTCGTCCACATACCGGTAAAAGGCTGTCCAATCATCGGTGCGCAGCTTGACAACCTTCGTGAGCAAATCCAGAACAATGTTGGCGGCGTTCACAGGGTTCCAGGTTGCCACGACTATATCGGTGCGGCTAGGGAGCCGCCCATACAGGATCTCGCTGATGTCCTCATTGCCGCGGAGTTGTCCGACGGCCTCAGCCAGCCGGTGATCACACTCCTGCACCCGCTCCACCAGGTGGGCAGGCGCGGTGCGATGATCCACTCCGACAACGACCAATCCGAACTGCACAGGTACTTCCCCTCCGACCCTGTGCTGCACGCATGATGCCAATATCGGCCTCTACTACCATTTACGGGAGGCGCATAATCAGCTACTTACAAGGGCATCGTTGTTTTGCTTGCGCGAAAGTGCGCTGTATAACAACGCCGCAGTGCGCTTTTCCGCCACTCCGGCCGGTTGGAAGATTGAACCCTACATGCCCGAGACTTCGAAGCACAAAGTCCTCCCGATATGCAGGATTCAGGATCGCCACAGTGGGGGTCACTTTCAGTCCGCTTTCGCGGGGCTACTACTTGGAGAACCTGCGCTTCTGAAGAAAAAATGGCCTACAGTGGTCATCAAAATAAATGGCCGGGCGAAGTGCCCGGCCATTTCTTTTGTTCTTAACGCCACTGCAGCTAGTTAGGGCGTGTCACTTTCAAGTTGCGCGGTGTCCGGTGCTGCACTGTGCGTTTGGGGTCAATTCGGGGCCCCGCAGTCTGAGAGCGGAACAACAACGTGCGCGGGCCTGGTTTCACTACACTGGCGCCGCTCGTGGTGGTTGAGGTGGTATTAGCAACCGCTTTCAACTGTTCCACTTCCAACGGGTTCTGCTGCGCATACGTGTCGTTCCGTACGCCGGTTATCTGCCAGGAAATCCTCTTGTATGCCGGTCCTCCGGCAATGCTGAATTGATTTCCGTTGATTTCCTGGCTGATGTACAGGTTCGGCGCAGCGGCGCCGATTGGGGTTAGTTGGTAACGGAAATCCTTATTAAGCGCCGAGAAGTAGTCAGGAAGAGTGATGGTCGCGCGGCCGTTCGAGTCCAGCAGGACGACTCCGTCATACACAGTCTTCATTTCCGGACTTTGCACGGTGGCGTGCGCGAGGTACTTGCCATCAGGATTAAGTGGATGATCGATTCGCATTCCAGATGAAGACGCCAACGTCGTTCCTGTAAACACAGAGGACGGACCGTCTACCCATAGATTTCCGAAGAATGCGCCGGCCCAATCGCCTCTTCCATAAACGCCGATCGATCCTTCGCCGGTCGCATCGCCGAAAACGCCTGTGCCGTTCGCTGCATCGGAGTAGCCGTAAACGCCCGTGCCGCCAACCCCGTATGTCTCGCCGAAAACTCCGTAACTGTTCGCCCCCTCTGCGTAGCCGTAAAGTGCGGAGCCGCCGTCGCCGTATGAGTCACCTTCTACGCCGGTGCTTTGCGATTCGCCGTAAACTCCGATGCTTCCTCCCGTAGAGTAGACACCCCACCCCCAAGTGCCGGGTGCGTTTGCCCGAAGGCCATTGCCTGATGCGGATTGGCTTTCTGCCATAACGGCAGCGCCATGCCCTGAGTTTCCAACACTGTCCTGGCCATAAATGCCGAATGCGCCATCTGTTGTGGTCGCGCCAATCACGCCGTGGGTTGTCGAGTTTGCCGAAATCGATCCATTCACAACCTGGTTGCCGACGAACACGTTCGCACCGAGCGTAGCCGCAGTGCCGGTGATCTTTGTGGGAGCGAGGGTGCCACTGAGTTTGGTCTCCGTCACGGCCCCGTCAGCGATTTTCGAAGTGCTAACGGAGGCGTCGGCTAACTTCGCGCTTGTGATACCGGCGTTCGCGACCGACAAAGTAATGTCACCGCCGGGTCCTCCGCCTGTGAGTCCGTCGCCTGCAATGACGGCGCTCACGTCGCCTGTGGCTGTCCCCGCTCCGCTGCTCAGCGATGTTCCATCCGCGAAGGTAAGGGCGTTAACGCGGACGTTGCCGGCACCGTCTACGCTGAACTTCTCCACTCCGTTGACCTGTCCGCTGAACAGCTTGCCACCCGCGTGGTTGGCGAACACAGCGGCGGTGCCGTCCGGGCTGTAGGCGGTGGCTACCAGACCCTTGGTGTTGCCCGTTCGACCTGCCGCCTCGGCCCAGATGCCGATGTTCTGCGAATAGCTCTTTACTCCCACACCGTCCGGACTGCTGGCCGTGCCTACCACGCCAAACGTCGTGCCCGTCGTGGCCGTGGCCTCGCCTAACACGCCTATGCCGGTCGTGCTGCGCGCCGTACCCTGTACCCCGTAGCTGGTGCCCGTGCTGCTGTTGGCTACGCCGCGAACCGCGCGGCCGGTCGTGCTGTTGGTGGTGGCATATACACCGTAGGCCGTGCCCGTTGTGCCCGTATTGGAAGCGCTCACCGCAGCGTTGGTGGTCGACTGCGCGGCCAGACCCGCTCCGGCCCCCGTCTGTTGCACCAACACCACCTGGTCGCTGGTGTTGCCGCTGAAGTTGGTCGTTCCAGCCGCGGTCGCAAATAGCGGTCCCGAGTTCGATGGAACCACCGCGACGCTCACATTCCCGCCCTCACTCTTCTGGGTCGAGGTGCCCGCCAGCATGAACGCGGAAGCTGGCAGTCCGCCCAACGTGTCGGCGTCTGCCGCCTTCAGCGCATAAGGCACGCTGACCAGCAGTACCCGGGACTGCTCCGGTTGCCCTTCAGCCTGCACGCCCAGCCAGCGTGCCTCCCCGCTGCTGAACAGATCGCTCGGCACACCCACGGCATGGTTCGTCCCCAGTAGCGTCGTATACCTGCCATTCGCGTCCAGCTTTACGTTCTGCGTCTCTAACCACAGCGGCGCTCCACCTTCCTGGTCCTTATAAATAGCGAATGTGACGCTGACTGGTCCGGTTGTGGGAGAGCCAGTTGTACCCTTGATCACGCCACCGAAACGGATCACGCGGGGAACCACACTCATTTCTTGTCCGAAACAACTCGATGCTAAAGCAACCACAAGCACGGCCCACAGCAGTCGAGCACACCTCGACATATTGCCTCCTGATTGAGCACTAAAAAAGACAGCTTTGGATTGGAAGCAACGAATTGTAATGGCCGAGTGCGCGAGATAAGAACCACAAAATGAATCGATGAGACCTTTGGCAGTACCCACGGTAATCAATGCTTGAACCATCGGTACTGTTTTCGCATCAATCGGCTTGCATCCCTCGAAACTCGACGCTGAAGCCGAACGGCACTGTCTATTTCATCGACAAACGATGCTTTAGGTGTTGGATCCCCAGTGCCGGCCCAGCCATTCCGACCTGCGGCGTGGATTCTCGCCCCTAGAACGAAGGTGTCGTCTTTCGTGTCGCTTTCAGGGAAATTACCCTATTGAAGGTACCTGCTCAAAGTCATAGAATTTCCGTCGATCCAGAATAGATCCTGAAAACGTGCATCACGGTCGCGCTTTCTTCTGGGCGTACGGCTGGGTTGGTGTGCGTGTCATACGGGTTGGTCACTGTCCCCTAAGTGACGGGGCGAAGCTTTACCAAAAGCCCTTGCAGAGCAGCATGTCTTCACTCCGGAGTGACGCGTTGCGCGTTGCCGGTGGTACCGAACACATGCTCACCCGACCCGAACAGATAAAAGAAAAGATGATGAAAAGAGAATTGCGCTTCCCGCGTTGCAAATGGATTGCTGTTGCGGCGGCAGTGCTTGCGCTTGCCGCAATCGCGAACGCTCAGGTCAGCACCGACGAGATGACGTTTGAGTCCTATTCGGAGATTCAGGCTGGCGGCGCAGACCGAGGGCTCCCGGCCGAGCGCATCATCTCGCTGTTAAGGGAACAGCCGAAACTGCTGGCCGAAGCAAAAAAGTTGCTCGCCTCCGAGCTTCGCGACCGGGGAGACGTCATCGAACAGGACCGAATTTCTGACACTGCGATATTCGCACGGGTGCGCGAAGTGCCGCAGTTTCGAACGGCTTTAACTCGCCTCCTGGTAGAGCGTGGAGCGGTGACTGCCAGCGAGTTGCCGCAGTCCTTGGATGGACAGAGCAGCGGTAGCTTGCTCGAGAACTCGGAAGAACCTTTAGATGAAGCACGGCTGCGGGATCGCGACCCGGCTGAAACCAGTGGACTTGGCGTTAGTCGACGCGCGAAGACGCGTAGAAGCGCCGCTGAAGACAACACGGCAACGACGGTAAGAAAACCGTCACAGCCGTCGCTTACGCGCGTACCTAGTCCTTATCCGCGCCTCCGATCACTGAATGAACTCTATGCCCAGTTTTCGGACCGCGAAGCGAAGCTCCAGCGCTTCGGCGAGCAGGTGTTTCAGAATCGGGATATCGAAGAGAAGTCTGAGGGTTTGGCTCTGGACTTGCCGGCTGGTCCAGATTACGTGTTGGGGCCCGGAGACAGCCTGGTCATCAATCTTCACGGGCGAGTGTCGCAGACCTTCAAGGCCGTTGTGGATCGGCAGGGGCGTGTGTTGTTGCCTGAAGTTGGGGCAGTTGTGCTGGCCGGCAAGACGCTAGCGGCAGCTCAGCAATCCGTTGAGGTCGCACTGAACCAGGAGTTCCGAGATGTCAAAGTAGACATGTCGCTTTCTCGACTGCGTACCGTACGCGTGTACGTGGTCGGAGACGTCGAAAGGCCCGGCGCTTACGACGTGAGCTCACTTTCCACCCCTCTGCATGCGCTGTACATGGCCGGAGGCCCGACGGACCGAGGTTCTCTCCGCACCATACGACATCTTCGAGGGGCGACGCTGGTGTGCGAGGTCGACCTTTATGAATTCATGTTGAAGGGGGTGCGAAACGGATCGGAGCGGCTGCAATCTGGCGATACGATCCTGGTGCCCCCAGCCGGTGCGCAAATCTCCGTCTCCGGAATGGTGCGCCGTCCGGCTATCTACGAGGTTCGCCCCGAAGCCACCTTGGCCGAAGTGCTCGACATGGCTGGCGGTGTCATGGTCACGGGAGCCTTGCATGAGGTGAAGGTGGAGAGGGTCGAAGCCCATGCCAAGCGAACCATGCTGAGTGTCAAGCAGCCCGGAAAAGGGGAAGAAAAGGATTTCGATCGGTTACTGGCGCAGTTCAAGGTGCAAGATGGTGACCGTGTTGTCATCTCGCCGATATTGCCGCACAACGATGCGGTCTTGTACCTGGATGGCCACGTGTTTCGTCCCGGCAAGTATCCCTATCGCGAGGGGATGACGGTCAACCAGGTCATCACTTCTTACAACGAACTCTTGCCCGAGCCGGCTGACTACGCGGAGCTTGTGCGGTTACGGCCTCCCGATATGCGTCCCGACGTGGTTCCGTTCAACCTTAGGGATGTGCTCGAACATGGCAAGGCCATCAGCCTGCAGCCTTTCGATACTATTCGCATTTTCGGGCGGTATGAAGTCGATGCGCCGACAGTGTCGATCTATGGAGAGGTTCTGAGACCAGGCGAATATCCGCTCGAGCAGGGCATGACAGCCGCTGCATTGGTCAGGATGGCTGGCGGTTTTAAACGTAGCGCCGCGACGGACCAAGCGGAACTTTCGACGTCGGTAGAGCTGCAGAATGAAACCGTCACTGTTGCTCATCGCACCATAGCCATAGGAAAGGCACTCGCCGGCGATACGACTGCCGATCCGGTGCTCAGACCAGGGGATGTTCTGACCATCCATCAGTTGACTGGCTGGCGTGACTTGGGAGCTGCGGTCACGGTTAACGGCGAAGTCGTTCGGCCCGGCAAGTACGGAATCCAAGAAGGTGAAAAGCTCAGTTCGGTTCTGAAACGTGTAGGTGGCCTGCGCCCAGGTGCGTACGCCAACGGCGCTGTGCTGGAGCGGGAACAGGTCCGGGAACTCGACCGAAAGGCGCGTGAGGCCCTCATCAAGCGCATGGAATCTGCCCAGCCCGATGCTAAAGATCAAAGCGCTGGAGCGGCCGCTTTCCTGCAGCAGCAGGAGGCCATGCTCAATCGGCTTAAGAATCAGCCTCCCACTGGTCGCTTGGTCATTCAGATTTCTGCAGATATTTCGAAATGGGAGAATACTCCCGCAGACATCGAAGTGCGCGCCGGGGACGTTCTTACAATCCCCAAGAAGCCGAGTTTCGTTTTGGTGAACGGCGCCGTCAACAATGCGTCGGCAGTTACGTTTGCGCCAGGCAAGAGCGCGGCCTGGTACTTGCGACGCGCCGGTGGCACCACCGAATTCGCGAACAAGAAGCAAGCCTTCGTAATTCGCGCAAACGGTTCGGTCGTGGGCAATGGTTCAGCGGGGTGGTTCGGTGGCGGCGTGCTGGCGACTGTTCTTCAGCCCGGAGATGTGGTGGTAGTGCCGGAGAAGATTAAGACGGATTCGGCGTTCTGGAGAAATCTGCTGAACACGGCTCAGATCACCTCTTCGGTAGCCATTGCCGCGAAGGTAGCAACAAGTTTCTAGAAGACCAGCTTGAAGGCCCCGGGTTTTACAAAACGCTGTCCCCTAGCTCGAATAGGCGTGCTCTTTTCGGCTTTACTGCTATCGGCTTTTTGTTCAGCAGTCGGACAGGCCGCTCCGGACCCTCCGCGTGACCACGACGAGATTGCAACAGATGAAAGGTTGAGAGCTGCGTTCGCAGTGCCGACTTTCTCGTCTGAGCAGAAGCCGGCGTATGTTCGCCGTTTCGCTTCCCGAGCTTTGTCCGATCAGAAAGCAATCTGGACGTCACCTTTGCGCCTGAGCGCTCGTGACGCGACATGGCTGGTGCCTCTTACCGCTATTACTGCTGGCGTGTTCGCCTCTGATCACTCCATTTCGAGAGAGTTTAACAATCGCAGCAACGACTTCGTCCAGCGCGGTGAAAAGACGGGGAACTTCGCGCTTGGTGCGTTGGCATTGGGCAGCGGAACTTTGTACGTATCGGGAGCGCTAGGCGGCAATGCACATCAACGCGAAACTGGCATCCTTGCTGCCGAAGCGCTGGCTAACAGTCTTTTAGTCGGTCAGGCCATAAAAGTTGTCTCGCAGCGTCGGAGGCCGAATTCGTTGGACGGCAGGTCTGCGGGACCACTGAACGGTTCCTTTCCGTCAGATCACTCGCTAGCAGCATGGTCGATGGCCAGCGCGATCGCGCATGAATATCCCGGTCCTCTCACGAAAGTTTTGGCATACGGCGCAGCGACAGCCGTAAGCGCCAGCAGGGTCACCTCAAGACAGCACTTCGCGTCCGATGTTCTCGTAGGTGGCACTCTGGGCTGGCTAATCGGGCGGCAGCTGTATCGACGCCATCATGACCGGGAATTACCGGGGGCGGAATGGGGTGACGACACCACCTACACGGAAAGGGCACCGCGTACGGCCGCCAACATGGGTTCGCCCTATCTGCCAATCGATCACTGGGCCTATGCGGCGTTTGATCGTTTAGCTGCTGCCGGCTACCTCGAATCGGCAATTTTCAGCCTTCGCCCGTGGACGCGATTGGAATGTGCCCGACTGTTGGAAGAAGCCAATCAGCGAATCGAGTCTGGCGAAGTCGTGCCGCCGGAAGTGCTGCAGTTACTGCAAGTGCTCGGTTCTGAGTTCAACCCGGAGATGACCCGCCTGAGTGGCGGTTCGAACACGGCCGCAGCCGTTGATTCGATTTATGCTCGCGCGCAGATGATCGGAGGCCAGCCACTCAGAGATGGCTACCACTTCGGCCAAACGATCGTTAACGACTTCGGCCGTCCGTATTCCGAAGGATTCAACGCGATCACCGGAATAGCAGCCAGCGCAACAGCGGGGCCGTTCGCGGTGTACGTCAATGCAGAGTATCAGCATGCGGCATCACCAGGCAGCATTCCGCTGGAAGCACGTCAAGCGATTTCCAGCGTTGACCGCACTCCGTTGTTGGTGACTGAGCCACTACGCCCGACCAATCGAGTTCGCCTTCTGGACGCCTACGTGGCATACAACCTGGCGAACTACCAGATTTCCTTCGGCAAGCAGACATTGTATTGGGGGCCCGGCGATGGCGCTCCGATGCTCTTCAGTAACAATGCTGAACCCCCGCTCATGCTGCGATTGAACCGTGTGTCGCCCTTCAAATTGCCGTCAGTTCTTGGACGGCTAGGGCCGGTTCGATCCGAGTTCTTCGTCGGCCGACTGAATGGACACGAATTCGTCAGCACAGAAGAAGGGCTAGTGGGAGTCAATGGACGGGCGCTCGCGAATCAGCCGTTCATTCACGGGCAGAAGATCAGTTTTAAGCCCACGCCCAATTTTGAATTCAGTGTCTCGCGAACGGTAATGATGGGCGGCCCGAAGTTCCCGTTTACTGCGAGCCGATTCTGGACCAGTTTGTTCTCTGCAGGAAACACAATCGAAAACGATCCTGGGGATAGGCGCTCAGGGTTCGACTTCAGTTATAGAATCCCAAGACTTCGTCGCTGGCTGACCTTATATACCGACGCGTTCACCGAAGATCAAATATCTCCTATCGGCTACCCGCGTCGTTCTGCCATGCGTCCCGGCATTTTTCTGGCGCAGGTCCCGAGAGTGCCACGGTTGGACTTTCGGGCAGAAGGCAGCTACACAGATTTGCCGGCGGGCTTGTTGTTCAGCGGGTTCCACTATTACAACACCCGCTATCTGAACGGTTACACGAATGCCGGTCAGTTGCTTGGTAACTGGGTGGGTCGGCAAGGTTACGGCTATCAGGCCTGGAGCCGTTACTGGCTTTCACCGCGAAGCAATATCAATGCAGCCTACCGCGCTCAACGCGTAGATCGGGACTTCCTGCAAGGAGGCAGACTCGACGACTGGAGCCTGGGGGCAAACCTATCTCTGCGACCGGGGGTCGATCTCACGGCCAGGCTACAGTACGAACGTTGGAATTTTCCTGTTCTGTCCGCCCAGTCCCGTTCGAATGTTAGTGCGACCGTGCAGATTGCCTTTCGTCCTCGCGTGTATGACAAGCAACTTCCACCGGCACGACTAGCTCCGTGTTGCTCCCCCAGCGAGCCGAAACATCAACTGCCATGATTGGCGCCTTTGCCCGATGCATATCAGAGGTTCAGAAACTGAGTCCTGTGTGGGTTTGGGATACCGATGAGTTCAATTGGTTTTGACGAAGATAGTTTGATACTAGGGGAGTTGGCAGAATCGGCTCACGTCGACCAACGTGCCCGTGTGGCGAATCAGTTTGAGACCGTTCTCACTTGTTGCGAGGTGATTGCGGACGCGCTCACTGTAATGTTCGCGGCTGCTCTCTCATACTTCCTTTACCACGGTCTCGGACTTGGCAGGCACGTCATTTACAGTTCCGGAACCGTGTTTGTTGCCGCCACTGTTTTCGCCGGGTTACAGGTTCTGTTGCTGGACCGAGAGGGGGCGTACCGGCTCGGAAGCAGTCTGCTGCGAATTCGAGAAACTGAGCGCGTCTTGCGCGCCTCAGTGATTGGTTTCCTGCTGGTCTCGCCGGTGCCGTCGCTGACGGGGCATCTTGTCTCGAGATGGGTCATTATCTTGGCATTCTTCTTTGTGCCGGCGCTGCTGATAGTGCAGAAACACACGATGTACCTGATCGTCTGCGCGCTGCACAATCGAGGGTACGGCATTCGCCGCGTGCTCATTTATGGGGCGGGGTACACTGGCCGCAGGGTGTTCTCGGCTTTGGCACGATCCACCAAGCTAGGCCTTGAGCCCGTGATCGTCCTCGATGACGATCCTGGTAAGTGCGGAGAGGAAGTTTTCGACTTGTCCTATTCGCACGAGCGGTGCCTCACTATTTCCCGAGGCCCGCTCACCCGCAAGCTACTCGACCGCAACCTTATCGACATGGTGATCGTAGCCATCCCATCTCTCGATCGCGAGCGGTTCCTTACAGCCTGCGCCGAGGCGGCTGCGACTGGGGCGTCGTTGGCTTTTGTGCCCGGCCAGTCCGTGCCTTCTGATTACCAGTTGGATTATACCGAAATCGATGGCCTTCTCCTCGGTTCCTTCGGCAAGCCCCCAGCGAAGCTTCGACATCGGCTGCTTAAAAGGGCTTTTGACTTGGTTGTAAGCACGACCGTTCTGCTACTTTCGCTGCCTGTTTCCGCGCTGGTCGCTTTGCTCGTGAAGCTGGATTCGCCGGGACCGGCGCTCTTCGTGCAGACCCGTGTGGGCCAGAATGGAAAGACTTTCAACATGTATAAATTCCGGACCATGTACACGGACGCGCCGAAGTACCACTATTCGCCGACGGACGGTTCGGACATGCGAATCACGCGTTTGGGCCGTTTTCTCCGTCGGACGAGCTTCGATGAGGTCCCGCAAATACTGAACGTCATTCGGGGGGATATGTCGCTGGTGGGCCCCCGACCGGAGATGCCGTTCATCGTTGCTGAATACAATGCCCGCCAGCGTCAGCGTTTAGAAGTTAAGCCCGGCGTAACCGGGTTGTGGCAACTCAGTGCTGACCGCGCCCACCTCATCCACGAAAACATTCACTACGATCTGTATTACATCCGCAACCAAAACTTTTTTATGGATCTCGCGATTTTGCTGCACACGGCTGCCTTCGCCATGCGCGGAATCTGAGCGAAAAAAGGACTGAACTGCATTCATGTGTGGAATCGTCGGAAGTGTGTCGTTCAACGATAACTTCCGCATAACCGAGGAGTTTATCTGCCGAATGCGGGACGCGATGGTGCATCGCGGACCGGACGGCGCTGGCGTTTGGGTTTCGGCATCGGGCAATGTTGGTCTGGGCCACAGGCGGTTGTCCATCGTAGATCTCTCCGATGCTGCGGCCCAACCGATGTGCAATGAGGACGGCTCCATCTGGCTGTCGTTCAACGGCGAAATTTATAACCAGGCGGAGATCCGCCGCGAGCTGGAAAGCACTGGTCAGCATCGATGGATCACGGACCACTGTGACACTGAGGTAATCGTCCACGCATTTGAACAGTGGGGCATCGACTGTATTCAGCGGTTCCGTGGAATGTTCGCCTTTGCACTTTGGGATCAGCGCTCACGCGAGCTATGGCTCGTACGCGACCGCATCGGTATAAAGCCTCTCTACTACAGCGTGCACCACGGTCGCATCACGTTCGCTTCCGAGATTAAGGCCCTGCTCCAAGATTCGCAGCAAGAGCGTGTCATGAACGAAGAGGCTATCTACCATTTCCTCTCGTTCTTGACCACGCCTGCGCCGGATACTGCATTCCGGGGTATCCACAAGCTGCCTGCTGGTTGTTGGTTGCGTGTGAGAGCCGATGGAACACTGGTGCAACAACGCTACTGGGACGTGTGGGACCATGCCAGTCCGCTTTCCGTGACCAACGAGCGTCAGATAACGGAGATGCTGCTGGAAGAACTGCGCATCTCCGTGAGACTGCGGAAGATGAGCGATGTTCCTGTTGGGGTGTTCCTCTCGGGCGGCATCGACTCCAGCACTAACGCAGCTCTGTTCTCTGAAGGTGCGTCGAAACAGGTATCCACCTTTTCGATCGGATACCAGGGTGAGTACGGTAGCTACCGTAATGAGTTGCCTTATGCCCGCTCAATGGCTGATAGGGTAGGAGCCAAGTATCACGAATCCCTCCTCTCGTCGAGGGACCTGCTCGACTTTCTCCCGCAGATGATCCGATTACAGGACGAGCCAATCGCCGACCCGGTTTGTGTGCCGCTGTACTACGTTTCCAAACTGGCGCGTGACAACGGTGTAATCGTTTGCCAGCTTGGCGAGGGTTCAGACGAGTTGTTCTGGGGCTACGAGAGCTGGAAAAAACTGCTGCGAGCCGCGCGATTGAATGACATCACTGGTGCGAGAGCGGCATCCCGCTTGGCCCTAAGTGGCTTGCGTGCGGCAGGCCACGACGAGGGTTTCCAGTATGAATTGTTATGGCGCGCCTCGCAGGGCCTGCCTGTCTTCTGGAGTGGATACGAAAGCTTCACGCAGGTGCAGAAGCAGCGCCTTCTGTCTTCCCGATTGAAAAAGAGCTTGAGTGGACTCTCGTCTTGGGAGCCACTGCGCGACACCCGCTTGCGCTTCGAGCAGAAGGCCTGGCAGCAGGGGCACCTGAGCTGGATGACTTATGCCGACTTGAACCTGCGCCTGCCCGAACTGTTGCTCATGCGTGTGGACAAAATGAGCATGGGAGTAAGTCTCGAGGCTCGCGTTCCATTTCTTGACCACAAATTTGTTGAATTGGCGATGAGCATCCCCGAGTCATTGAAGACACGCAACGGCACGCTCAAGTACATCCTGAAGAAAGCGGTTCGTGGATTGATTCCTGATGAACTGATCGACCGTCGCAAGCAGGGTTTTGGTGTGCCGCTTTACGAGTGGATGCTCCGTGAACTCGGACAAACCTCTCGATCCGAGATACTGAACTTCTGCGATGAAACTGACCTGTTCGACCGAAGCGCCATTGAACAACTGCTAAGCACGGCGCACCGGAGCAAGCGCGACGCGCAGCAGGTCTGGATTCTCTTCAACCTCGCGATGTGGTGGAGAGAGTACATTGCCTCACCATCCAGTCAGTTCCAGGCGGGCAGGGCATGATGAGCAACGACAAACGTCGGCAGGTCTATCTGCACGTTTGGACCGGAGGTGCTAACGAAGCCACCGAGTTAGTGAAGACGCGCTATCCCGGTTGCGAGATCGTCCTGCTCGGTCATCAAGAACTTCGGGCGAATGGCTGGAAAGCTCAGGTTCGAGCCTTGCGCCGTCTAAAGGGCGTTGCTCTTGTCCTGTTCTTCAAGCACGCTGACGAAAACAAGCACCGAGAACTCTTGGCCTGGTTGTCCCTGGCGCACCGCTGCCGGGAGACTGCCGTCTGTTACAGCGATGGAAAGTGGGAAGTACTGCGACGAAGTACCTGCCTGCACAGGCTTCCTATGTTCGCCTGGCGAGTGGCTCGGGACTCTGCAGTCTTCGCTCGTTCATGGCTGATACTGCAGTTTTTGCAACGGGCAGTGCGGCCAATGGAACTTCAGCAGGGTCGGAACTCCACGTCACTCGATGTCGCATACCTCTTTCCTTTTCCACTGAATCGCCACTTGGCTGGCGGTGCAATCAGCCATGTTCGGGGAGTTCTTGGCGGCATCGGAGAACTTGGCGCGACGTGCGAGATTTACTCTGGGTCGCCCCTGCCACTTGACGACGCTCAGCATGTCCAAGTCATCCCTGCCAAGGGAAAGTTTCTATTCGCAGAGGCTCTGGCTTTAGTTTACAACTGGCAATTCGCCCGAACCGTAGCCCGAAAGCTCAAGAAGAGTCCTGCCAGCGTCCTTTATCAACGGCACGGCAAGTTCGTAATCGCCGGCGTTTTGCTCTCGCGCTATACCGGCATCCCCTTGATGCTCGAATACAACGGCTCCGAGTACCGGATGTCACGCTATTGGGATCCGAGTCGCTTCCACACATGGCTGCGCCTCACCGAGAACGTCGCACTCCGGGGTGCAGCCAAGGTTGTCGTCGTATCGGAGGCCTTGCGACAGGAACTGCTCGACCGCGGAGTCTCGCGAGAACGCATCTTGATGAATCCGAATGGAGTCGACCCTACGCAGTTTCGTCCAGGGTGCGGCGGGGCGGAGGTTCGCACCCGGCTGGGGTTTTCAAATCAGGATGTAGTGGTTGGTTTCCTTGGCACCTTCAGCTACTGGCATGGCATAGCCGTTCTCCAGCAGGCCGTACAGCGATTGTTGTCCGGCGGGGCTAACCGCAACTTGAAGTTCCTCTTCATAGGGGAGGGCCCGTTACAACCGGAGATGCAGTCGGCTCTTGCAGCATATGTCGGGAATGGCCAGGTCGTATTCACCGGCTTGCTGCCTCACGATAGAGTTCGCGCGCATCTTGATGCTGCCGATGTCCTCGTCTCCCCCCACGTTCCGATCCCAGATGGGCAGCCTTTCTTCGGCTCACCTACGAAGTTGTTCGAATACATGGCCATGGCCAAGGCGATCGTGGCCAGCGATCTTGAGCAGATAGCTCGCGTTCTTTCCCATATGCAAACCGCGGTTTTGGTCCCGCCGGCTGATCCGGGTGCGTTAGCTGTGGCAATCGAGGCCGTCGCGGCTGACCAGGCTTTGCGCGAGCGACTGGGGCGCAATGCGCGCAACGCTGCCATTGAACGGCACACATGGCGCCACAACGCACAGCGAGTGCTTGCCTGCGTAAAGGGCAGCACTGAGGAGTTCCCCGAATTTGAGCATGCGGTTACCAGGACGGTCTGACGTGGAGCAGCAAGCAACGCAAGCCCTGGACTACGGGCTATCGGGCGAGAGCATTATCTGTTTCGCCGGCGAAGATTGGTGGTACCACCATCCCCATTCCAAGAACCACATCTTGAAGCGTCTCGCCGGCAGGAACCGCGTGCTGTTTGTGAATTCAATCAGCATGGGCCTCCCATCCATGTCGAATCCGGATTTCTTTTTAAAGATCCGGCGAAAGCTCAAGAGCTACATGCGCTGGCTCCGGCGAGTACCGGAAGGTCTTTGGGTAATGACACCAGTCGTCATTCCTCTATACGGGTCCAGATTCGCCAAGCTGATCAACTCGGTGCTGTTGAACGTACAAATGCGTCTGGCGATGATGATCTGCGGCATGGATCGCCCGATCATCTGGGTTGCCATTCCGTCCGCCGCAGACATCGCGGAGAGCCTTGATTCCAAGCTGCTCCTCTACCAAGTTTCGGACAAGTATGACGCGACTGAAGATAGTGCGTTGTCCCGAACGACTATCCGTGAGTTTGACCGCCGTCTGAAAGCCAAAGCAGCAATAGTGCTCTATTCGGGGAGAAAGCTTTTCGATGAGGCTGATGAGCCTAACCGCTTTCTCCTGTCGCAAGGTGTCGACTACGAACACTTCTCGCAAGAGGCGGCGAGCACGGCTGAAGACATCGCAGAGATTCCGCACCCGGTACTCGGGTATTTCGGCGCGATGGACTACGTGATGGACTCCGAACTCATGCAAGAGGTGCTTCGCCGTAGGCCTGAATGGCACTGGGCGATGATCGGTTTGAAATCCAACCTCATTAAGTTGAATGCGCCCAACCTGCATTTCCTAGGATCGAAGCCGTACAGCCAATTGCCGTCGTACGTGAAACATTTTGACGTCTGCATCTTGCCTTGGCGCACGGATAACCCATTCACGCAGTACGGGAGTGCAATTAAGGTCCGTGAGTATCTTGCGACAGGGAAGCCGATTGTCATGACACAGCTTTACGAGTACCGCGACGCCAAAGGTGTGCGGTTCTTCGCGAATGCGGATGAGTTCATTGCGGCCGTAGAGAATGCTCTCACGCAAGACAGTCCGCATCTCCGCGAAATGCGACAAAGCTCCGTGCGTCACGGCACCTGGGATGACCGTACTCGCCAGGTTGCCAGCATTATCCATTCACTCCTGACCTACGGACACATGCCGCGTTCGAAGGCAGTGGCAGCGGACTGAAGACATGGGATTGCTCGAAAAGTGGGTCGGCGTGCAGAACTGCGAACTCGCACGTCAAGTTTCGTTACCAGGACTGCAGGGGAAGGTGTTTCGAAACACGCTCCAGTTTCTACTTAGGTCAGAACGCTGGACCGGAAACGAGCACGAACGATATCAATTAGAAAAGACACGCCAACTCCTCCAGCACTGTTACGACGACGTTCCTTACTATCGCAATAGCTTCGATCGACTCAAATTTCATCCTTCCGACTTCAAGTCCCTCGCCGATTTGCGTGCATTGCCCATGCTCGACAAGATGGCAGTCGAGGAGAACCTGAAAGATTTAGTGGCCAGAAACATCAGCCAGCGAAGGCTTCGGTACTACACCACGGGTGGCTCGACGGGCATTCCCATGGGCTTCTACTTGGACCGGAACTACACGGACGCTGCTCGCAATGCCTTCTTCTGCCGCATGTGGGGGTGGATTGGCTATCGTGATTACGAGCGTGGCGTTATCGTACGCGGGGCGGTAATCAAGTCCAAAGATCCGGTTCCACAGAAACGCAGCTTGCTCGATAACAAGCTGTACGTTTCCAGCTACAACTTGAAGGAAGAGTGCATTCCGGCAGTTCACGATCTGCTCCTTCGTTACCGGCCTGTTTCCATTCAGGCGTACCCTTCCGCGATAACGCAGATCGCGCAGGTCATGATCGAGAAGCAACTCCCCCCAGTACCGTCGCTGCGTGTCATCTTGTGCGGGTCCGAGAATCTATACGCTTGGCAGCGGGAGTTGTTACAGCGCGCGTTTGGCTGTCGAATTTTCAGTTGGTACGGCCACTCAGAGAACGTGTTGCTGGCCGGTGAATGTGAAAAAGGTTCCGAATATCACTGCTTCTCGGAACATGGCGTGTTCGAGTTGGTTCGTCCTGACGGCAGTGTCATCGAGAATGCAAACGAGGTCGGCGAAATCGTAGGTACGGGGTTCATTAACGATGCGATGCCGTTCGTACGCTACAGAACAGGCGACATGGCCTCTTACGCGGAAGGGCCGTGCCCCTGCGGACGCGCATACCGTCGCTTCTCGAGAATCGAAGGCCGTCTCCAGGAACTTATGGTGACTGCCGACGGTCGATACATCTCGATGACCGCCATCAACATGCATTCCGACCTTTTCGACAATGTCAAACAGTTTCAGTTCGTGCAGGACGTTCCCGGCAAGATCGAAATGCGCATCATTCGTAAGCCCTCGTACACCGACCGTGATTCCGTACGAATTCTGCAGGAAATGAAACACAAGATGGGACAGGACATGGCCGTCGATCTTGTGTTCGTGGACGATATTCCACTCACTGCTCGCGGAAAGCATCGCTTCTTGTTGCAACACCTCAACGTTCAATTTACGGACTAGTTGTGACTCAAGAAAATCAATGTGCGATTTACCAGGATGTTGCCAGCACCTATGCTGGAGCTGCGCCATTTCATCCGTCTGTTTTGTACCCTGAGTACGAACTGGGCCCAGGCTGTGTGGCAAGCGAGGCAAACAGCGCGTACGAAGCAGTTCGCAACTTGTTCATGCTCCTTGAACTCGATGCTGCGAACGCCGGTACCGCAAGTTGGAATCCGCTCAAAGACATCATCCGTCCTGGTGACCTGGTAGCCATCAAGCCAAACTTCGTTCTGCACTTCAACGCCGCCGGTCATGACTTGCACTCGGTGGTCACGCACGGAAGCTTAATTCGACCTGTCATCGATTACGTCTTGAAGGCGCTGAACGGGACTGGCCGGGTAATCGTCGCCGATGCACCCCACGGCAACGCGGACTTTGAAGCGATTACGAGATTCACCGGTATCGACAAGGTGGTCGAATTTTATCGCAGCCGAGGCGCCAACGTCGTCTTATCGGACCTGCGAAAGTACCGTTACGCTCCGGGTAAAGAAGGGTTCCTGAAAGATGTTAAGACGCCTTTGAAGGGCGACCCGGAAGGTTACACGGCCGTTGATCTTGGGGCGCACAGCGAGTTTCGTGATCTTGACGCACTGGAACGGTTGTATGGTGCCGACTTCGATCGTTCCATTATTCGTCAGCACCACAACGAGCACCGTCATGAATACCTGATCGCTAACAGCATCTTGAAAGCAGATGTTGTGATCAGCATGCCGAAGCTTAAGGTCCACAGCAAGGCCGGGGTCACAATCAACCTGAAGAACCTGGTCGGTATCAACGGCGACAAGAACTGGCTTCCGCATTATCGCGTAGGACATCCCGGGGAACGTGGTGACGAGTTTCCGCGAAGTTCCGTCCGCCTCGAAAATGCGCTGCGGCGGTTCGACCGTTTGGTGCTGGACAAACTCTTGGCTGTAGACGGCCGCGCACGAAAACTTGCTTATCGCACAATCAGTCTTCCACAGCGAGCGCTCATGCGATGCCTCACAAAAGTCAGCGGCAATCCGATCTACCGCGGAAGTTGGCGCGGCAATGACACCATCTGGCGCACGGTATTGGATCTCAACCGCATCCTGCTGTTCGCCGACAAAGATGGACATCTGCAGAACACGCAGCAACGCCGATTCATATCGATTGTGGACGGGCTCATCGGAGGCGAAGGCGACGGCCCGTTGAGCCCTACGCCGAAACACTCAGGCGTTGTGCTCGGAGGATTCAACCCGTTGCTGGTCGACTTCTTGGGCGCTCGGCTTATTGGCTTCGATCCCGAACGCATTCTGCTGTTCAAGAACGCCTATAGAACTCGCCCGCAGTTGAGCACGCACACTCTTGAAGCCATAAGAATCCGCTCCAACGTCCCTGCTTACGAGAACCTGAATAGATTTGCCGAACCGCATCTGGCGTATTCACAACCAATCGGCTGGACCAAGTACCGGGACATTCCTCGAAGCGGGTTGAGCACTGACGCCACTGAACTCGCGATGGAAAAGAAGGGGTGTTAACGACATCCATGAACGAACCAGACTTGCACGAAGAGAGCATCAGCTACGACATCCAGCGGCGTACCAATGCCGCCTCCGATGTGGTTCTAGCGATTTGGCGAGAGCGCAAATTCGTTGTGAAAGGTGCGCTCGTTGGCCTGGTAGTGGCCGTCGTGCTGGCTTTGGCGATCCGGCCTAAGTACGAGTCGGTTGCCACCCTCATGCCGCCCGAGAAGCAGGCGGGAAGTGGACTGGCGATGCTCGCCGGCATGGCCGATGACAAGCTCGCAGCCGTCGCGTCCGACGCGCTGGGCATGAAGAGCAACGGTGCGACGTTGGTCGGCGTGCTTCGCAGCGACAAACTGCAAGACCGGCTTATCGACAAGTTCGATCTTCGTCATGTGTACCGGGTTAAGCTGCGCGAAGACGCACAAGAGGTCTTGGCGAAGAATACATCGATTCTCGAGGACAAGAAGACCGGAATCATCACCGTGGCAGTCACCGATCGCTCACCGGATCGGGCCGCGAGTTTGGCGCGTAGCTATGTCGACAACCTTAATGAAGTGTTGGCAGAGCTGAACACCTCGGCGGCGCACCGGGAACGCGTGTTTCTGGAACAACGGCTGAGCACGGTTAAGCAAGACCTCGCAACCGCATCGTCGCGACTGAGTGAATTTTCGCGCAACAACATGGCCATCGATCCGAAGGAACAGGGAAAGGCGATGTTTGATGCTGCCGCGAAGCTTCGCGCTGAAGTAAGTGCTGCCGAAGCTGAATTGAGCGGACTCGAGGAGATATATCGACCCGGCAATGTCAGGGTCATCGCGGCTCGTGCTCGTATCGCATCACTGAAACGACAGTTGGCCAAAATTGAAGGCAGCGGCGCTGCAGCAGTCTCGTCGGCGCAAGCATCCCCCGACGCTGCCAAAGTCGGCGGCGGGCTGCCGCCTATCACTAGCTTGCCAGCCATTGGTGTCGGCTACTACGACCTGTACCGCAATGTTAAGGTCCAGGAAGCTGTTTTCGAAGTGCTGACGAAACAATACGAGCTCGCCAAGGTTCAGGAAGCCCGAGAACTCCCAACCGTACGCATACTCGACGAGCCAAAGGTGCCCGAGCGTAAGAAGAGCCCCAGACGTACTCTCATGGCCATCTCTGGCTTGCTCCTCGGCGCCATCTTCGCCAGCTTGTTCCTTGCTGCAAGATCGACCGTTCTTATGCTCCCTCCTGATCATGCCGTTCGCTCCGGGATCTTCGAGTTGCGGGGAGGACTTGCAGCCGATTTCCGAGACTTCGGCGACCGCATTCGACTTCGCATGAGACTCAAGGTGCCTGATCGCGTTAGCCAAGACCATAACGAGGCGAAGCAGGA